>CALMJI010000029.1 GCA_937864235.1 uncultured bacterium | reverse complement strand
CAAGTCCTGAATCCATTTGAAACGGTCAGTATCAATAAAAGAATGCTTATCTATATTAGATTTCTGCTTATATGCCCAATGAGAAGCTACTCCATATTCACAATATTCATGCATTTCTTCTGTTCTAATTTGCACCTCAAAAATAGTACCTGTTTCTATATCTTTGACTGTATTGTGAATACTCTGATACCCATTATCCTTGGGGCCGGCAATATAGTCTTTGACTCGATTAGGCAGTGGTTCAAAATAAGATTGAATGACTGCAAAGACCTGATAACAAGTAGCAAGGTCTGGAGTGATGATGCGAAGAGCAATCAAATCATATACCTTATCAATGGTCTTACCTTCACCCAATTTTTTATATAAAGAATAATATTTTTTGGCTCTACCATATAATCGTCCATAATTTATTTTCTCAGCTTCTAGAATACTTTTGAGATTATTTTCGATTTTAGTTAAAATTTCTTGTCTAGTCGTGTAGGCTTGTTTGACTTGGGAGACTAATACTTTGTATTCATTTGGATAAGCATAAGGAAAACTTAAATTTTCTAATCTTTCTTGTAATTTTCCCATACCTAGCCTCTGGGCAATTGGAGCATAAATTTCCAAACTCTCGAGAGCAATTCTCTGAGCTTTTTCTGGTGGGAGAGCATCTAGAGTTTCTAAATTATGTAATCTATCTGCCAATTTGATAAAGATAACTCTAATATCTCGGCTCATAGCCACAAACATTCGCCTCAAATTCTCAGCATATCTATCCTCCCCTTTATACTTGATCACTGATAATTTGGTCACTCCTGAAATCAAGAATATCACCTCTCGACTGAAAACCTTAGATAATTGGCCTAAACTAACATCGGTGTCCTCTGGCACATCGTGCAGCAACATTGCAATCAAAGTGTCTCTGTCTAATTGCATCTCAGCTAGAATAATACAGGCTGAAACTGGGTGAATAATATAAAAATCGCCACTTTTTCGTCTTTGCTCACTATGAGCTTCTACCATTTGCATAAAAGCTATTTCTACCTGCTCTAAATCTAACTTCGATAAATATACTAGATATGGGAGCAAAACTTGCCAAAGCTGTTGACTGGCTAATTCTAAATTATCTGTACTAACTGATTCTATTTTAAAACTCATACTGCAATAGACTTAATCATCTATTCTAATAATATCAAACCCTAATTGAGACAATCTCTCTTCAATTCTTTCATAACCTCTATCAATATGATGAATATTATCAATCACACTATCTCGCTCTGAGATTAAAGCTGCTAACAAAAAGGTCATCCCTGCTCTAATATCTGGGCTTTCAATTTTTTTACCATATAATT
>CALMJI010000028.1 GCA_937864235.1 uncultured bacterium | reverse complement strand
GAAAAGGTTTGGGTATTGGCGGTGGTATTCCATATTTTGTCAAAGCTAAAGATTTAGAGAAAAATCAGCTCATAGTCTCCAAGGGTGTAGACCCATTAGATTTATATCAATCAAAAGTTGTGATTAGTGAATTGTCTTGGACTAATAATATGCCTAATCTACCACAAAAACTCAGAGCTAAAATCCGCTATCGTTCTCAAGATGTAGAATGTCTAGTCAAGCCAACAGAAGATGAAAATACTCTTATAGTAGAATTCACAGAACCTCAAAGAGCCATAACACAAGGGCAATTCTTGGTATTATATAAAGGCGATGAACTAATTGGTAGTGGTGTGATGGGGTAGGTAAATAAATTAAGAATTAAAAGTTAAGAAATATAAATGGTAAGTTATGAAATATCGTAGCGGAGGCCTTTAGTCCATCCTATACCTTGTTTGGGATGGGGTTTATCCCTCCATTGTGTTTTGTATTCGTAGGGGCGTCACGCCCGAGGCGGATGTACTCAACCTTTCAGTCGCCTGTAAGTCCTCCTCCGTCACCTACGGTGCCACCTCCCCCAAGGGAGGACAATAACCACAGGTCGCCACTACTAAAAACTATGTTGGCGGGGTCGCCGACTCTACAAAAAATACATATATTGAAATTTTAGCTATTTTATGATATAATTATAATATAAATCATTAAAAATTATAAATTAATGTCCCAATCTCCTCTAATTACCATTTCATCTCCATCTGGTGGTGGTAAATCTACAGTAGCTCAAAAAATTCTCAGATCCTCAAGGAGATTTGCTAAGTCTATCTCGGCTACTACTAGAGCTCCAAGAATTAATGAGGTAGAGGGTAGGGATTATTATTTTATTAGTTTGGAGGAGTTCAAAGATAAAATTGCTAAAGAGGAATTTTTGGAATGGGAAGAGGTGTATCCCGATGTCTTTTATGGAACTCTTAATTCTGAGATTGACAATATAGCTAAAAGAAAACAAATCCCAATTTTAGCTATAGATGTACACGGAGCATTAGAACTAAAAAAACGACTTAAAGATAGGCTACTAACTATATTTTTGGATGTACCTAGTATAGAGACATTAAAAGACAGATTGCAATATCGGGCTACAGAGACTGAAGCAGAATTACAAAAAAGATTAGCCAGAGCCGAATATGAATTATCTTTCAAAAATCAATTTGATATAATTATTCCTAATATCCAAATTACCAATACGGTCAATCAGACCATCGATGCAATTGATAATTTTTTGCATAAATTCACATTATAAGCTATAATAGGGAGGAGTAGTATTTAATATTGGTTATTTGAAATTATTTTTAATTAAATATTGTTACTCAAATTGTTATTATTTTAATATTTTATTATGAAAAAAAAATATAAGCATCCCTTTAAATCTAAAGGAGGCTTCTTTAGTAGTGCTGATGAGATTGTAGATAAAAATATTCAGCATAATCCAGTATCAGCAACAAAGTCTGATACATCAGATTATAAACCTCAAACCCATAAGTCAGAATACAAGACATACAAGACTTCTACCAAATCTCCATCAAAGGAAATCAAAACTCCTAATAGAGATTTCAAGAAAACAAGTTATAATCCAAAGCCAAAGACCAATTTGAATCGCCCTAATTTTGCTTTTATAGATGGACAGAATTTGAATAAATCTATTCAAAGTCAAGGTTGGAGTCTAGATTATAAAGAGTTTCGTAATTATTTAGACCGAGAATATGGAGTCAAAAAAGCTTATATGTTCATTGGTATGGTTAATACCAATCAGCAATTATACTCGGCTCTACAAGATTTCGGTTATCATTTGGTTTTCAAACCAACTTTAGCCACCAAACAAGGTGAATTAAAAGGTAATGTAGATGCAGAGATGGTACTCTATGCTCTGACTCAGATTAATCAGTATGATAAGGCTGTGATCGTGAGCGGAGATGGTGATTTTTATACTTTGGTGCAATATCTCAAAAGTCAAGGTAAATTGCATACTCTTTTAGTGCCTAATGAAAAAGCCTATTCTAATTTATATGATACTTTGGATATAAAAACTGATTTTGTGGACGATTTGAGGCAAAAATTAGAATATAAGAAAAAATAATTAATTAAAATTTATGCCAGAATTACCAGAAGTAGAGAGTCTAAGAAGAAGTCTCAAGCCTTATATAATAGGTAAATCTATTCAGTCTATTATTGTACATAAGCCAAAATTAGTCAGTGGTTCTGGCACTGTCAGGCAACCTTTGGAGTATAAAAAACAAGAATTTGAGACTCAGCCTATTGGAGCTAAGATTACAGATATTACTAGAGTTGCCAAAAATCTAATCCTGCATCTTAGTAATGGGCAAGTTATTTTGGTACATCTCAAGATGACAGGGCAATTAGTGTATCAAGATGATAAGCAAAATAAGGTGCTGGGAGGACATCCAATTGAGGTCTCAGAGAGCCAACTTCCGAATCAACATAGTCATATTATTTTTGAATTGAATCAGGGAACTTTGTATTATAATGATGTGAGGATGTTTGGCTATGTTTTACTTTACCCTAATTTAGATACTATTTATAAGCTAGGGCATTTTGATGAAATTGGACTTGATCCTTTTGATTCTCAGTTTACAGCAGACTATCTATATAAAAATTTAAAAAATAAAAAATCTAAACTAAAGACTGTATTACTGGATCAATCTATTGTGACTGGACTTGGGAATATTTATGCTGATGAAGTGTGTTTTAGATCTGGAATTTTGCCAACTAGAATGTCTAATACATTGACCAAAAAAGAGGTAGATAAATTATATAAGGCTATTACAGAAATTATCCCAAAAGCTGTGGAAATGGGAGGATCTTCAATTGCCAATTATATTATGGCTGATGGATCTAGAGGAACTTATGCCCGTGAGCATAAAGTTTATGGTAAGGCGGGGAGGCAATGTGTAATTTGTGATGCGACTTTACAAAAAACTATTATTAATAGCCGAACTACTGTATACTGTCAATTTTGTCAAAAATAGTTTATAATAATATTATATAAATTAAATCTATATGAAACAAAATAATTATATTCTAGATATTGACCTAAAAGCTATTTTTCAGGGTCTTCTAATTTTAGCTACTATTTGGATTGTTTTTTTGCTAAGAGATGTTGTAGTGATAAGTATTTTAGCTTTTATTGTATCTTCTGGAATTGTAATCGGAGCTAGGTCAATGCATCAATCTCTCAAAATTCCTTATAAGATGGGGGTATTTTTTGTTCTATCAGTTGTATTTGGTGTCGTAATCTTATTGTATCAATTAATAGTCCCCACTATTAGTAGTGAATTTACAGCTTTAGTCAATAATTTTCCTAAGTTTTTTGCAGATTTTAACTTATTTATAGGTAATATAATAGATAAACCTGATTTTAATTCCATAGAATACCTTAACTCTACTACAGGGGGGAATATTAATATCGGTGCTGTAACTTGGGATGTGATTACAGGTTTATTTTTTACTACTCAAAATATCATTAGTACTTTATTTTATATAGCCTTCTTTTTTGCAGCTACCTTTTATATGGCAGTTAGCCCCAAAAATTTAGATGAAATTATTAACTTCTTTTTTTCAGCCAAAAAACACAAATTAGTAAGTAGTAAAATTGATCAAGCTAGACATAAAGTTGGCTATTGGCTAGCTGGACAATTATTAATTTCACTTATATTAGCCATTTTAACCTATCCATTTTTATTGATTATTCAAGTACCTTATGCCTTATTATTAGCTGTAATTGCTGCTTTTCTGAATATTATCCCTATTATAGGTCCTATTTTATCAGCAATTCCAGCTATGATTCTCGCTTTGACTGGAGGATTTAATATATTCCTTGCAACAGGATTATTTTATCTTATATTACAACAGGTAGATGGTAATTTTATGACCCCCTTAATTATGCGAAAAGTGACTGGTATACACACTTTGATTGTGATGATAGTAATACTATTAGGGACATCATTGGCAGGAGCTTTGGGAGCATTAATTGCTTTGCCAGTAGTGTCTGTAGTATCAATTTTTGTAAAAGGTTTAGAAGAAGAATAATATGGAAATTTATATTGTAGGATTGATTATTGTTGTTTTACAAATATTTATTATATTTTTAATCAAGGGCAATAATAGCTCAGATCATAACTTAGATAAATTAATATCCAACTCAGAGAAAAGGCTCAAAGATGATTTGCACTCAATTCGTAAAGATTCTAGGGAATTGGCTCAGGAAGGTAGAGTAGAGCTAGGCAATAACTTGAATTCTTTTGGGAACTCATTATTAAAGAGATTGCATGAGTCTTCAGTTATGCAAAAGGGGCAATTAGAAATATTTTCTCAACAATTGGTAGAGCTAACCAAACAAAATTCCACCAAATTAGAGCTAATTCGGGATACAGTAGAGAAGAGATTGACCGAATTACAAAAAGATAATAATCAAAAGCTTGAAAAAATGCGAGAAACTGTTGATGAAAAGCTACAATCTACTTTAGAAAAAAGATTAGCTCAGTCATTTCAATCAGTGAGTGAGAGACTTGAGCAGGTACATAAGGGGCTTGGAGAAATGCAACATTTGGCAGTAGGAGTAGGTGATTTAAAAAAAGTTTTATCTAATGTCAAAACTCGTGGAACTTGGGGAGAAGTACAATTAGGTAATCTACTAGAGCAAATTCTAACAAAAGAACAATATCAAGCTAATGTAGCTACCAGAAAAGATTCTAAGGATATTGTTGAATATGCGATTAAATTACCTGGTAAAGATAAACATTTAAATCACATTTGGCTACCAATTGATGCCAAATTCCCAATTGAGGATTATCAAAGATTATTAGAAGCAGAAGATGCTAATGATAGAGCGGCTATTGATATAGCTAATAAGGCTATCGAAAAGAGGTTAAAGGATGAAGGTAAAAAAATTAAGACTAAGTATATAGATCCTCCTAATACAACTGATTTCGCAATCCTTTTTATTCCAATTGAGGGACTTTACGCTCAGGTGTTAAAACTTCCAGGCTTAGTAGATTTTATCCAAAGAGAATATAGAGTGATGATTACGGGACCAACTACTATTACTGCAATTTTGAATAGCTTACAGATGGGATTCAGAACCTTGGCTATAGAAAAGCAATCTAGTGAAATTTGGCAAACCTTATCTGAGGTTAAGACTGAATTTGGAAGATTTGGTGAAATTCTAGAAAGAACTCAGAAAAAACTACAAGAAGCTTCTAATCAAATTGATGCTGGAGCTACTAGAGCAAGAGCTATTGAGAGAAAACTTAAGAATGTAGATACTCTTGAGATGCCAAAAGTAGAAGTAGATGTGATTGAGGCTGAATTAGAATTATAAAGTCAAATCTTTTAATATTCCAGCTCCTACAATAGCTGCAGTCTCGGATCTGAGAATATTGGGAGCAAAAGTAATAGGTGTATAATTATATTGCTGTAATAAATTTTTATATTCTTCTTTTTCAAATCCTCCTTCGGGACCAATTAATAAATTGATAGTCTTTATATTTGTCAAATTAATAGATTTAATATTAGGAGCTTCTATGCTATATTGAGTATCTCCAATTAGATTGAGATTATTCTCTGTATGGTATTGAATTTGATTTAAGTTTTGTATAGAGATAGTAGGAAAGTGGACTATTTCGGCTTGTTTACAGGCTGTATGAATAATTGTTTCCCAACGATTTAATTTGGATTCTAATTTGTCTAAACTAATCTGAGCAAATTTTGTTTTAGTAATTATAATCTCATTTATTCCAATTTCGGTTAGTTTTTGAATGATTAGCTCTAGGAGCTGAGTTTTAATTGTAGCTATAATACAGCGAATATAAATATTATCATTAGAAAAGTTTTGTGTACTAAGTATATCTACAGTAAAAGGCTTTAGACTGTTTATGTTTAATTCATATAAATTACCTTGTCCATCAGTGGCCTTGATATTAGTATTAGGTTTTAATCTTAATACATCTCTGATATGATGAATTTCATCTAAAGCTAAATTGTCAGTATTCTTATCAAAGATAAAGTAACCCATATTTATTTTAAGACTCTTTTTGTCATCACATACCAATCTGATATAGAAGCATATCTATCTACAGATGAATTACCGGTTGATACTTTGATATTACTGATAATAGGATTGGTATAATAAAGATATTGTGGTGAGTAAATGAATATAGCAGGTACATCATTAGCTATTTGATTTTGAAATTGAGCTAGACTAGATGTAATTACATTATTATCGGTATTAGTTCTCGCAGTTTCTAGATACCCATCATTATTAATATTAGTATATTGAGATAAATTCAATCCAGGACTATTGATTTGAGAAGAATGCCAATAAATATAAGGGTCGGGATATATATTCAATCCTAGTCCCAAGAATAAAGCTTGATAGGAGCGATTTCGAATCTGATTATTAGATAATTCATTAAAAGGTATAATCTCAGTATTCATTTGTATACCAACTGCTTTGACTTGTTCCCTTAGCATTGCGGTGACCTCATCAACTTTATTCCCTCCCGCTACAAGTAAGGTAAATTCAGCTTTTTGATTATCTTTTTCTCTAATACCATCACCATCTCCATCTTTCCAATTTGCTTCATCCAAGATTTGTTTAGCTTTATCTAGATTTAATTCAACAGGGGTATCTGTATAAAATTTATTAAACTGATTCAAAGGTCCATTAATAAGAGTTGCCTCCCCATTGAGAACATTATTGATTATCTGGGCTCTATCAATAGTATGAGACATAGCTTGGCGAATTTCCTTTTTGGCAAGTAAGGGGTCTTTTACATTAAATATAATACCAAAAGACTGAGGTATATTCAGAATATTAGTTTGGAATTTATCTGATTCATCTAAGGGACTTTTGAGCTGGGTTATTGCCTGTAATTTATTTTGCTTAAAGTCTTGAGTCATTTCCTCTTCTTTAGCATAAAAAACCAATATAAAAGTTTCTATATTAGGTTTAGCACCAAAATAATTAGTATTTCTCTCGAGGGTAATAGATGCGATATTTCCATCTTTTTTCTTCTGAATAGATTTATACTTGAATTTCCCAGCTCCTACAGGTTCCAAATTAGCTTTTGCCAAAAGAAAAGCACTAGGCTCCAAATTTTGCCAAATATGTTTTGGTAGAATTCCAAAAGTCAAACCAGATAAAAATGGAGAATAACTAGCATTAAGGTTTAGTTTTAAGGTAGAATCATCCACTTTAGTTATAATTACTCCCTTTAGAGCCGAATTAAGAGGGCTATTATAATCAGGGTTTTGTATGGTCTCAATGGTAAATATAATATCATCAATTGTAAGGGGAGTATTATCATCCCAAGTTATATTAGATTTAATTTTGAATATATATTCTTTGCCATTATCCCCAACACTATATTCTTCCACTAATTCATTGACAAGATTACCCTCAGTGTCTAGTCTAAATAAAGTAGGATAAATCAAATACTCCAGAACTCTATCGGGTTTATTGACATCATTAGAAAATGATAAAACAGGATTAATATATTGAGGTTGCCCAATAATTCCTTCCCTAATAACCCCTCCAGTTGTGGGCACCTCTTTGGTAATTACACGATAAACTAAGCTACCAATTATAATAATCACTACAAATATAATAATAAAGTTGACAAAAACATTATTTTTAAATCGTTTTGGTAATTTGCCAGTAGGTATATTTTTGGAAATATTCTTCAAATTAACATTAGCCAAAGGATTGTGCCTGGTTATATTCTTAAGATTTTTTGGAATATTTTTTGGAATATTCTTGGGGTTAATTGGTCTAGGAATTCTTTTAATAATGTCCATAAATGTAATTTGAATAAATTAAAATATCTATAAAAAGTATCTAAAGATAAATCTATAGTGCAAGATAGACAATACTTCCAACTATTATTAGTATCCCAAATAATATAGTGGCTCTGAATAAAATCTTTTCAAAACCTCGTCTCGTCTGATAAGCAGCTCCACCACCACCAAAAGTTGAAGACAAGCCACTACCCATTTGCTGTAGCAAAACTGAAGCTACAAGTAAAACAGATAAAGTGATAAGAGCAATAGATATATAGATTTCCATAAAAATTAATTATTATTCTAAAAATACATTAGATAACATATTTATACTACTAATTACGATTGAGGTCAATATAATTGCCAAAATAGAGTTGAATTCCAAACCAGTCAAAAGCTGGTC
>CALMJI010000027.1 GCA_937864235.1 uncultured bacterium | reverse complement strand
GTCCCTGCATTCGAACAACGAAGTGAGAGAATAAGAAAGCCAATTGCTTGGCTTTCGTCAGGACGAGAAAGTCGGAGCGATGCGTGAGTTTGTGCAAAGTACAAGGCGAACGCCGCGAGACGGGGTCGCGAGAATTTCCCGTCAGGGAAATTACTTGTGACCGAGTCCCTGCATTCGAACAAAATCACTACTTATCTCTATACATCAAATACAATAACTTCACCTAAATAGTTATTATGTTCAACTTTAGCAGTATAATTGGTAAGATCAATATAAGCGATGGCATAAATCTCATTATAATCCCATCTTAGGTGTAGAATATCATTTTCTGAGTCTAAAATAGTTAATTCTCCCAAGAAAGCTTTACAATTATTACGAAATCTCATAAGATTGAATAATCTTTGTACAACTGGTCTTTCTATATTACTTTTAATCTCATCTAAAGTATAAAAGTGTCTATTAATATCTCGTCCAACTTTTGTCTTCTCCAATAAATCTACATCATTAGCTCCTGCTAATAGACCTACATAATAAATTTGTGGAATCCCAGGAGTGAAGATTTGAATTGTTCTAGTAATAATATAGGCATTATCGTCCTCACCCAGAGCAGAGTAATAAGTACAGTTAATTTGGTATATATCTACATTTTTGTATTCTGCATTATTACTAAATCTCTCATTGAGATTACCTCCTCTGATAGAAATTTGTTCTGAGGTCTTCCGGATTTGCTCATCAGATAATAAGTCTGCCACATCTACTACTCCAATTCCATCATGAGTATCTAGAGTAGTGAATTGATTTCTTGGACATATACTGAGCCAATATTTCAAATTGATAGCATTATTATGGAAAATAGCCTCGAGACATAACATTGGCAATGCGAAATCATAGACCCAGAATCCTTTTGACTGAATAGATTTTTGAATTGAATAATGTTCATGAATTTCTGGTAATATTGTGACTCCATAATCTGCAACTGTATTTTGAATCCAATCTAAAACTTCCCAGACATATGGCTCTAAAAAGAAAGAATGGGTGCCGAGTTCTTTGGTCACATAAGCAAAAGCATCAATTCTCATATATTTGATTTTTTGCTGGCATAAAAACTCTAAATATTTACCAAAAACCTGACGCGTGACAGGAGAATATATATCTACATCGATTTGCTCTTCCTCAAAAGTACTCCATACAATATGCTTCGTGCCATTTTTGCCCATAACTTCTACAAATGGAGCTCGAGGCTTTCTCGTATAAATTTTAGCAATATCTGATTCGGCTATATCTCCATTAGGAGCTAATTTGGTAGTTGGTAAAAACATATCCGCATATTCTGAAGTTTCCCCATTTTCTAGAAAATCTTGGAAATAAACAGATTGCTTAGAAATATGATTGGCCATAAAATCAACCATAATATCAAATTTACTAGCTATTTTATGAATGTCATCCCAAGACCCAAATGAACTATCCACAGTATCATAAGTGATAGGAGCAAAACCTCTGTCAGCAGATGAAGGATAAAAAGGTAAAATATGTACTCCTCCAATAATATCACTAAAGTAATTTGTTAAAACATAATCTAAATCAGCTAAATTATTACCCAGACTATTAGGATAGACAATCAATTGGCATTTGGTATTTTGCATATATTTTCATTAAATTCAATTCAATATAATATTCTACCATATCTATTAATTTTGTGAATAAGATGAGATGTATCGTAGATAAGTTGTGACTTGTGTAGGTGATACTTTATCGTGGTTTGTATATTTATAAAAAAGAGCCTTTAATTTTGTCCCCCTTCGGAGGGGGAAGCCTGAAAGGCGGGGGTGGATTGAGCTTAAACTCTCAACCTTAACCTTAACCCTATCCACCCTCCCCCTACGGGTACTCCCTCCAAAGGGAGACAAAAATACAAGTTAAAAAATTCAATCCACCCACCTCTTCTAAATTAGGATAATTACTATCCTAATTTACTGTGATTAGCATAGTAATGTATAATAATCTCTTTTGTCGACTATATCCTCATCTTGTATATTTTGTATATATTTTATAAAATTATGCTATAGTTAAACTAAATACTTCACTACAAAATATATGAGACCCCAATTATTAATATGGATATCTATAATACTCATAGCTTTAGGATTATGGGTATATTGGAAAGTAGATACGGAGAGTAATACTATTGATTATATACAATATAGTATTATAAACAAATACCCACATAGTACAAATTCCTATATTCAGGGTTTATTTTTTGATGGAGACATTTTATATGAGAGTACCGGTTCTCCAAGCTATTTAACTCAGACCGAGTCAGTCTTGGGAATTCTGGATTTAGCGACTGGGAAGATAGACACTAAGGTCAAATTAGATAGAGATATATACTTCGGAGAAGGAAGCACAATTCTAAAAGATAAAATCTATCAGCTAACGTATAAAAATCAAAAAGGATTTGTCTATGATGTTAAAACTTTTGAGCAGATTCAGACTTTTGAATTTGAGAGTAGGGAAGGTTGGGGACTTACTAATGATGGAGAGAAGCTCATTATGAGTGATGGCACAGATAAAATAACCTATCTTGATCCTAACAATTTCACAGCCACAAGACAGCTCTCAGTGAAGTACCAGAATAAACCTCAATACAATCTCAATGAATTAGAATATGTCTCTGGTTATATATATGCCAATATTTATCAGACTAACAAAATTATCAAAATCAATCCTGTAAATGGTGAAATTATAAGAATATTAGACCTAAACCAATTAGTGAATCAACTAATGAAAGATAAGCCGAATATAGCCGAACTCAATGGCATAGCTTATCGAGCTAGCACAGAGACATTTTTCATAACAGGTAAACTCTGGCCATATATCTATGAGCTAAAATTACAAAATTAATTAATTTGTGGATAAGTATAATATGCAAAAATATAAAATATGCTAATATATATATAATTAACTAAATCATAAATTATGAATTGGCAAAAAGATAAATTAACAATAATCTGGTTCGGGATAATATTTGTAATTTTAGGAGTATTTGGGTATTTATTATGGGATATGAATAGAGAGCCAATGGCGGAGGTAAGTGTGACGGAGCCAACTCCTGCTCCTGTCCCAGATAATACAGATCCAAAAGTAGTGGACCCAGAGCCAGTAGAGGAAAATGAAAAGAGTAAAGTAAAAATACATACAGAGCAAGTAAAAGTTGATGAAAGTGGTGATAATTGGGATATAAAAGTTTTAAGAACTATTAATGATAGTAAACCTGAGCTATTAACAACTCTTAGAGATGTTAATAATTTTGGTGAAGGATTATCTTATAATATAGAGCTTAGCCCAGATAAAAATAACTTAGTATTAGACTACACGACTAGTTCTAGGTTGAGTAAACTACAATTATTAAACATAGAGACTAAAGAAATTCGAGATATTCTAGTATCTAAATCAGGTTTTAATATAGAATATCCAATATTTTCTCCTAATTCTAAAGAAATATTTTTCTTAAGATCCAAAGTTGATAATAGAGATAAAACCTATGATTTCTATTTGTATAATATTGAAAGTCAAAAAAATGAAATCATTAAAACAGTAACAACTCGTTCAGAAATATTCAATCCTCGATGGTTGCCTGAGAATAAGATTTTATTAACCTATGCTTTATATACAAGTACAGAGAACAAATATGATTTATATAGTCTTAATTTAATAGATAAAAAAATATCAAGTTTCCCGAACAAGATATTTAATGAATATCCAGACTATAGTAGCAATTTATTTAATAAAGATAATAAATTATTCACTAAGCCTAAAACATTTACTACAAGAGGGTTTCAAGCATGCTATCCGGATGAGGTTACAGTACTACCAAACTCATATAGTGTATTAGAGACATTATCAGGTAAAGAAATAGCTTCTTTTAAGGGTAATCCAGAAGAACCTATGACTCCTGTTAGTTTTTCCCCTGACAATAAAGAAATTCTTTATAGATTAGATGATAATGCATGTTTTATCTCAATTGATAAAAATAAAGCTAAATACTATGTACAATCTCTATATGATAATAAGCCAAGAGAGGAGGTAAAACTTGATGATATTATTAAAGAATGGGATGTCATATTCGATGGGTATGGTCTTGGGACAAGAGAAATTATATTTTATCAATAAAAAATTAAATATATGAAAATGAATTGGCAAAAAGATAAATTAACAATAATCGGGTTCGGAATAATATTTGTAATCTTGGGAATATTCGGGTATCTGCTATGGGATATGAACCGAGAGCCAATGGCGGAGGTAAGTGTGACAGAGCCAACTCCTGCTCCTGTCCCAGATAATACAGATCCAAAAGTAGTGGACCCAGAGCCAGTAGAGGAAAATGAAAAGAGTAAAGTAAAAATACATACAGAGCAAGTAAAAGTTGATGAAAGTGGTGATAATTGGGATATAAAAGTTTTAAGAACTATTAATGATAGTAAACCTGAGCTATTAACAACTCTTAGAGATGTTAATAATTTTGGTGAAGGATTATCTTATAATATAGAGCTTAGCCCAGATAAAAATAACTTAGTATTAGACTACACGACTAGTTCTAGGTTGAGTAAACTACAATTATTAAACATAGAGACTAAAGAAATTCGAGATATTCTAGTATCTAAATCAGGTTTTAATATAGAATATCCAATATTTTCTCCTAATTCTAAAGAAATATTTTTCTTAAGATCCAAAGTTGATAATAGAGATAAAACCTATGATTTCTATTTGTATAATATTGAAAGTCAAAAAAATGAAATCATTAAAACAGTAACAACTCGTTCAGAAATATTCAATCCTCGATGGTTGCCTGAGAATAAGATTTTATTAACCTATGCTTTATATACAAGTACAGAGAACAAATATGATTTATATAGTCTTAATTTAATAGATAAAAAAATATCAAGTTTCCCGAACAAGATATTTAATGAATATCCAGACTATAGTAGCAATTTATTTAATAAAGATAATAAATTATTCACTAAGCCTAAAACATTTACTACAAGAGGGTTTCAAGCATGCTATCCGGATGAGGTTACAGTACTACCAAACTCATATAGTGTATTAGAGACATTATCAGGTAAAGAAATAGCTTCTTTTAAGGGTAATCCAGAAGAACCTATGACTCCTGTTAGTTTTTCCCCTGACAATAAAGAAATTCTTTATAGATTAGATGATAATGCATGTTTTATCTCAATTGATAAAAATAAAGCTAAATACTATGTACAATCTCTATATGATAATAAGCCAAGAGAGGAGGTAAAACTTGATGATATTATTAAAGAATGGGATGTCATATTCGATGGGTATGGTCTTGGGACAAGAGAAATTATATTTTATCAATAAAAAATTAAATATATGAAAATGAATTGGCAAAAAGATAAATTAACAATAATCGGGTTCGGAATAATATTTGTAATCTTGGGAATATTCGGGTATCTGCTATGGGATATGAACCGAGAGCCAATGGCGGAGGTAAGTGTGACAGAGCCAGCACCAGCTAAGACAGATCCAAAAGTAATGGACCCAGAGCCAGTAAAGGAAAAGGAATTACCAGATTATCCAATTACTAAGGTAGATACAACAGGGTGGGAATTTCGAGAGACTAAATTGGGAGATGTAGGGATTAGGTATAAATCGCCTATATCTACTAATGGAAATTTAACTAGGTATGGATTACCATCAAAATATTATCTTTCGGCTGTTGATGCAAGTATTGATAAATCAGATTTATTTTCTAACTATAAATTAAAAATTGACGCTCTTATATCAGTTAATCCCAATGGTGAGGCTACAGGGGCTGGGGCATACTGGCTCAATCCTATTGAAATAAGTGTTGTGGAAAGTGAAAATTTAAGTTTAAGTGATATATTTAGTGTTTATAGGACTCAAACTTGTAAGTATGATATTAGTGAAGAAGGAGGAATGGGATATTTATATACTGCTATTCCTAAAAATTGTGAGACAGAATATCAAGTTACTGGATATGAATATGATGAAAAATTTAATGGACCAAATGTAAAAGCAACTATTACAAGAGTAGAAAAACAAAAAAGATTAGATGAAGTCACAGCATTATGTTTAGATGGAGAAAAGATTGAACAATTTAAAAACCCATTTATTGTTCAGAATAATACTAATCAAGCATCTAATATTATTAAATGTAATTCTATATTAGGTGTTGATAATAATAAAAATCTTCAAACAAGAGAAAGAGAATTATTTATATTGACTCTAAGCAATAATAAATTTGCGATTATTAACTATCAAAATACTGGTATACCAGGTATTAATGGTATAGAGAGAGATAATTCAGAAAAAGTAAATAACCTAATGCACACTATACTTAGCACAATAGAGGTATTGTAAAGCTCATCTATACAAATCCCTAAAAATATGCTACAATAATAGTATATAATTATCGTAATCTATGATTACATCATCAAAAGAAATACAAGAAGATAGCAGTATAGATCAGAGTTTGAGGCCGCAGACTTTTGATGAGTATATTGGGCAAGATCAAATTAAAAAAAATCTTTCTATTTCTATTCAGGCGGCTCAGAAAAGGGGAGAGGCTCTAGACCATCTTTTATTTTATGGACCTCCTGGGCTTGGGAAGACCAGTTTAGCTTATCTGATTGCTAAGTATCTTGGGTCTAATATGAAAGTTACTTCAGGTCCGGCTCTGGAAAAGGCGGGAGACTTAGCTTCAATCCTTACTAATATTGAGGCTGGAGATATTTTGTTCATTGATGAAATCCATCGTCTGTCCAAGACTTTAGAGGAGATTTTGTACTCAGCGATGGAGGATTTTGTTTTGGATATTATTGTGGGTAAAGGACCATCTGCCCGAACTCTAAGACTTGATTTACCCAAATTTACTTTGATTGGAGCTACTACTAAATTTGGGTCTCTCTCGGGACCTTTTAGAAGTCGTTTTGGCAATATTTATAGTTTTGACTTTTATAATCAGGATCATATTATAGATATTTTGAAGCGATCTAGTAATATCTTGTCGGTCAAAGCTGACTCTCCAGAAGTTTATCAGCATATTGCTAATAGAAGTCGCCATACCCCAAGAGTAGCTAATAGATTATTAAAACGAGTAAGAGATTTTGCGGAAGTGCATAATGATGGTGTGATTGACGCTAAAGTTATACAAGAGACTTTTGAATTGTTAGATGTAGATGATAAGGGGCTTGAGGCAGGAGACAGGAAAATCCTTGAGACTATTATGAATATTTTTAATGGTGGACCAGTGGGATTGTCTACCTTAGCAGCTTCCACTTCTGAGGAGACTGTCACAATAGAGGAGATTTATGAACCATTTCTAATGCGACAAGGGTTATTACAAAGAACTCCCAAAGGTAGAATGGTGACTAGCTTGTGTTATGAATATTTTGGCAAATTACCTCCCCAAAAACCTCTAATCTAACAATTTATGTCTAATCAACTATTTATTGCTACTTATCTGATTATACTGCTAGCTTATATTATTGGTAGTATAGTGATGCTATATCATATTTTTGCTTTTGGGATTAATACTAGAGTAGCTATTGTATCATCTATTGCCTATGTAGCGGGCAGTGTGATTTTGCTAATTTTGCTTTTTATGAATTTACAATCTATATTAAGTCTAACTAATTAAAATACTAATATGCTTGATAGAGCCACAGGTAAACATCTACATTTTCCAGGGCAACATAAGGGAGAAGAGGTAAAAATTGTATTCAGAAGGTCAATATTTTTCTTGATAATGCCGTATATATTGAATTTAATTTTATTAGTAATAGTATTATTTTTAGCTGTAATTTTACCAAATAATATTATAATATTACAAGACCCTTTCATCGGTGCTATTTTTGATTTTATTATTACATTAATTATTTTATTTATATTATTTACTGCTTTTTTGACTTGGACTCACTATTATCTCGATTCATATATTGTTACCAATCAGCGAGTTTTAACAATTGATCAGATTGATTTTTTTCATCGCAAAGTCTCTGAGGCTGATATTGGTAATGTTCAAGATATAGAAGTGGTAGCAAAAGGATTCTTTGCTAATATTTTACATTTTGGAGATGTCAGGATACAGACCGCTGGAGCTGACCAAAAGACCTTGTTTTTTGATAATATTCCATACCCATATAAGGCGAAGGATATTATCTTAAAATTTGCCGAGGATAATAGAAAAGTAGAATTACATAATGCCTATACATATGATCCAACAAAAACAGACCCAAATTCAAAATCTCAAGAGAATAACAACAATTCTCAAAATTCATAAACTTCTAGCCCTCATCTTGGGGCTATTTTTGTTTATCCCACACTTTACATTTGCTAGCTTCCAATCGGTTGAAATTAATGAAATCAATTATATTGGCTATACTGATTGGAAGGATAATACTCCCAGCTCAAATGATGAGTTTATAGAGCTCAAAAATCCCAATCCAGCAGTTCCAATATCATTATCAGGTTGGACTCTTAGAATTGTCTCTGGAAGTGGGGATAAAACTATAGCTCTCTCTGGTAGTATCACAGACTATGTAGTTATTCGTAGGATTACTAGCTCACAGATCACTTTACCTCCCATTGATAAAGTGATAAATACAACCAGCACTAATTTTGGTTCACTTAGTAATACCGCAGGAGCGTACATAGAGCTTCGCAATGATATGGGAACTACTATAGATTCTGTCAATTTTAGAGGTAAATGGCCTCAGACGACTACTAATACTCAATCTCTGCATAAAGTTAGTAATTTGGTCTGGGAAGTAAAGCCACATTCACCACTCAATATAGATTTATCTAGCATTATACCAAAAACTCCTCCATCATCTGAAGATTTAACTTCCAATCCTATAACTTCAGAACCAGAAAAAATTGTTTATGGCGGAGTCATTATTTCTGAAATTTACCCTAATCCAGCTGAAGTAAGTAAGGAATTTGTAGAATTATACAATACTACAGATAAAGATATAGATTTAGTAAATTGGAAATTAGATGATATTCCTGATAATAGTACAGTCCCAAGCTCTCCTATACAGACTTTGAGTGGTAGTGTCCCAGCTAAAGGGTTTCTAGTCTTAGAGGATGGGGGAGCTCTCAAAATTGGATTAAATAATGACCAAGACTCAGTGATACTGTATGACCCTAATGGGACAATACAATCTCAAGTAGATTATAAGAACTCACCAAAAGGCTCTAGCTATATGTATATAGATGGTAAATGGCTATGGAATACTATTCCCTCCCCAAATGCAGTCAATACACCTCCAGTTAATGATGAAGTTATAATTACTCCAATCACTCCTACTCCAGTTGCACCTATCCCAATAACCCCACAATTACCAAAGTATAATATTGGAAGCATCATAATTTCTGAACTTTATCCTTATCCTAGCTCCGGAGAAGAATTTATAGAACTTTATAATGGCACAGAGCAGGATATTGATCTGACAGGTTGGAAATTATCTGATTTAGCCAAAAGTTATAGCCTCTCAGGCACTATTCAAGGCAAGAGTTATAAATCATATAGTCAATCAGAGACCAAGATAGCCCTTAATAATACTAGTGAGACAGTGACTCTCATAGATAATTATAATCAAATCCAATCCACTACCTCTTATACCAAAGCTTATAAGGGGCTCTCCTATATTCCAGTATTACAAACTTGGAGCTGGACGCAAACCGTAACTCCTAATGCTTCTAATATATTCACTGAGAATACCAATTCAGAAGATTCCAAAACTTACATCAAAATTGAGAATATAGAAAATTTATTACAAATTGAAGATGGCGAATATATAATAATAGAAGGTCAGGTTATAATACCAGTAGGGGAATTACTAGATAATAGCTTTTATATTATCAAAGACAATAGAATAGTCAAAGTATATGATAGACAAAAGCGATTTCCAAGTCTCAAATCAGGAAATTTGGTGAGAATACAAGCTGAATGGAATAATACCGATACTCAGCAATATATCAAGACCACCTCAGCAGATAATATAGAGCTAATCTCAGAGCAAGTAATTACTATTAAGCCAGAAAAAATAGCCAATCCAGATAATTCCGATTGGGGTAAAATAATAACAGTTAGTGGAGTTTTAGATACCAATACCAAGACCAAATTAGTAATTAATAACAAAAACCAGAACACAGCAGTGAAACTATATGCTGATAAAATCACCAGACCAAAAATGAAAAAGAATGATATAGTGACAGCAACAGGATTTATAGAAGTTTATGATGGAGAAATTAGATTAGTTCCATGGAATAATAGTCAGATTCAATCCACTCCAATCATCAAAAAGGCTAGTACGAATAATATACAACCATCAACAATATCAGCACTAGATAATAATCCATCTAATCTGATCTCCACCACAACCACAGAGTATAGAGGTTTGGATGAGTATAAGATTTCAGAATCTTCAGATATTATACTTAAGAATAATACTCAGTTAAAAGAATTCCTAACCAAATATGGAATATTTAGCACTGCTCTTGCCTTCAATCTCATTTGGTGGGGATATAGGATATGGAGTAAGTATAGGAAGGAGGTATAGTTATTATTGTAAATTTTTCCACTCTCCCCCTACGGCTACTCCCTCCCCGCCTACCGCAGGCAGGCAAAAGGAGACAGTAAGCTCGAATAATTTGTCCTCCTTCGGAGGAGGTGGTACTAAGTGCCGGAGGTGGATTGAGCTAAAGTTCTCTTACAACAAATTTTGAGGATTTATTTCAATATCCTGACCTCTTTCTAGAATTGGCACTAATTTGCTTTTGATACTCTGAGCTTGTTTTGGTGTGGTTTGTATAATTAAGGTAAATTGATATATTCCTTTTCCTTTAGCCAAATACTTTTCTAGCGGTCCGAGGGCTTTGATATGTATATTATTTAGGGCAGTCTTGACTCTTAGAGCTTGGCTTAAGGCTTTTTCTCTATAGCTATGTTGTGAGTGAATAGCAATAATCTCATAATGTGGAGGGTATTGATATAATTGTCTGTTTTGGTATTCTTGTTGCCATAATTCTACTAGAGGACGATTGATTATATTATAAATATGGGTTGGTAATTCTTCTTCTTTATTCCAAGTGGTGAAGGTTTGAATTAAGGTTTTATGGCTGTTTTGGATTAACTCAGTTAGCACTTGAATCGATTTTTCTCTGATACTATAATCAGGAAAATTAATAAGAGATTCAGCAGAAGGGATTATGGTGAGAGTTTTTGGTATAATATCTAAGAATTTATGTATCATACTGGTAGTCAATAGTATGGCAGGAGTACTATGTATGAATTTATCGATGATATCTTTTTGGGTGCTAACATCAGAGGCAGTATCACTAGATAGTATAAAACTTGGAGTTTGAGGGTATAACTCTTGTATAATAGATTGAATCTTTTGTATACCTATGCCTCCTTGCTTGAGATTATAGGACTTGCATTGAGGGCATTGATGTATCATTTTGAACCATTTTCTGGAAGTATGGGACATTAAAATTTGACTTTCAGTATAATTAGGTACTTTTTTGGCTAAAGTATCTACTCTATGTACCGTGAGCAAACTACCAGACTTAGGGTCTCTCAAATGATATCCACAATCTCTGCAAGACATATATAGTGACTCTCCTCGACGATTGATATATATAATTATAGATTGATTTTTATCTATAGCTTTTCTAATAGCTTTTTGAACAGGTATTGATAATAATTCTTTATTACCTTTAGTAAATTCTATAGGCATTTCTATTAATTCGGTCTTCAAATTATTATTATCAGGATAAAATTCAGCTGGAAGACTTAAATTATTTTTCTCTAATATATCTAGGCTATTAATACTTGGTAAATTGGAAGCTAAAGTCAAGTTAGCTTGATGTAATTGGGCTAATTTTACTGCTATAGTAGTAGTATGATAATGTGGCTTAGTCTCAAAAGAATAATAAGCCTCAGAGGCCTCATCTTCTATAATAATACTCTCTAAATTTTGAAAGGGTAAGAAAAGAGCACTTCTATTTCCAATAATTACTTTAGTCGCTCCAGATTTAATCCCAGCCCATATCTTCCTAAACTCACTGGTTTTAATTTGAGAGTTAATAGTGACTGGATTATAATTACCTAATTCTTGAGTTATCATCTCAAGACTAATATTATCTGGAGTTAAGATTAGAATTTGACCTTGAGTTTGATTGATAACTTTATGATAATGTTTTAATCTTACATTTGTTGGGTATATGACTAATTTTGGTGTATATTTATCTCCTAATTTTATATTTTTGGTAGGGGATTCGAGTATTTTGGGGTATCTTTTGATTTTACTAGATAATCTGGGTAAAAACCACTTTATAATATTTCCCAAAGGATGGGCATAATAATTACTAATCCATTCGGCTAATTGGAGTTGGTTTTCAGTTAAGAGGGGATTATTGGAGAAACTCTTTTCTATTGGTTTAGGGCTAAAGTTAGAGAATTTACGGATGTTTTGCCTATCTTTTGTCAACTCTTGACAAAAGTAAACAATTGATGTAATATAGGTGGTACGAACTTCAACTATGACAAGACTGCCCGGAAGTATTTCTTCGGATGAATAGTATGTCAGAGTGTGGCTCATCTGCCAAGGAAGTTTGATAAGGGGTACTACTTGCAAAATATACATATATATAGTATACTCCATTCACAGTAAAAGTGAATATTAAATCACATCAACCAGAATTAAGCGAAATATAAAATATAAGTATTTACTTTATTTTATTAACTATAATTATATCTAATTATGAAGAAATATCATATGACACAATCTGGACTTGAAAAAGCGCAAGTTGAACTTGAGGCTCTAATGTTGAGGCGTAAAGAAATAATCGAAAAGATTAAAGCTGCCAAAGAACAAGGTGATTTGAAGGAAAATGGAGAATATCATGAAGCAAAAAATGATATGGCCTTTAATGAATCTAAAATTCTAGAATTAGAAGATTTGATTCGTAATGCCGAAGTAGTAGAATCTCCAAGTAACTCTCAGTTTGTAGCTTTAGGGTCTCAGATAAAGGTAGCTAATGGAACTGGAGAAAGAGATTTTCTTATCGTTGGTCCAACTGAAGCTAATCCAGCTGAGAGAAAAATATCTGATGAATCTCCTCTAGGTCAAGCCTTTATGCATCGTAGTGTGGGAGAAGAGGTAGAAGTGGAAACTCCTGCCGGAGTTCAGAAATATACAATTTTGGAGATTAAATAAATTATATTCTATTGATTTATAAATATGGCATCAGATCAAAAAAATAAAACCTTTTTTGTCACAGCTCCTCTCTATTATTTGAATGGAGAACCTCATCTTGGGCATTATTATGCAACCACTATTGCTGATGTAATGGCAAGATATCATAAACAATTTGAGTCAGGAGCTTTCTTTTTGACAGGAACCGATGAGCATGGGCAGAAAGTAGCTGAGGCGGCTCAGAAAAATAATCTATCCCCTCAAGAACATACCGATAAACTTTCATCCATTTGGCAAGATACTTGGAAAAGTTCAGGTTTAAGTTATGATTATTTTGCTCGTACTACTAATCCAATACATAAGTCTTTTTGCCAATTTGTAATCACTAAGTTATTGGCAAGCGATGATGTATATTTACACCAATATGAGGCTTTATATTGTGTAGGGGCGGAAGCCTTTGTCACTCAATCCGAGTTGAGAGAGGGTGGATTATGTCCTGACCATGATGAAAAACCTCAAATTGTGTTAGAAAATAATTATTTCTTTAGACTTACTAAATATAAAGATAAAATCAGGCAATTGATTGAAAATGGGACCATTGAAATTGTACCTGAATCTAGAAAAAATGAAACTCTAGAATTACTCAAAAATCCAGATGTAGGTGATTTCTCTGTCACTAGAGAAAAGGTTAGCTGGGGTATTCCTGTCCCATTTGATCCTAATCAGACTTTGTATGTTTGGATAGATGCTTTATTCAGCTATATGTCTGGAATTTTGGTGAGTCAGAATATAGATATTACAGATTTGTCAGTTGAGGAAATTCTAGATAGAATTCAAGATATTTGGGCTCCTAATTTACAAATATTAGGTAAGGATATAATGAAATTCCATACTATATTCTGGCCAGCCTTTTTATTGGCTTTAGGTGTTCCTGAAGATAAATTGCCAAAGACAATGTTGGTGACTGGATTTTTCTTATCAGGAGGTAGAAAAATGTCTAAAAGTATTGGTAATGTTATAGTGCCACAAGATATAATCGAAGAATTTAATCAAATTACTAACAATTTAGGTAATGATGTTCTAAGATATGTAATCTTAAGAGAGATGCGAATAGGTAATGATGGAGATATTACCACAGAGAAGATTATGGGGGTTTATGAATCCGAACTTGTCAATAAATTTGGTAATACTTTTAGTCGAGTAGTAGGTATGGCGAAAAAATATGATATGTTTGCTAAATCTGAAACTATCAATATTCCAGAAGAATATCATCAAGCGATGAAAAACTATGATATTTATGAAGCTATTCATACTCTATTAGAAAAAATTAGTTTAATTGGACAGGAAATTGAAACTACCAAACCATGGGAATTGTATAAGACAGGGCAGATAGAAGTATTAGGTCAAAATATTAGCAAATGGCTACAAGATTTAGCTTGGATTACAGAAGCTATCAAACCCATTATGCCCAAAACCTCAGAGCAAATGCAAAAGCTATTAAATGGGGAGAGTTTACATATATTCCCTAGATTGTAATTGTAAACTATAAATTCTGTAGAGGTGACATGTGGTTATTTTGTCCTCCTTTGGAGGAGGTGGACTTTAGGCCGGAGGTGGATATTGGTTGATTTTCAAGTATAGTTTGACAGGTATCCACCCTCCCCCTACAGGTACTCCCTCCAAAGGGAGACAAAATACTCTAATAAACTTTCCCTCGCTTTTTAATCCGCCTTGGGCGGAGAGGGGAATTTAAGTACAAATACAGGCTACACAAAGGCACTTATACTAGTTTATATAGTTCAAATACCAAAACAATTCAAAAATAAACCAATACTACTCCAAAATCTCTTGACAAAAGTCTAGATTTCAATTATTATATACATACCGTCTTAAATACATAAGACAGTTCGTTTATAATTCAATCAACTTACAACTAAAAATTGTAAGGTTCAATAACTATATCCTGAATATTTAAAGAGTAGATGTTTTTTAGGAACAATCTGACGTTTTCAATGAGAGTTTGATCCTAGCTCAGGATGAACGCTGGCGGCGTGGATAAGGCATGCAAGTCGAACGGATATTTTTTTATGCTTGCATTTAAGAATATTAGTGGCGAACGAGTCAGTATAACCTTGGTAACTTACCCCAAAGTCTTGGATAACCTGCGGAAACGCAAGCTAATACAAGATGGTCAATTTATTCGTAAGAGTAAATTGTAAAGCTTCGGTGCTTTGGGAGAGGCCTTGGACGTATCAGCTTGTTGGTGAGGTAATGGCTCACCAAGGCTATGACGCGTAGGGGACCTGAGAGGGTGACCCCCGACGATGGAACTGAGACACGGTCCATACTCCTACGGGAGGCAGCAGCCGAGAATCTTCCGCAATGCGCATATTTGCGTGACGGAGCGACGCCGCGTGAAGGAAGAAGCCCTGTGGGGTGTAAACTTCTGTCGAATGGGAGCAATTCAAGAGAGAGTACCATTCTAATAGAGGCTGCTAACTTCGTGCCAGCAGCAGCGGTAATACGAAGGCCTCAAGCGTTATCCGGATTTATTGGGCGTAAAGCGTCTGCAGGTTGAATAAAAGGTCTTTACTTAAATTCTCGGGCTCAACCCGAGGTCTGGTATTGAAACCATTATTCTAGAGCATGTTAGAGGTAAGCGGAACTCATGGTGTAGCAGTGAAATGCGTTGATATCATGGGGAACACCAAAGGCGAAGGCAGCTTACTGGGACATTGCTGACACTCAGAGACGAAAGTGTAGGTATCGAAGCGGATTAGATACCCGCGTAGTCTACACCCTAAACGATGAACACTAGACATTTCGAGTATCGACCCTCGGAGTGTCGAAGCTAACGCGTTAAGTGTTCCGCCTGGGAAGTACGATCGCAAGATTAAAACTCAAAGGAATAGACGGGAGCTCGCACAAGCGGTGGAGCATGTGGTTTAATTCGATATTAAGCGGGGAACCTTACCAAGGCTAGAAATCTAACTGTGGGTCTCTAGAAACAGAGACTGTCTTCGAGATCGTTAGACAGGTGATGCACGGTTGTCGTCAGCTCGTGCTGTGAAGTGTTCCGTTAAGTCGGGAAACGAGCGCAACCCTCAGACTCAGTTACAAGTGTCTGTGTCGACTGCCTGGGTTAACCAGGAGGAAGGAGAGGACGACGTCAAATCAGCGTGTTCCTCGACGCCTTGGGCTACACACGTGCTACAATGGGAAGGACAATGAGTTGCGACACTGTAAAGTGAAGCTAATCTCCTAAACCTTTCCTCAGTTCGGATAAAGGGCTGAAACTCGCCCTTTTGAAGCTGGAATCGCTAGTAATCGCAGATCAGCCTCGCTGCGGTGAATACGTTCTCGAGCTTTGTACTCACCGCCCGTCAAGTCAGGGGAGTCGGTAATACCCGAAGCATGTCCATTTAGGGCATACCACGGTAGGATCGATAACAAGGACTAAGTCGTAACAAGGCATCCGTAGCGGAAGCTGTGGATGGATCACCTCCTTTCTAAGGATATGCCTGTTGAAGCAATTCAACAAGGAATGGTCGGTCAAGATTTATATCTTGATAACTTTTACACCAACAAATCCTTGTCTTTTGAGACAAGGTGCGTCAGATTGTTGCTAAAAGATATTTACAATAATCAGATACAGTTATAAATTGATTGAATAAAACAGATTTCTCCACAGTGAGGAGTCTGTTTTATTTTATACTAAAATAGTGTATAATAATTCTATTATGTTTACAGTCAAAAAATTAAAGCAATTTTTGCCTAAATCAGCTATTATACATATTACAGGATATTTGGTTATCTTGAGTATATTTTCTCGTATTTTAGGTTTATTGCGAGATAGACTGCTGACTAGTAATTTTGACACAGCTACTCTAGATGCTTATTTTTCAGCCTTTAGAATACCAGATTTTTTGTATAGTATTCTAATTTTAGGTACACTTTCTAGTGCTTTTATACCATTATTTAGTAAACTTATACACCGTAAAGACAAACAGACAGAAGCTCAAAGTTTAGTAGATGATGTTCTATTAATTGTAGGTGCTATTATGGGGATAATATCTGTCTTAATGATAATTTTTGCCCCATATTTGGTTAAATTAGTAGCTATTTCTTATGAAGGTCAGAAATTCACAGATACAGTTACTTTGACCCGTATTATGGCATTATCTCCATTTATATTCAGTATATCTAGTGTTCTATCTAGTGTGCTTAATGCTTATAAAAAGTTTATCATTGTAGCTTTGGCTCCGATTGTTTATAATGTTGGGATTATTGTTGGAATTATTTGGCTATATCCAATGTGGGGAATAGTTGGGTTGGGGTATGGAGTAGTCTTGGGTGCAATTTTACATCTTTTGATTCAAATTCCAAGTATACTCAAGCTCAATATTAGCCTCAAAGTTGACACCAAATTATATCTAAAGAACCTCAAAAGACTCTGGGATTTATATTGGCCAAGATTATTGGTAATAGATACCGCAATGTTAAGTTTATTTATTGGTACTATTATTGCTTCTACCAGACCAGATGCGGTTACTTATTTTACTTTAGCTTTTAATCTCAATGCTCTACCATTAGGAGTAATAGCTATATCTTTTGCCACAGCTATATTCCCATATCTGACCGAAGCCTATGCTAAAGAGGATGAAGAGGCTTTTCGCAATTATGTTATTAGTGGAATTGCCAAAAATTTACTATTATTAATACCTATAATGATGTTAATGCTCAATTTTAGAGCTCAAATTGTTAGAATAGTTTATGGTGGAGGAGGGTTTGACTGGGAGTCTACTAGAATTACTTTTGAGACCTTTACTATTCTAGCTTTATCTATCCCATTTCAAGGTTTGATTCCATTACTGAGTCGAGCCTTATTTGCGAGGCACGATACCAGAACTCCAATGATAGTAGGGATTATTAGTATGCTTATAAATATAGTCCTAGCCTTAGTCTTAAGTCATTATTGGCAAGTTTTGGGAGTAGCTGCTGCTTTTTCAATCACTATGGCTATTACTTGTCTCATATACACATTTATTATATTCAGAACAATTAATCATGGTAGTGTAAAGAGAACTATTATATATGGACTTCAAGTCTCACTTTGGTCATTTGGTATGCTGGGTATTGCCTATATATTAAAGCAATTGATAGGAGATATCATAGGTACTAATACTACTTTAGCCTTAATTATACAAGTTATAGGTGCTTCAGCCCCAGCACTGGCTATTTATATTTTGATTACTTGGAAATTAGGTTTGACTAAAGTATTGTCTAATCAAAATAAATCTAAGTTGTAATTTGACAAAAGGGGTATAAATTGTGTAGTATATTGGGGTTACGACACTTTTTTGATCTAATGGATAGAAAAGCAATTTTTTTATGCATTATCATGTTGTTTCTAGTTCCTGTCATATCTTCATTATTCATAATGTTTGCATTGAAGGGACATCTATTGGTGAAAATTCTACTGATCACCTTTAATTGCATTTATATTGGATCGGGAATATTTATTTTTTCAGATAATAACTCTGACCGAGCTCCTTGATGGAACTCGGTTTTTTCTTTTATATAATATAACTTGATATTGTAAAATATCCAAATTTTCGCTATAATATAAGATATATGCAATATATTCGAAACTTTAGTATTATAGCTCATATCGATCATGGTAAGTCAACTTTGTCTGACCGTATTTTGGAATTGACTCAAACCGTTGAGAAAAGAAAAATGAAAGAACAATTGCTCGACTCTATGGAATTAGAGCGAGAACGGGGGATTACTATCAAAATGCAACCAGTGAGGGTAAAATATCCATATCAGGGGCAGGAATATATTATGAATTTGATTGATACTCCTGGACATGTTGATTTTAGTTATGAAGTTTCTCGTAGTCTGGCGGCTGTAGAGGGTGCAATCCTACTAGTAGATGCTACACAAGGAATACAAGCTCAGACAATTGCTAATGTATATCTTGCTATAGAGCAAGATTTAGTTATTATACCAGCTGTTAATAAGGTAGACTTACCGCACGCTAGAGTTAGTGAAGTCAAACAGGAAATTTGTGAATTGCTAGGAGTGGAGGAGTCAGAAATATTAGAAATTTCTGGCAAAACTGGACAGGGAGTACCAGCCTTATTAGAGCGAGTGATTAATGAAGTCCCAGCTCCAGTGGCAAATTCTATAGAGGGAGACAATTTCAGAGCTTTGATATTTGATTCTGCTTT
Organism: uncultured bacterium; assembly: GCA_937864235.1. GTDB lineage: Bacteria > Patescibacteriota > Minisyncoccia > SW-4-49-11 > SW-4-49-11 > CALRBF01. The sequence goes on along the minus strand of CALMJI010000027.1, from coordinate 25,892 downwards.
TGATTCTTATAAAGGAGTTATTGCTCATATTAGAGTGGTAGATGGGAATATCTCAACCGCTGATACTATCAAAATGTTAGCCAAAAAACAAGAGGCTCAGGTCTTAGAGATAGGAGTTTTCACCCCTCAGATGACCAAATTAGAGACTCTTTCAGCTGGGATGATTGGCTATATTGCAACGGGGCTTAAAAATGTGGAGAATGTGAGAGTAGGAGACACTATTATTAAGTTCCCAGCAGGACAAGATTTAGCCCCGCTAGCTGAGTATATGGAGCCTATTCCAGTTGTATATGCTAGTATTTTTGTGGCTAGTACTGAGGAATATCCAGTATTAAGAGATGCTCTCAATAAACTTAAGTTATCTGATTCGTCTTTGGTATTTGAACCTGAATCCAAAGAGGCTTTGGGAAAAGGCTTTAGATGTGGATTCTTAGGTATGTTGCATCTTGATATTATTACTGAGAGATTGCGACGAGAATATGATCTAGATTTGATTATTAGCACTCCATCTGTTGCCCATATTGTGGAGCAAACTAATGGAGATAAGTATACTATTTATTCAGCAACAGATTTTCCAGATAATACTAAGTTAGCTAGAATTTTGGAACCTTATGTAAGATTAGAGATAATGACACCTAAGGATTATATTGGCTCTGTAATGGATTTATTACAAAAGAGACGCGGACAATTTATTAATACCAAATATATTGGAGAGGATAGAGCAATTGTAGAATATCAAATTCCATTAGCTAAAGTAATTGTAGATTTTTATGATGTACTAAAAAGTATTACTTCTGGATATGCCTCGGTCAACTATTATCCATTAGAGCCTCAACAAGCAGATCTAGTGAAATTAGATATTATGGTAGCAGGCGAAGTTCAAGAGGCCTTATCACATATAGTTTATAAAGATGAGGCTCATGATGAAGGTAAGAGAATAGTGCATAAATTAAAACAATCACTTCCAAGACAACAATATGCAGTAGCCTTACAAGCAGCCGTCGGCGGTACAATAGTAGCCAGAGAAACATTATCGGCATTTAGAAAAGATGTAACAGCTAAACTATACGGAGGAGATAGAACTCGTAAAGATAAATTACTCAAAAAACAAAAAGAAGGTAAAAAAAGAATGAGAGATACAGCCCGTATACAAATTCCAAAAGAAGTGTACTTAGAAGTTTTGAAACATTAAAGATAGATATATTTTTTATAAAATTTATTTAACAATATAGTTGGTTTTGAGGTAATATTGTAGCAAAGCTATAATTTAATTTACTTCAATTATATAATAATCTATAGACAAGACTATTATATTATGGTATATAAAATAAGTACATTCTTCCCCATCTAGAATGGGTGATTAATATGGGTATTGCAACAGAAAATCATCAACCCAGGGTTTTAACTATTAGGGATTAGATGAGTCTTATATCAAAACTCTAGATCTAGTTTCTGATCTGATGGATAAGATTGAAGATGCTCTTCAAATTGATATACATACTAATTTGAATAACTTTAGATTAGATAATTCATTTCGCAGCATTTCACTTACGGATAGGATGTGGCGAGAAGTCAGAATTACTTTATCTCCTATTGATGGTGATGAAGAATAGGAATAAACATTACTCAATAATTAGTATAAAAGTCATCACACAGAGGGTGGCTTTTTTATTTGATTTATATAATTTAATAGGGATAGTTGTATGATATAATTAATATATTTCTGGATTGTAATGACTCTTTAATTAATAAATTAACATAGAGTTCATTTATTCTATAACAATTTTTTAAATTTGGGTAATATTATTATGTACAGATTATCAAATTGATGATATTATAATTTTTAGTTATGTTATAAATTAGATTAGAAATTATATGATTATTACAATTGATGGCCCTGGTGGAACTGGTAAAAGTACAACTGCTCAATTATTAGCAAAAAGACTAGGATATTATCATCTCAATTCAGGCACACTATATCGTTGGATCACTTTTAATGCTTTACAACAACATCTGAATCTTAATGATTCGGATGTTTTATTAACATTAGCTAAAAAATTGGATTATAATAATATTGATTATAATGTTTTAATGGAGCAAAATGTATCTGATAATGTAGCTAAGATTGCTAGTATCGCAGCTATTCGTGCTGAAATTGTTGAAATTCAAAGAAATTATGCTAAGGGTAAGGACATAGTGGTGGAAGGGAGAGATATTGGTACAGTGGTTTTTCCTGATGCAGATTATAAGTTTTATTTCACAGCTTCATTAGAAATAAGAGCTAAAAGACGATATGCTCAGATGCAAAAAGATGGGTTAGAAGCTGATTATAATAGTGTTTTGGAGTCAATATCTAGCCGCGATAGGCAGGATATTGAACGCGAACATTCTCCTCTCAGAAAAGCTGAGGATGCGATTGCAATTGATACTGATAATTTGACTGTGGAGCAAGGTATAGATATTATTTTAAAAGAAATTCAAACTTTAGCAATTTAATTAGATAAAAAAACTACCACCACACTCGATGGGGTAGTATAAAGCTGGTGAGTATGGGATTATTCCAAACTTGCCCGTGTTCTTCAGCCACAGACTGTAGAGATTTTGGAAATACTCCCATCCCTTATTGGGATTGATGAGCAACCAGCACTCATCCTAATTATGATTATAAAATAATATTTAATATTTGTCAATAATTGACAAATATTACTTCCAGTCTATTGCTTTAATCTTATTTTGAACCAAGTAACTATTAGTTTGGCTAAAGTGCCTATTACCAAAAAAACCTCTATATGCTGAAAGTGGAGAAGGATGTGGTGATTCTAAAATAAGGTGATTGCTTTTATGAATGAGATTCTTTTTACTTTGAGCTAATTTCCCCCATAATATAAATACAATATTTGATTTTTGCTCAGATATAATATTAATTATTGTGTCTGTAAGTATTTCCCAACCTTTATTTTGATGAGATGTGGGTTGATTTTGTCTGACCGTTAAAGTTGTATTTAATAATAATACTCCTTGCTCTGCCCAACGAGATAAATTTCCATTTTTTTCTGGCTTTATATTCAAATCTGTTTCGACTTCCTTAAATATATTATTTAGTGATGGTGGTAACGGTTCCTTAGATGGTACACCAAATGCTAATCCTGTAGCTTGTTTTGGATTATGGTATGGGTCTTGTCCTATTATTACAACTTTGGTTTTGTTGAGAGGGCATAGATTAAGAGCAAGAAATATATTTTCCCAATTTGGGTAAATTGTATGTTTTTCATACTCTGACTTAATAAATCGATATAAATCTTTTATATATGGTTTCTTGAATTCATACTTTAATGCTTCCTGCCATCCTGGTTCAGCTAATAAATCTTGTAACATCAGTTTTATGGTATTTAATCGCCTTGTATGATCCCGATTTTCATATTCTTAGCTAATTTAGTTATAGATTGGTTAATATTGTAAGCATTATTGCTAGATTTTACATACTCTTCTGGTAAATATACTCCTTTCCATGGACGATATCTAAATTGAGCAAGACGAGTAGAACTTGGATTCATTAAACTTATATAAATATTTAGTTGAGGTTGTATTTGTTTTAGATATTGTATGGATTGCTTTATAGTTTCTATGTCTATTCCTATCTGCATATATACGCTAGATACTATGCCAGATTGAATCTTTTTTTGAAGAGCTTGATTCTCTATTTCTAATTCCAAACCTGTAAGGAAAGGATTATAGGCAATAGCAATTTGGGGATATTGATTAGTTTTATATAATTTTGCTAATGTGTTTAAAATATCAATAGTATTAAATTTGGGTTTTGGGATTCCACTTATTATTAAAATCTCTTTTATATTAAGATTTTGATATGTTTCTAACTGCTTAATGAGGGCTTTAGTAGTATCCTGTAGTGATTTTTTCTGATGGTATTTCAAAGAATAATAGGGGATTATTTCTAGATTAGGATTGATATCTTTAATATTTTTAATAATTTCTATAATTGGAGTGTTGAATTTTTTGTTAGTAATTGATATTGTATTTAATTTGGGAGATGATAATTGAGTGATGAGTTTATCCGAAAAGTCGGTGGAGTATATACTTAACTCATAAATTATATTGCTCATATATGATATTTTTATATTTAATTGTTTAGCAATTCTTGTAACTTTGGGATTTGCTCCTGCAGCCAATTAATAAAATTATCTGGACAAGGCATTACAGAAAGACGGCTATTAGTTACTAAAAGAAAGTTTTGGAATAAATTAGTTTGTTTTATAGTAGCTAGGTTTATTCTTTCGCTTGGTTGAAACTTATATATAAATTTTAATTTGGCAGCCCAACTAAATCTATCATCTGCCAAATTATGATAGGGCTCTTCTATGACTTGAGCCAGTCCAACTAGACATTTTTCTTCGACTGAGTGATAGATTATAATATAATCTCCAACTTTCCAAGTTTTGATTACATTGATGGCTTGATAATTGTGTACTCCATCCCAAAGTGTAATCTTTTCTTTTTCAAAGTCATCAATAGAAAATGTACTGGGTTCAGTTTTGGCCAAAAATATATTAGACATAAGTTTATCTTTAAGTATAATTATTATATCATAATATGATATAATAAATTATATGAAAATAGGATTCAAAAAACTCCATCCAGAAGCTAAACTACCTAGTTATGGTCATCCGACTGATGCAGGGATGGATTTTTTTACCTTAGATGAAGTTGTATTTCAGCCCGGTGAGCAAAAATTAATTCCAACGGGGTTAGCTATAGACCTACCTGAGGGTTATGTAGCTTTATTTTGGGATAAAAGTAGTCTTGCTAGTCAAAAAGGTTTAAAAAGTCTCGGTGGAGTAATAGATAGCGGATATACTGGCGAAATGAAAATTATCTTAATCAATTTATCTAAGGACACTCAAATTATTCCTAAAGGAGCAAAATTTATTCAACTTTTGATTCAACCAGTTGAGCATTGTGAAGTTGGATTTATAGATGAAATTAATGCAGAAGGTAGAGGCTCAGGAGGTTTTGGTAGTACGGGGGAGTTTTAATATGGATTAAAAATAGGTTTACATAATCACTAAATTCATATACAATAGAATGTATATGAAAAGTAAGATTCACGCAAAATCTAAGAGGAAATTATTATCTAATTTATGGGGGTCATTCGGGCAGGATATTGGTATTGACTTAGGTACCGCTAATACTCTCGTTTATGTCAAAAATAGAGGTATTGTTATCAACGAACCATCCGTGGTAGCAGTAAATACAAAAAGTGGACAGGTGTTGGCTATTGGCCAAGAGGCTAAAACTATGGTTGGTAGAACTCCAGCTCATATCGTGGCTACCCGTCCTTTGGTAAATGGTGTAGTATCAGATTTTGAGGTAACTGAGCAGATGTTGAAGTATTTTGTAAATAAAGTGACTCAAAGAGGATTTTTTCATCATTGGAAGACTAGAGTAGTAGTCGGTATTCCATCAGGAGTAACAGAAGTAGAAAAAAGAGCGGTCTATGATGCTACTCGTAATGCTGGAGTAAGAGAAGTATATTTGATTGAGGAGCCTATTGCAGCAGCTATTGGAGCTAGGTTACCAATTCAAGAAGCAACCGGTAGTATTATTGTAGATATTGGCGGTGGAACGACTGAAATTGCAGTTATGTCTCTAGGTGGAGTTGTAATTTCTAAAAGTCTTAGAGTGGCTGGGGATAAACTTAATAATGATATTATTAGATATATTAGAACACATTACAAATTAGCCATTGGAGAGAGAACAGCAGAAAATATCAAAATCAATATTGGCTCAGCCTATGCTCTTAGTGAGTCTATGGAAATGGGGGTGAAGGGGAGAGACATTATATCAGGACTTCCAAAGGAAGTAAAAGTGAATGATACTGATATTAGAAAGGCTATGGCTAACTCTATTATGCAGATTGCTAGTGCGGTTAAAACTTCCATTGAAGAGACTCCTCCAGAACTAATTGGAGATATTATGGAGAGAGGTATAATTCTTGCTGGAGGAGGAGCATTATTAAAGGGATTGGATATTTTGATTACTAATACAACTAGAGTACCTACTCTTATTGCATCAGACCCATTGACTGTAGTTGTGAGAGGTACTGGTATGGTCTTGGAAGATTTGGATTCTCTAAAAGAATTGTTAATTCCATTAGATATAGGTAAAAGACCTAATATAAATATATGATGAAGCAAAATAAATCTATTATTATATCTAGTATAATATTAATTTTGATAGTTATTTTAGTATTATCTGGGTGGATGAATAAAATTTTTACCAAATTACCATTGATTACATCTGGGACTATTCTCAATGCTAATAGTGATTTGTCCCAAGAGCAATTACAAGCTAGAGTAATATCTCTTGAAGCTGAAGTAGCTAGTCTCTTATATTTAAAATCAGAAAATGAATTATTAAAAAGTGCAATTGAGACAAAAAATGAGACAGGAATTACTCCAATTCAAGCTAAAATAATCACTTTTGATAATAATTTTACTCGTAGCTCAGCTTTGGTTGGTGTAGGTGCAAATGCAGGTGTTAGAGTAGGACAACCAGTTATATATTTAGGTCATCTAGTAGGTTTAGTCAAAGATGTTTCAGAGTCCTCTAGTAAAATACAGTTTTTGAATGATGCTGATAGTAAGTTAGCCATATCATTACAAAATTCTAATTCTTCTCAGGGAATTTTGAAATCTCAGTTTGGAACTACTTTAGAAGTTGATTCTATTTCAAAATTAGAACCAGTGAATCAAGGTAATAATATAGTCACTTCAGCTACAGAAAAAATCCCAGCTGGTCTACTTGTGGGTAAGGTCAAGTCTATATCTGAGGGTGATTTATTTCATAAAATTATAGTCGATTATCCTATTAATTTTTATCAATTGACAGAAGTATTTATTTTGAAGACTTAAATATGGCCCTAGCAATTTTGTTATTATTGAGTTTATTATTACATATTATTATTCCTACAGTATTTGTACCATTATTTTTTTTAGGGATATTAGGTATTTATATTTTAGCAAAACAATATTTGACTGCTTTCATCTGGATTATAATAATTGTATTGGCATTACAAATATCTAGCTTGACTTTATGGTGGCAATTAGGATTATATTATTTTTGTTGGAGTTTGGGTGTATATATATCTAGTGTTTTTTTGGATAAAGGCTGGGCTGTACAAAGTATTATGGCTACTTTCTTTTTATTAATTTCTAACTTAATTCTTAATGGTATTAATATTGATTATATGAATATTACCATATATACATTAATTAATGGTCTTGCTATTACTGTCATACTTTATGTAGCTGAGAAATTCAAAATATATGAAAAATTTATTTGATAATGATATTACTCCAGAAGATTTATTTTTAGATAGAGATGGTAACTCCGCTTTATACATTAATAACTTTGATAATTATAGGTATTTTATATTCCTTGCCATTATAGCTATTTTATTGATAGGATTATTCTGGTTTAGAGTATTTCAGCTACAATTTGGGAATACCAAAGAGCAAGATTTAGTCCAGTCTAGAATCATTAGTAAAAATTATATCAAGCCATTGAGAGGTAATATCTATGATAGAAATGGAGTTATTCTAGCTTATAATGAGGTTGTATTTTCTTTAGTTTTAAAATCAGAATTATTGCCAAAAGATGAAGATAAAAAAAATCAGGTAATACAAGATATAAAAAGTTTTTTTAGTCTGGATGAAAATAAAGTCATAGAGGCATTTAATAGTCAAGAATCAGAAATAGTTTTAGTAGATAATGTATCTCAAGAAAAGGCAATAACTTTCGAGGTTAGTCAAGATAAATATCCTGGCTTTGAATTGATTCGTTCTAGTGTCAGGCAATATCCTGATGCACAATACTTCTCACATTTAATAGGATACACTGGTAAATTATCAGAGTCAGATATTATAAATAACCCAAGATATTTAAGAGATGATATTATTGGCAAAAAGGGTATAGAAAAAGTATATGAGACTCAATTAAAAGGGGAGTATGGATTAATCAATCCCCGTAATAGTGAAATTCCAATTAAGTCAGTCCAAAATGGAAATTCAATCCAGTTGACTATTGATGCTGAGTTACAAAAAGTATTGCAAGATAGCATACAAGAAGTTCTTAATGAAAATGGACTGACCAAAGCTGCTGCTATTGTTATGAATCCTCAAAATGGGGAAGTATTATCTATGGTTAGTCTGCCTAGTTTTGATAATAATCTCTTTACCAAAGGCATCACCCAAAAAGATTATGATAGTTTGATAGAAGACAAAAATAACCCACTTCTAAACCGCTGTATAGCAGGAGAATATGCCCCAGCCTCTACAGTAAAACCATTAATTGCTAGTGGATTATTACAGGAAGGTATAATTAATGCCAAAACTACAATCAATGACCCTCTAGGTAAATTAGTAGTAGATAATCCTTATAGTCCAGAGAATCCATTTATTTATCCAGATTGGAAAATTCATGGTATTTCTGATACTTATAAATCTATTTCTGACTCTGTGAATGTATTTTATTATACTTTTGTAGGTGGGACACCTAAGCAAAAAGGACTTGGAATTGAGAAGTTAGCAGAGTATTATAGATACTATGGTTTTGGAGCCCCAACTAAAATTGATTTGACAGGGGAAGCTAAAGGTAATGTGGCAGACCCAGATTGGAAAAAGCAAGCCAAAAATGAATCGTGGCTCTTGGGAGATACTTATAATGCTTCAATTGGACAAGGAGGAATGCTAGCTACACCTCTTCAAATTCTAAATAGTGTTAATGCTATTGCAACTAAAGGTAAATTAAAGAAGCCATATCTTTATCAGGGTATCAGAAAAGATGATACGGTAGAATTGGATATAAAAGAAAATACCATTCTACAAGAAATTCCAGTTTATCAAGAAAATTATGATATAGTAGTAGAAGCTATGCGAAAGACGATTACAGATGGAACAGGTTATCAGTTAAAGGATTTACGATTTAGCACCGCAGGAAAGACAGGAACTGCTCAGACAGGTAGAGTAAAGAATAATTCTTGGTTTGTGTCCTATGGTCCAGTTGAAAAACCACAATTATCTATTATTGTTTTGGTAGAAGAAGGCGATGAAAGCTTTAAAACTACTATACCTATTACCAAAAAGGTATATGAGTGGTATTATCAGAATAGAGGGTTTAAAGAATAAGTTATGAATATAGCGATAGATATAAGAGCAATAGGTAAAAAAAGAACAGGGGATGAAGTTTATACTTTGGAGCTAATTAAAGGGTTGTCACAATTAGAAATTGGGCATAAATTTTATTTATTCACCGATACCGAAGATTGGTATCAAGTCCCAACTCTAAAGAACTTGCCTAATAATTGGAGGGTTATTCCGCTATTACCAAAGTCAAAACTAATCTGGACGGAATATCTCTTACCAAAAGCTTGTCATCAATATAATATAGACTTATTACATATTCAATATATAGCTCCTTTATTTGGTTTGCCAAAATATACCAAGATGCTAAATACAATTCATGACATATCTTGGAAATTTGTACCTCAGCATATCAAATTTTTAGATAAGTTTTTATTAAATACTCTAATACCACAATCTATTCAAAAATCAGATGCAATAATAACAGTATCCAAGCATTCAAAATATGCAATTCAAAATATATTTGGGACTAATCTTAATAAAATTCATAATATTTATAATGGAGGCCATATATCCAATATACCAACAGTAATTAGTAACTCCCAAAAAGTAGGAATGGCATTAAAAAAGGAATATATACTATATCTTGGAAGCCTACAACCTCGTAAAAATATACCAATAGCACTACAAGCTTTTGCTAAATATATTGAATCTAACCCTTACAGTAAGCTCAAATTTATAATAGCTGGAGGTAAGGGTTATAACTATGATACTCAAATTGATGAGACAATCTCTAAATACAATTTGCAAGATAGAGTAATATTTGTTGGTTTTATTACCGATGAAGAGAAAATATTATTATTAAAACAAGCTAAAGCCTTTATGTATCTTAGTCTTTATGAGGGATTTGGGATACCTATAATCGAAGCTATGAGTCTAAATACTCCAATTATTAGCTCAAATTTATCCTGTCTACCAGAAGTAGTGGGCGACGCTGGTATTCTGGTTGATCCATATGATGTAGAGGCTATTACTAAGTCTATTACCACATTAGTCCATAATCCACTAATAGCTAAAGAATATAGAGAAAAAGGTTTAGAAAGAGCTAAGGCATTTACTTGGCAGAATATGGTCCAACAAACCTATAGCGTTTATAAAAAATTACTTTTAGAACAGTAAGATATAAATAAGTATATATTTTTATATAAATCTTATGATCTATTCTCAAAAATCAATTTTTATGATATAATATATTTTATAATAGTTAATAGATATTAATATGGGAATGTTCGATGGATTTAACCAAGCAAAAGAAATGTTTTCTCAATTCTCAGAGATGCAAAAATTACAAAAGAAATTAGCTAAAAAAAGAATTACCAAAGAGCATAAGGGAGTTTCCGTTACTATGGATGGCACTCAGGCTATCAAAGAATTCAAAATCAGTGATGAATTAATGCAGGATAAATCAAAATTAGAGAAAACAATTGTTGAGGCTATTGAATCAGCCAAAAAAGACTTGCAAAAAGAAGTAGCTGCTGAAATGGGAATGGGGATGTAAATTGAGACAATTATAAGATTATGCTGAACTGGCTGAAAAGACTACCTAAGAATGTACTGAATTTAATATGGCTACCATTTAAGATAGTATTCAAATTTATCTGGTATTGTATTAAGGGTAAGACTAAAAAAGGAAATATTATAAGACAATCTATAGGTATTATTGTGTTGTCTATAATCGCTTTGCTTTATATTTATGCACAACCTGCTAATTTAGCTATAGATTATGTTAATGGCAAAATTGACCAATTATCTAAATGGGAACAATTACCTTTCAAGCTAAGAGGTTTTGACCAATGGTTAGATCAAAGAGGAATTCCCAAATTACCAGATAATACTTTCATTCTAGGATTAGATTTGCAAGGAGGAGTAAGAGTGGTCTATGATATTGATCTTAGCTCAGTAACTGATTCGGATAGAAGTCAGGCTTTGGATAGTTTGAAAAAAGTGGTCACTAAGAGAGTAGATAGCTTTGGGGTGAGTGAGCCTAGAATATATTTGGAAGAGGGAGATACGGTTAGATTAGTAGTAGAATTAGCGGGGATTGAAAATTCCAAAGAAGCTGTACAAAGAATAGGTCAAACTCCAACCCTGACTTTTTACCAAGCAAGGCCTGCTGAGGAAACTCAAAAATTATTAGAACAATTCCAAGCTGGAAATTTTGAGAACTTTGAGAATCCTTATTTTAGAGAACCTGCTGTATTGACTGGGAAGAATGTCAAAACAGCCGAGGTTATTTTCGACCAACAAACTAGACAGCCACAAGTTGGAGTTAGCTTTGATGATGAGGGTAAACAAAGATTTGCAGAATTTACCAAGAATAATATTGGAGAAATATTATATATACTCTTAGATGGTGATGTAGTCAGTGCTCCTCGTATTAATCAAGAAATCCCAAATGGACAGGCTACCATATCTGGAGATTTTACAGCTCAGTCCGCTAAGGAATTAGTAGATGATTTGAATGCTGGAGCTTTGCCAGTCCCTATTACTATTGCTTCTCAACAAACTGTAGAAGCTAGCTTAGGGCTTGAATCTTTATATCAGAGTATTAGAGCGGGAGCGGCAGGTCTATTATTGGTAGCTATATTTATGGTGATTTTTTATAGAGCTTTGGGTGTAATTGCTGTATTAGCTTTGCTTGTATATTCGATTCTAGTATTGGCAATATTTAATTTATTCGGATTTACTCTGACTATTGCTGGTATTACGGGATTTATAGTTAGTATTGGACTAGCGGTTGATGGTAATATTCTAATTTTTGAGAGAATGAAAGAAGAGTTAAAAGGTGGTAGGGACTTTGAAGCTAGTGCTAAAGAAGGTTTTAAGCGGGCTTGGGAATCAATTCGTGACTCTCAGGTGACTACCTTGATTTCGGCTCTTATTTTATTCTATTTAGCTTCGGGAGTTGTAAGAGGTTTTGGACTGACTTTAATTATTGGTATAGTGGTGAGTTTATTTACGGCTATTACTGTTAGTAGATTATTTATAACTTTATTAGGATATCAGAATTGGTTACTAAAGACCAAATTTGGTAAATTTATAACATTACAGAAATAATTATGTGGATTATAAAATATACTAAAATATGGTTGATCTTAGGACTAGTCTTAATTATAGCTTCTATTGCTAGTATTGCAGTATTTGGATTAAAGCTCGGACCAGATTTTGTAGGAGGAAGAACAGTTGAATGGGAAGTTATCAGTAAGCCAGATTTATCTAGTGATGAGCTCAAACAGACCTTTATAGATAATGAGCAAACTCCAAGAGTGATTACTAAACAAGATAATACTTTCAAGATAGAACTAGAACCAATTAATGAGGAAGATTATACCAAGTTAAAAGATGCTATTGCACTAAAATATGACACAGAGGATATTTCTAAGGCTGATATTGTCAAAGAAAAGTCAAATGTTTTAATTAGCTCTAGTGTGGGTGAAGAGTTAAGAAATAGAGCCATAATAGCAATTATAGTAGTATTAGTTGCTATTATAGTATTTATGACTTATGTTTTTAGAGGTATATCATATCCAGTACCATCAAGATTTTATGGATTTACAGCTATTATAGCCCTAATACATGATATTATTATCCCAACTGGTATTTTTGCTTATTTATCATCTATAGGAATATTACAAATTGATGTCTTATTTATAATTGCTTTATTATCTATTTTAGGATCATCAGTCAATGATACTATTGTAGTCTTTGATAGAGTAAGAGAAAATGTTAGGCGTTATGGGGGTGATAAATTCGAGGAAATAGTGGGTAAGAGCATTGATCAGAGTTTAGCTAGGTCTATTAATACCTCTTTGACATTATTAGTGGTATTAGGAGGTATATTCTTATATGGTGGAGCTTCAGTGCAATATTTTGCTCTAGCATTATTCTTGGGAATATTCTTTGGTACATATTCATCCATCTTCATAGCCTCTCCTCTGCTAATAGTATTTTATAGAACTTGGTATAAAAAAGATTAATAATCTTAATTATGACTGAACAGAATTTAGAACTGATACATAATACCCTAAAACAAGCTAATTCAATTTTAATACCAATTCCAGAAACTGGTGGGGAAAAAATTTTGGGAACTGCTTTAGCACTTTCTTCACTATTAAGGTCAGATGGTAAAAATGTTACTATCTTGTCTTCTTATCTAAATTTACAAAATTCATTAAATTTTTTGGATTTATCCAGCATAACCTCAGTAATACAAGGTTCAGTAGAATCTGTGATAAGCATAGATATTACTCAATATCCAGTAGAATCTATCAAATATGATAAGACAGATACTGAACTTAGAATTTATATTAATTCGCCTTCCGATAAATTCAAATCCGATTTAGTTTCAATTCAACCAGGTAAATATCCTTATGATTTAGTAATGACTCTTGATACCAAAAACTGGACTCAATTAGGTAGCTATTTTCTTAATTATCCACATATATTCTTAGAGACTCCATCTTTGGCAATCTCAGCTATGGATATACCTCACCCATATTCCGAAAGCACTATAGTTGAAAATCAATATATTTCTAGTGCAGAAATTATTTTTGAATATCTCAAAACATATTCAAGACATAGCCTAAATGATAAAAATATAATAAACAGCTTATTATTATCATTAATTTTATCTAATAATAAAAATTTGAATTTAGAAAAAACCATCATCAAATTAAGAGAATTACCAAATGATTATGAATTAATAATTCAAGCTCTAGAGTCTATAGTCTCAGATAATCAAATATTATTAATTGGTAGAATATTAGCTCATCTTGAATTTGTAGAATTTGGGAAAGATGGAAAGTCCACTAGATATGCCTATTCCAAATTATTCACTCATGATTTTACAAAGACTCATACAACTGAGCAAGATATTATAGTTATTAATAGAGAACTATTCAGATATTTACCAAAAGATATTAGAGGATTACATATATTAGTAGATAATTCCAAAAGTAGTAAGCAAGGTTATATCAATATGCCTAACTTTGATATGAGTAATTTACAATCACATCTAGAAGGGGAGTATCAGGAAGGAATATTAGTCTATAATTACCCCTCAGACCAAGACATACATACAGCAGGCAAAGAGTTAAACCAAAAAATTATAGATATATTGAGTTAATTATCTATATCTAAATTAATAAGTATTAATTTAAAATTAAAAGCAAATTTATCCCCAATATTTTAAAATTATAATTTTAAAATATTTATTTTCTATTTTTTTGACAATATGATATACTTAATTTATATAAAATATATCAATTTATGTTTAATGAAATTGGACAATATATATCAATAGACAATCCATTTTTTATATTTCAAGCTATTGCTTGGGCTTGGTGGATTTGGTTACCTATTATATTATGGACAATACTCAAAACCTTATATTATGACTATATCAGAGGTAATTGGATTGCTAAAAATTTGGAATTTGTACTATTAGAAATAGTATTAGAGAAAGGGGAAGAAAAAACTCCAAAATCAATGGAGCAGTTTTTGACCACTTTGCATGGTGGACAATCTTCGTACTCTTGGTGGGAAACTAATGTAGAGGGAGCTTTACCTGATATGTTTTCTTTAGAAATAGTGTCTATTGGTGGTAGTTTACACTTTTTGATTCGTACTCATACTAAGTATAGAAAAATGGTAGAGAGTGGTATTTATGCTGCTTTTCCTGAGGTTGAAATTATAGAAGTATCGGATTATACTCAAGGTTATAAAAATGATAAATTAGAGGTTGAATATGACTTATTTGGAATGGATCTAGGTATGGCTAAGAACGATGCCTATCCAATTAGGACTTATCAGCAATTTTTGGATCCTAATGTTGATGCTAAAATTAATGACCCCTTGGCTCAGGTTTTAGAAGTAATGGCTAATATTGAACCCAATGAGCAAGTTTGGATTCAATTACCGATTTCTCCTCTGGATGATGCTTTGACCAAGGTAAGTAAAAAAGAATTAGATAAAATTTTAGATAGAGATTTTGAGGATAAGAGAAGTTTTCTGGATAAATATGTAGCTCCTATAATAGAATTTATATCTTTTGGTTTGGTTCCAGCCCCTAAAGCTCCAGCTCCAAAAGAGCAAAAATTTGGGATAGACCAAAACCTAACTCCTGGGAAGAAAAATATGATTGAGACTATTGAGTATAGTATGAGTAAACCCGGATTCTTAACGGCATTTAGAATTGTATATGTAGCTCCCAAATCCATCTTTGACCCAGCTCCTGTTAAGTCTGTATTAGCATCTTTACAACAATTTAATGATGCTAATCTAAATTCATTCAAACCTGATGAAAATAGCATCCCATCAGTCACTGATTTCTTTAATAGACCTAAGAGAGGGTTAGAGCGACTTAGAAAAATTTTATTATTAGATAATTATATCAAAAGAAAATTTGCCAGTACAAAATTTATTTTTAATACAGAAGAATTAACTACTATTTTTCACTTTCCAGGAGGCTCTGTCACTACCTCTACTCTAAAGAGAGTACAAGCCAAAAAAGCTACTCCACCGATTGGTTTGCCTATTATTGATAACGAATAAAAAGGATTTATGAATTCTAATAATAATCAGGATATAACTATTTTAGCCAAAACCAATTTTCATGGTCAGGGTAGGCTTTTTGGAATCAAAAGAGACGATAGAAGGCGACATATGCATATTATCGGTAAAACTGGAATGGGTAAAACCTCTCTTTTACTGAATATGGCTGTCTCTGATATTAGAAATGGCTCTGGTTTAGCTTTCGTAGATCCTCATGGTGATGTGGCTGATGCCCTATTGGATTATATCCCAGAGCATAGAATAAAGGATGTAGTTTATTTTAACCCCCAAGATTTGGATTATCCAATAGCTTTCAATGTGCTTGGTGATGTGTCAGAAAATCAGAGGCATATTGTAGCTGATGGGCTTGTTGGAGTATTCAAAAAAATCTGGGCTGATTCTTGGGGACCTAGATTAGAGTATATTCTGAGGAATACAATTCTAACTTTATTAGAGAATGAGAATAGTACATTATTAGACATAATGCGAATTTTGGTAGATAAGAATTTTAGGGCTAATATTGTATATAAAATGCAGGACCCAGTGCTTAAACAATTTTGGTTGAATGAATTTGAAGGATATACTGATAAATTATTAGTAGAGGCTATCTCTCCAATCCAGAATAAAGTCGGTCAATTTACTTCCTCCCCGCTGATTCGTAATATTATTGGACAGGCTAAATCCTCTATTAACTTGAGAGATATAATGGACCAGAAAAAAATTCTAATTATGAATCTCTCCAAAGGTGCAGTAGGGGAAGGAGGAGCTCAATTACTAGGAGCTATGATGATTACCAAAATGCAATTAGCTGCTATGAGTAGGGTGGATATCCCAGAGAGTGAACGACAAGACTTTTATGCTTATATTGATGAGTTCCAAAATTTCTCAACAGATTCCTTTGCTGAGATTTTATCTGAAGCCCGTAAATATAGATTGAGCTTAATTTTGGCTCACCAATATGTAGAGCAATTATCTGAAGTGGTTAGAGGAGCTGTATTTGGTAATGTTGGAACTACTGTGGTATTTAGAATTGGAGCTGCAGATGCTGAATTTATGGAGAGGGAATTTACTCCTGTACTTACAATTGAGGATTTAGTAAATTTACCAAAATGGAAAATTTATCTCAAACTTATGATAGACGGAGTAACCAGCCAGCCATTTAGTGCTGATACTTTGCCTGATCCTGAACCAGAACTCATTTCTAATAGAGATAAAATCATAGAATTCTCTCGTCAAACTTATGGAAGAGCTAAGTCTTCACTTCAATCTACAAATATTGAAAATGAGGTCAACAATACACCCAAAAACAAGTCTAATACTAATGATAATATAGAAAGTATTAATAAAAATATCAATCAATCTAAATCTGATAATAAATTGTTTCAGGATAAAAAATATTCTAATAATAAAATTGATAACACAGTTACTATAGATAATAAAGAAATAAAAAACACTTCAGTTGAAGAATTACCTAAATCTGATACAGGTAGTGAAGATATATCAGATAAATCTACAGCTACAGAATATTCCAATCCAATTATGGCAAAAAAGTTAAAAGAAGTATTTAGTCGCTCTACTTCACCTTATGGAGATTCGGAATATTTGATCAAAGAAAAATTACTCAAAGATTTGAATCAGTCTTCTACAGAAGCAAGTCTTACAATCTCCTCTCTGGTAGACGAACTTTTGATTGAGGTAAAATCAAATTTAATGGTAGAAAAAGAAATTAAAAAAAATGATATGTCTAGAGGTAAATCCATTAATTTTGATAAATAATATATGTCATCTAATCAAGTATTAAATATAGTTTTAAATAAAAATACTTGGAATATTGTATTTTTAATTCTGTTTTTTCCCACCTATCTCTATATGTTGCAAACTAGATTCCAGCTATTTAGTGTATTTAGTTTAGCTGGTTTTTTAATTCTATTCGCTTATCTATTTTGGTTATATAAATATAAAATTAGATTCTATCAGATACCATTGCACTTTATTATAGCTTCTATTTTATTTATGAAGGTTATAAAGGGAGATACAATACCTTTATTTGTTATTGTTGGTGTTTTGGGGATGACTCTGTTTTTTGTACAAGATATTATTTCCAATGAAGAATATAAAAGCTCTGAAATTATGAGACAGATAGTATTGTCTGGGATTGTATTTATGTCTTTTGCAACTTATGCATATTTATTTGGATCTATATTTATTACTAATATTCATCCTATTATTTTGAGTGTTTTGGCATTCTTATCAGCTTTTAATATAATCACATATATTTTGTGGATATATAATACTGAGACTAAATATTATATTACAATTGCAATTATAGGAGCTATGATTATAACTCAAATATTTATTGGACTAAGGATTTTACCATTTACTCATTTGACACAATCTATATTGTTGACAACATATCTTTTATTTTCAGTTTCAATCTTTAGAGACATTTATCAGCGCAAATTAAATTCTAAACAAATACTATCTCGAGTATCACTTGTGTTTATCTTGTCATTAAGTCTTATATTTACTTCTTTGCCTTAATATGGTATAATACATAATATAACTTATTAAATATATGGATTTACAAAAATTAGAATATTATCGCCAAAAATTATTAGCAAAGAAAGATAGGATTCTATCTGAGCTTAATGCAGTTGCTATCAAAGATAAATTAACTTCAGGTTATGAAGCTAAATATGAGAATATTAGTGATGATGAAGAGGATAATGTCCAAGAACAGGCTAATTATGAACGAGATATTTTAGTAGAAGGTACTCTAGAAGAAACTTTAGAGGCTATTGATAGAGCTTTGGAGAGAATTGAGGCCGGGACTTATGGTAGAGATATTCACACTGGAGAGTTGATTGATGAGAGAAGATTAGAAATATTGCCTGAAGCAGAAGAAACTGTTTTATAAAGATTTTAATTCTATAGAATTGATTATCTATGACTAGCAAAAAAAAATCTAAGGATTTAAAAAAAGTGGTTTATAAAAAACCATCACTTTGGAATAAAAAATGGGTAAAAATTACATATAGGGGACTACTTGGGCTTTTAGGTTTCTTTTTCATTTCATTTATAGGTCTATATGCTTATGTAGCCAGAGATTTGCCTAGCGTTGTTAATTTGGATGATAGAAAGATTATTCAATCTACTCAAATATATGATAGAACTGGACAGGAGTTATTGTATGAGATTTCTGGTAATGAGAATCGTACTATTATTCCAGAAGATCAAATTCCAGATATTTTAAAGCAAGCTTTTATATCCATCGAGGATCAGGAGTTTTATAAACATTGGGGGGTTAGGCCAACTGCTATTGCAAGAGCGGCATTTCAAAATGTTACTGGTAAGGGAGTCGGTGGAGGAGGTTCTACGATTACTCAACAATTTGTCAAAAATGCTTTATTGACTAGCGATAGGTCTATAATGCGAAAAATTCGAGAAGCTATATTGGCTATTCAAATTGAACAAAAATATTCCAAAGATGAAATTATAGCTTTTTACTTGAATGAAATCCCATTTGGAGGAAATATTTATGGGGTTGAATCAGCTTCCCAAAACTTCTTTGGTAAAAAACCTATGGATCTAGAGCCTTATCAGGCTGCAATGTTGGCTGCTATTATCCAAAGACCTACTTTTTATTCACCTTATGGGTCTAACTTTGATAAATTAGAGTCAAGACAACAATTAGTATTATCCTATATGAAAGAACAAGGATATATTAATGAAGAAGTTTATAATCAGCAAAAAGAACAAAAATTGACTATTAAACCATTTGCACAGAATATTAAAGCTCCTCATTTTGTATTCTATGTAAGAGAAAAATTAGCTGAAAAATTTGGAGAGGAAGTATTAGAGCAAGGAGGGTTGAAAGTTCAGACCACATTAGATTGGAATTTACAGCAAATAGCTGAGAAGGTGGTAAAGGAGGAAATTGAAAAAACTAGATCTAGATATGATACTAGAAACGGAGCATTAAGTGCTATTGATCCTACTAATGGAGATATATTAGCTTTAGTTGGGTCTAAAGATTACTTTAATACTGATGAGGATGGTAATGTTAATGTATTGACTACTCAGCAATCGCCAGGATCATCTATAAAACCTCTAGTTTATGCAGAAGCTTTTTCTAAAGGTTATAATCCTGACTCATATCTCTTTGATTTACCAACAAATTTTGAGACAACTCCAGGTCTTCCAGCCTATGAGCCAAATAACTTCAATATGCAGTTTAATGGTCCTGTGAGTGTAAGAAGAGCGTTGGCAACATCTTTGAATGTTCCAGCTGTAAAAGCTTTATATTTGGCTGGTATTAAAGATACTTTAGAATTAGGTGGCAAATTAGGTATTACTGATTATACAAGAGATAGAAAATCTGGTTTAGCTATGGCTTTAGGTGGAGCTGAGTTGAAACTATTAGAACATTTTGGTTCATACTCGGCTTTTGCCAATGATGGTAAATTTAATAAAATTACTCCATTAATGAAAGTAACTAGTACATCAGGAGAGGTATTGTATTCTTGGGAGAGCGATGAAAAGCAGGTTTTGGATGCTAATGTTGCAAGACAAATTACTGATATTCTAGCTGATAATAATGCAAGGTCACCAGTATTTGGATTTACAAATAATCTCAATATACCGGGTGTAGAGGCAGCTGCTAAGACTGGTACCAGTCAGGAATTTAGAGATGCTCTTACAGTAGGTTATACTACTAACTTAGTAGCAGGAGTTTGGGTTGGACGTAATGATAATAAGCCTATGAGAAATGGAGCTGATGGATCAGTTGTAGCCTCCCCAATTTGGAATAGATTTATGAAAGAGGCTATTGCTAGCGGTAGAAAGCCAGGTCAATTTACAAAGCCTGAAATTAAAAGAGGTAATAAGCCTATGGTGAATACAGGTGGTTTTGAATACAATCAAAAACTTAAGATCAATAAGGCTACTGGTAAAATTGCTACTGATGCTACACCACCAGAATTAATAGAAGAAAGAGAGGTAAAAACCGTACATAGTGAATTATACTATGTTAAACTAGATGATATTTTGGGCGAGTGGCCTAAGAAACCACAGGAAGATCCTCAATTTGATAATTGGGAACAACCAGTCTTAGCTTGGGCTAGGTCAAAAGGCTATATTACTAATATTCCTGATGATAGAGATAATGTATATACAGAAGATAATAAACCGAATATTATTATAAACAGTCCTACAAAAGGGAGCACAATTAATGGTAATAGTATTCCTTTAGATATTAAAGTTACCGCTCCTCAAGGTTTGAAACAGGTGGATATATATATAGATGATGTTACTGTACTTTCTACTGAATCGGGTGATATTAATCAAACTATTATCTCTCCTTCAGGTGGAGATAAAAAACTCACAGTCAGGGCCTTTGATATTTATCTAAATAAATCTGAGACTACAATTAATCTTAATGTTAAATTAGATTCAGTTAGCCCAGTGGTCGAAAGCTTTAATGTGTCAGGAGATGCTGTTACAGGCTTTATCTTATCGGCTAATGTGACAGATGTTCAGGGAGTGGCTCAAGTAGAGTTTTATGATGATATTCAGGGGCAGTTAATTATTCTCAAAAAACCAACAACAGCCCCTAAGACATTTACATATAATTATAAACCACCAGCTGGAATTAGTAACTTTAGTTTTTATCTCAAAGCCACAGATACATCGGGTAATGTTACAACTAGTAATAAAATTATTAAATAATGATTGATACTCATTGTCATCTACATTCCAAAGAATTTGATAGTAATCGAGGCGAAATTTTATCTGAATTAAAACAAAACAATATTCAAGCAATATTAGTCGGTACTAGTATAGAAGACAGTATAGAAGCTATAAAACTTGCTAAAGATTATAATTTCCTATATCCTTCATTAGGAGTACATCCCCATGAATATGAAGTGATTGATATTAATACTGTCAAGCAAGAGATGGATAATATATTGTCTAGTGAATATGTGTCTGCAATTGGAGAATGTGGATTTGATTTTTATTATCATCAGTCTCTAGAAGCTAAAGAACAACAAGAAAATTTATTTAGACTACATTTAGACTTAGCATTAAAATATAATAAACCAATTATTATACACACTAGAGATTCCTTTGAGGATACTTATCGTGTTTTGTCAGAATATAAAGATTTAGTTATAATTTTACATTGTTTTACTGGAGATGTGTTTTGGGTAAATAAATTTACTGATCTAGCCTATACCATATATTTTTCATTTTCTGGGATTATTACATTTAAAAATTCAACAGATATTCAAGAAGCTGTCAAAATTGTTCCAGAGAACAGGTTATTAGTAGAGACAGATTCTCCTTATCTTGCTCCAATTCCACATAGGGGGAAGCAAAATACTCCTTTATTTTTGGAATATAATATTAGGCAAATTGCTAATTTGAGAGGATTAGAATATCAGACATTAATTACTATTTTGGATAGTAATGCTAGAGAAGCATTTAAAATTTAGATTGGTGAATCAACATCATTAGCACTCTTGACAATAGACTGCTAATTGTTATATAATGAATATGTAAAAATTAATATATTGAAGTATGAGTAAAATTATTGGTATTGACCTTGGAACTACTAATTCAGCAGTAGCTGTGATTGAGGGAGGTTCCCATAAAATTTTAGAAAATTCTGAAGGAAGTCGCACTACTCCTTCTATAGTTGCAGTATCCAAAAGCGGTGAGCGATTGGTTGGAGTTGTGGCTAAAAGACAAGGTGTTGTAAATCCTAAGAATACAATTTTCTCAGCCAAAAGATTAATTGGGCGTAAATTCTCTGACCCAGAGGTGCAAAAAGACAAGACACTTTTGCCATATGAATTACGAGAAGCTTCTAATGGTGGAGTTGAGATTAAGCTTGGAGAAGAGTGGAAGCAACCTGCTGAAATTGCAGCCATTGTATTACAAAAACTCAAGGCTGATGCTGAAGCAAAGTTGGGAGCTCCTGTAACAGAAGCCGTGATTACTGTACCAGCTTACTTTGATGATGCTCAGAGAAAAGCTACTAAAGACGCTGGTAAAATCGCCGGTCTTGATGTAAAAAGAATTATCAATGAGCCAACTGCCGCTGCTTTAGCTTATGGTTTTGACAAGAAAAAAGATCAGCAAATTGTAGTTTATGATTTTGGAGGTGGAACATTTGATGTATCTGTACTGGAAGTATCAGAAGACACTATTGAGGTAAGATCTACCAATGGAGATACTCACTTAGGAGGAGATGACCTTGACCAAAGAATAATGGATTTCTTATTAAGTGAATTCAAAAAAGACCAAGGAATTGACCTATCAGGAGATAGTCTAGCTATTCAAAGACTAAAAGAAGCTGCTGAGAAAGCTAAAATTGAGTTGTCTAGCTCTCTTCAAACTGAAATCAGTATTCCATTTATTGCTAATGATGAGACTGGACCAAAACATCTTAATATTCAATTAACTAGAGCTAAATTGGAAGAATTAGTCAAGGATTTAATTGAGCGAACTAAAGCTCCTTGTGAGAAAGCTTTGGCTGATGCAGGGTTCAAAAAAGAAGATATAGAAGAAGTAATTCTTGTTGGAGGGCAAACTAGAATGCCAGCTATTCAAGAATTTGTGAAAGAATTATTTGGAAAAGAAGCCAATAAAGGTATTAACCCAGATGAAGTTGTAGCTATTGGAGCTGGAATTCAAGGAGGAATTCTTCAGGGAGATGTCAAAGATGTCTTATTATTAGATGTAACTCCATTGTCTCTTGGAATTGAGACAATGGGAGGTGTCGCTACTAAAATTATTGAGCGAAATACTACAGTTCCAGTTTCAAAATCTCAAATATTCTCAACAGCTAGCGATAATCAGCCATCCGTAGATATCAATATTGTTCAGGGAGAGAGAGAATTTGCTAAAGATAACAAATCATTAGGAAGATTTATCTTAGATGGAATTCCACCAGCACCAAGAGGAATTCCTCAAATTGAAGTTACCTTTGATATTGATGCTAATGGAATCTTGAAAGTTACAGCTAAGGACAAAGCTACTAACAAAGAGCAGTCTATCCGAATTGAAGCCTCTTCCGGACTGTCTGATGCTGATATAGAGAGAATGACCAAAGATGCAGAACTAAATGCTGAGGAAGATAAGAAAGCTAAGGAATT
The DNA here is from genome assembly GCA_937864235.1 of uncultured bacterium. GTDB lineage: Bacteria > Patescibacteriota > Minisyncoccia > SW-4-49-11 > SW-4-49-11 > CALRBF01. The sequence continues at coordinate 1,963 of CALMJI010000027.1, read as the reverse complement.
AGTAGAAATTAGAAATCAGGCAGATACTCTCATCTACTCTGTAGAAAAATTACAAAAAGATAGTAAGGATAAGATTAAACTAGAAGATGACAAGACTTTGACTGAGAAAGTAAATGCTCTTAGGGAAGTCAAAGATAAAGATTCCAAAGAAGATATTCAGAAAGCTCTAGACGAATTATCTACAATTTCTCAAAAAGTAGGAGCAGAATTGTATCAAGCTGAACAACAAGCACAAAATAATGCTGATCCTCACTCCGGACATGACCATGGACAGGCAGAAGAGTCAAAGGAAGAAGCTGGATCTAATGCTGATGCTCCAAAGGATGCTGAATTTGAAGAGAAAAAATAATATCTTATAAAATTTAGATCAGCACTACAAAACATCCTAGTTCAAAAATAGGGTGTTTTGTTTTTATATATTATTTAGTATATTTATATTTTTTTGAATAATTCCAAATAGCCCACAGAATAATATAAGCTAATAAAAATCCTATCAAGTCAAAAGCTATATCTAAAGGCTTACCTTCTCTGCCAATAACCCAAGTCTGATGCCATTCATCTAATAAAGTCGTTATAAATCCTATACAAAAGGTTTTAGTATTCAAATAGTTAAAACTATTAATAGATAATTTATTAAACTTTTTATTCAAAAATACCCAAAATAAAGCTAAATACAAGATTAAATATTCCACAATATGAGCCCCTTTTCTCAAAAAGAAGTCAATAATAGGAGTATAATCGGACTTAAGCCCAGGTTGGTCTGATAAATACCAAATTATACTAAATATAATAATAGCCGGAATAAATCGTAAATACTTCATATATTGCTAGTATATCATAAAATCTATAAAAATAAGAAATCCTTAGAGTCGGCGACCTGTGAATTATTATCCTCATTACTACCTACGGCAGTCAGGCGGAGGTGGGCTGAGCCAATTCCCCTCTTGAGGGGTGGAGAGTTTTTTGTCCTTGCTCTCTGTCCTCCCTTGGGGGAGGTGTCACCGTAGGTGACGGAGGAGAGGACTGAGCTAATGTATTTTTGTCTCCCTTAGGAGGGACGAAAGCCCTCAAGATGGCGACAAACAACTCTAGTAAACTGTCCCCCTTTGGAGGGGGAAGTCTGAAAGACGGAGGTGGATAACTCACCACTAACAATTCAAAAAAGACATATCCACAATCCCAACCATTGCAAAATCCCAAACCAAGGTATATAATAAAGTTATATATAAAAACCCTTCAAAAAACTTGACAAAATTCCGGGGGGGGGGGGTAAAATAATATAAATTAACACACATATATGAATAAAATTCATAAAGGAACAAGAAAAGGTTTCACCATCTTAGAAATACTTTTAGTAATAACACTAATCGGAATATTATCTACCATCGCTTTGGTAGCGATTAACCCAAATAGACAATTAGCCCAAGCAAGGAATCTAAAAAGAAAATCAGATATTAATGCCATTTATAATGCATTAGAAAAGTATACCGTCAGAAATAGGGGGAACACCTATCCGGAAATAACCTTTACCCTTCAAGAAATCTGTAATACAGGGACCAGAAGTACAACGGATGATCTACCTGACAATAATTATTGTGAGGGAAAGGCGGACCTAAGAGCATTAGTCCCAACCTATATAGCAGCCATACCAGTAGACCCACAAGGGGGAGCATATGGAGTCAGAAGAAACTCAACAAACAACATAATCAGTGTGACAGCTCCAGAAGCAGAGTTAGGCCAGACAATAGCCATAAATCCACCACCTTCACCTAAATTTGTCGCTACTTCTTGTACATATACAGACAAAAAAATAAGTATACCTTATACAGCAGGAGAAGTTGGGTATAACTATGCTAGCCAAACAATTAACTCCACAGGAGTGACAGGATTAACAGCAACATTAACATCAGGTACATTAGCTTCCAGTGGTACTCTAGAGTACTTAGTAAATGGTACTCCTAGT
>CALMJI010000026.1 GCA_937864235.1 uncultured bacterium | reverse complement strand
ATTGCTTAAAACTTTAAATTATGCTATAGTATATTTATGGCATTGTTATATTTTGCTGTCTAATATGAAAGTTATTCAACAGTTTATTGAGTACTTTGAGGCTAAAAAGCATATTTTGGTGGCCTCTTCCTCTTTATTACCAAAAGGGGATTCTTCGGTTTTGTTTACTACAGCTGGGATGCAGCAGTTCAAATCTTATTATCTCGGGACTCCGTCACCTTATGGAAATCGGGTAATTAGTGTTCAAAAGTGTCTGAGAGTTGATGATATTGACGAGGTAGGGGATGAGACTCATAATACTTTTTTTGAGATGTTGGGGAATTTCTCTTTTAATTATACTCAGGGTGAGGGTAGTTATTTTAAGTCTGAGGCAATTAGATTTGGCTATGAATTGATTGCTGAGACTTTGGGGATGAAAATTGACTATGTGACAATCTTTGCAGGGGATGATAAAAGCCCCAAGGATACAGAATCTTTGGCTATTTGGCAGGCTTTGGCTCTTGAGAAGGGGATTGAGCTTGAGATTAGAGAATTAGGGCGAGAGGATAATTTTTGGGGACCTACTGGAGCGGAGGGACCTTGTGGTCCGACTACGGAAATTTTTGTAAATGATGTTGAGGTTTGGAATATTGTGTTTAATCAATATTATTCTGAGATTGGTGGTAAACTTAGAGATTTGCCCCAGCAAGGTGTGGATACAGGAGGAGGTCTGGAGAGAATTATGACTCAATTAGAGGGTGTGAATTCGGTGTATGATACTAGTGTTTTTGCTCCTATTATGGCTGATTTGAGGGCTGAATTTGTAGGACAGGATGAGTCGGTGTATAGAATTTTATTTGACCATATTCGGGCTATGACCTTTCTTTTAGCTGAGGGTGTGGTGCCGTCTAATAAAGAACAAGGTTATGTCTTGAGGAGATTATTACGGAAAGTTTTGAGCTTGACTTCTTCTTATGATAGACCTTTGGAGCTAATTTTCTCTACTATTGATGAGATGATTGAGATTTATAAGAGTAGATATGTCGATTTGGTTGTGGCTCGTGATAGTATTAAAAATTTGATTCAAGATGAGTATGCTCTATTTCAAGATGCTTTATCTCGAGGTATGAAATATGCTGACAAAATTCTTAAGAAAAAAAGAATACCTCATATGTCGGGTGAAGAGGCCTTTTTATTAGCTTCTACTTATGGATTGTCTCCTGAAATTTTGAAATTACAAGGCTTGTCTTTTGATGAGCAGGATTTTGAGAACTATAAGTCTGAACATCAGACTATTTCAAGAGCCGGAGCTACCAAAAAATTTGGTGG
>CALMJI010000025.1 GCA_937864235.1 uncultured bacterium | reverse complement strand
AAGTTACTTTGTGTAGATAAGAGAGAATTAAATTTCTCTTATCTATCAAATTCACTGGAATTAAATATAAATTTTGTTTAAGTTTTTATGCTATATGTTCTGATTATAATCTTTATCTTAGGACTTGGAATTGGAAGTTTCCTGAATGTGGTATTATTCCGTATGACTACCGAGAAAAAATTTTGGGATGGTAGGTCAGAATGTATGTCTTGTCAGCACAAGCTAGCTTGGTATGAGCTAATTCCTGTTGTATCTTATTTAATTCAGAGAGGGAGATGTCTCAATTGCCAGAAGTCTCTGTCTATTCAATATCCTTTGGTAGAATTAATTACGGCCACTCTTTTTACTGCTTATATATATTTTATTATCCCAGATATAATGTCTATATATAATTTGACTTGGCTACAAATTCTAGAAATTATAATTATCTTAACTCTTATTACTCAACTAATCATTGTCTTTGTCTATGATTTTCAGTATCAATTAATCCCAACAATTCAGCTAAGAACTATACAAATTTTGGGATTGATATATTTTGGGATAGAATATTATAGTACAAGGATAATCCCAGATTCTCTGATTACGGCTCTTGCCTGTACTTTTGTCACTTGGTTTTTATATTTTATTACCAAAAAGCAAGGTATAGGTTGGGGAGATGTAGAATTATTCTTAGGACTTGGATTATTTATCCCCTTAATGTGGGCTATCCCGTTTTTCTTTGGGTCTTTTATCATTGGCACAATTTGGGGGGTGAGTTTAATGATTATCAATCATAACTCTTCTCTCAAACAAAAGATTGCCTTTGGGCCAAGTATAATCTTGTCATTCTTAATAATATTTACCCTAATCACAATAAAACTTGTACCAAATGTTAATATATGGTATTATTTAATTATACCTAATATATAAATATGAAAAAAGGATTCTCATTAACCGAGATATTAGTATCAATAGCCATAATTGGTATACTATCAGGGATAGGTATACAAGCCTTTGTAGCCTCTAGACAAAGGGCTAGATTAGAAGAGGATGTAGCTAAGGTAATGCAAGCTCTCAGGAAAGCCCAAAACTCAGCTCTAGCACCATCTAGGAGTGAGACTGGAATTGCAACTGGTTCTACACTTTGTGCTATAGGAGTGAAGATTACCTCCTCTACGAGTGATAGAAAAATACAACCTATTTATCAAACAGGTACTACATCTTGTAGTGGGGAAAATAACTATGGAACAGCAACTACACTTAATTATGCTAGTATTAACGCTAATAGAGTTATCACATTTAATATTCCTTTTGCAGAAAGATTATCATCAGATCAATCAGTTACATTATCTCTAGATGGAGTTACAAAAACCATCACCGTCACTAACTCAGGCTTAATCAAGGTAGAATAATCAATATGAAAACTCAAAAAGGAGCAACATTAGTCGGATCATTGGTGTCAATTACTATATTGGCAACAACTTTAGTATCAGTTTTAAATTTACAGACAAGCATTATAAGGGCGAAATTTTTCTTACAATATGATAATACCGCCAATCTTCTTGTGGCCGAAGGCTTGGAAATAGTTAGAGCAATTTATGCTACAGATGGAGCTGTAGCTAATGGTAAGTATCAGGTAGATTACACTACTTATATTTTTAACACTACTAATGAATCCACTTGTACAGATACGAGTATTGGTAATAGCTGTGATTTAGATATAAACTCAACAGGAGCTTATGAACTATCAACAGCAGGTACGGGGAATAGAGTTTTTCATAGATTTGTTGAAATCACTAATGTTGATCCTACGGCAAGCCCCCCAACTATCCCTAAAGTTACCAGCACCGTTGTAGTTCGTAATCCCAAAGGAGGAGCATTAAGAGTATATAAAGCCACTATTGAATTATATAAAATAGACTAAAAATATGAAAAAAGGATTTACTTTAGTAGAATTAATGGTAGTAGTTGGAATACTGTCTATTATTATGTTGACTATTTCCCAACCCGTAGCTGGTATTATCAAATACCAAAGAGAATCTCAAATTCCAGATAATATGCGAGATAATCTCCAATTTGTAATCAATAAAATGGAGAAGGAATTAAAAACTTCTTCTAATGTATATGTAAACGATGCTGGAGAATTAAAATTCAAAGATCAGGAAGGAGGTTTTGTGACATATAAATTGGAAGGGAATACTATAAAAAGAAACAATGTTGATTTTACTGATAACACTATATTCAATGTTGAAAAGCTAAACTTTATAGTTACAGATAAACCTAATCTATCAAAACTAGTAACAGTATCAATAGATGCCAAATCATTAGACAATAAAGACTCTGTAACTATGCAGACTAGTATTAATCCAGTCAATGATAAGCCAGTAATTACAGATGGGCTCACAGTACATTTAGATGCGGGTAATAGAAATAGTTATTCAGGGACTAGTGGGGATAGGTGGGTTAGTTTAGTTAATCCAGCCCCTACGACTACTGGTATTATCCGTATTGGAGTTACTCATTCCAAAAATGATGGAGGTTACTTTAGATTTGATGGGACTAATAATGGTTATTTTAATACTCAAGTACCTACAATAAGTGGATCAACTAATTATTCTGCATCTTTATGGATAAATATTGATGATTGGAACAAAGATAAAGATACTAGATTTTTCTGGCATGGAGAATATGCTGCCATGATTATGAAGTTTAGTCCTGGGAATAGTCTAGTTTCATATTTAAGAAATGTTAGTGGAGGGAGTGAACCTAGGTCTTCATTCTCATTTACAGATACTTTGTATAATAAATGGAATCACTTATGTATCACATATGATGGATCGACATCTAAATTATATTTAAATGGTAGCTTGAGATCTCAAGTTAATTTTACTGGTGGAATTGTAAATCAGCAGTCTGATCAATTATGGTTGGGTGGTTTACCAGTGACAGGTGCTAATTTCTGGACTAGAGCTAATATATCTCAAGCTTTAGTGTACAATAGAGCTTTGAATCCTGAGGAAGTAGAGTATAATTATAATGTTACTAAAGGTAGATTTGGTATTAATTAAATTAATATAATATGAATATAAAATATAAATCTAAAAAAGGAGATATTAGTCTATTAGCAACCTTATTAGCTTGTAGTATTCTACTAATATTATTAGCTCCTATTGCTCAAAAAATCACAGTAGAATCTAAGATTTCTAGAGAAAATCTAATGTCTCAACAGGCTATACAAGCAGCTAAAACTGGTATTGATGCTTGGTTGTATGAGTTTACTAAGCCTACTGGTAGTAATATTGATATAACTAATAGTAGTAAAAAAAACTGGCCTAATAGTGGATGGGCAGAATTAGATAGTACTTTAGGTATACAATATCAAGTTGAATTCATACCAAAAAGTGGTTCCACTCCAGCTAGAATCAAATCTACAGGTCGGGTTAATAGGGACGGTTTTACAATAGAAAGAGCTTTAGAAGAAGAGTTTGCGCCTTATTAATTATATGCAGAAAAAAGAGATTAAATATAGACTACAAAAATTAAGGCAAGAGATAAGAAAGCATAGGTCTAATTATCATATTCAAGATATATCTAGTATATCAGGAGGAGTATTGGATAGTCTGATGCATCAATTATCTCAATTAGAGGCTGAATACCCAGAACTTATCACTCCGGATTCTCCTACTCAGAGAGTTGGAGGTGAGGTGCTACCAGAATTTGAGAAAGTAGCTCATACTATCCCGATGATGTCTCTAAATGATGTCTTTGATGAGGCAGAACTACAGCAATGGGAAGATCGTAATAGAGGGATTGTGGATAAGGCGAAGACTCTCCAATACTTTGTAGAGCTAAAATTAGATGGCTTGGCGGTTAGTATAAAATATGCAAATTATCAATTAACTCAAGGCTTAACCAGAGGTAATGGACAGGAAGGCGAGAATATTACTCATAATATCAAGACTATTCAGGATATCCCAATTAAGTTAAATTCAAAAGAGCAAATTGTGGATAAACTTAAAAATTATGATATTAATTTAGCCAATAGATTTGAAAGTCTTTGGCAGAGTGACTGTGAAATTAGAGGAGAGGCTTATATTAGATATTCCCAATTAGATTTAATTAATCAAAATCTTAGAGCTCAAGGACAAGCTGAGTATGCCAATGTTAGGAATTTGGCAGCTGGGTCTCTGAGGCAATTGGATAGTAGTATCACGGCTAGTAGGGGGCTTAGTTTTTTTGCTTGGGGGCTAATTACTGATTTAGGGCAGACTACTCAACAGGAGGAATATTGGATTCTAGAGGCTTTAGGATTTCCAGTTGTCAGAGAGAATAAATTGGTTGATAATATCAAGCAAGCACAAGAATACTATCAGCATATTTTGAATTTGAGGGAGAGAATTGATTTTGCCTATGATGGAGTGGTAGTAAAGGTCAATGATAAGAATATGCAGAATCAATTGGGGTTTACTGGTAAAGGTCCAAGGTTTATGATTGCTTATAAATTCCCAGCTGAGGAGGTGACCACTCAAGTGATAGATATAATCTCACAAGTTGGCAGAACCGGTAAAGTCACTCCTGTGGCTATAATGAAGCCAGTTAATGTATATGGGGTTACTGTGACTAGAGCCACCTTACATAATCAAGATGAAATTGAGAGATTAGAACTTTTGATTGGAGATACTGTGATTATTAGAAGAGCCGGAGATGTGATTCCAGAAATAGTCAAGGTTTTGCCAGAGCTTAGAATTGGTTCTGAAGAGAAATATCAATATCCAAGTATTTGTCCAGAATGTGGTACTGCTTTGATTCAAGCTAAGGAACAAGTTAATCAATATTGCCCTAATACTAGATGCCCCGCTCGCCATATTGAATATTTATCCTATGCAGTCTCAAAAGAAGGGTTTAATATAGAAGGTTTGAGTAAGAAAATCTTATTAAAATTACAAGAAGCTGATTTGATACAACATATTGATGATATATTCAAGTTGAGCTTAGATGATATTAAAATTACCGCTGGTTTTGGAGAAAAATCGGCTCAGAATTTATTCAATAGTATTCAGAACTCTAAAAATATTACTTTTAGAAGATTTATTCAAGCCTTAGGGATCCCAATGGTTGGTAATCAAACGGCTTTACAATTATCTAGGCATTTTCAAAGTCTAGATGAATTCTTGACTACGAATTTAGAACAGTTACAAGCTATTCCAGATATTGGAGAGAAAGTTGCTAGCTCTATTATGGATTATATATATAATACTAATAATTTACATATAATTAAGGAATTATTAAAATCAGGTATAAGTATAGATTATCCAATAGCCAAGAAAGGCATTTGGGCTGATAAAACTATTTGTATTACGGGAACATTTGAGCAATTTACTAGAGATGAATTGAAAGCTAAAATAGAAGCTGAAGGTGGGATTGTAGTCTCTCAAGTCAGCTCTCAGACAGATATTCTATTAGTGGGAGCAAAGGCGGGTAGTAAATTAGAAAAGGCTAAAAAATTCGGTATTAAGATTATTACAGAGAGAGAATTATAGGAGTTATATTGTCTTTTCGTAGGGGCGACCTTTCAGTCGCCCGTAAAGTTACAAAAATCAATATTTAAACTTATGAATAATATTCCTAAAAGAAAGAAAATTCGTTTAGACCAAAACTTATATCTTGGTGAATATGTTTATTTTATTACTATATGTGCATATAATAAAAAACAATATTTTGGTAAAATTAAAAATGAGAAAATGCAATTAAACAAAATAGGTAAAATTATTGAAAATAGAATAATAAGCCTTCCCACATTCTTTGATTGCAATATAGAAAAACAAATAGTAATGCCTAATCATATACACTTTTTAATTTCAGAAAATACTATTAGCATTTCTAAAATTATATCTAGTTTTAAGAGATATTGTTTCAAAGAGGTGAGAGAATTGATAAATACAGGCGACATAAGGTCGCCCCTACGAGAAGAAGTAAATACTAATAAGACAATATGGCAAAAATCATTTTATGACCGAATTATAAGGAATAAAAAAGAATATAATATATTTTGGTAATATATTGATGAAAATCCTATACGATGGGAATTAGATAGCCTACAACCTGATAATAATTGAGCTGTACTCGTAGGGGCGTCACGCCCGAGGCGGATGTACTCAACCTTTCAATCGCCCGTATTATGTATCCTGTCCTCCTCCGTCACCTACGGTGCCACCCACCTCCTAAATAAATATAGGAGGGACTTAAAGCTCCCCCAAGGGGACAATTTATATATTTTTATACTATAACCTCATCTCATACAAATATTTGACCAAATACATAATCTTGGGTACAATATTATATATTAGATAAAATATATATGAAGATATTATTTGCAAGTGGTGGAACTGGGGGGCATATTTTACCAGTTATTGCCGTCAAAGAAGAATTAGAAAAATTAGCTCAAGTACAAAAGGTAGGGTTAGAATTTTTACTTGTAGGTCAATTAGATGAAGTGGCCAAAGAATTATTAAATTCTCATCATATCCCTTATAAAGAGGTTTATGCGGGTAAAATAAGAAGATATTTTTCTATTGATAATTTTTTTGATATATTCCGGGGTTTTTGGGGTATAATTCAAGCTCAATGGTATATCTGGAAATTTATGCCTGATGTTACTTTTGGTAAAGGTGGTTATGCAAGTGTCCCAGGAGTATTAGTTTCTTGGGTTTACCAAATCCCTACTTTAATTCATGAATCTGATTCTATTCCGGGACTTGCTAATAAGTTTTTAGGGAAGTTTGCTAGTGTGGTGGCTGTGGGATTTCCTAATGTAGCTAAAGTTTTTGGTCAGAAAAAAACTAGCATAGTAGGGAATATGACTCATCCAGATATTGCAGAAGGGACCAAAGATGAGGCGGGAAAAATTTTTGAGCTAACCTTTGAAAAGCCTATTTTATTGATAGTAGGTGGTAGTCAAGGAGCTAAAATTATTAATGAAGTAATTTGGAAAATTCTACCAGAACTCTTGGAATTAGTAGAAATTATTCATATTGTTGGCAAAAATAATATGGATGAGGCTAGAAGTGTTGCAAGGTCATTGGAGGTTTATCAGGATAGATTGTATCATTATGCTGGATTTTTGGATATTGAGATGAAACATGCTTATGCAGCAGCTGATTTGGTAGTGTCAAGAGCAGGAGCTTCTAGTATTATGGATATTTGTCTTACTCATAAGCCAAGTATTCTGGTTCCAATTACAGTTGACGCTGGACAACAAAGGTCTAATGCCTATGAAATGGCAAAAATTGGAGCTAGTATTGTTTTGGAAGAGCCAAACTTTACTCCCCATATAGTGCTAAAAAAAATTAATGAATTATTAAAACAACCAGATATAATGCAGACTATGTCGGAGCAAACAGTGCAGTTTGCCACTCCAGATGCTGCTGCAAGGATTGCAGAAGAGTTATTCAATTTAAGTCACTAATTTATGGTATATTTTATCGGGATTAAGGGAGTGGGTATGACAGCATTAGCTCAAGTTATGCAAGCTAGAGGCTTTGAGGTTATGGGAAGTGATGTAAATGAAGCTTTTATGACTGACAAAGTCTTGTCTCAATCTAATATTAAAGTTTTCACTCCATTTGAGTCTAGCAATATTCCTGACAATATTGACTATGCAGTAGTCTCAGGAGCTTATTATATAGAGGATAAAAATCCTACTAATCCAGAGGTGATTGAAGTTATGAATAGAAATATCCCCCTTCTGACCTATAGTCAAGCTCTAGGTAATATTGCTAAGAGTTTTGATACAACTTTAGGAGTGGCTGGTTCTCATGGAAAAACTACTACTTCAGCCCTTTTGACTTATACTTTGCAAGAATTATCTCAGAATCCATTTGGTGTTATTGGTAGTGTGGTGCCTCAATTTGGAGGTAATGCTAGAATCGGGGATAATAATTCGCAATATTTGGTAGTAGAGGCTGATGAGTATCAGAATCATTTTCTAGATATTGATATGGGAGGTTTGATTATATTGAATGTAGATTATGATCATCCAGATTTTTTTACAACTCCAGATCGCTATTATCAGGCCTTCATTAATGCTATTGATAAGCTACCTTTAGACAAGCCCTTAATAGTCAATGGAGATGATGAGAATATAGCTAAGTATATTTTGCTTAATATACAAGATAAGACAAGAAAAATACTAAAATTTGGCCTTAATATAGATAATAATATTACTCTTGATGAGAATAATATTGTGATAGTAGAGGGGAGGCAATATAATCAATTAAATCTAGCTATTGCAGGTAAGCATAATAGACTCAATGCTCTTGCTTGTCTTGGATTATTATATGATTTGGGTTTTGATATTAATTCTAGCATTGAGGCAATGTCAGGTTTTAGAGGGACTCAGAGACGATTAGAATATAAAGGAGTAACTTCTAAAGGAGTTGTTATTATTGATGACTATGCTCATCACCCAACTGAAATTATGGCAGGAATTCAAGCCCTAAGAGAACAATACCCCGAGAAAACCATACATTGTGTATTTCAGCCACATACTTTCAGTAGGACAGAAATGCTATTGAAGGAATTTGGACAGGCGCTATCTAAAGCTGATCATATTTATTTACTCCCAATCTATGCCTCAGCTAGAGAGGTAGAGGGTGCTATCACTAGTAATGATATTGTAAATTATATTGATAACACTAATGCTAAAATCTATACAAACTCAAATGACTTAAAACAGGATCTATCCCTTATATCAGGGGATAATAATATTATCATCACTATGGGGGCTGGAGATGTCTGGAAAATTACCAAAGATATGATATAATAAATCAATATTGGCGAATAAAAAATTTATATATTATGATAGATCATATTGCAATTATACCTGATGGAAATCGTAGATGGGCAAAAGCCAATGGGAAAAATCCAGAACAAGGACATCTTGAAGGTTTTGAAAGGACTAGAGAGATTATAGAACAGGCTTTTGATGGAAGAGTTAAAAATATAACCTTTTGGGGAGCTTCACTAGATAATTTAGCCAAGAGGCCACAAGATGAAGTGCGACATTTGTATAAAAACTTTCATAATTATATAAAAGTATTGCTAACCTATAAAGAAATACATAGTCAAAAAGTTAGAATCAATATTATTGGCTTATGGAGAGAAATGTTTCCCAGTACCTTACAAAAAGTTATCCAAAAAGCTATAGATGCTACAAAGGATTACTCTAACTATACACTGAATTTTCTTTTAGGTTATAATGGAGATGAGGAAATGCTACAAGCCATTCGCTCTATATCTGAGAGAAAATTAGCTAACCCTGATTTAAAGATTACTCCAGAATTGGTAAAACAATCACTGTATACCAAAGATTTACCACCAGTAGATTTGTTAATTCGTACTGGTGGAGAACCACATAATAGTGTAGGATTTATGATGTGGGATACGGCTAATTCTCAATATTATTTTACAGATATTAATTATCCAGATTTTAATATGCAGGAATTTGACAAGGCTATTGCTGAATATAATACTAGAGGTAAAAGACAAGGTAAATAATAGATTTATGAAAATTATAATAATGGCAGGTGGAACAGGTACAAGATTATGGCCATTAAGCCGTACTTCTAAACCTAAACAATTTCAACCACTTTTTGGAGAAGAGACAATGCTCCAGATGACGGTCAAGAGATTATTGACACATTTTACGCTAGATGATATTTATGTCTCTACTAATGTGCAATATAAGGATGAAGTTCTAAGTGAATTACCACAATTGGCAATCAATCATATAATTTTAGAACCAGAAAAAAGAGATACTGCCCCTGCTAATGGATTGTCTACGATAGCAGTCTCTGCTAAACCAGATGAGTCTATTGCTTTTTTGGCAGCAGATCATTATATTCATAAGCCACAGGAATTATGTAGGATTTTAAAATTAGCAGATCAATTCTTACAACAGTATCCTGAATATATTGTAACTCTTGGTATTACTCCCACTGCCCCCGAGACGGGTTATGGGTATATAAAATATAATCAAGATTCTCTGATAGAAGCCCAAAATCAATCTATATATGAGGTAGAGGCTTTTGTAGAAAAACCAGATTTCAAAACAGCTACTCAATATTTAGCAGATGGTAATTATGTTTGGAATTCTGGTATGTTTGTAGTTCAAAAACAAAGATTATTAGGTATGTATCAAGAATATTTACCAGAAACTGCTGAAATCTTATTAGAGCTAGAACAGAATAATTTACAAAATTTATCTCAATTATATCAAAAAACAGATCCAATTAGCTTTGATTATGGAATTATGGAGAAAGCCCAATATATAGCAGTAATTCCAGCTGACATAGGTTGGAGTGATATTGGATCATGGTCGGCTCTGAAGGATATGTTGCAAACCGATGAGATAACTGTCACTCATAAGGGTAGCTCTCAGCATTTTGATATTGATTCGGAGCATATATTAGTGCATTCACATAATAAAAATAAGGTTATTGCTACAATTGGTATTCGTGATATAGTTATAGTGGAAACAGAAGATGCTTTACTTGTATCTCATATAGATAAAGTTCAAGAGGTAAAGAAAATTAATAATTTATTAAAATCAGCTAATTTAGAGGATAAAATATAACAATAATGAAAAAAATTATATATTGGATATTATTAATAATGTTTTTGATAGGGGTAGCCGGAGCTACTTATATTGTGAATGTAGTCAATACTATAGGATCTCCAGTTTTAATTAAAGAAGATACAATATTTCAGGTAAAAGAAGAAGAAAACTGGCCAGATATAATTAGTAACTTACAACAACAGAATATTATATCCAAAACCAATGGATTAAACTTTTATATATCATTTAGAAAACTATCTCCCAAGGCTGCTAGATATAATATTACTCCTAATATGAATACAGATCAGGTTATAAAGATGATAGCTAGGGGTCTACTAGTTAAACCAGAAGTGACAATTACTATACCAGAGGGGTCGGATATATATACTATTGGAGATATTTTAGAATCAGGACTCAAATTTAGTAGAGAAGATTTTATCAAAGCTACTGAGGAATTCGATACTACCCAATATGATTTCATTGAAAATAAATCTTTACAAGGTTATCTTTACCCGGATACCTATAGATTTTTTGATGACTCTAATGCAGAAGCTGTAATTATAAAAATGCTTAATAATTTTCAAAAGAAGGCTTTGCCCAGCTTAAAAAATAACGATAAATTGTCATCTTATGAAGTTCTTATATTAGCTTCCATAGTTGAGAAAGAGGTTCCAAAGTTTGATGACAGAAAAATTGTAGCAGGTATATTTATGAATAGACTCAATGATGGTATGAAATTACAAAGTGATGCTACAGTTAATTTTATTACTCAATCAGGTAGATCGCAGTCCACATTAGAGGATTTGAAGATTGAATCACCCTACAATACCTATCAAGTAACTGGATTACCGCCAGGACCAATTACTAATCCAAGTGTTGATGCCATTAAGTCTGTGGTGGCATACCAGTCTAATGACTATTATTTCTTTTTAACATCTCGAGACGATCCTCCTAAAACAATATTTTCAAAAACATTTGAAGAGCATTTACAAGCTAAAAGAAAATATTTGCCATAAATATATATGACTACAAAATTTAAAAATATAGCCGTATTGATAGAATGTGATGAAGCCCAGGCTAGTCATTGGTTTGAATTATTTAATCATATCAAAAAATATCTAAAGATAGACATCCAATTTATCTTATGGAATAACCAATTAGCAGATATAGCTAGATCCATAGTTGATATTGATACAGTACATCTAATTCCTAGGTCTCTATTCAAACTAAATGGATATAAAGAAATTAATTTGTTATTGCAAAAATACGATATATCAAAATGTATAGAAATAGGACATATACCTAATTTCGTAGATTGGAAACTTAAAAAAAATAATAATTGTAATATAATAAAAGTAGTAATTGATGTTAAAAAAATAGACGCATTGGAATATTCTCTTGTCATTTACTCTTATCATACAGCCAAGGTTAATTATCAGAAAAAAATTGCATATACTCCATTCCCACAAATTAACTATAAAAATTTTCTTGATTTAGATACCCAAATGGTTCTAGATTTAAAGCAAAACTTAGGTTTGATAAGTTATGAAAATCAAACCATAAATAAATCGTTTGTATGTGGTCATATTGGAATATTATCTGAAGAATTTATAAAATACTTAGAGTATAATAACTGTGAATGGTATGATATTAGTACTAAACAAGGGAGTTTTGTTTTAAAAGAAGACTTATCAAATAACCTACCAATAGTTTATGAACTTTTAGATTGCTTAATAGTTAGTGGGGACATAGATCAATCAGTAATTCATTATCATATTCTAAACGCTATAGCTTCAGGCACTATAGTTGTAGCCCCTAGGGAAGATCAATATCAGGAGTTATTAGGTAGGGGGGCATTATATTATAGTCCAAACTCTAGCAGTGAGTTAGCAGCTTGTATAGATGTAATTCAGAAAAATGAAAATAAAAAGTTTGTCATTAGAGAGCAGGCCTCAGAGCAGTTCCAAAGAAAATATAGCTATCAAGCAATAGCACAATTTTGGTCGCATTTATTATCTAGAATATAGCAAAAACAAGACTTATCCACAATTGCATAGTAGACAGTCATATAATAATATAATAATATTATATTATTATATTAAATACATATGAAGAATAAAATTTTAGCTATATTTATAACATTATTGCTTTTAAATCCATTTGTTTCTGAGGCAAGAAAAGATGAGTTCTCTGGAGATTCCTTTGATGTTCCAAAATCTTTATTTATAAGTGAGGTTACAAGTAACGTTGATGATGTCGGAATAGGAGAAGAAATTCAAGGTCAGATAGGTATTTTAAGTAATGAAGACAATGTTGTTGCTGGATATAAACTAAGCTTTGAGCTTAGACAAAGAAAACAAGGTGATTCTATAGAAATTGATAGAATAGATCAAGCTAGGCTTATAGATATAAAACATAACTCAAAAGATTTAGTTATAAATCCTAATGATTATACTAATGAAAGTTTTTCTTACAATATACCTCAAATTCTTCCAGAAGGAGATTATTACTTAAGGCTGATATTGCGAAATCCTGAGTTGACTATAATAGATTCATATGTAATACCAATAGGTTATTTATCTGGAGCTGGTTTAGCTAAAAATAGTTTTGTTGAATTGAGTAAAGCGAGTATTGATAGAAAGCCTGATAATACTAATTGGAGTTTGAATATAGGAGTAGCATCTAAACAAAATGAGTCTCTATTTTTAAAAGGAGAGGCTACATTAAGAGGTGAGCAAAAATCTTTGGATGTTTATCCTAAGATCATTGTATATGAAAGAGCTTTAGGTGAAAAAATAGTTTATGAGAGTAAGGATGTACAGCCTATTAAATTAGAGCAAGGTATAGCTAAATCATTTGAAATTCCTATTCCTAAAATAGATATTGCAGGTGGTTATTTCGCTGAGTTGGTTTTTGAAAGAGATAGGCAAACAATATCTAACATAATAGACTTTCATTGGGTTGTTAGTGGAGAATCTGGTCGTATTGTTAATTTGACAATGAATAAAATAAATTTTAATAGAGGAGAAGAGGCTATCATTGATATGCAGCTTGCTGATAGAGCAGACCTTCATTTCTCACAAGGAGAAATCAAATCTCTGGGTGAGGTTACAGTTTTAACTACGCTCAGTTGTAGGTAAAATTATCAGAAATCTATAGAAAATACAATCAATATCAATGAAAATAGAAGTTTACAAGTAAAAATTCCAGTGGATAAGAATGTAAAAGATTGTACTATAAAAGCAGACCTATCAAAGGATGATACTCAACTACATTCAAAAGTGTTGGCTTATACTCAAGACGGTTCCATTGACTCAGACAATAATAGGAGTTATGGTAATAATATTGTAATCTTTATATCAGTATTTATAGGTTTTATATTATTGATTGGGGGAGTTATGTTTTTTGTAATAAAGAAAAAAAACATCAATTCTAAGTTAATTTTAATTCCTTTATTATTTATATTTTGGGGTGTGGCTTATAATGATGCTGTAGCTGGTTCTTGTACTGCTGTAAGTATTGGGATTAGTAGCCCACAACCAAGTCCTTTGCAATATGAATATGGTCAAATAATACCTTTAAGGGGATATTCTATTGTTACTTATTGTACAGATTACCCATCAGACTTAAAACTATCATTTTATTTGGATGATAATAAATCTCCTTTTTATAGTAGAGATTACTATGTTCCAGCTCAATATTCTCACTGGTATTCAGGCACAACAAGTACTGAAAGTATAGAATTTGGTATTGAGTCTATATCAGATACTCCTTTATCTCCTGGTTGGCATAAAGTAAGAATGGATTGGTTTCAGGATTGTACTAGACAAAATGAAGGTACGGCATCTGGTTCTGTTACAAGATGGTTTTATGTTAAATCTCCAGAGCCTACCTTTAGAATCCAACCTATGGATTTAAGAGTGAGAGTAGGAGATAAATTAGCTTATCAATCTTATTATGATGAAGACGGTGTTGCTAGTCAGTCAGAGCAAAATGTAACTAGTACTACTAACTGGATTACAGGCTCAAATATCTTTTTGAGGAATTTAGGGAAAGGTCAATTTGAAGCTTTATCTCCAGGAATATCTACAGTTACAGCTAATTATTCTGGTAAATCGATTACTAGAAATATAACAGTCATAGATGAAAAAGAACCATATTTAGAAATAAAAGCTGATAAAAACATTTTGATTTATCCAGAAACTACAGCTATATCTGCAACTTTGGTTGAATTTGATGAGGATGGTTCCAGAATAGAAACTGAAATTGATGATAAATTCAATATCAGATGGCAATTGTTGTCAACTAACTTTATTGAGATTATTGATGTCGATAATGGTCTAGCTACTATAAAAGGACGTCAAGATAAAAATGGATTCACACAAATAAGGGGAATTATAAGAAAAGATGGTAAGAACATAATAGGACTTAGTAATCCAATTCAAACTAAAACTCCAAAATTAAGAGTGGATCCATCTAATATTCTAACCAATTCTGACCCTAATATTAACAAAGAAATACAATTTAGAGCCTTATTCGATCATGATGGAGATAGTAGTACTCCAGAACAAGATATATCATCCAACAGTTCTACAATATGGTCTCTTCCTTTGGGCAGTCCAATGACTAATCTTACTAATGGAAAATTCAATATCCCAGCACGAATTATAGGTAATTATCCCATATTTGTTAGGAGAGGTATTTTTTCTAGTCAAGGGAACCTTAATTTGCAAGGAGTTGCTACAACTATGGAGTCAGATATTATAGTTGAATTGAATAAAGATAGAAAAATTATAGCTGTAGCTAGTTCAAGAGGTGGTAAATTTCCTTATACTTATACCAATTGGAATCTAATTGGTGAAGATAATCAGCCGGTTCGGTTGGAGAGATCTGCTATAGTTTCTAATACATCAGGGAATAGTGGTGGAGCATCTGCCAATCCCTTTAAAGAAATTAGATACTTTGGAGATACAAATATTAGAGAAGTTAATCCATAGATACTTTATCTGATAAAATCCACAACGCAGTATTGGTAACAATACTGCATTTGTGTTATAATATTAGCATAGTAATAAATACTCTAATGATATGAAGAATAAAATTTTAGTAACAGGTGGAGCTGGATTTATGGGGTCATATTTTATCAAATATCTCATAAGTAAACATCCTTATATAGAAATAATTAATTTCGATGCCTTGACTTATGCTGGCAATTTGCATAATCTAGATACCCTAGTAGATAATGGTAGGTATAAGTTTATTAAAGGTGATATTACAGATATTAATTTGCTAGATAAAATTGTACAAGATAATAATATAGAGTTAATTGTTAACTTTGCAGCAGAGACTCATGTAGATAATTCTATAAAATCTCCAATTAAAGCAGTCAATACCAATGTAATGGGAGTGGCTAGTATTTTGGAGGTAGTGAGAAAATATAATATCGAGCTTTTACAAATTAGTACAGATGAAGTCTTTGGTACTATAGACACAGGCTATTTTAATGAATTATCTCCTTTTGCTCCTAATAGTCCTTACTCAGCTGGTAAAGCTGGGGGAGATCTATTATGTAGAGCTTATAATGAAACTTATGGTACTAAAGTAATTGTAACTCATTCTTGTAATGTTATGGGTCCTAATCAATATCCTGAGAAATTAATTCCATTAGCCATTACTAATTTGATTGAAAATAAAAAAATTCCTCTTTATGGAGACGGACTTAATGTCAGAGAGTGGATTTATGTAGAAGATCATTCAAGAGCTATTGAATATATTATTGAAAATGGGACTCAAGGAGAAGTATATAATATAGGTACTGGTTATGAATTAACTAATTTAGATTTAGTAACTAAAATTCTAAATAATCTCAATAAAGATATTGACCAAATTGAATATGTTACAGATAGATTGGGTCATGATAGGAGATATGCTATAGATAGTACTAAACTACGAAATCTAGGTTGGGCACCATACTTTGATTTTGATACTGCTATTCATAAAACTATAGATTGGTATCGTGAACACCAAGATTGGTGGAAACCATTGAAATATAATAATTCTAAATAAATTATATATGAAAGGACTTATTGCAGCAGGAGGTAAGGGAACTAGATTAAGACCTATTACTACAAATCGTAATAAACATACTATTCCTTTGGCCAATACGACTATGATTGAGCTAGCTGTTAATAAATTAGCACAAGCTGGAATTACTGATATTGGAATTATAGTCAATATTGGAGACTTAGAATTAGAGCCCATTTTGGGTAATGGTTCTAGATACGGAGTTAATATAACTTATATTGAACAAACAGGAGGAGCATTAGGTGTCGCTCATGTAATTAAAATAGCCAGAGAATTTCTAGAAGAAGAAGATTTTGTTTTTTATCTAGGAGACAACATTATACTAGGAGATGTCAAAGACTTTGTAGATACTTTTTATGACCAAAAGCTTAATGCTCTTTTAGCCCTATCTCAAGTCAAAGATCCAGAAAGATTTGGAGTGCCAAGAATTGAAGATAATCGTATAGTGGAGGTTATTGAAAAGCCAGATAATCCCCCTAGTCAATATGCAGTAGCTGGAATTTATATATATGATAAGAATATCCATAATATAGTGGAAAATTTACCACCTAGTCCACGAGGAGAATATGAAATATCTGATGCTCATACAGAATTGATTAAAAATGGATTTGAAGTAGGATATTCTGAAATTACTGGATGGTGGAAAGACACAGGTAAACCACAGGATTTATTAGAGGGAAATCAGTTGCTTTTGGCTCAAATTCAAAACTCTAATATTGAAGGTGAGATAGAAAAAACTGTAACCATAGAAGGAAATGTTATTATATCAGAAGATGCTCAGATCAAAGGTAATAGTTTTATTCGAGGACCAGTTATAATTGGTAAACATACAATGATTGAGAATAGCTATATAGGTCCATATACCTCTATTGGGGATGCTTGTAAAATTACAAACTCAGAGATTGAACATTCTCTTTTAATGCATAATATTACTATTCATAGTTCTAAGAGAATAGTGGATAGTATTATTGGCAATGGAGTAATAATTACAGATAAAGAAAAAACCTTCCCTAAAGGGCATAAATTAGTAATTGGAGATAACTCACAAGTAGAATTATAAAGTATAATATTATGAAAATTAGAAAAGCCATCATTACCGTAGCAGGATTTGGGACTAGATTTTTACCAGCCACTAAGGCTCAGCCTAAGGCAATGTTACCACTAGTAGATAAACCAATAGTACAATATTTAGTAGAAGAAGCAGTAAAAGCTGGAATTGAGCAAATCATTTTTGTGACTGGTAAGGGAAAGAGAGCTATTGAAGATCATTTTGACTCTCATTTTGAACTAGAATATTTATTAGAACAAAAGGGGAAAGAGGAGGTGCTAGGTCAAGTCAGAGATATAGCTGATATGGCAGAATTTTTCTTTGTTAGACAAAGATATGCTAGAGGTAATGGTGATGCTGTTTTGGCTACCAGAAGTTTTATAGGAGATGAGCCTTGTGCAGTGTTATTCGAAGATGATATCGTTGCCTCAGATATCCCAGCTATTGGACAGTTAATAGAAGTTTATAATAAGTATCAAGATCCTGTAATTGCTCTTACTCGAGTTCCACACTCAGAAGTGTCCAAATACGGAATCATTGAGGGGGCCCAAATTAATGATAGATTAGTTGAGATTAATCAGTTTGTCGAAAAGCCAAAGCCAGAAGAAACTAAATCTAATCTAGCAGTAATTGGAAAGTATATTATTACCCCAGCTATTTTTGATAAATTAGAGCAGATGAAAGTTTCAGTTGAAGGTGAATTGGGATTAGATCATGCTTTCATTGAGCTTCTTAAAACTAATCCTCTCTATGGTTATGAAATCGAGGGTAAAAGGTATGATTGTGGTGATAAATTAGGCTATATACAAGCCGTTATAGACTTTGGACTACAACATCCAGAAATTGGTAATGGGGTAAGTGATCATATCAAAAATATAAAACTATAATCAGAATAGCATAAAATATTGACAATAGTTTCAAATTATGGTACAATTAATGTTAATAAATGTATAAATTTTTTATTTTCAATTATGTTAAGAATTAGATTGTCACGAGTCGGTAAGAAAAACACTCCCATATACAAAGTAGTGGTAGCTGAAAAAACTCGTCCAGTAAAAGGTAAATTCATTGAATCATTGGGTATGTATAACCCAGGGAATAAAGATAATACCCTTAATGCTGAGAGAATAAAATATTGGATTTCTGTAGGGGCACAACCTTCTCAAACTGTACATAATCTTTTAGTTAAAAATAATATTATTGAAGGTAATAAAATAGCTGTTACTAGAGCTAAAGTAAAAGAATAAAATTAATTTTTTATAGCAGACTTTACTAATAAGGAGTAAATTAGAGTTCAATTCTCTAGAGTCTACATTTTTTTAGAGTAAAACACATTTCTGTTTAAGATCCAATTTTATTTTATATTATAAGCAGATTATATAAGCTCTTAAAGAAAATAATAATTTTATTAAATATATTTTATATGATGCAATCAAAAAGATTTCATACTAAATCTAGTGTGCGAACTAATCGTTCTCGTACTCAGGGTAAAAATTTTGCCCAAAAAAGAACTATTCCTGAAACATCTAGACAGTCTCTCAAAATTATTCCTTTAGGTGGATTGGACGGAATTGGAAAGAATATGTATGTACTAGAGCAAGAAAATGATATTCTTATCCTAGATATGGGCTTACAAATGCCGGGTGTTAATCAGCCTGGTATAGATTATCTTATTCCTAATACTCAATATCTCAAAAATAATATGAGTAAAATTAAAGGAGTGGTTTTGACATCCCCGCATCCTGATCATATTGGGGCAGTTCCTTATTTACTGCATTTATTTCCGAATTTACATATTTATGCTACAGAAGCTTTATTTGCTATTTTGGAGTCAAGGCATGATTTTTACTCTCAAGGTATTAAGTACAAAAAACATATTATAAAGCCTTATAACTCCATTAGAATCGGTTCATTTAAGGTTAATGCCTTCCCAACACCTTTTAATGTAATAGGTGCAATTGGATTATGTGTTTATACTATGCAAGGGAAAGTGTTTTATCTATCTAGCTATAAACTAGATAGCGAAACACCCGGAAAGTCTGAATTATTAGATTATATCAAAGATTTAGCTGGTTCAGATGCATTTGCTCTTTTAACAGGTAGTGTAGCTAGTGAATCTCAGGGTTTTGCACCAACAGAAAGCTCTATTGCTAATTATATTGACTCAATAATTGCTAAAAATACAGGTACAATTTATATCTCTACTTTTCCATCTATGATTAGTAGAATGCAGCAGATTGTAAATGCAGTAGAAAATCATAATAAACACTTATTTATTGAAGGTAAAAGTTTATTAAATACTTTTAACACTTGTCGTAAAAAGGGATTAATTAATATCAAATCAGGGACTATTATAGGGCCTAGTGGTTTATCTGAAGTCCCAAGGGAAAAACTAGTAGTACTTATTGCAGGATCTCATGGAGATGATATACCACATTTAATGCGCTTGGCTAATGGGGAACATACAGTGTTTTCTATTGAAGCTGGAGATATTGTGGTTTATCCAGCAGCTTTGATTCCAGGGAATGCTCGCTCAGTAGCAAGAGTTAATGATAATTTTGCTAAACTTGGAGCTTTTGTGGAATATTATCAGGAACTAGATACTAGATATGGAGCTTATGCAAGATATGAGGATACTTTGGCAGTGCTAAAAGCGGTTAGACCTAAATATTATATTCCAGTTACAGGTTCCCATCATCTTTTGAGATCTAATGGAGATATTGCTATTAAAGGTGGTTATCCAGACCGTAATGTGGTAGTTGGTATGAATGGTAAGGTGATACTTTTTGATTATAAACAAAGACGAGTTACTCCAGAAAAAGTCCCAGCCTCGGATATAATTGTGGATGGTTTGGGGGTCGGAGATTTGACCAATGTGGTCATACACGATAGACAGTCTATGGCAGAAGAGGGAATATTGCATATTATTGCTTTAGTAGATTTACAATCTCGTACTATGTTGAATGATATAGTCTTAGAATCCAAAGGTTTTGTAGATAATGAATCATCAATGAAATTATTTGATGAGATTAAAGATCAGGCTAGATTAATTATAGCTACATTAATCCGAGAATCAGATGAAGTTAATCTAGATTATGTCAAAAGTGAAGTTAGAGAAAATATAGCCAGATTATTGTTAACTAAGACTGAGAGAAGGCCAATGATTTTACCAATAATAATTAATATTTAATATGAAAGCTTATAATAACTCTAAAATTAAGAGAGGGACTACCTTTGTAAAAGATTTAAGTCATAGAGCAGATCAATATCTCAATGCCAAAGAGCCGTTTGACACAAAAGATAATATCTTGAAAATTATTCCTTTGGGTGGCTCAGAGGAAATCGGGGGAAGGAATATGACAGTGATAGAATATGGTAAGGATATTATAGTCATAGACATAGGGATGAAATTTCCAGAAGAGGACCAGCCTGGTATTGACTACATTATCCCAAACCCTAGTTATCTAAAGGGTAAGGAGGACAGAATTAGAGCCGTGCTTATTACTCATGGTCATATGGATCATATTGGAGGGGTGTCGCAGGTTATGTCTATGATTGGTAACCCACCTATTTATGCACCAGCCTTACCTTTAGCAATGATGCAAAGAAGACAAAGTGAATTTACTACTCTTCCAGCACTTAATGGACATGTTGCCAAATTGAATGAGAAAATAAGATTAGGTGTATTTACTGTTACTTTTCTACACATTAATCACAGTATTCCTGACTCTACCATGATTAAGATTGAGACTCCTGAAGGTGTAATACTACATACAGGAGATTTCAAAATTGATGCCACCCCTGTGGGCGAAGCTCCAGCTGATTTGGAAATGTATAAGAAAATTGGAGATGAGGGAGTTCTATTACTGTTGTCCGATAGTACTAGTGCTAGCAGACCGGGAAGATTAGTCTCAGAGATGACTATTCAGAATAATATTGATCATATTTTTGAGAATGCTACTGGTAAAATTATAGTTACTACTTTTTCTAGTACATTGAATAGAATTCAGCAAATGATTAATTTATCAGAGAAATATAATCGTAAAGTAGTGATTGAAGGCTTTAGTATGAAAACTAATATTCAGATTTTACATGAAATTGGTTATGCAAACTTTTCTCCACAGACTTTAATTAGTGCTCAAGAGGCTCGTAATCTTCCGCCAGAAAATTTGACCATTATCTGTACTGGAGCTCAGGGAGATGAAAGGTCTGCTCTTACTAGAATTGCAAATAAAGAACATCGTAATTTTCAAATTGAGCCAGGAGATACTGTAGTATTCTCATCCTCGGTGGTACCAGGTAATGAAGAGTCTGTACAAAAGATCAAAGACTCTCTGGCCAAACAGAGGGCTAATATTATTCATTATAAGATGATGGAAGTTCATGTCTCAGGACATGCTCAGAAAGAAGATCTGAAACAATTATTAGAGATTATTCGACCTAAATATTTGCAGCCAATTTATGGAGACTTTTATGCTCTAAAATCGCATTCCGACTTAGCTCAAGAAGTTGGTATGTCAAGAGACAATATTTTACTTACTGATAATGGACGAGTAATTCAAGTTTATAAAGGAGAAGCTAGAGTTACTACGGAGAAAGTCAATGCCAGCAATATGATGGTAGATGGATTAGGAGTGGGAGACTTAAAAGAAATGGTAATTCGAGATAGACAGTCTTTAGCTCAAGATGGGATTTTGACTATTGTATCTTTAGTAGACTTAAAACAAGGTAAGATTATTAGGGACCCAGAAATTGTCTCTAAAGGCTTTGTGCATATTCAAACATCTACCAAATTACTGGATTCAATTAAGGAAAGAGTAAAAGAACATATAGAGAAGAAATTAGCAAGAGAAGGGCAAGACCAGAGTATAGAGGATATGCAACAATCTATTCGAGAAGATTTAGGTTTATTCTTATTCAAGACTACTCATAGAAGACCAATGATTATACCCGTGATTATAGAAATATAAAATATGGCCATTATCCACAATACTGAGGCCTATTTGATTAAACAAATAGATTTACCAGAAGTGGATAGATTGGGAGTTTTTTATACCAAGAATTATGGTAAACAAACTTTATTGTTAAAAGGTATAAAAAAATCAACCTCCAAGCTACAATACAGATTATATGATTGGGGTAAATCCGAGATAGAGTTTATTGTAGGTCGTAATACCTCTAGATTAATTGCAATTAAAGACCTCGATTCATATTCTGATTTATATTTGGATATCAAATCCACTGCTTTGATGGGAATTATGTTTGAGTTATTAGACCAATTAACGGATGAGAATCATACGGACATACAAGTTTTTGAATGTATTGAGCAATATATAGAATTAGTCAAAAAACATCATAATCAATATCAAGTTCTCATTGGATGGCTATTAACTAGATTATTATATACATTGGGTTATGGAATTAATCTATCTCATTGTGTAATAACAGGTAGTACAAAATCTAGGGACTTTGGTATAAGTATTAGAGCAGGAGGTTTAGTTGTATCTAGACTAAAGGATGAATTTGAAGATTATATAGCAGTCAATAGTGACTTGATTTATACTTTAAGACAATGGCAAAAGGGAATTTGGCTTGAAGTAAAAGATTTTCCATGGCAAATTGTGCAATATCATCTACACTGGTATCGTCTCAAAAGTAACTCCTTGAATCTTATTCAATAAATATGGTATAATTAATATCGAATATAATTAAAATAAATATATGGCATTAGAAGATATTGAGAAAAAAATATATAAAAAAGAGAATCAAGTGGAGCTAGATAAAGAAAGAGTGCACAATACTCCATATAGTGTATATGCAAAACATAATGCCCCAAGTTCACCAGAATTTAAGCCAGTTGAGGAAGCAGATCAGCCTTTTTTTCAGAAACATAAGAAAAAAATTACACTTTATAGTATAGTTATAACAGCTTTGGTAGGTATAGGATTGATTATAGGGTTTTTTTATCAACTCAATCAGCAGAGATTCTCAGACAAAAGAGTAAGATTAGAAATAACTGGTGAAAGTCAAGTGTCTGCAGGAGAGGAAATTTCATATACCTTGACATATAGAAATGATAATCTTGTTGCCTTAAAAAATGCTAAAATTACAGTCGAAGTTCCTCAGGCACTCATAGACTCATCTTTGGATATATTGGGTCAGACCAAATCTGAAATTAGAGAATATGAATTACCAGAATTAGAGCCTAGATCAAAGGGAGAGATTATAATTAAAGGAAGATTGATAGGAGAAATAGCTAGTATTCATACAATCAAAGCCACTCTTAATTATATGCCCACTATTCTGACTTCTAGTTTTGATTCTAAAACGGAATTTGCCACAACTATCGCGGATAGTCCAGTGATAGTAGATATTCAAGCGCCTTTACAAGGTGTTGGTGGAGAAATTGTTAATTATGTTATTACCGTCAATAATAAAAGTAATAATGATCTTAAGGATTTAGAGCTACAGTTAGAATATCCTGAAACTTTTGCTTTTATTTCATCAACTTTACCATCTACTGGTAATGCAAAAAATATATTTACTATTCCAAATATAAGAACAAAATCTTCTTATGAGATTACAGTAACTGGTACACTTGGTGGTAATCAAAAAGAAATAAAGATTATAAAAGCTAAAATAGGAGAGTCTAGACAAGGAGTGTTTACCCTATATTCAAGTAGCCAAAAATCTACTACACTAGGATCTCCTTATGTCAACTTAACACAGAGAGTTAATACTAATATAGCATCTGCAGGAGATTCTTTGGAATATACTATTACATTTCGTAATAATACTCAAGTTAGAATAGGAGAGGGAGCTCTCAGAGTACAGTTGGACAGCAAATTATTAGACTTAACTAGATTAAGCGCTAGGGGTGCAGATTTCGATGCTAGTACTAACACTATTATTTGGCGAGCTAATGCAGTACCTCAGCTAAAAACTTTTGGTCCTAATGAACAAGGAGAGGTTAGTTTTAGAGTACCTATAAAACGTACTATACCGATTGATAACTTTCAAGATGTGAATTATGTTATTAAAACTAATGCCACCTTTGAAAGTGATGAAGTACCTACTACCTTAGGAGTAAATAAAATTATTCAAGGCAATTCTAGTGAAGTCAAGTTGTCAACTAAATTAATACCAAAAGCCTCTATTTCTTATGTAAGTAAAGACAGCTCTATTATCAATACAGGCCCAATACCGTTAAAAGTAGCACAAATAACTACATTCTCAGTAAGTTTAGAAATACAAAATTTAACAAATGATGTGTCAGGAGTTTCATTTAGAACTACTCTCCCAGATAATGTGAATTGGACAGGTAAAACTGTTACTACCAATGGTAATATATCGTATAATGAGAGGACTAAAGAGGTTGTCTGGAATTTAGATAAAGTCCCAGCCAACACTGGTCTTTTAAGACCTCTATATAGAGCTGTGTTCCAGATTAGTATCAATCCTGCTATAAATCAAGTAGGGCAAATCCCTCAACTATTGAGTGGAATTAACTATACAGGTAAAGATGACTTTACAGGAATAGATTTATCTGGTACTTTAGAAGTAAATTCAGTAAGTGATGTCGGTGGACAGATAAGAGTAGAAGAGTAATTATGTTTGACATAAAAGAGAGTTGTGGTAGCTTAAGGTATGGAATTTTGGATGCTGTACATAGTAAATTAGAAACTCCATTTTTTATGCCCGTAGCTACTAAGGGTAGCATTAGAGGAATTGGGAATCAGGAAATATATAATCAATTTGATACAGATATTATATTGATGAATACGTATCATCTTTATCTCAAACCTGGTTATGAGTTAGTACATAAATTAGGAGGTTTACATAAATTTACCAATTGGCCTAAAGCAATTTTGACAGATAGTGGAGGATTTCAGGTATTTAGCTTATCTAAAATTAATAAAATTACAGAAGAGGGTGTATATTTCCGTTCTCATATAGATGGTAGTGAGCATTTATTAAGTCCAGAAGAGTCTATTCGTACTCAGTATTACTTGGGGAGTGATATTATTATGGTTTTAGATGAATGTCCTCCGGGTGGATCTGCTCGAGATTATATATTAAAGTCCTTAGAATTAACTACTCGTTGGGCACAAAGGTCAAAAGATGAATTAGAAAGGTTATTACAAGTCGACCCTAGACCGGATAATACAAAACCATTATTATTTGGCATTGTACAGGGAGGTATATATGAGGACTTAAGAAAATTAAGTTTAAGTCAATTACAAGAAATAGGTTTTGACGGGTATGCTATTGGAGGAGTATCGGTGGGCGAGTCAAGGATAGAAGTTCTAAAGGTTATACAATGGACAGCTCCGCTTTTACCAGATGATAAGCCTAGATACCTGATGGGCTTGGGAAAACCAGAAGAAATAGCCTATGCAACCTCATTGGGAGTTGATATGTTTGATTGTGTAATTCCTACTAGGGAAGCTCGTCACGGTACAGTTTATATTTGGAAATCAGACAATAAAGAGCAAGATGTTCATCAATATTTGAGAGATTTACAACAAAGTAAAACAGAAGCTAAATTACCAGAAAATAAATTCTTTGATATTCTAAAAATTCAAAATTTAATCTATAGAGAAGACACAAACCCAATTGATCCTTATGCTAAATGGCAAGGTTCTCAAGACTATAGCCGAGCCTATATAAGGCATTTGTATAATGTAAAAGAACAATATGCAATGGAATATCTGAGTCGCCATAATTTACAATTTTATCTAGAAATGATGCAATATATTAGGTCATTTAGAGGATAATATATGAAAATAGGTGTATTGTGGTTCCATGCTTGGGCATCAACAAAAGATGATTTACAAGAAATGTTGATGTATCTGGATCAAAGGGGTATAGAATGTCATAGTATTAATCTAAAAGGTCATAATACCAAACCATCTGACTTACATAGAGTTACATATAGAGATTGGTTAAAACAAGCTGAAGAAGCTTATCAGGAAATTTCGGATAAATGGGATATAATTTTTGTGGGAGGACTCTCTATGGGAGGTCAATTAGCTTTGTATTTGGCTTCAAAGTATAAGGTGTATGGGATTATTACTATTGGTACTCCACTCAAAGTCAAAGTTCCATTTATTATAAGATATATGTCCCATATTCTTCAGTATATTCCATATTTGATATATAGAAGACAACCATTTGCCAATGATAGAATAAAAAAAATATCTCTTTCCCGTAAGGGAGCTTATAAATATTTTCCTATAAGTTCAGTCGCACAAGTATGTCTTTTGACTCGTAAAATTAGGAGAAATTATGTTAATAAGGTTAATTCACCCATACTTTTAATCCAATCTACCTCAGATCATATTGTCCCTAGGCATAACTTACAAATATTTCAAAAAAGATTAACAACACAATCAAAAGATATTCATATTATGTGGGTAGAAGACTCCTATCATCTGGTAAATTTAGATTATTCCAAATTAGAAGTATTTAAAAAAATATATGAATTTATTCAAAAATACAGTATAATACAAGAATATAAATAATATACATATATATGTCGCATTTGATATTTGATATAGAAACAATTGGAGATAATTGGGATACTCTAGATCCAGAGACTCAAATTTATCTATTAAAATATGCAGAAACAGAAGAACAACAAGAAATAGTCAAGACTACCTTAGGATTATATCCACTTACTGGACAAATTGTAGCAATTGGTCTATATGACCCAGAAAAGGATATCAAAAGTGTATATTTGCAAGCACCAGATGGTAATCTTGAGGAGAGATATGAAAAAGAAGGAGTACATTATTTAGTGGGCACAGAAGCAGAGATATTAGAAAAATTTTGGGCGACAATTCGCAAATACAGTACTTTTGTAACATTTAATGGTAGGGGATTTGATTGCCCATATATTTTGATGAGATCAGCAGTGCATAGAATTAAACCAACCAAAAATCTAATCCCTTATAGGTATTCCGATAAAGAACATGTAGACCTTTTTGACCAATTAACTTTTTATAATACTACTAAAAAGTTTAATTTAGACTATTTCTGTAAAAGATTTGGTATAATTAGCCCCAAAAGTGAGGGAGTGACTGGACTAGATGTCCCAGCGTTATTTAATCAAGGTGAATATCAGCAAATAGCTGAATATTGTATGAGAGATGTAATAGCTACAGGAGAATTATTTCAAATTTGGCAAAAATACATAAAAGCTCCACTATGAAAAGACCAAAATTATCCATAGTAATTCTAGCTTGGAATAATAAACAAGATTTGCAAGCTTGTATAGAGTCAATTCTAGACACTTATCAGGACTATTATCAATTAATTATTGTAGATAATGCCTCCACAGATAATACACCCAGATATTTGCTAAATTTACAACAAAATTGGGACAAAAAGCAATCAAAATTAACTATCATCACTAATACTAAAAACCTAGGCTATGCGGCTGGCAATAATATAGCCCTAGAATATATTGAAGGGGAATATACTCTTTGGCTAAATCAAGATATAGTA
Organism: uncultured bacterium; assembly: GCA_937864235.1. Lineage (GTDB taxonomy): Bacteria > Patescibacteriota > Minisyncoccia > SW-4-49-11 > SW-4-49-11 > CALRBF01. The sequence continues at coordinate 29,227 of CALMJI010000025.1, read as the reverse complement.
GTACAAAAGCGGAGTATACATAATTTGGTCAATTTCCTAGATAAAAATGATAAATATGCAATGATAGCCCCCCAATTACAATATCCAGATGGCACAGTTCAAAAAAACTGTCGTCAATTACCCACTCTGGGTAATATATTAAATTCCATATTTAAGTTAAAATGGGATGATAAATTTGACTATACTAAAAGCCAAGAATGCGAACAACCTATGGCCTCAGCAATTATGATTAGAAGTTCAGTGATGCAAGAATTAAGCGGCTTTGATACTCATCCTGATTATTGGCTATTCTTCAATGATGTAGATTTATCCAAAAATTTACAATCAAGAAATTATAAAACCTATTATCTCTCAGAAGCTAAAATGTACCATTATCATGGAGCTAGTACCAAAAAACTTTGGAATGTAAAGAAACGATTATATTGGCAAAAAGGATTTAATAGATATTTTATAAAATGGCATTATAAAAGCTTAGCTGGAAAATTATTAGTATATATGTTTTCGAGCTTTATTTTTGTATTATTAATATTTAGAGATGCTATAAACTTTATACGATAGTAATTATTTATGCTATAATATAATCAGAATTAGTAAACGAAAGTCTATGATAAAAACTAGAATTGCTCCCTCACCTACAGGAAATTTACACATAGGAACCACTAGAACAGCTTTATTTAATTATTTATATGCCAAGAATCAGCAAGGTAAATTTGTAATTAGAATTGAGGATACCGATATTGCCAGATCCACCAAAGAATCAGAGCAAGATATTATTGAAGGTCTAGAGTGGTTAGGCTTAATCCCAGACGAGGGAGTCTCACTCAGAGGTGAATTAGGAGATTTAGGACCATATCGCCAGAGTCAGAGAGCAGATACATATAGACCATATTTGGAGCAATTATTAGCTACAGGAGACGCTTATTGGTGTAATTTGACTGATTCAGAGTTAGAAGAACTAAAGACCAAAGCTGAACAAGAACAGAGACAGTTTGTATTAAGGTCTCCGTATCGAGAGCAGAAACAAGAACCAACTCCACAATCAGTAATCAGATTCAAAGTCCCAGATACCAAAGTTATCTTTGAGGATAAAATCAAAGGTAAAATAGAATTTGACACCTCTCTTCTAGGAGACTTTGTAATAGCTAAAAATTTAGATTATCCATTATATAATTTTGTAGTTGTAGTAGATGATGAATTAATGGAAATTACTCATATTATCAGAGGGGATGATCATATTGCTAATACCCCAAAGCAAATTCTTATCAATAAGGCTTTAGGTTTTAAGAATAAACAATTTGCTCATTTACCATTAATATTGGCTCCGGATAAATCTAAAATGTCCAAGAGATTTGGAGCTACTTCAATTAAAGAATATCGAGAACAGGGTTATTTACCTGAAGCTATGATAAATTTCTTAGCCCTTTTAGGCTGGAATGAAGGAAATGATAGAGAGTACTACACTTTAGGTGAAATCATCGCGAAGTTTAGTCTCAAGCGAGTACAAAAAAGTGGAGCTATATTTAATATACAAAAATTAGACTCTATCAACTCCCATTATATCAAGCAATTAAGCCAAGAAAAGCAATTGGAATTCGGTAGAGAATATTTAGTCAAGAATGGCTTTGATATCAATCAATGGACAGCAAATCAACTTAATCAAATTATAAAATTAGAAATCCAAAGAATTAAAAAATTCTCAGATATAGGTAGAGAATTAGATTTTCTCTGGCAACAGCCTGAATATAATCCTGAAATTTTAGCTTATAAAGCTATGAATAATCCTCAAATCATAGCAAGCCTTGAGTGGAGCCAAAAACTATTGTATAATATAAAAGATAATGACTTAGAAAATATAGAACAACTAATCAAGACAGCTATTCAGGAAGATAGTCAGCAAATGGGAGAGATATTATGGCCATTAAGAGTAGCTTTATCAGGAAAAGAAAAGTCGCCATCACCTTTTGAGATTATAGCCATATTAGGAAAAGATGAGTCAATTCGCCGTCTACAATCCGCTATTTCTCTCATAAGTCTAGATAAATAAAAATATTTTATAAATATTTTTATAACAAATATAAGACAATATGAAATTAAGATATATAATCAGTTTTGCTATAGTTTTAACCCTTTTATTTATACAAAAAGGTCATTTTGTATCAGCAGTTAGTCAGTCAGAGATAAACTCCAAAAATGCTCAAATTAGACAGTTAGAACAGCAAATTCAGGATATTCAGAACCGTAAAAATCAAACTGCCCAACAAAAATCTAGTAAAGAGGCAGAAGTCAATAATCTCAAACAACAAATCAATAATCTCAACTCAGATATCAAAAAATTACAAGGACAAATAGTAGAAGTAGGACAAAAGATTAATGAAACAGATAATAATATCAAAGAAACTACTCAAAATATACAAGAATTAGAAGCCCAAATAGCATCTAACAAAGCTACTATTAAAAGTCTAGTGGAAAGTTTATACAAAAGTTCATTAGTAAGAAACGAAGTTGTGGCAGTAGTTAGTGCTGATCAACTATCAGATGTATTTAGTGATATAGAATATTCTAATACTATACAAATGAGAATACAGACATTACTAGATGAAATTATAGAGAAAAAAACCGCTCTAGATGCTACTAATCAGAATCTAGTTAATCAAAAAGCTACATTAGCATCTACTCAAGGAGCTTTGCAAAGCACCAAAGAATCGATTGAAAATAGTAAAAATAGTGTACAAAATAAAGCTAAAGCCTCAGAAATTGCAGTCAATCAACTTAATTCTAGTCTCAATAATCTTAACTCCCAACAAAAATCACTAGAAGAGAGACGAAAAGCCACAGCAGTAGAATTGGCAAATCTAGAAGCTGCTTTATTAAGGCAATTTGGAAGAGGGGGCGGAACCGTTTGTTCGGCTCGTGGTTATGCTTGGCCAGTGCAAGGTGGAAGAATTACACAAGGTTTTGGAATGACATCTTTTGCTAGAAGTGGAGCCTATGGAGGAGCTGGACATAATGGTATAGATATAGGAGCTCCCAATGGAACTCCCGTTTATGCTACTGCCTCGGGTACGGTGGTTAGTGTTGGATTTAATGATAATTCCTATGGAAAATGGGTGGTAATTAGACATACTGACGGATATTTTTCCCTATATGGTCATCTTAGTCAGCAAAGAGTATCCAATGGACAGACAGTTAACAGAGGGGACCGGATAGGAGATATTGGATCTACTGGATTTGCCACTGGTCCTCATTTACATTTTACAATTTATCTACCCAATTCATTAAGAGTTGGCTCTAGCCCTCAGGGAGCTCCTGTAAACCCATCTACTTGTGGTTATTAATAATAAAGTATGAGAAGAAAAGTCTATAGTAAAAATACATCTAAACCTAAGAATAATATCAAAAATAGTCTACTTTCTTTAGCTTTAATCGGAGTAATTATATTTTTGGGTGTCAGAATATTCCATATATTCAAAATCAAATATGATAGAGAATTAGAAAAACAGGCCCTTATAAAGCAAGTAGAGAGAATCAAACAAGACACAGCCTCATTAGAAAGTATAAAAGAATATATCAGCTCATCAGCCTATCAAGAGAGAGAAGCAAAACAAAGATTAGACCTCAAAAAACCAGAAGAAGAAGTATTAATGATTACCCCAGGATCAATCACTGCTAATCTTAGTAATGACGAGTTAATCTCAATCCTAAGAGACCCCAAAGCTGAGAAAAGAATCCCAGCCCAAACCAACCCAGAGAGATGGTGGGCATTTTTCTTTGACAAAGATAGACTTTAGATTTGAGAATTAAAGGTATTCTTTAATTATTTACAAATATACAGAATTTAGTTTTATAAATTTTTACAAGATGTTGTCCGACCAGGACTCGAACCTAGATTAACAGGACCAAAACCTGTCGTCCTACCAATTAGACGATCGGACATCTAAAAAACATTATAGCAAAATATTCAAAATAAAGCAATAATATAATTGTAAATAAATTTAAGAATAAATAGAGTGAAATCAATTTATTCTTAAATTATAGTTTTAGGGAGTAGGTTGACTTAATAAGTATAATTTGGCACAATATAAATATATGAAAATTTTAGCAATTGAGACATCTTGTGATGAAACGGCTTTAGCCCTATTAAACTTAGATAAGGAAGCTGAGAACTTTCAGGTGCTTGATCATATTTTATACTCTCAAATTAATGAGCATAGTCAATATGGTGGAGTAGTCCCGGCTCTGGCTGCCAGATTACATAATAAAAAACTACCAGTTATGTTACAAGAATTTATAAATCGTAACGGTAGAGATATTGATTCAATTGCAGTAACCGTAGGTCCAGGTTTAGAGCCATCATTATATGTAGGAGTAAATTTGGCAAATCTTTTATCTGAAGCTTTGGGAGTGCCACTAATTCCAGTCAATCATATGCATGGGCATATGTTCTCAGGATTGCTAGATGAGAATCTGGTAGGGACAGCAAGTATAGAATACCCCTTTATTGCTTATACAATCTCGGGGGGACATACAGAGTTAGTCTTGGTAAAAGCCTATAATGATTATGAAATAATAGGAATTACCCAAGATGATGCAGCTGGCGAGGCTTTTGATAAAGTAGCAAAGATGCTGAATTTATCATATCCTGGAGGACCAAAAGTTTCCAAATTAGCTGAGAGTGGAGATAGTGAGGCTATTCAATTCCCCAGACCAATGATTAACTCAGGAGATGGTAGGATGTCTTTTTCTGGTCTCAAAACTGCTGTTTTATATTATATCAAAGATAATCCACCACAAACTGAGCAAGATATAGCTAATATCTGTGCTAGTTTTGAACAGGTAGTTATAGATGTATTAGTAGCCAAATTAAATTGGGCGGTAAACACTTATAATATAAGGCAAGTAATTATAGGTGGAGGAGTTACAGCTAATCTCAAATTAAGACATGCTTTTGAGAATTATGCCACACAAAATGGAGTGAATTTAATAGTCCCAAATAAAATTTTATCCACAGACAATGCTATTATGATTGGGGTAGTAGCTTGCCTTGATATGATTTATAATATCCAAGACAGACCAAGAGAAGTTGATGGGAGTTTGGAGGTATAGAGCGGATATTGTATAAATATATGAAAAAAGCATTTTTGATTTATCCACATCAACTTTTTGAGGATATTACGAGGCTTAAGTCTAGTGATATAGTATTTTTAATAGAAGAGCCATTATATTTTAGTGAATTTAAATTTCATAAACAGAAGCTAGTATTGCATCGAGCTAGTATGCAAAGATACAAGCACTATTTGGAGCAAAATCAGATTCAAGTTATTTATCTTGAATTTCATCAGTTAGCTCAAACCGAGTCTATTGCTAAAATTTTACAAGAATCCCAAATTCAATCAGTTGATATATACAATGTGGTAGATGATTGGTTAAAAACGAGATTATCAAAAGCTCTTAGCTTAGCCTCTATACAATTGAATATTCATAATAGCCCAATGTTTTTGACTTCAGAAAATGAATTTAGAGAATTTTTTGAGGCTAGGTCAGGAGCTCGTAAATATTGGATGAATGACTTTTATATTTGGCAGAGGAAGAGATTAAATATACTAATTGATAAGGATAATAAGCCGATTGGAGGTAAATGGAGCTATGATACTGAGAATAGGAAGAAACTCCCAAAAGACATATTTATCCCCAAGACTTTTGAGACTAAAGATAATAAATATATCAGAGAGGCTAGGGAATATGTGGAGCAATATTTCCCAGATAATTTTGGCAAGACAGATCAATTTTGGTGTCCGATTGACTTTCAGGGAGCGAAGGCTCATTTACGAGAATTTTTGAATACCAGATTAGAACTATTTGGTCCTTATGAAGATGCTATTACCACTAAATCTGACTCTGTTTTTCATAGTACAATATCACCTCTGCTAAATAATGGACTGTTAACTCCAGAATATGTTATGCAAGCAACTTTGGAGTTTATATCAAATAATCAAGTTTCCATGTCTTCTGCGGAGGGATTTATACGGCAAATTATTGGTTGGCGAGAGTATATCAGAGCTTTATATGTATTGGAAGGCAAAAAAATTAGAAATAGCAATTATTTTTGCTCAAACCGATCTATGCCAAAAGCAATGTGGACACCCGAGACAGGTATTGAGCCAATAGATTATCATATAAAAGTTTTAGCCCAATATGCCTATACCCATCATATCCCGAGATTGATGTTATTTGGGAATTATCTTAATTTGTGCCAGATTAAGCCTAATGCAGTCTATGAATGGTTTATGGAAATGTATATTGATGCTTATGATTGGGTCATGGTACCAAATGTATATAGTATGACTCTGTATGCCGATGGAGGACTACTTACCACCAAACCCTATATAGCCTCTTCTAATTATATTCTCAAAATGAGTGATTTTAAAAAAGGGGAATGGAGTCCAATTTTGGATGCTTTATTCTGGAATTTTGTGGGTCAAAATTTTGACAAACTTCAAAAAGAGGGTAGATTAGGATTCATAGGAGTGCAGTATAATAAAATGCCAGAGACTAAAAAACAAAGCTATGCTAAATTAGCTCAAGATTATTTGGATAGCCTTAAATAAAAAGTCTCCTGTCAAAATGGCAGGAGACCTGCGGGTGAGTTCATTCAAGGATATTACTACCTGGAATTGAGTCGGCGGAGAATCCATTTTTTTTTAGTTCTAAAGTACAAGTCAGACTTAACTACTAGATCGATCCAAAATCGTGGGACTTTATTTTGGCAATTTACAGTCAAAATTTTTTCAAAATTTGCATCCCACTCTTCTTGACTTCTACTACTTCCAAGAAGCCTGACAATGGCTTCTTGTTCAATGTTTTTTGGTTCCATGGTGGATGGGGGGTGGTAGTTTACATGAGCTTAAATAAAGGGTTGGTTTGAAAGTCCTGATGTATAAACATACATCAAAACGAGGGTACACTATTATCTTAGCATACCCTCTAACATTTACAATACAATTTGTCAATAGATGTCAAATTATATTGCATTAAGATATTTTAATAATTCCAAAATAAGTACCCAACCTCCTGAGAGAAGTATAGCAAAGTATATAATTGTCAGTATATTGAATATATGTCCGCAGATTATACTAATACCATCTTTTTGTAATAGCCCAATAGCATAGAATAATAAGGCAATAGCAGGAACAGTATTACTAAAAGGGATAAATCCAAAAGGTGCCATTAATAGTATAGCTGCCAGTATAATAGACAGACCATTGATAATATGAGCTCCTTTACCTGTAGTAATCCAGACTGCTCTGTGAGGTTTACTAACTTTTTCTAGTTTAATAAGCCATTTCAATCCTTTATGAAAAGCTTTCTTAAGAGACGAAGCTGGTAATTCTTTTGACAAAAATTGCTTAGGTAGCCATAAATCCAAACCAAATAAAATACTAACCCCAATTAATAAAATTGTCCCTCCAAAAACCGTACTTACCCCAGGAATAGAGACAGGAATTAAAAAAATTACAGTTAATAAAATTATCAATAACAACATCCCGTCTCGACCCAAAATATCTCTAATTTCAGCTAAAGTAATTTTATCCTGAGGTAATTCAGTAATAATTTTCTCTAACTTTTCTCGAATGTTAATATCCACCCCATTTTTATTTGATTGAGGATTATATATGTCAGATATTTCTTCTAACTTTTCTTGAATAGGAGCATTTTTTTTCATAATATAATTTCAAATACTATTCATCTATTATCCCATAAAAAATGGTTTTTAGTAAGAGGTAAATTTGTTGAAATTTTAATTTTAAGCTATAATGTAAGTATATGTATAAATAAAAATTCAGATTATAATATGCTAGAAAACTTTCTAACCAGACCAATTGCCCATAAAGGTTTGCATTCCAATGATTCCCATACCCCAGAAAACTCAATCCCAGCCTTCCAAAAAGCCATAAAACATAAATTACCAATAGAATTAGATATACAATTAACCCTAGATAATAAGATTGTGGTCTTTCATGATTATAATTTACAAAGAATATGTGGTCTTAATAAATTAGTCAAGAAATGTACTTTAGCAGAGATAAAAGAATTAAATTTATTAAATTCAGACTATAAAATAGCATTATTATCGGAGGTCATAGACTTAGTACAAGGTAAAGTCCCGATTCTAATAGATATTAAGAATAGAAATAAAGCTGGAAAATTAGAAAAATCACTTGTTCAGGAATTAGAAAATTATAGAGGGGATATTGCTATACAATCTTTTAACCCTTTTTCAATTCGTTGGTTTGCTAAAAATGCTCCACATATAATCAGAGGACAATTATATTTTAAGGTAAGGAATCAAATTATTGACAAAATTATAAGATATACTTTTATAGAAAAAATATTCAATTTGATTAGTCAACCAGATTTTATCTCATTTAGAATTGTGGATATAGACAATAAAAATAAAATTAAAAGAATTCAAAATCAAAAAACCCCCACAATATTATGCACAGTTAAATCTAGCGAAGACTATTCAAAACTCAAAGATGTCTGTGATAATATAATTTTTGAAAACTTTATCCCAGATGAAGTGTTAGGGTAGAGAGTGGTATTATAACTTATCTACAATATTTACCTCTTGACCTATAACATTATCATCTACTCCAAATTTAAAGCTAGCTTTGACACTAGAGCCTTTTATAACCTTTGGTAACCAAAAGATATCATCAGCCCACATTGACTCAAATGGAATATTATCTATCTTAAACCAAGCTGGTTTCATCTCCTCACTTTCTTGAGGCTCTCCAATCCATTTTTCTGTAAAATAAACATGAACTAATTGATTAAAATTAGCATTATGTGGAAAATAAAACTCTAATTCAGCAACTTTATCTAAATTTTTAACATCAACTAAAATCTCTTCCTTAGCCTCTCTTATTGTAGCCTCTGTAATACTCTCGATACCTTGATTGACTTTACCCCCAACTCCATTCCATCTATTCATGCCAAAACCTCGCTTTTTCATAGCCAGACAAATATCACTAATCTCAGAATTAGTCTTTTTGATTAAAAATAGTAGAGTAGAATCTCTAAGTTTTTGCATAAACTTTATATTATAATGTAATTATAACATAATTTTACAAAATAAAATAAAAGTATTATAATAAATGTATAATTAAAATCGTAAAAATATGGATGATCAAAATACAAATCAAAATTCTGAAAAGAATACAGAAAAGCTACAAGAAATATCTGAAATTTATAATCCACAATCTAGTAATGGGGGAGAAAATGTATTATTAGTAGATAGATCTCCAATAGACTATTATATTCTAGCCTTTCAAAAGTATGCTCAATTCAGTGGTAGAGCTACTAGAAGTGAGTATTGGTGGTTTTATTTAGTGACAATAGCAGTCTCACTTTTACTTGCTATATTGGATTCAGTGTTCAGTATTCCATTTACTCTATTATCTACAATTTATTTTTTTGCATCACTAATTCCTAGTTTAGCTATTCAAGTAAGAAGATTACACGATGTAGATAAGAGCGGTTGGTATATGTTATTAAATTTTGTAATTATAATTGGTTGGATCTGGTTACTAGTATTAAATATTCTAGACAGCACCCCAGGAGCTAATAAATATGGACAAAATCCAAAGGTAGTGAAATAGTAAATCAATAAAAAAATAGGGTTGAAACCCTATTTTTTTATTTCGGCGGAGAGGAAGGGATTCGAACCCTTGATAGGTTTCACCCTATGCCACGTTAGCAGTGTGGTGCTTTCGACCAGCTCAGCCACCTCTCCTTAATTTGTCTAGGGTATTCCCCAGAAGATAATTTACTCTTTCACGACCTTTTCCACTTTTGAGAAAAACTTCCTCTATTCTTGCATCTTCTTTGTTAGAAAATGCTGAGTAATAAATTATTTTCTAGGTAATACCTTTTTTGAAAAAGCAGAATTTCCAGAATTATGTTCTCTAAACCTTCTTTTAAGATTGCGAGTTCTCCCAATATATAATTTATCAAGTTTATTACTATATAGAATATAGATATACCACATAAATTAAATACTTTAGCTCCCAGCCCTAGGCTGGTCCGCCTTGGGCGGAAGTCACCTCTCCAAAAATCTTGATGTTAAATAACTTTTATATTATACCTAATATTACATTATTTTGCAAACTATGGCTTTTTAATTGATAAACATAATTATATATGTTATATTTTTAATATATTATAGTTTGAAATCTCAAAATTATGTCTCACTCAGAAATGTTACAAGTTATAGACCCTAATACCGGAGAACCAACTGGAGAACATGTTAGCCGTAAAGAATTATATGAAAAAAAACTTTGGTGTCGTACTACCAATATTTATGTTTTGAATAGTGCAGGACAAGTTTTGTGTCATCAGAGAGCTTTGAATAAAGAAAGATATGGTGGAGCTTGGTCTACTCACTTTGGAGGCCATGTGACAGAAGGAGAATCATTCAAGATTAGTGCACTCAAAGAATTAATGGAGGAGATAGGTTTATATACATTACCATTTCAAATTATACCTTGGAGAACTAGTAAAATAGTTTCGTCTAGAATATGGGTGAGAGATTTTATAACAGTTTATGATGGGGATATTAAAAAACTAACTATACAGAAAGAAGAAGTACAGCAGATAAAGTGGTTTAATGCTCAGGAAATTGTAGATGAGTTAGATGCTGAGGATATTTATAATGAGAAATCTGTCGAATGGTTAGCGGGAACTCATGACTTCAATGCTGATTATCAGTGTATGCGAGCAGTATTGACAGCCACTATAGATATTGGGATTTTTGGTGGAGAATATAGAGAATTAAGAAATTGGCATCCTCCAACTAAAAAGAGTAAATAAGACTTACCTCACCTCTAAAATATCCTCCATCTTAAATCGGACTTTTGGCCAAGTTTGGTGGGTGTCTTTGGCACTACGGTACCCAAGAGCAATCAAGGTGACGGCACTATAATCCGTGAGGCCTAGTATTTGATTGACTTTGTTTGGCTCAAAACCTTCCATAGGGGCGGTATCAACTTCTAATTGAGCGGCGGTGAGTAGCAATATACCAAGTGAGATATAGGCTTGTCTTCGGCTCCAATCAAAAAATTTACCATCTTCAGTTCTATCTATGAATCCCTGTAGCATTTTTCTATACCCGTCCAAGCTGGCTGGGTCTGCTTTTCTAGCCTCAGCAGATGCTGTAATAATATGGTCTACATTGGCCTTAGTTAAAATATTAGGTATAGTTAATACTAAAAGAGTAGGTGCCTCAATAATAGCTTGCTGACTGTATCCTGCTTCAAAAATTTGTTGTCTTAGCTCTGGTGATTGTATTGATATGTATTTCCAAGGCTGGAAATTCATAGAGGAAGGAGATAGTCTAGCGGCCTCCATAATAGTCTTGAAACTCTGTTCTGGTATTGGGTCGGTAGTAAATCTGTCAGTAGCATATCGCCAATTGAGAGCTTCTATAATTGATTTCATTGATATTATATTTAGTTATTGATAATTATTCACAAATATAGTATAGCAAAATTTTTGAAAATATGATATAATTAAATTATAGAAAATATAAATTTATGAAAATATGAAATTTTTAATCAATATTAATATCAAAAAATACTTAAGTTTAGTAGTTTTACTACTATTTTGTGTCCCTTTTGTGGCGGATGCGAATAGTATAAATTTCCCAAATGGAATTTTATTAAAGGCTACCAATAACCCAAAAGTTTATTATATTGAAAATGGGAAAAGGCGACCAATAGAATCACCGAATATGCTACGGTCTCAGTTTAGATGGGAAGATTTAGTTATAAGTACTCCAGTAGAAGTAGATGCTGTACCTATGGGAGCAGAGATGACTTATCGTGATGGGTCATTATTATCCAATCGTGGGGCAGTGTATGTGATTTCAGATGGTGCTCGTAGGCCAATCGAATCAGCTAGTACTTTTTTACAAAAAGGGTATAAATGGTCTAATGTGATAGCCGTTAGTGATGCCGAATTAGCACCACATCCACAAGGATCTACTCTCACAGCAGGAGATAAACATCCAAACGGTAGTCTTCTTTTGCGACCAGGTGGAGAAGTTTATACTATCAAAAATGGTCAGCGAAGATATATTCCAAGCCCTCTTATATTTGAGGCTAGATACCGATGGGAGTCTTTGATTGCAGTTTCTGAAGACTATCTGAATACTTATCCAAGGGGAGATAATGAATTTTATCCAGATGGACTACTTATATCTAGTGCTACTGGAGTATATATGATGCAAAACAATATCAGGCAACCAATTACTTCTCCCGAAGTATTCGAGAGTTATGGTCTCAACTGGGGTCAAGTTAGACGAGCCACAGATTTTGAATTATCTATTATACCGGTTTCTGGAGCTTTTAATACTGTTAAAACTTATCGTGAAGGTTCTCTAATAGGAGCTCATAGTGGTGCTATATATAGAGTTGCTAGTAATGGAGTATTGCAGTATATACCAAGCCCCAATATATTTACCAGCCAAGGATTTAGTTGGCAGGCAGTGATAAGATTACCAGATAAAGTAGTGAATCAATATACTAGATCGGGAAGAGTTGGCTTTGGTAATGGAGCTTTGATCTCTTATGGTGGGGGAGTATATTTGATAGAAAATGGTGTTAAAAGAGGAATCCCCAGTCCAGCCATATTCAATGCTAGAGGATTCAAATGGAGTAATGTCAGAGCCGTTTCTGAGGACGAGTTCAATTCTAATCCTATGGGACAAGCCTTATCTGATATTCAGGCTGCTAGTATAGATGGCTATGCTATCCCTGCCACAAGTGGTAGAACTGCTCGAGAACAGCATTTGCCTTTGAGCTGTAATGAAACACCAGAAGAGCATTATAATAGAGCTAGTACTCCAAATAATAATATTGTTCGCAATGGGTTTGACTGGGATAGGTCAGGAGGAGCTTTTGCAATAGGATGTCCTGCTGGTAGTAAAAACTCTAGTTATGCTCCATTTAGCACAGAAGAGGAAAAATATTATATTACGATGCGATGGAATTATGTAAGATGGTATGAGCCTATTAGTACTTTAAGTCAGGATATAACTTCTACCTCAAATAGGATTCCTGTCAATAATGCCTCTGATTTCCCGAATACAGGTTGGGTTATTATACAAGGAGAGAGAAGTGAGATAGTAGCTTATAATGATAAAGATGGCAATAGTTTAATAGTATCGCAGCGAGGAGTAGATAGTCCAAATGTAGCAGCTAGTCCTAGATCTCATAATTCCGGGACTACAGTACAGGGAGTTTATGAATATAGCCCAGATAATTGGCGGGGACTACCACGCTCAGATTATTTAAATGGTTCAATAGCTCAAACAAATGCTTCTAAAAATTGGCATAAAGGGAAAAAAGTATTAGTGACTAATCCTGCTAATGGTAAGAGATTAGTAGCCTCTATTATGGAGTCTGGTCCTGCTATTTTTACTAATCGTGTATCTGGGCTTTCTCCAGAAGCTATGTCAGCTTTGGGAGTGGAGACCGATGGTAACTTAGAATATGGATTTATGATTGACCAATCTGTCCCAGTCGGTCCATTACAATAAAAACATATGATATCACATCTTGCAAAACACAAGAATATGTGATATCATATATTTTGTAAGCGCGTGTAGCTCAGCTGGTTAGAGCGCTACACTGATAATGTAGAGGTCCCATGTTCAAGTCATGGCATGCGCACACTAATTCAAAATAAAAGTATTATTTAATTTCACCGGACTTTAATTTCTTTAAATTAGCTAAATTGTGAATAAGTGCCCAAACAGTTAGAGGCCCTACTCCTCCTGGAACTGGAGTAATTTGTCCTTGGAATTTTAAGTCATGATGATATATATCTCCACGAACTTTATTATGTTCATCTCTCAGTATCCCTACATCAATAATAATCTGATTTTCTCTAAACTTTATATTTTCTAAAACTTTAGAATTACCAGTAGCGGAGACTATAATATCTGATAATTCTAGTAAGTTTGCTAAATTTTTAGTATTCTTATGAGCTAGAATCGGGGTTGCCCCATAGGCTGGTAAGATTGTGGCTAAGGGCTTACCGACTAATACACTATCATTGAGTATTAAGACAGTTTTTCCAACCAAATCAATATTATAATAATCAAATAGAAGAATAATACCTCTAGGAGTGGCTGGGATGATTGGAGCTAGATTCTGACTAATTCGGCTTTGGAATAATTTACCTAACCAATAGTCAGTAAGTCCATCAGCATCTTTCATCGGGTGAATTGCATTGAGTACTTTATGCTCTTCTATAAATGGGGGTAGAGGTAATTGTACTATAATCCCATCAATGCCAGCATCTTGATTTAAGTTTTGAATATGCTGAATTAATTCTTCTTGCTCTATATTGACGGGATATTGGCATAATTTGAGATTACCCCCAACCTCTTTGAGGGCTTGAGATTTCTTCTCAATATAGACTTGAGATGCCATATCATCTCCAACTAGAACTACAGCTAGATTAAGCCCTTCTGGAATAGTGGGGATAATACTCTCAATAATTGGCTTAGCAGTTAATAAATTCATATTTATATTAGTACTTAAATTTACTTATAAATTCGATAACTTGAGTCTTGATTTTCTCTAATTGAGATTGGTTATCTATGTTATTTACAACTTGACTAATAAATTCTGAAATTGTCTCCATATCTTGCTCTTTTAAGCCTAGAGTTGTCACAGCAGGAGTACCTAATCTTATTCCATTTGGTTTGAAAGGAGAGGCAGTGTCAAAAGGTATAGTATTCTTATTAGTCTCTATATTTACCTTATTGAGAGCTTTGGATAAAGTGTCTCCATCAATATTTTTATTGCGTAAATCTACTAATAATAAATGATTCTCAGTACCCCCTGAGACAATTTCAAAATCTCTGTTTTGCATAGCCTTAGACAGAGCCTTAGCATTAGTGATGACTTGTTTACAATAATCTGTATATTCTGGTTTTAGGTCGTACTCTAAGGCAATAGCAATCCCAGCAATATTATTGTTATGTGGGCCACCTTGTAATCCAGGGAATACGGCTTTGTCTACTTTTTGAGCTAATTCTGGATCGTTAGTTAAAATTAATGCACCTCTAGGTCCTCTGAGAATTTTATGAGTTGTTGTTGTGATTATATCTGCATATGGAAATGGGTGTGGATGCAACCCAGTAGCTACTAATCCAGATATATGAGAGATATCAGCTAAATGATAAGCTCCTATACTTTTGGCAATTTCTCCAATTCTTTTGAAGTCAACCTGCCTAGGATAGGCAGAATGTCCTGAGATTATTAGTTTTGGTTTATGCTCTTGAGCTAATTTTTCAATCTGATCATAATTAATATACCCATCAGTAGTAAGCCCATAACTAATAGAATTGAGCCATTTACCAGATATACTAACCTTATGTCCATGAGTTAGATGACCTCCAGATGATAGGGCTAATCCTAAAATTGTATCTCCAGGCTGTAATAAAGCCAAATATACAGCTAAATTTGCAGGACTACCTGAATAAGCTTGAACATTGGCAAATTTAGATTTGAATAATTTTTTAGCGTTTTCAATAGCTATTAACTCAATCTGATCTATGAATTCTTGTCCCTCATAATATCTATGTTGTGGATAACCTTCACTGTATTTATTAGTAAGACTTGAACCTAAAGCTGTCAATATCTCTGGAGAAGCATAATTCTCAGAAGCTATCAATCTAATAGTATTAGCTTGTCTGTTGGTTTCTTGTTGGATTAAATCTAAAACTTTACTCATTTTATTGTCATATTATATATAGTAATATTATAACAAAATATCTAATATTATACCAATTAATGTGGTATAATATTCATATATGAGAAATAAATTACATAAATGAAGCCGTTAAGTGGAATGTGGTTGTATATAAATCTTGGATTTGCCATAGTGTGGGATGCTATTGGGTTTATATTATTCATTATAGGTTTGATTCCAGCAGTACAAGCTTTTGCAGTAGCAGCTTCACCAGTTATAGATGTTTTGGCCTTCCTGACAGATTTGACATTTTGTATTATTTATCAAGGATATGTCAAAATATATAATGTTAATTTTAGACTATATCAGGTTAAGAGAATTAGGGAAATGATGAGATTATCCAAAAGTTCAGGAATGTCCAATAATCCAATAGCCCAGAATTTGGCTCGTCAAACTCAAAAAATTAATCAATATATGTTAGATAAATTCTCAAATTATGTGATTGACTTTACTGTAAAGAAGATTCAATACTCGATTTTTACAAGTGCGGTAGAATTAGTACCTTGGCTTGGTGATTTTTCTCCATCTTGGACTATTAAGGCTAATTTGCACTTGAGAGAACATCGTAAAACAGCCAATGAGTTAAAACTTAGAAACGAAGAATTTGAAAAGTCCTTAGCTAGGTGGCGAGGTTCATTGAGAATCGGAGGCATTGGAAAATATAAATCCAGAAATAACAATAGAGATGTTAGCAAACAATCTGCGAATAATATAAGGACAACTAGTAAGAGACGATTAGCTGGAAATAGAGCTCAATCTGTTATAAAACAAAGAGATATGAATCAAGATGTTAGAAAAACGGCGGCTAATAATATTCGCCCATTTAGAAGAAAAGTACCAAGTGAGACTGGGCAATCTGTACCACGACAAAAAGATATTAATTTAGAGATTGGAAATTCAGCCGCCAATAATATAAGACCATTTAGTAGGCAAGTAGTAGGAGAAGGAACTCAACCTATACAGACACAAAATAATAACAAATTAGCTAATATTAAGTCAGTAACTGGTAATACAGCTTACATGGGGGGGCAATTAATTGGAAATATTCCACAATTTTTAGAGTATGAAGATGAGGATAAATTACAAAATAGACAATTACCAACTAATAATATTAGACCTGCCAAAACTCAAGTATTGAGGGATATATCCAAACCTGTATCATACCCAAAAGATAATAATTTTGATAATGACAAAGTAGCCACTAATAACATCAGACAATTCACAAGAACTTCCCAGAATCAGTCAATTAGTGATCAAAAATTAAAAACATTATCTAAAAAATAAACACTATTCTAAAAATTTAAAATATGTTATAATCTTATCAAATACTTAATCATATATGAAATATAGAAATATTATAATAATTATACTAATTGCTATTATTAACTTGACTGTTACAAGTTTAGCTATAGCTCAGACTGATACAACTATAGATTCAACAGCAACTAATACTCCCAATTTAGCAAACTCCATAAACAATGACCCCAAAACCCAAGATGAGGCTAATGCTCTAATTGATGCCTATATTAAACAAAGTTTTGCTGATAGTTACTACACAGATAAATCATCTACAGGAGAAATAAAGTTAGTTATCAAAAATAAATACTTATTTACTAGACAAAAAATTGATTTTGCAACAGTAAATTATCATATAGATAAAAGCTTTAGATTTGATGGAGCCGAATATACTTGGAGAATCAAAAGGGGAGATAAGGTAATCATAGAACTAAAAGATATCAATAAATCAGCCTTTTTTTATGACTTTACAGAATCAGGAACCTATCAGATAGAAGTAGCAGTCAATTCTTCAGGAGTAATCAAAACAGGAAGTATAGTTTTAGATATTTATAATAAATTGTCTCTTGATTATAGACCTTTGAATCCAGGTAAAGGAGATATAATTACAGCTACTACTGAATTACCAATATCACAATATGCAATAGAATGGAAAGTAGATGGGGAGACAGTAGAGACTAATAATAACAAAATTACATTTACAGAAAATAAAGGATATAAACAGAGTTACTTTATAGAGGCTATAGCTAGAGATAGATTAAGTGGTTATATAAAATATTATGGGAACAATACTATTGAAATCAAAGAACCAGAAATCAGAGTATCCTTGGTAAATAATAAAAATAATTCTCCAATTGATTTTAGTGAAGAGATCAATATTAGTGAATCCATTCAACTATTAATATCAAGCGATGTTCTAAACTCCAGTCAAAATGCGAAATTATCCTATACCTATAGAATTAATGATAAGGTACAAGAGGGTAACAGCAACTCACTTGTATTAGATATTGATCCAAATCAATCTTATAAAGTAGATATAGTAGTGAAAGATGCTAATGGTAAAGATGCCCCCGCAATAAAGTCATTTATAATCAATAAAGATAAAACATCAACTCCAGTAGATGCCAATCTAGCTAAAGCAAGTAGATTAGATTACTTCAAAAATGATAGATATCTTGGACTTGGCATATTATCTATAATGGGAGTAATGATAATAGTAATGTCAAATCACAGTAAATTAAATAAAGTATCTAATCAATAATATAAATGATAGATAAACTCAACAAAAAACAAAAGTTTATTATTCTTACTATTATAGGAGGGATAATAATTGTAGGTGCTTTTATTTGGTCAATGATAATTAATTTTAACCAAATATCAATCTCTAACCCAATTCCAGAAGTAGATATGCCAGAATTTTCAGAATTAACAGATGATATTGACACAGGTAATGAATCTAATACAACAGAATTACAAGAAATAACTGAAATATTAGAGCAAGAAAGTGGTCAAAATCAAGATTCTCAAACAGACATAGATACTAAAGATATAAAGCTAGATTTAGAGCAAAACCAAGAATAATCAATTTATTCAGACATATCCTGAATTACAGTTTTCTCCCCATAAGTATCCAAAGTCCATGCTACCTCTTCCACTCTAGATTGACTATATTCATTCTTTTCTCTCATATAGGAAGCCTTTTTCTTTTGAATAGTCATTTTTATCACTGATCTAGTCGGATCAGTATCACGAGACCATAAAAATAAAGTGGGTTTTATAATATAAATTACAATATTAGTAAGAAAAATATCAAAGTTTTGACCATTGATTTTGAAAAAAGCAAAAGCAAAAGTAGCACCAGCAACAGGAGCTACTGCCAAAAAGAATATTACTATATTAGATTGTAAGAAAAACCATAAAAAACCTCCAATTACCACTCCAATAGCTAAAATTGCAAATTGCCTAATAGTAACAGGGCCAAAAATCTTATCTTCAGAATCAACAAATTGTGGAATATTATATTGTTGCATATTAATTTATTCAGGTTGCTTTAAGTTTACTAAATTTTTGGGAATTGGAGTAGGTTTAGCAGTCAGTACAATCGGGGCAGATGAAGCCTTTTGAGGTATTGGCATACGAGGTATAGGTTTTGGGCTAAATTGAGGTATATTGTTATTGGCAATCCCATTATTAGCAGGGGATTGGGTAGTGGGTGAAGGAGATTGTATAGGTAGGGGATTTGCAGTATTATTAGTTTGAGTTGGGGCAGGTGATTGATTCAATACAGGTTTTGATATAGACGGATTGATAATCTCCTCACGAACTGGCTCAGTATTAATAGCAGATATATTATTATTGTCATTATATAAATCCTGATACAAGACAGTCTCGTCATTTTGTAAATAATCATAAAAAGATAAAACTTTTCTAAGAGCCTCCTTCTCAGCTGGACTCAAAGTCTGAACTACAGTATCTCCACTAATAAATTTAGACTTAGCGAAATTATCAGCAGTATTCATACCCGTCGCTCTATTATAATATTCAATCCAATTAGCAATAGTAGGCTTAGCCTGAGGATTATCTTGAGATAATCTGAGAGGTATATTGCCAATTTGCTGATTATTATTCTCAACTAAACTCAATAAATCCTTTCGCATCATTTCCTTAATCAGCTCAATAGGATAAATAGAATACTTACTCTCAATACGAGAGGCCAAATCCCTCTCAGAAGGCCAAATAGGATTCAAAGCCTCAATTAAGTTAAAAGATATAATATTGAATAATAATTTATCTTCAAGATTCGGAATAGCCGTCACATAAAGTTGAAAAATAATCTTAGACAATTCTCGATAAGCATTAGGATTAGCTTCTCTAATATTATTATCAAACATAGATTTTTCTAATTTCTCAGCAAATTCAAGAGATCCAGGCACATTATCTGAGCTTATCAATATCTTGGCTTCTTCTTGTATTTCGGCTAGGGTCATAGGGGTATATTTTATTTTTATATTATTAAGGAGATGAAGTTATTCTATTTTTACCACCTAGTCCTTTTAGTGCAGCCTTTAATTTATTTTCACCAACTTCTGATAATTCTGGATAATTTGCACGAGCTACAGCTGGATCTGATTGATATAAAGATAAATAGTTATTTATTTCTTTAATAATATTTGCTCTTATTCCTCCATATTTATTCCATGATTTTGGATCTTCTAAAGTGTCGAGTGAAGATTCATTTGCTATAATCGGAGCAAATTGACTAATATCAAACTGGTCTTCATATATTTCTCTTCCTGATGAATCTGTAACTTTAATTTTTCTATTAAATATAGAATTATTTTTTGCAACCATATCTCCAGCTCCTACTAATCCAGCTTTTGCTGCTTTAGCAGAAGGAGAAAGGTTGGGATCAGATACGTTTCTTTCAGCTAAACCAGCAGCAAAGTTACCAGCCCCTTTATCATTTAATATATTTGCTTGTCTACTTCTAAAGCTGTTCATAGTTTTATTAGAATCTATAACTGCCCCAGAACTATCTTTAATCTCGAAATTATCATTCATGAAGGCATCAAGTTGCTTAGCATCAGTATCATAACCATTAGATGGATCTGAATATTTACTATAATCACCTTCTGTAAATATTTTATTCCACCCTTTTAATTCTGATATTCTTGTAGCTATTGCCATAGCAGTGAATTTATCACCCTCTTCCAGAGCAGCTTTCATTTGTTCTCCTAGTTTTTTTACATTATATTCATCTTTGACTTCTGTAGAAGCTGTAGCTTGTAAAGTAGCGGCTATTTTTTTGTATCTTTCATTACCTTTTTCTTCTAATTGATTTTGATTGTATAATCTTAGAGCTTTCTCTTTCTCAAAATCTTCTAATTGTCGTTTTTTTCCTTCAGCTGAAAATCCTTGAAATCTTCCTACGAATCCTACCCCTTCTTTTTGTTGTTCTATCAAATCTCTCTTTTTACTTTCATATTTTTGATTTGCGTTTTGCAATGCTTTAATTCCAGTTACCCCACCTACAGCTCCAGCAACATTAGTAACTCCCCCTGCAATCTTATCAGTACCTTTTATACCAGTTTTAATCATAGTTCCTGTCCCATACCCTCCAGCTCCGACATATTTACCAATTCCAAAGGTAGCAATAGTTCCAGCTACTCCTACCGCTTTTTGGAGTATAGGAGGGGCGGCTTGTCCAGCCTTACTTGCTGTAGTGTTAGCTAAGAATAGTAATCCTATTACAAGGACATAATTGATTAGATTCCCATTATTTATAAGATTATCCCCCCCAGTTGTAGCTGTATTGGCAGAAATACCAACACTCATTAAAGAAAATGCTAAATATAGGAAAAACATTAAGGTTGGTCCGGTTACTAATGATTCTTGTAATTTATTTTTCCAATCATCACTAACTGACTTTAACCCTGGAATCAAGGTAGCCATAAAAGCTAAGGGAGCTAACATAATTATAAACCATAGATTTACTATTCTCATTGCCAGAATTAGTGCTGTCCATAATAGTACAAATACCAAAATAGCTATAATAACAATAGTAAATATATTCAACATCATAGTTTCTGTATTAGTTTCTGCACCAGTTTCTGCTATTCTAGATGCATTTCCAATTATATTTGCCATATTAGGTCCAAATGAATTATAAAAAGATACCATTATAATTTGGCTAATATCTATAAGTAGTCCTACTATAGCCTTACTAAAATTTATAAATAAAGCGACAAATATAAAGTTAGGTAACATTCGCTTAGCTGTATAATTATCTAATGCTCCAATCTGTAATACAGTAGCAATAGCTATGACTAGTAAAATAAGTGCAAAGAAAAGGTTAGAAAAGTTTCTAGTAATTTCCCATCCAGCATTAACACCATTACTAAAGAAATTTTGATAAGACATTACATTTGTGAGAAGCGACACTACTGTGTTTAATAACATTAAAAACAGTCCTTTAAACATCCCAACAAAATTTGCTGCCGCAAAACCTATAGTTTGGTCAGCGATCCAAGCTACAGGGTTGAAAGCATTAGCTTGTCTGGGTGACATTATTATGAAAGTAAGTAAAGGTATAATTGCAATAAAAAGATTTCTAACCTTTAATTTATTGCTAATGATATGTTTTATATATTTCATATAGTACAAATACTATGGTATTAAACGATCAACCGCTCCATTAACTGCATCATTGACAGCGCCTGTTGCTGCATTATTGATAGCTCCACTTACATTCCCTATTCCTGGTAATGACACATTACCTATAATACCGTTTAATAGTCCAGAAATTTGTTTATTTAACTCACAAGATAGTCCACTAGTTACATTTTGTACCAATGAATTTTGTAAAGATTGAAAGAATCTATTTGGATCTGGTAATGCTCCAGTCACTCCAGCTTGTAATTGATTGGCAAAACCTTGAGGATTCTTAAGAGAATTAATTGGATCTGACTTAGCATTATTAAGCACTGAGGATAATGTATTATTAACTCCATATAATCCTTGGGTCAAAACAGGCTTCAGAGACCCTTCTAGTATATTATTAGGTATTGCCTCAAAACAATTATCTCCTGCTGCCACGATAGCTTGATCTATTGTAGCTTCTGTTACTTTTTCAGATAGTGAAGATATGTTGGAGCCTGGAGTTTGGATTACCTTAGTAAATGGATTTTTATCATTATTTTCTGTCTTAGAAAAATATCCCTCTCCCATTACTACGACCTCTTGTTCTAATTGTGTCCTAGCTTCTTCAGATTTTTGACTAGCCATAAACCCAATTGTGTTTGCTATATCATTAACATTATTATTAGGTTTAAGTCCTTCTATTATACAATCCAAAGTATCGGCTTCTTCGACTTTTATATTCCCACATTTTTCAGTGAAAGTTTCTCTTGGTAACTGACTTTTGGTTGGATCTTGTAGATCGCTAAAGTATTGAGCTAACTCTTCATTCTTATCTAAAGAGAAATTAGCATAATTCCCATAAGTATCTATAGCATCTTTGGCAATTACTCCAGTTTCTGAGTCTAGAGCTCCAAACTGTATCCCTAGTTTTCTCAAGTCATCTAAGTTTTGAGGCATCAGATTATCATTGCTAATTTGGTATCTCAATGTATCACTTACTGTAGCTATTGTTTTAGCTTTTTGTTGGGCAGCTAGTGGGGCGTCGATAAGTTCTTTTTGTTGATATAGTGCTAAATCATCTACAACTACTACTGGGAGTGGTGTAGGTGAAGTTACATTAACAGGTAATGGTAGGGGATTGAATAGATCTACTGGTAAAGGAGCTACTAATCTTCTGGTATCAATTACTCCATCTATATTGTTATAATTACAATCTTCAAATATTTCTCCTAATCCTATAAGATCATTAAAATTACCTGTAAATTGTCCAATAGGATCATTCAAAATTCCAGTTAATGTTCCGTCTAATTTTATTCCAAAAGGAGATGTTAGATTCCCTAGGAAATCACCAGCTATATTATTTAGACTAGTATTAAGGGTGCCACCCAATACTCTATTGACAGTAGAGTTTAGGAGACCTCCTGCTATCCCATCACTACAACCCGGACTTCCTTTATAAGGACTTTCTGGAGCTTCTATAGCTTCTGGTTTTACACAAGTGTAAGTTGCATTACCATCATTTTGATCACCAATTGGCAAAACACCACGATACTGTTTTTGACAAACTTCATTTTGCCCACAAGTTAATGTACCACAAGTACCACCATATAAATTATCAGCATAAGTTATATTTGGTAAAATTAATACAAATAAAAATACTGATAATATTTGTATTAATTTGATACTGATTTTATTTTTAATAATATAGTTCATATATTATGGTCTTTGATATATTAGATTATATTTTTGTCTTAGGATTTGTAATTCTTGTTTGATTATAATATCTAATTTGCTTAATAAAGATATAGTTAGTTTATTATTTATGTCTAATTTGAGTGGATCAGAGCTTGCATTGAGTAATCCTAATAAAAAACTATTTTGTATTTGAGCTATCCTAATATATGCTTTATGTAGTGTCAGTAGCTCTGATGGAACCTCTATTGTAAATAAATTTAGATATAAGTCTGTGTTTTTACTTAATAGAGATTGAACTTCTTGAGTCTTTCCACTTAGAGCATTTTCTGAAAGTTGGTTTATATTAGGTTGTATAGAATTATCTCTAAATATATTGTATAAGTTAGTTAAATAATTGTCAATGGAATTTGCATCGGTTTTTTCAGAAGAAATTATATTAATATTCTCTTCTGCCAATGGAGGTAACTCTATTCGACTAATCCCTGCAGATTTGACATTATTCTGTATATCTTCTACAAATGGGTTTTCTGACATTAAAGATGCAGCTAATATCTCGGCTCCAGTTTGGGTAAAGTTAACTTCTTGCTCTTTTCCATCTTTAAATTGTAAAATTTTAATAGGTGAGAGTCCTTTATCAATTGTGGATAAGTCTATATTAGTGGTTTGCTTTGGTTTTATAATAAAGTAAATTAAAGAAATCAATGATACCATAGCAACAATAGCTATAGATCCATAAATTACATTTTGTTTATTTAATATGGTTTTTAACATTAGATTTATCTATTCATTAATTATTATAATTATACTATATAATCTTATACATAGTCAAACAATTGTACGAGATGAAGTTAGCGTAGAGAAAAGGGATTATATACATTACTAGACTACTAATAGTAAATTGGATAGTACTTGTCCTACTTTGCCTGTGCCTGTGGTAGGTAGGGAGGAGGTGGGTGGATTGAATTTTATAACTTGTATTTTTGTCTCCCTTTGGAGGGAGTACCCTTAGGGGGAGGGTGGATAGGGTTAAGGTTGAGTTTTAGAGTCTAAGCTCAATCCACCTCCGACTTTAAGGCTTACCCCTCCCTGCCTACCGCAGGCAGGCGAAGGGGGACAAAATTAAGAACTCTTTTTTATAACTATATAAACTACGATAATGTATCACCTACAAAAGTCACAACTTGTCTACGATGCATCTCATTTTATTCAACAATTTATTTTTAGTTGACAATTATATTAGATATGTTAATCTTATTAATATACTATAATAAATAAAAATATGATTACAGAACAAATTATCTTGAGTCTATACGCAGTACTTCTATTAGAGGTAGGATTACTATTATTGATTATTATATTAATTGTTTTAGATATAAAGAATACTGTAGATTCTGTCAAAAATCTGGTTAATAAATTCGTAAAATTAGGTCATATTACTGTCGATACGGCTGAAGAATTCAAATCCAAATTAACTTCTCTTTCAGGACTTACATCTATAATTGGTGGTATCCCTACAATAATATCTCTTTTACAAAAGTGGAGTGACAAATCCAAAGATCAGAATACAAACCAAGAAGAAGACGAGGATGACTTGGGTGAGGCTCTGTCTAAGGTTGCTCCCAAGAAAAAAAGAAGAATTATATAAGCATTAAAATTATAAAAATATGAGTACAAAAAATTTATTCAAAGCTCTATTAGCTGGTCTCGCCATAGGAGGAATATTAGGAGTTTTATTAGCTCCAAAATCTGGCAAACAAGTAAGACAAGATTTGAGAAAGGCGTATAAAGCTACTAGTAAAGATATTGCTAAAAGGATTAATAATATTGAAGACATTAGTAAGTCTAAATATGACCAAGTTGTAGAGGCGGTGGTTAATGAATACAAAAAATTAGACCCAATGACTCAGGAGCAAGTAGAATCTCTAAAATCCACTTTACAAAATAAATGGTCTGAAATCGTAGGTAAAAATTCTAGATAAAAGTTGTTGACAAAAATGTCACTAATTGACAAAAATTAATAATTATGCTATAAGTAGTTCATAATTATTAATTTTTGTATGGCTTATAATATATTGTATTGGCTTACTTTTTGGAAGTATCATACAATTATGCGATTGTTTGTGAAGCAAGCAAAAATTCAAGGTTTAGATATTTTACATAATATATCTAAACCAGTAATTGTTGCATCCAATCATAGAGGTAGATTTGATGGTATTTGGATTTGGTATTATTTTGCAAAAATGAATAGGAGGAGACTTGTAGATATGCGAATTGTGACTGGAGAGAGCTTCTTTAAAATTCCAATCTTAGGTTGGTATCTTAGAAAAATGAGATGTTTCCCAGTTGAAAGGGGAAGAGGAGTAGAAATATTAGATCCAATGGTAGAAGTTCTATCACAAGATAAAATTGTTACTATATTCCCAGAAGGTAAAATGCAAAAAAAACCACATCATAGAAGCGATGCCAAAAGGGGGGTTGGTTATTTGGTTTGGAAGTCCAAAGCTCCAGTTTTACCAATTTATATTAACTATATAAAAAGATATAAGTATCTACCAATTTGGGATATGACTTTCAAAGTAGGTAAATTAACTACATATGATATAAAGTCAGAAAATGAATTACAGCAATATTCAGATAAAATTCTCGACTCTGTATATCAATTAGCTGAAAAGTAGGGAATAATTATTATAGGTTTTTCGTAGCGGAGGGTTTATCCCTCCAGTTCGTAGGGGGCGACCTTTTAGTCGCCCGTCCACACCCACCCTACGGGCACCCTCGCCAGCGAGGGACAGTTTTGTTTGTCATCCTTTGGAGGAGGTGCCCCGAAGGGGTGGATTTAGCTAAAGATTATTTTTAAATAATATTAATCCTTAGAATTTTTACTAGCCAAATAAATTTCTTTGGCTTGCTGATACCTAATAACAGCCTCTTGCCTCGCTTGAGGGTGGGGTATAATCGGCTCTATTACAGTATTATAATAATCTTCATCTAGCCATTTGTCCTGATATAGCCCTTGTTTATCATAATTCTCAGCCTGTAAATAAGGATTAAAAATCCTGATTGGCTTCGGGTCGGCTCCAACTGAAGCTCCCCATTGCCAACCTCCATTATTGGATGGCTCATCTAGGTCAATCAAACTAGCTCGAAAATATTCCTGTCCCCATCGCCAATCAATACCTAGATTTTTGGACAGTACACTTGCTACAATCATCCGAGAGCGATTATGCATCCAGCCTGTACGAGCTAATTGTTGCATAGAAGCATCCACAACTTTATAACCAGTTCTCCCTGTCATCCAAGCTATGAATCTGTCTTGCGCCTTTTTACCTTGAACCCAGTCCATAGTCTGTCTATACTGAGCTTGGAATTCTAAATCCAATAAATTCGGCTGATGATATAGTAAATAAGCATAAAATTCTCGCCAGATTAGCTCCGAGATATAAGCACTCGCCCCGTTGCTAGTTTTATTATCAATAGATAACTCTTCAACACTAAGATTGAGATATTTAATAATCTCATCTTTGAGCTTACGAGCCGAGACAAAACCCCAAGCCAAGGCCAAACTCATCCGAGAAGTTTGGCCATTGTCTATAATATCCAGTTCCAGACTATTCCGATTCAAGCTATAATTCTCTAATTTACCAGAGACAAGATAATGATTAAAACTATCCAAAGCCTCAGCCTCAGAAGTATACCAATTAGATAAATCAGGCAAATCAAAATATTGGTCTAAATAATAAGTTATATCTAGAATTCTAAATTCTCTCTTGGTATTGAATATCGATTCAATAATAGTAGTTTTGGGCTCTACATATTGCCAAGATGAGATAAGTGGGGTAGGGGCATAATCTACAGAATTTAGGTTAGGCTTGGGAAGAGTTTGTAAATTAAAAAATTCCTGCCAGACAGATTTTTTAAAAGGGGTGAATACAGTATACAGACTGCCATTTTGGCTTCTAGTTTCGGGATTGACACTTAATCTATCTGCAAATATATTGACTGTAATCCCAGCCTCTCTAATCTTGCTAACTTGAGTATCAAAATCAGGATATATATCTTGATTGACGAAAATTTCTAGATTATAAATTTGAGATAATTCAATCAGAGAGCGAGCACCTTTGCCACGAATTAGATGAAAATTAGGAAATTGTTCAGTGAGCTTAGGTATAGCTCTGGTTAATAAAAACCTCTGTGGATAGCCAAATTGGGACTCTGGACTAGCCTCTAGCATATAATCCTCCAAAATAAAGACAGGAGCAAATATAGCCCCAGTCTCACGAGCCTTAGCAATAGCATAAAATAGAGCAGAATTATCCTCTAGCCTTAAGTCTCGCCGCACCCAATAAATAATTAGATTAGATTTCATATATTTTATTATAGCATACTTTTTGGGAGGTGGTGGGGGACAAAAAGCTCAGATAACCTGTCCCCCTTTGGAGAGGGGGCAGGTTAAGTACTATCCACCCCGTCAGACGAAGTCTGCCACCCCTCAAGAGGGGAATTCGAACCGTCCACACCCGCCCTGCGGGCACCCTCGCCAGCGAGAGACAGTTTTTCTTGTCCTCCCTCGGGGGAGGTGGCACCGTAGGTGACGGAGGAGGACTTACTGGCGACTGAGAGGTCGCCCCTACGGAGGGGAAAAAGAAAGGGAAGACAGAAAATTAATTTCTTCTACAAAAAAAAGCCCGTATGCTGGAGCACATAGGGGCTGGGATGATTTATTTTAGATTTCAACAATCTTTTCTTTTGGTGTTTTATTTAAAAAAGCTATTTGAATCAGTTTATTACGACGATTCTGCATTATTGTAAGAATCTCTCTTTCTTTTTCTTGGTTATTTCCAAAAGTGGAACTGGTAATCGTGATTCGATCTAGGTTAGTACTGACATTAAACCTCCATACATATGTATTAAATTGTATGCACACTTTTTCTATAGCATGCACACATCCAACAAGCTAATGGCTAAGATAGGTGTCTTCATGGTCTTCGTTGCCTTTGAGAATCAAGATAGTCATTTCTGTTTCTGAAAGTGTCTTGAGTCTAACTTGTCAGGTGACTCTTGCAAGATTGAGTGTATCATATTTGAAAATTTTGAGCAACTTAAATTAGAATTTATTATTTGAACCAATTTGTGCGCCATTCTTTCATTAAATCGATCTCATTTTGTTGAGTTGAAATTATGTCTTTTCCTAATTTTATTAATTCCTCTCTATTTGAATTTTCTACTATAATCTCAGCCATTTCTATAGCTCCTTCATGATGTATAATCATCTCAT
>CALMJI010000024.1 GCA_937864235.1 uncultured bacterium | reverse complement strand
ATCCTACTTCTCCTGATGTATAAGATATACTTATTTTTTTATCTGCATATGTACAGGAGGTTACAGTTAGTGGGGGCATAGCAGCGGCAATTTCTTCAGCTGTAGGGCTTTTAGATAAAATACCTTTTTTATTAATGATAATAGATTTACTTACTCCACCACCAGTCAAGGTTATTGTAATAGAGCTAGATGTATTTTCTAATTCTCCACTAATTGATTTGAATAATATAGTTTGTGTTGTGGAGCTGATTGTAATATTAGAGGACATTTTGATTATCTCAGCATTAGTGGGATCACTACAAGTTCCTGAAGTGATGGTATATTGCTTATTTATATTGTCTAGACATACTCTCCACTGAGAATCTTTATATTGATTTTTGGACAATTGTTGGGCTCTCAAGAGAGCATTATAGAGAGATTCATGGGCAGACCCAACATCATTACGGGCTATTACATTGGATACTAAGGTAGTGGTAATGGCAATTAAAATAGATATTAAAACCATTACCAGGGTTATTTCTATTAGTGTAAAACCTTTATATTTCGCTTTCATATTTATATTTGAAAATTACCAACAAGACTATAAATCGGAAGTAATATGGCTACAGCTAGGAATACAACTCCTATCCAGACTACTATTAATAGAGCAGGCTCTAATAGAACTGCAATATTCTTGGCAATTTGCTCTGATTCTTGTTCATATCGCTCTCCTAATTGTTCCAGAACTTCTGGTAATTTACCTGACTCCTCCCCTGCTGTAATAATTTCCTGAGCTGCAAAAGGTAAAATAGAGTTAGTTTTTTTCTTATTAACATCAAATATATTATGAAAGCTTTTACCACTCTGAATATAATTAGCTAAAAATTGTGTGTAATTTTTATACATATAATAATCATGTATTTTGGATAATGATAATAATGCTTTTGTTATTGGAATACCTGAATTTAATAACATTGCTAAATTATATGCAAATCTAGATACTTCAGTCTTGACTATCAAATCATTGAATACTGGCAAATGGAACAACAACCATTGTCCAGATTTTCTTGTGGCTGGGAATACAAAAAGTAATAATATAGATAGAACTAATGTACCCAATATTAAAGGGATAATAATATACCAGTACTTGGACATAAACTCTCCTACTTGAATTAATATTTTTGTCATTACTGGTAATTTGACATTCATATTAGAAAAAACTTGGCCTATTCTTGGCAATATAAATGTTGAGACTACTATTCCTAATACAATAACCAAAGTAAGCACAAAAACTGGATAAAACAATGCTGACCTTAGTTGTGCTCTTCTTCTTTGGTCTTTATCTAGAGATATAACTGTCCTTTTAATTTTATCTGCTAAATTCCCAGATTCCTCTCCAATTCTGATTAAAGATATTAAAAAGTCTGGTAAAAAGTTATGGTCTTGCATGGCTTGAGATAGGCTACTACCACTTTCCACACTGCTAAGCATAGAATATAATATTTTCTTTAAAGCCTTATCTTGTGTATTTTTATGTAATATACGAAGGGAAGTATTGACCCCCATTCCAGAACTTACTAATAAAGCTAAATTATCCAAAAAAGTTTTTTTAGCTTTAGTAACCTTACTACTACCTCGCTTTACTTTAGTTCTAACTGATGCTTGATTCTTAAAGGGCTGTTGCGAATATAATTGCTCGATTTCAGTAAAAACAGATTGATTCATATTATCTTGGCTATTATCAGTAGAAACAGCTTGACCTAATTGTTGATAATCGGAGTTAGTATACGGTTTTGCTACTGTATTTAAATTATTATTAGCCACTGTATTAGATTTATTTTTTTTATTAAAAAACATATATTTTAATTATATTCTTCTGGTATTTGGGCTACTCTCATTACTTCATCAAGTGTTGTCACTCCTATTTTTACTTTTTCTATTCCATCTTCAAATAGAGATAATGAACCTTGTTTACGAGAAATTTTTGCTATAATATCTGAGTTTGGTTTATGTAGAACTAATTCTCTTAACTCCTCTGACATCTCTATAAGCTGATAAATTCCACTTCTTCCTTTATACCCTGTAAACCCACAATTAGCACATCCTTTACCTCGATATAATGTTAATTTTTCTTCAGGGAAAAATCTTTCTAAAGACTCTCCTACTGTTTCCTCCAACTCATTTCTATTAACTGAATAAGTATAAACACAGGCTGGACAAATTTTACGAACTAATCTCTGAGCAACAATAAGTTGTAATGTTGTAGATAACAAAAATGGGTCAATATCCATATTCAAAAGTCTTGGTAGAGTACTTTCTCCATCATTGGCGTGAACAGTTGAGAACAATAGATGCCCTGTCAAAGCGGCATTTATAGCAATTTGAGCAGTTTCATCATCTCGAATCTCTCCTACTAAGATAATATTAGGGTCCTGACGTAAAATTGACCTTAATCCTCGAGCAAATGACAAATCTGTCTCTTTATTAACTTGAATATGATTCACACCTTCAATTTTATATTCGACTGGATCCTCAATAGTTGTAATATTTCTACCTTCATCATTGACAGTTTTTAGAATAGAATAAAGGGTAGTTGATTTTCCTGATCCAGTTGGTCCTGTTACCAATACCATACCAAATGGTTTTTGGGATGCCTTTCTCAAGATTTTGATATTTTTTTCATTTAGTCCCAATGTATCTAGAGTAATATTAGACAATGAATTAGTAAGAACTCTGAGTGCAATTTTTTCTCCATATACAGTTGGTAAGATAGATACACGAACATCTGTAACAGAATTATTTTTTTGGAAACGAATAGCTCCATCCTGTGGAATAAAATGTTCATCCGTTCTTAGTTGAGAATTTACTTTAATTAAATTTAGTATATTTTCATAATAAGCAAATGGTATAGATCCTACTTCTTGCAAAATTCCATCTACCCTAAATCTAATTCTGACACTTTTATTATATTGTGGCTCAAAGTGAATATCTGAGACACTTTCTTCTAAAGCTTCTTCTATAATTTCTTCCACTATCTCTGGAGCAACAGTATCAAATTTATCCATAATAGATATAAATCTAGATGATAGAGGTGCTTTATAGCTTAATAGAGACCTATCAATATCTTGTGTAAGAGAATAGCCAAATTCAATTGGTTTCTGGAATAGTTTTATTAGCTCTTGTTCTAAATCTTTTTCTTCTGTTATTTCTTTTTTCCCCCCTATGAATCCTGATTTTTCTTCTCTTTTTATAATTAATTTGGCATTACCTTGAAGCACAACTGGATTGTCTGATGCAATTTGAATTTTCTCTGGTAAATCTTTAAAATATACTAACCTTAACTCTTTGGCTACTGATTCAGGGATTTTAATGACATCATCTTTAGACGGAATGAAAGTGTTTAAATCAAAATATGCCACACCCCAACTTTCTGCTAAAGCCTGTCCAATAATATCATAGGTAATAATGTTATTCTGTACCAAATAATCTATAGCTATAGCTGGGTCATCATTAGTACTAGAGAGTGCTAATTTAGAATCTTCTGAGGTTATATATTGTGTATTTACTAATAGATTTAATATTTCTTTTGGGTCCATATATGTTTATTTAATTTTAATATTTTTAATTATACCATATACTATAATCTATGTCATTAGTATTTGCTTTACTGATTCTGCTAATTGGCTAATAGGGACTTCTGATTTTACATAGTATGCAGTTATGCCTAATTTCTCTACACGAGCCCTATCTTCAGATTGTCCTAAATTAGTCATAATTATTACTTTAGTGGTTTGGCTTTTTTTTCTAATAGCCTCCAATATTGTAAATCCATCAGCTCCTGGTAGTATTAAATCCAATAAAATACAATCAAAGTCATCTTTGTTAATTATATCTAAAGCTAAACTACCATCATTAGCTACCTCTGTTTCTATACCAATTTGCTTTAGTTTTAAATCTAAAACTCTAGCTATAGCTGGCTCATCTTCTATAATTAAAACTTTATAAGACATAAATTTTGATATATAAAACAATTATATCATACTTCGGCATTGATAGCAATTGGTAACTCTATGAAGAAAGTAGTTCCCTGATTTTCTCGGGACTCAAACCAAACATTACCTTTCATCAACTCGATTAACTTCTTGACCACATATAGTCCCAAGCCATTTCCATCAGGCTGACAGTTCTTAGCATTATCTGCTCTAAATAATCTACTAAAGATCTGTGATTGTTGAGATTGAGGGATCCCAATGCCTGTATCAGAAATTGTAATAAGAATTTTTTCTGTATCTGGTATTATATCTGCTTTAAGTTTTATTACACCATTTGGATTAGTATATTTGATAGCATTATATAATATATTGGTAATAATTATATCTAAATATACAGGATCATTATTAATTGAATTCTTAAATAATATATCTGTCTCAAAGGATAAATTTTTTAAATTCATTTCAGATTGTAATGTTCTTGATAGATCTTTTATATATTTATCCAAATATATTTCCTGAGTATTAAATTTAATTTTTCCTAAATCTATTCTAGATAGGTTTAAGAGTGAATTTACTAACTTTTCCATCCTAGTTCCTTCTTTATATATATCACTAGCAGCTAGCTTCACTTCTTCAGCAATCTCACTATTAGATAAAATAATCTCAGAATTCCACTTAATAGAAGTAATTGGAGTTCTCAATTGATGAGAGGCAAGTGAAACAAACTCTTTCTGGGCTCTCTCAGTTGCGCGCTCCTGGGTTGTATCTCTTAATATAAATACAGACCCCAATATGTCATCGTTTAAAATAATAGGATTGGATGTATTCTCTAAAATCATATTCTTTTTTTGATCTTTTGATTTATAATTAAAAAAACTTGCATACCTATAATTTGCATTAATATTAAAGGCTTCTTCATTATCTCTTTTTACTAATTCTTTATTGAGATGTATATCTGGCAAAATATTATATATAAATTTACCTAATACATCATCTAGTTCTAATCCTAATAAATTTTCCAGTTCTTTATTCACTAAGAATATATTTCCATCTTTACTAGTTACCAATAAACCATTTGGAATTGAATCAATAATAGCATTCGTTTTAGCTTTCTCTAATTCTAATAGTTTTTGTTGATCTTCTAACTTTTCTACTAATTCAGCTAACTCTTGCTGAGAATTGGTAAGCTCTTCATTCTGTCTAATTAACTCACTTAACTTTTTGAGATAACTTTCTGTGCTCAATGATAAATTAATTTTATTCGTCAATGATGATTTATTAAGCTGAGATAATGAATTATTAACAAATTCATTCAAATATATAATTTGTTCTTTATCTATGGAATCCTTAATGATTAATTTAGATATACTTTCTGAGATAATATTTAATGTCTCGTAAACTGGCTTAATTATTCCTATATATAATGTATATGAAAAAAACCATCCAATTACGAAAAGTACTATTACTACAACAATTAATAAATGTGTTGCTGCATCAGTATATATAATATCTATACCACCTGTATACTGTAAATAAGCTAGTCCTAAGATAATTATATATAATATAGTTGTAAATAATAAAACTAATGCTGTAAAAACTCTAAACATCACTGCATTGATTAAAGGTGTAGATTTTTTATTCATATTTTTATTCTAAAGTATTAATTGTAGTACCGTTCTCCATCTCCGCTATGGGGGCTGCTACTACCACCCGGCCTTCGGTAGTCACATAAACAGTATATCCAGTAATATCTTCTGATTCGTCTTGCTTTGGATCTACCGGAATATTCCCAAATGCAATATATGGTTCTATTTCTTCACTAATATCTATTTTATCAGAATCAGAAAGACAATCTGGTTTACAAATAGATTTAGGAGTATTATTAATTCCATCTGGCAAATTACCGGAGTTAGCATCTCTATATTGATTAATTGCATTGTAAATAGCAAATACATCTGACCTCCTACTAGCATCATTAATATTTCCTAATTGTTTGTTTGGATTAATCATTACAACAGAGATTACAAATAAAATACTTATTAAAGCAATTACTAATAAAACTTCTAATAATGTGAATGCTTTTTTATTCATTATTGTGATAGGATTGTTTGATTTAAATTATTATCTCTTATATCTCCGAGGCTATCATCAATCAATCTATAATTCTTACTCTCAGCAGTTACTCCTGTAGGTTTTTTTGACATATTAATCAATGTCTCGGATAAATCTAAACTAGAGGTATAACCCTCAGGATTAATCTGATATTCTACCTTCACCGTTACTTTTTTGGCATCTGGGATTATATCATTTTCAATTTTAACTCTGCGAGTTCTAGCTGGATTATCTAATTTATCGTCATTAGGAGATGGTAAGCCTATGATTAACCATTGACCATTTTCAAACTTAAGAGCAGCACCATCAACATTCTCCAAAAGAGAATAATCTCTATCTCTAATTGATTTTAATGCTATAATCCCCTCCTGAGCCATAGCTAGAGCCTGACTCTGAGCAATGCTAGCTTGATTATTTCTCTGAGCTATGAGCATAGATGCTACTATTCCTGATATAGCTAAAGCTAAAATAGAACCTGCTAACAACACTTCTATCACACTATAACCCCTTTTATATAACATATTTATTTTGTAAATTATATAAGACTATATTATCATAATTTATTATCTTTTACAATAACTTTAGCTATGAAAATTGAAACTACAATCAAAACAAACATTCCTAATAAAAATACGATTACTTTTCCTCTAGTTTCTAAAATAAGAGCTGATACACCAAAAAATATACTAATAAAATACATAATAAAAACAGCTACTTGTTGACTCATACCAGCTTGTAGTAATTTATGGTGAAAATGCCTATTATCTGCTTCAAAAATAGATTTTTTATTCCAAATTCTCTGGGTAATAACTACAATAGCATCTATAATGGGAAAGGCTAAGACCAAAGCTGATGTAGCTATTTTACCTCCACTAATCAAAGCTAAAACTGCTAACATATATCCCAAAAACATACTACCATAAGTACCCAAAAAAATCTTAGATGGATACCAATTAAATATCAAAAATGCCAAGTATAAACCTACTAATATAATAGAAATTAAGGCAATATGAGGCTGATTTACAAATAAAGTCAAAGATAATATAAATAGCGTGAGAAAGCCAACAACTCCAACTCCTCCAGCTAATCCATCAATTCCATCTAACCAATTCACAACATTCATAAGCCCCACAATCCATAATAAGGTAATTATATCTTGTGGAAAAACAATACCCCCCAATTTATAAATATCTATAAACCATAATTCCCCATTAGGCAAGTTAATAGCTTGAATACCTACTCCAGACCAAATTACAATAGCTGCGATTCCAAACTGCCAAATAAACTGAATACTCCAATGCAAATCTAGCTTTTCGTCTATATAACCATAAGTTAGAATAGCTAGAGCACCCATCAAAAGACCCAAAAACTCATTTTGCCAAGGTAATAAGCCGAATAAAACCAAAAGAATTACTATTATAATAAAGCTAGGGATAATCACTAACCCACCTATTTTAGGCTTCACTTCACTATGAATATCTCTATCTCTAAATTTATTTTCAAAAATGTATTTTATCCATTTTTGTTTAAGCAAAATTTTGAATATCAGAAATGTGACAAAATAAACTATATTAAGAATTCCAATATACAACCATATATCAGACAATTCCATGTTTAGGATGATACCTTAACGCGAGCAGAACGAATTAAAACACCATTTAATTTATACCCTACTTGTAATACATCTATAATCATATTCTGCTTCTCTGAGTCTTCTGCTTCCACAGTTTCTACTGCTTCATGTATATTAGGATCAAAAATTTCACCCATAGGATTAATAATTTCAACTCCCTCGGCTATTAGAATATCTTGTAATTGTTTATAGATATAGACTATACCCTGTACCCAATTATTATTTTGTAAATCTTCGGGTAAATGTTTTGTAGCTATAGCGAAATTATCAAAAACTGGAATTAAATTTTCAATTAAAGCTTTATTTGATAACTTGATACTATCTATTCTAGCTTGCTCTGACTCTTTTCTTAAATTTTGATAATCTGCTTGAGCTCTTTGCCAACCAGCTAAATTATAAGCTGACTCCTCCTTTATCTGCTCAATTAATTGTTCAAAATCTATGTTATCATTAGATTTACTCTGTACTTCTTCGGTTTGATTATCTTTCTTCTTCATAATTATTATTACTATTAAGCATATATTCCACTAGAGCTATATTCTTTGCATACTGCATACCCTTTGGCCCTACTACAACTATTGTACCATCATCTGAATCAATTGAAAACTTACCCACAATAACAGCATATTTATGCATAGATGTATGCGGGCTTTCCTCTCCGATATATAATTTATAGCTACCCTGACTTACATCTTGACTAATTTCATCAATATGAGATTTTATTTCTTCCAAATCTTCTAGTGCTGTTCTAATAAATTCTACCGATGAAAATCTTGGCTGTGTTAAGAAATTAGAGACACCCTCCTCGAATATTAAATCTGATGACAATTTACCCATAGCTACATTACCTGACTCATTAGCAAATGATAATAAAAGTTTCTTTAACTTAAGATGAAGTTCATTCATCTTATTCATATCATTCAGTAATTTATGAGTCACAGAAGCATATTGGCGTAAAATTTCTTGCCTGCCAAGAAGTCTATTGACATAATATCTATAACCTTTGTCTGTAGGTATTCTTCCAGAAGAAGTATGAACTTGAGTCAAATAACCATCTTCCTCAAGCTCAGCTAACTCATTTCTAATTGTAGCACTAGAATAAGGTAATTGATATTTTTTTTGTATAGTAAATGATGATACTGGTTGGGCAGTATCGATATAATCCAGAATTACATACTCCAAAAATTGTTCTTTTCTACTCTCCATATCTATATATTATAGCATAGAATTAACATTTTTTCAAGCTTAGCATTTAATTTTTATCTACAATATCTTTTAATGTAACTCTTATCATATCTCCTCTTTTCACAGAATGTATCAGCATATAATCAGCCAAATAAGTCTCTAAAATTGAAGAAATTGTTCTTTCTAACTCACGAGCTCCAAAGTCTGGATTATAACCTTGTTCTGCAAGATATCTAATAGCATCATTATCTATCTCTAATTTTACTCCCCTTTCCTCATCAAAGCTATTGACCATACCTTCAATTATTTTGGAAGCTATTTCACTTACTGTATCTATATCTAATGGATAATATACTATAACATCTGTGAATCTATTAATAAACTCTGGAGCGAACTCTTTACCTTTGATAATGGTATCTATTAATTCTTTCTTGAATGCAACTTTATCAAATTCTGAATGAGTACGAATAAATTCTCTTAAGAATAAAGCACCCGCATTAGATGTAGCAATAATAATAGAATTTCTAAAGTCTGTTCTAATTCCTCTATTATCTGTCAAAAATCCCTCATCTAAAATTTGCAAAAATATATTCAAAACCTGCTTATGAGCTTTCTCAATTTCATCTAATAATATCAATGAAAATGGTTTGTCTTGTATTCTTTTGGTCAAAAATCCTTCTTGAAAAAGATTATCTTCTCCTGCTGGCGAACCTAAAATACCATATACAGAGTCTTCACTACCAAACTCATTCATATCTAGTCGAATCATTCTATCACTGGACCCAAAATAATGTTTAGCCAAAGCCTTAGCGGTCTCTGTTTTTCCAACTCCAGTAGGCCCCAAAAAAAGAAATGTACCTATTGGTTTATCTCTAGCCTTTACATCCAATTGTGCTCTCTTTAGTGCATTGACAAGAGCAGTCAGCCCCTCTGGCTGACCTTTAATTTCAGCTTGTAATTTTTCTTCTAATGATAGCAATGCATCTTTTTCGGTATTTTGTAAAGTGTTTACATTAATGTTAGCCCTCTCTGAGACAACAGTCCTAATATGACTCTCGAGTACAAATGGGCTACCTTCTATATTAGCTTGATTAACAGCATCAGATAATATTTCTACAGCCTTTCCTGGGAGTCCCCCCTTACTAATATATCTCTCTGAAAAATTCATCACCGCTCTTAGTGATTGATAGGTGATGTATTTATTATAAGTTTTATATAAATCAAAAGATGTCATCATTAGAACATACATTGTATCTTCTTGAGAGGCGTCTTCCACTGTAATATCCTCAAACAAACTGTCTATAACAGGAAAACTTTTCACCCCACTATGATACCCTTCTGGATTATCAATACCAATCACATTAATAATCTTAGAATTCAAAAATTTTACTATGATATTTCTAATCTCATCATTTGCTGATAAAAATAATTCTGATATATTTTCAATAACTAAAATTATATTACCTGATTTTTCTGCATAATTTAGAGCTTTAAGTAAATATTGAGCTGCCTCTGGAGTCCCAGATATCAAATCAGTGGTATTCAGCTTCAAAACCCGACTAAGATTTTTATTCTTTTCTATCTGATACTGCCTGATGGTATAGGCTAAATTTTCAATAAGAGAGCTCTTACCCACACCTATATTACCCAATAATAAAATATTATGCCTATTAGAATTAGACAAATTAGTCAATACTCGTCTCAATATATCTTGATGTATAATAACTTTATGAGGGTCTCGATGCACTATAGACTCAGTAATATCATCAGTAATTCTATCCAAATCATTAGTATAGCCAATAGTCCAAGACCTCCCCAATGATCCAAAGTCTTTATATATACCTTCTGGGCTAAAGGTCGGAATAGTCTTACTATTACTATGATATAAAGCCTCCCAAGATACAATTTGTAAAAAGTCTTCTTTGGATAAATCTAATTGATCTAATAGGGTATAAAATATATTTTCCTGCTCTTGTTGAAATATAACATATAATAGTATATGTGCTCCTATTCTTTTTTCCTCCCAATTTATTCTCAAATTATTAGCACTTTCTAATAATTCTTCTATTGAGATTAAATTAGAATTTTGATCTAATCCCAAATCTTTAATTTTAGTATAAAAGGTATCTGCCTCGAGCCCCATATATGCAAGTATGGTTTTGCCTCTTGTGCTTTTACTAATAGCCCGTATAAGTTGAACATATGTAAGATTTTTAGGGAAATATCTAACCAAATGCTGAGCAGTATCATAATCAACTATCTCTGCATAATTATTGGCTAAAATAAATTCATCTTCATCTGACCTTAGTTTTAATATTATAAACAAATAAGCAACAATATACACATATATACTAGTTGCTATAAGTAGAGCTGTAAGTGTATAATTACCAGTTATATAACCAATACCTAAGGCTAATATAATAAATAAAATCCATACTAGATAGCTAAAAAAGTTAAAAAGAAATTTATCTAATATATTGCTAAGAAAAGTTCTGGTATGATATATTGAGTAAAAATATTTCATATTATTAAAAACTAGGGATAATTAATATAAAAAACAATACGGGATAAGTAAGCCATAAAAATAAAATTAATAAACCTAAAGCTATTACTATTAGCAAGACAACTATACCAGTCAAAATAGTAAAAAATCTAACAAAAGCTCCTACTACCCTAGCCACCAT
Source organism: uncultured bacterium (assembly GCA_937864235.1). Taxonomy (GTDB): domain Bacteria; phylum Patescibacteriota; class Minisyncoccia; order SW-4-49-11; family SW-4-49-11; genus CALRBF01. The sequence goes on along the minus strand of CALMJI010000024.1, from coordinate 46,713 downwards.
ATTAGATGTCCAAACCTCTAATATCTTATTGATATCAAATCCCTTGTCCGGATATGCATAAGATTGATTTTTCCAAGGAGAAAAAAAAGTTTTTAATAAAAATATAAATGAGTATATTTTAGTAATAACTATAAGATATTTATATAGTTGTTTTATAATTTTTATAGGCATCTCAAAAAAATACCATTTAATAAAAATTGTGATTAGCTTTACATTATATTCAGCTGTCTCAATAATCATATTATTTTTGTGTTATTTTAATACTTGATAAAGTAGATTTAAGATTAATAATTAATTTTTTACTTTCCTTAATTTCTTTTTTTGGTTCTATACTAGTGTCTTCTTCAGCAATTTCATCAGAAAAAGAGGCCTGATCTGGAATACTTTCTTGAACTAAAGTTTGATATACATTAGAGCTCCCATCACTCTTATTAACTCCTATAAACTCAGTTTGGCTCAAACTTGATGAATTGGAAATTATAATAGGAATATCCTTTGAAATTATAATATTTAATCTACTTAAATTAGAACTTATATCCAAAACCACATCCTCATTTAAATTTATATCTTTAATAATCATATCAAATACAGAATTATTAAGTTTTATATATCCTGACTTTAATTTTATATTGTTAAAATTAATATCAAGGCTAGATAAATTTGAATTAAGTTTTAATTCTGTAGGAATACTAGTAGGTAATACCATATTGGCACTTTTTGTATAAGCTCCAATTCCAGGTGGAATACTATTTTGTTCTAGTTTGATACTCTCTACTTGATTTTCATTCATATAATTACTAGAAATTAAAGTATCATAATTTGAGCTAAAATCACCTTTGAATATATTGCTTTCCTCAGAACTTATTTTAGCCTGAGTAGAGGCAAAGTTTATATCAAAAGCAAGCTCTTTAGCATCGTTAATTGGAATGATGCTTGTATTAATATTATCTTGTATATTAGATGAATATGCAAAGATTGAGGTAATAGTAATGCCTACTGATAAAGTTGTAATAAAAAATGCCAGACTAAATGCCCCTGTATTCTTAATTCTCAACATTGATATTCCTATCACAATTATAGCTATTGACCATAAAACTCTGTATGGGATTAAAATAGTTAAATATCCATCTTGATAAACTGAGTAAAAATAAATAAAGGCAAAGCTAAATATTAATAAAAATAAGTATATTTTACCAAAATTAAACTTTATAATACGATTTTTGGATGACTCTTCTTCTAAATTATTGTCTATAATTACATTATACATATAAATATTTTATGATTTTTTTTGAGTTACACTTTTCAAAAGGAAGCCTAGTCCAATTGTGATCACAATAGCTGGATATCTCCATCCCTCTGGGATTAATTCCCATGGAGTAAGTCTAAATTGTAAAAAAAACATACCTATAAATATGATAATCAAAGCCACTATATTTTGTTTAGAAGCTAATTTATCTATCATATCAGAGTATTGAGCAACTGATATCATATCCTCTTCCTTTAACCCACCATGTGTAACATTATAATAAAATTCTCTATCCTCTTGTTCTATAATTTCATCCTCTGTTGGCAATAATATAGATAAAGTTATATAAAGAACTAAACCCATTCCACTGGCTAAGGTTAATAATATGAATAAAAGCCGAATAAGATTATGCTTAGTATTAATATAATCAGCAATACCAGATGAGACCCCAGTAAATACTCTGAACTCTGTTGATTTATATAAACTCCTTTTTAATGTTGTAGCCATAAAAATTTATTTAATATATGTATTCATATTAGTATATGATATTATTATAACATATAATTATAATTTTATAAATAAGTGGATAACTTTTTGGAGGAGCAAAATAATATATCTTTACTAATCAAGGATATACCAACAATATCTGGGGTATATATGTTTTTGAACTCTAATGGAGATATTATATATATTGGCAAGGCCGTTAACCTAAAAAACAGAGTAAGTAGCTATTTTAGAGCTAATAACTCTCTCAACTCCGCCAAAAGAGCAATGGTAAGAGAAGTGGTTAATATAGAAATCAAACCCTGTGATGGTGAAATTGAGGCTTTGATTTTGGAATCAAATTTGATCAAAAAATATAATCCCAAATACAATGTACTGTTAAAAGATGATAAAAGCTATTCTTATCTAGTCTGGACTAAAGAAAATTTTCCTAGAATTTTTGTTGCTCATAAAACTTATATTGACAAAAATCCCGATAAATTAGAATATTTAGGACCATTTATAAGTGGGGAATCTCTCAGGAAAACTCTCAAAATTCTCAGACGACATTTCCCCTACCGATCTTGTAAAACAATGCCAAAAACACCTTGTATTTATTATAAACTAGGCAAATGTGATGCACCTTGCATAAAGAATATAGACAAAATCAGCTATAGAGAAAATCTCAATACCATCATAGATATTATGAAGGGAAAATCCAAAAGTATACTCAAAAAACTACATATTCAAATGCAAAGTTATGCTAAGCTACAAAAATTTGAACAGGCTCTAGAAATCAAGCATCAGATTGAAGCATTAGAAAAAGTCTCTCTGCACAAGGGTATAATTCAAACTAGCAAAAGCTACAAACATAAATATCTAGAGGAATTACAAAGTTTACTCAAATTAGATAAACTACCTAAAAGAATTGAAGGCTATGATTCCTCCCATTTTCATGGAGATAAGGCGGTGGTATCTATGGTAGTTTTTGAAAATGCCAAACCAGCTAAAGACCAATATAGAAAATTCAGAATTCAACTACCTCCAGAAGGTGGAGATGATTTTTATAACTTAAACCAAGCTCTGACTCGTAGATTCAAGAGAAAAGATTGGCCTATCCCAGATTTGATATTAATTGATGGAGGCAAAGGTCAGTTATCCACAGTAATAAAAGTTCAGCAAAAAGGTAATATTGAATTTAAGTCTATTCCAATTATATCTCTAGCCAAAAGATTAGAAGAAATCTATATACCAGATAGGGATAAGCCTATTTTATTACCAAAAAGTGCTAAACCTTTACAAATTTTACAACAAGTCAGAGACGAAGCTCATAGATTTGCAGTAACATATCACAGGAAACTAAGGGATAAATTACCAAAATAAAATTAAGAATGGGGGTGGTAACAGTAGCCGCAAGGGGATTCGGTCACAAGTAATTTTCCTGACGGAAAATTCTCGCTACCCCGCCTCGCGGTGTTCGCCTTGTGCTTCGCACAAACTCACACAAGCTCCGGCCTTCTCATCCCCACGAGAGATACACTGTATCTCTCTTTGCATCTAAATTAAAACAGTAGCCGCAAGGGGATTCGAACCCCTGTTTTCCCCGTGAGAGGGGGATGTCCTAGACCGGGCTAGACGATGTGGCCAATTTTGTATATATTATACATAATTTTAGCTATTTTGGCAAGATGTGAGGAAATTGTGATTATGAATTATGAATTGTAGGGGCGAGACCTTTCAGTCCCTTAAATTCCCCTCTTGAGGGGTGCCCGTAGGGCGGGGTGGATAGAATTTAGTTTTTATCTCAATCCACCTCCACCCCTTCGGGGCACCTCCTCCGAAGGAGGACACAGAAAACTAAAGCTGCAGAATACTCCACCCCATCCGTCGTAAATGGGATTTACTCCTGTGAAACCTCACAGGTTTGGCCAACCTTCCTCCACGGGAAAAATAAACATTTCCATTAATCCCCCTAAAACCCCGTCTCGGACACCCTCGGTTTCCGACACTCGGAGCTATAGCTCCTCGCTGCCTTCCTAATTAGGGTGATTAATTCCCTTTTCCCAGACTTTCAGTCTATTTCGGGGACTTACTCCTAAGGGAGACTAAAAGTCTTAGTAAAAATCTCAGTCCTCCTCCGTCACCTATGGTGACACCTCCCCCAAGGGAGGACAAGTATTATTATCCCTCGCTGGCGAGGGTGCACATAGGGTGGGTGTGGACAAAATTTATAATTTGTAATTGTATACCTCCTCCCCTACAAAATGAACACTTACTTTTTATTTAATTTATTCCTTATAAAAGCTGGTAACTCAAAGGCATCTTCCGGATCTGATTCTACATTCCTAATGAATTCATCCTTTTTGGATTCTACTTCTTGCTGTCTTGCCTCTTCAGATTGTCTTTTCGATTTTTCTTCATCAACTCTCTTTTGTAATTCTTCTAAGGTTGGCTCTTGTACTGGGTCTTTGTCTATCTCTTTACTAATGGGTTTTGGATTTTTATCATCAAATCCAGTTGCAATCACTGTGACTTGTACTTCTCCTTCGGTAATCTTGTCATTTATTACAGCTCCGAATATTACCTGTGCATCTGGATCAATAGATTCTATAATTACATTAGCGGCATCATTAATCTCTGCCATTGATAAATCTTTACCTCCAGTAACATTGAACAAAACTCCCTTTGCTCCTTTTATAGATATATCTAATAATGGACTATTAATAGCAATTTTAGCTGCTGTAACTGCCCTATTCTCTCCTGTAGCACTTCCAATTCCCATAAGAGCTGAGCCCGCATTTTTCATAATAGCACTTACATCAGCAAAATCCACATTAACAAGTCCCGGGGTGGTAATCAAATCAGAAATACCCTGTACACCTTGCCTCAGGACATCATCAATCATAGAAAAAGCTTCAAGAACCGGAGTATTTCTATCAATGATATTTAGAATTTTATCGTTTGGAATAGTAATAATTGTGTCTACATTTTTCTTTAGCTCCTCAAAAGCTGCCTCAGCTATTCTTTTTCGCTGAATTCCCTCGAACATAAATGGCTTTGTCACGACAGCCACAGTCAATGCACCACTTTCTTTAGCTGCCTGAGCAATTACAGGAGAAGCTCCTGAACCTGTGCCTCCACCCATACCAGCAGTAATGAATATCATATGAGACCCATTTACCGCTTGATAGACCTCTTCTTTACTTTCCTCAGCTGACTTCCTACCAACTTCTGGATTCATACCAGCCCCGAGTCCACGAGTCAAATTTTTACCCAAGTGTACCTTGTGTTCTGCTTGAGAATGATGTAAATCCTGAGCATCTGTATTGACAGCTACGAATTCTACTCCCTTAATATCTGAGTCAATCATTCGCTTTAATGCATTTCCACCGGCTCCACCAACTCCCACTACCTTAATTTTTGCAAATGTCTCTATTTCCGGATTAATTCTTGCCATATTATTACTATTCAATAATTTCTTATAATATACCCTATTCTACCAAAAAAGTCAAAAGAAAATTTATACTATCAATATTATTTGATATGGAATAATACTTCTAATTGCAAGGCACTTTTATCCCAATCAAAATCTTGTAATCTCTCCAAACCTTTATGAACAATAGATTGTCTTAATAAATCATCATTTAGAACATTCTCCATACCTTTAGCTATTGATTTGGCTGAATTCGGATTAATTGCTACTACAGCTTCTGCCCCAATCTCCTTCATTGCACCTATGTTAGAAGTAATAACTGGAGTTCCTAAACCAAAACCTTCTAGAATTGGTATACCAAAACCTTCATACAATGAGGGGTATACTAAAGCCTCAGCATATTTGATATATCTAATCATATCTTCATCTGATATATAGCCTATTAACTTGACTTTATCTTGCAAATTATATTTACCAATCAAAGCTGGTATATCGGGGATAAGATGGCTTTTGAAATAATTACCAGCAATATACAGTGTCAATTCAGGATATTTATTATCAATTAGACTAAAGGCCTCAATTAATTTTGGAACATTTTTTCTAATATCCAATCCACCTTCATAAAAAATATATTTTCCATTTGTGATTGGGTTAATTTTATTAGTATTAAATCTAGGAGAGGCTGGTGTAATAATTGGAATATCTTGAGACGGTACACCAAAAACAGCTTCTATTTCCTTAGCAGAGAATTTAGATATAGTAATAACTTGACTAACCCTAGTAATAGATTTTTCTAATAACTTAACATATAATCTTACCTTCCAATTAGGGATATATTCTGGGAATTTCCAATATATTACATCATGCACCGTCATAATATGATATATATTCGGAATATATGAAATTGTAGGATGGGGACTCCAGACAATATCTGCCTTCTGAGTTTTTACTTCTCGTGGAAAGATATATTTCTCCCAAATCATCTGAGCCATCAAATCATTTCTATGATACCAGATTGGGATATATTTTATATTTTTTCTAATAGATTTATCTAAATTTTTAGTATCATCTCTAAGATATTCTGGAATTAAAATTACAATCTCTAATGGCCATTTTTGATGCAATAAAATCTGCAATAGATATTGTCCCATACCAGTTTTGGGTTTTGCCAAAAAATATCCATTAATGAATAACCTCATATCTGAATTGATAAATTTATATTCTTAATACCATTATAGCATATTAATCTATATTTATGCTATAATGATATATCTTATATATAAAGCTATGAAAATACTTACCAATAATATACGAGCTAGTTTTGATTATACTATAATTGATACATATCAAGCTGGGATTCAACTAATAGGTAATGAGGTCAAATCTGTAAAATTAGGTAGAGCTAGCCTCAAAGGGGCCTATATTACAATTAGGGAAAATGAATTATTTTTGATAAATTGTAATATTCCACATTATCAAAATCACATTGATACTAAATATGAAACTGATCGTCCTCGTAAAATTTTATTAAAAAGATCTGAAATAGATTCTTTGATTGCAAAAAAATCCGCTTCAGGCTTGACAATTATACCAATTAAGCTATACTTAAGTCATGGCCTTATCAAACTAGAACTTGTCCTTGCAAAAGGTAAGAAAAAGATTGATAAACGCCAGAGTATTCGAAGTAGAGAAGAACAAAGATCTATACAGAGAATACTGCGAATCAAATAACTCTAAACGGGGATGTTTCGCTTTGCTAGTTCATTTGCATCTATATACAATGAGAACTCGTATGTCAGTCACGAGACCAAAGACAAGACAAACCTAAATGCAAAACCTTTTGCAAACCGATCCTATAGCGGGTTCGGTTACGCAGTAGCCTAATTATTTAATTTAGCAACTGCCATCAAAATCTTTGAGTCAACATAAAAGAATTTTGGTGTCATATATATGTTGATAGAATAGTATTCGCCCACAAAGTATATTATTCAAAACTTTTTTGTGGCTCTGCTATATGCTATCTTTGGAAATTAATTAAGCATATATTACACTCACAAGCAATTTCCTATTTCTCTAAGTAATTGTATACTGATACTGAGCTATACATGGGTTCAATTCCCATCATCTCCACAAAATTATTAATAATTTATCACTAAATGTCACAACAAGCCAAGCCCTCATCAAAAACAAATCAAAGAATTAACAATAATATTACTAGCCCAGAGGTGAGACTCGTAGATGCTACTGGTAAAATGATAGGAGTAGTGAGTTTACAAGAAGCCTTAAAACAAGCCAAAGAAGCTGAATTAGATTTAGTAGAAATAGCTCCAGATAGTAAACCTCCAGTATGTAAGATTATGAATTATGGTAAATTCTTATATACTCAATCCAAACAACAAAGACTACATAAAGCCAAGCAAAAGAAAGTAGAATTGAAAGCCCTCAGAATTGGCTTCAAGATTGAACCTCATGATTTAGAAGTGAAGTTAAAGCAGACATATAAGTTTTTAGATCAAGGACATAAAGTAAAATTAGATATGTACCTAAGAGGTAGAGAAAAAGCCTTTGCTGAACAAGCTGGGATAAAAATGCGAAATATACTCAATAATTTACCTGAAAATATCCGTCTAGAACAAGAATTAAAAAAATCTCCTCAAGGATTTAGTGTAATACTTGCAAAAAAGATTTAATTATGCTAAAATCTATATCATCAAATTGAGAATTTAATTTATAATCTGAATATATGCCTAAGCTCAAGACTCGTAAATCATTATCCAAAAGAATTACTTTGACCAAAACTGACAAAGTGATAGCTAGAAAAGTAGCTCAAAATCACTTTTTAGCTAAGCAATCTGGAGATTCTAGAAGATCCAAAAGAAAGACTCAGATTATTGATACCTCAATCAAGAAACTTAAGAGAGTATTGAATCAATAAGAATTTAAGACGATATTATGAGAATTAAACGAGGAGTAACCGCAAGTAAAAGAAGAAAAAATCTATTGCAATATGCAAAAGGTTTTCAATGGCGAAGAAAAACTAACTTTAGAGCTGCTAAAGAAGCCTTATTGCATGCTTGGAGCTATACTTATCGAGATAGACGGAATAAAAAGCGAGATAAGCGAGTATTATGGCAAACCAAAATTAATGCTGCTAGCCGAGCTAATGGAGTTGCCTATAGCAGACTGATTAATAATCTCAATAAAGCTAATGTAGAGCTTGATAGAAAGAGTTTAGCTTATTTAGCTGAATATAAACCACAAGTTTTTACTCATATTGTAGAGTCCACTAAATAGTATTATTACTAACCTAAAAGGAGAGACAAATGTCTCTCCTTTTAGATTTCTTACAAAAAATTGAATAAGATGAGATACATCGTAGACAAGTTGTGAGTTGTGAGGTGATACTTTATCGTAGTTTATATAGTTATAAAAAGAGTTCTTAATTTTGTCTCCCTTAGGAGGGAGTACCCGTAGGGGGAGGGTGGACAAAACATAAACTAGAACTCAATCCACCACCTCCGGCCACTCCCGTATAAATACGACAGTGACCACCTCCTCCAAAGGAGGACAATTACTAGTAATGTATATAATCCCTTTTGTCGACGATAACCTCATCTCGTACAAAAATTTGACAAGATTCAATTTTTATGTTATCTTATAGTTGTTAACCCTATACCCGCTTAGGGTAGGAGTTCAAAATGTCGAACTGATGCCTCTACAATTAAACCCCCCAACTTGGAGCCGAATAACTATGTTATTTCGGCTCTCGACTTTTTATTTAGTATCTGATTTTTCGACTAAAGTTAAAATTTGCCTAATAGCATTAGCGATTGATTCATTTTGTATAATTACTGACATCATAGGCTCTTTAAATGAAGTAATAGCTAAATTATCATCAAAGACAGTAATATCAATTGGAGAATTATATTTTGACTTATCAATATATTTATATAAACTTCTATCTAATTTAGAATCTGTCAGAATATCTCCCTTACTGGAGGAATAAATAGAATGTGTACTTACTTTTTTAGTAATTCGCTTTTTGGTAAAAGCTGCTCTTTCCTCCGCCGTAAAAACCCCTTCCAGAGAATCTAAATTAAAAATACTAAAAGCCTCCTTAGACTTGGTTTTCAAGACTTCCTCTCTGACTGCATTAAGACCTGATTTACCTTCATAGAATTTGACTTGAGGTCTTTTACCACCTTGAGTAGTATCATATAAATCACTTAAAGCTGGTAAAATTTCATTAATAGTATTCTCTTTAGCCTCTATTTTGACTTTATAAGCTTTAATTATAGCTGAAATTTTATCAGGAGACTCTGGAGTGAATAATCTCTTTTTACCCTTAGTATAAGAGCTCATAAGGCTTCGGTCCATAAATCCTTGTACCACAACATAAGTAGTAGCTCGATTAACATTGGCTAATTTAGCGATTTTTTGAATTGGAGCAGAACCTAATTTAAGTGAGGCCAAATAAACCTTAGATTCTTTATCTGAGAAACCTAGAGAGCGGAGTTTTAGTAATAATTGTTCTTCCATATAATTAAAATAAAATGTTAACAAGTTTTATCATAGTACTATATTTATAACAAAATGTCAATACCTGTCATATAGTTTTTAACTTCCTGAATTCTTATATTCCTTTTTTTGATTTTATTTATAATATCTGGATGTGGATGATTATAAGAATTGTTTGCTCCTGCTGATATAATTACTTGTTGAGGAGTGATGGCATCTAATAATTTATCTGAAGTTGAAGTTTTGCTTCCATGATGTCCGGCCTTGAGTATATTCACATCTAATTGAGGGTATTGTGATAAAATTTTGCCTTCTGTAGCCTCATCCGCATCTCCGGTCAATAAAATACTATTCTTAGCACTTCTTAATAACATAACTATTGACTCTGAGTTATCATCTCGAATATCCTGCTCCCAGAGATTGTTTTGTGGATTGAGTAAATGCAATTCTATACTATCCCCAAGAGTAATATAGGTGTCTTTTATTGATGGTAAAATCTGAATTTCCTTAGCTTGAATCAATTCCAATAATGACTTATAATCTTGATTTTTGGAGTCAAAAACTCCATTAATCATCACCTTGCCAACTTTATATTTCTCAATTATATCTCGACATCCTCCATAATGGTCTTTGTCTCCGTGTGTGATTATAATCATATCAATACGACGAGCCCAAAAACCTAATTTTGACTCTAATTGGTCAGTGATTTTGGAATTTGGTCCACAATCTACAATAATTCTATGCCCTCTTTTGGAAGTAATCAAACTAGAATCTCCCTGCCCTACATTGAGAAAAGTAATTTTATCTTTTGAATTAAATAAAAGATTATACTCTCTATATCCAGCTATGAATATTATGAAACTAATGATAAATATTATAATTTTAATTTTCATATTTCTTAGAATTTTTATACCAAAAATACAATAAGGCAAATATAATATATATTAATATTACCATAAATTCGGATATTTTGGGTGTATTTATACTAGCCCAACTAATATTAGCTAAGTATTGATTCACACTTAATACTAATTGTATTATAACAACCAAAGGATAAGTAAAAATTGACAAATTCAAAAATAGGCTAGTAATACTACCCCAAGCCATAGCCAAAGGAATAATAGGGACAATCAGAATATTAGCCAAAATTGAAATAATAGAAATCTGGCCAAAATAATAAATTAAAATTGGCAATACCAGAAGTTGAGCAAAAAAAGTCTCCCCTATCATTGGTAAAAACCCTAAACTAGGAATACCTTCAGTATAAGTTTTAAAAATTTGTCCATAAATAAGAAGTCCAATTACTGCCAAAAAAGAAAGCTGAAATCCTATATCATAAGCTATATAAAAAGGATTGATTATAACCAAAATAGTAGCACATAATATTAATGGTCTTATACCTCCTACATATCTCTGAATCTGTTCTGCTCCCAATATAAGTGCGGCAAAAATTCCAGCTCTCATAATAGAAGCCTCAGCTCCAGTCAAAATAGTAAACAGAATCATAACTATAATAGTCACCCAAAAGGAAATTGGACGAGACACTTGTCTATTAATCAGTTGCTGATAGACTAACATCACAATAATAGCCATATTATAACCTGATACTGCCAATATATGACTAACTCCAGTTCTCTTAAAAGAATCCTTAATATCTGCCGGTAATGTATCCGTATAACCAATCAGAATGCCTTTCAAAAACTCACCTACCTGATTTGGATAAGCCTCATCAATTCTAACTAGAATTATATTCCGAAGACTGGCAATTGACTTGATGACTTGGCATTGTAACTGGCATTGAATTGAATCTAATATCTGATATTTAGATACTATCATATAAATATGTATATTTTTTCCTAATAAAAATCTTCTAATACCAATTTCCTCAGGAATAGAAGTTTTAGCATTAATTTCTAATTTATTCCCGTATTCCAAATTTTGATTATCAATAGTCATAAAAGCTCTAGCCTTATATTCTGGGATGTAAACTTTATATTGATAACCCAATTTTTGTACCTTTGCACTAGATTCAATAATTATACTAGTATTTTCCAATTTCTTCGGGATATTGATCTGAATTCGATTATAATGAGCAATAATATGATTGATATAGTAGCCAAAGACAATCATAGAAACCGTAAAGGAAATTAACATTAATAATCTAATATCCCTATATAGCCAATATATTATAATTACAAAAGGAATAGTTGCTATGACCCAAACCGATTGTAAAACAAAAAAAGAGCCTAACAAAGCTCCAATTAATAAACCTATCTGAATAGATAGACTAAGATTTGGTATTATATTTTTCATAGTGCGCATAAATGGATTCGAACCATTGACCTCATCCACGTCAAGGATGCGCTCTAACCAACTGAGCTATACGCGCTTACTGTTTTTATATTATATACAATATTTGACTATTTGTAAAATAAATGTTGTACTAGATTGCTAGATCGTAGATAAGTTGCGAGTTATGCCATCTTCTATTCGTAGGGGCGACCTTTCAGTCGCCCGTATTTCAGTTTTTGTCTTTTTTATCTTCTGTCCCCCTTTCTCAGACTTTCAGGATTCCCCCTCCGAAGGAGGAGAAAAATACAAGTTACAAAGTTTAATCCACCTTCCTCCTACGGGGACTCCCTCCAAAGGGAGACAAAAAGCTTGAATCAACTGTCCTCCTTTCTACCGTACTAGTACTTTATTCTAAAATTACAAATTACCAAGATAATCCAAAGCCATCTTATCTGTGATTTCAGATTTAACTATAAGATTCAATCTCTCCATATCAATATTTTTCTTATCCTTATCAGAATATCTCTCCAAAATATGATGAATTCTATGCTCTACCTCTTTCTCATCTACTTCGAAATTCTGTTCCTCGGCAATAGCTCTTAGCAATAACATTAATTTTACTCTAGATTCAGCTTGTGGTATTGCCTCTTCTAGTAACTTTTCTCTGGTTTTACCAGCCTGATCCAGAGCATCATCAAGAGTATGTCCTGAATATAAAGCTCTCTGCTCCATCTCCTGAATTAACTTATCTCTCTCTGAGATTACCAAAACATCTGGTAATTCTACTTTAATTTTAGCTAATATTGCATCTACTACAGCCTGGGTATAATTAGTCTGGATTTCATTTTTTCTCTCAGCAATAAGACCTTCTTTTAAGCTAGCTTCCAAGTCAGCAATAGTTTTCTCCCCATTACTTAAAACTTTGGCAAAATCATCATTCCAATCTGGGAGAACAACTTCTTGCACATCATTAACTGTAATGGCAAAATGTCCCATTTTACCAGCTATATCCTTATTATGATACTCATCTGGGAATTTGATATCAAATTCTTTTTTATCTCCAGCCTTAAGTCCAATTACCTCATCTTCAAAACCAGGTATGAATTTATCAGCTCCGATCTCAACTGGCATTTTCTCAGATTTATCAAACTCTTTTTTATCTACTGTCAAGAAATAATCTAGACTGACAGTATCTCCTTTTTGAGCTGCTCGATCTACTATATTCTGAGTACCACGAGATTTTTGCAAATATTTTTTGGCTTCTTCTACATCTTTGTCAGTAATATCTTCGTCTTCTTTAGTGATTTTAGCTACTAATTTTTTATAATCCGGTAGTTTTATCTCTGGCATTATACTAATAATAGCGGTATATTCTAGATTATCTTGAGAAGCTTCTTCTGATAATTTGATCTCTGGGCTAGCTAATGGAGATATATTTTCTTGTTCAATTGCTTTTTTATAAGACTCATTGATAGCATATTCGAATGTTTCATTCAATAAATCAGTAGGATGAATTTGCTTAGCTACTAACTCTTTGGGAGCCTCCCCTTTTCTAAACCCAGGAACGATAATTTTCTTAGCCAATCTAGCTGTTGTCTGGTCAATATATTTTACCATCTCGTCCTGTTCAATCTGTATAGTCAACTCTACCTGTGACTTAGGTAAATCTTTTTTCGTAATTTTCATAAATTATACTTGTTTATCAATAGTAATGTTATCAATTATAGCATTAAAACGACTTTTTTTCAAGCTTTTGTCTTGTTATAAACAATACTATAGGCTATAATAGAAATATATCTAAATAACATACTATTGTGAAAAATATTATAACTAACCTAAAAAATAATTATCCTTATACTATAATCCTATTACTATTTTCAATAACGGGCTTTTGGGCGGCTTTTACAATTAGTTATGAAAAGTTTATGATTCTTAATAATCCTCTTTATACTCCTGGTTGTAGTATAAATGCTTGGATTGACTGTGGTAAGGTAATGAATAGTCAATATGCCACTATGTTTGGCTTTCCGAATTCTTGGCTTGGCTTAATGGGCTGGCCTATGGCTTGGTTGACTGTATTATATTTACTTACTCATAAAAAATTATCCAAAGCTTTTATGCTAATTGCTCTGTCAATCACCATACCAGCGGTAATAATATCATATGTCTGGACTTATCTGGCCTTTTTTGAAATTGGAGCGGTTTGTCCTTGGTGTATTTTATCTTGTGTCTCAGCCACTCTTGCTTCTGCTACTTTGGTTGACATTAATCGCAGACAAGGATTTATCCAATTCCCCATTAAATCCTTTAATACTTGGGCTATTAGCTTAGCCTTGTGGTTTGGATTGTGGGGAGTATTATTATATTTTGCTGTGTTGAGGTAGGTAAATTGCCAACTTTTTTTTCGTAATGTAGAGTGTTTATCCCTACATTTTTTCGTAGGGGCGACTGAAAAGTCACTCCTACTAATACAAAAGAACTACCACACCCAAACAATATATGAGAGGCAAAGTTTTAATTAATCTACTTAGTTGACTTAGCTAAGCGTCTTAAGAGAGCATCCATACTTGGTTCTTGACCTCGAAATCTTTTATATAAAGTCATTGGATGTTCGGATCCGCCTTTGGATAGTATATGTTCTCTGAATTTTGCTCCTATGGTAGAATCTAAGACTTTACCTTGAGATAAGAAATATTCAAAGGCATCGGCATCTAATAATTCGGAATATTTATAGCTATAATATCCAGCTGAATAGCCTCCATCAAAAATATGAGTAAAGGAGGAACTAAGCAAGACTCCATCCTCAGCTGGGAATAGAGCTGTGCTTTGATTGATTTCCTCTTCCAGAGTATTCACATCCAATGGACTAAATTCTCTAGTATTATAATGCCAAGCTAAATCTAATTTCCCAAATCTAATTTGTCTCACAGTAGCTGCTGCTTCATGAAAGGATGATACAGCCTGAATAATCTCTATATCCTGACTTGATAGAGGCTCGCCTGTTTGCCAATGTTTGGCTATACTAGCTAGTATCTCCGGCTCATATACCCAGTTCTCCATCAATTGTGATGGTAATTCGACAAAATCCCAGTAGACATTAGTCCCATTAAGAGATGAATACTTCCCCTTACCTAGAAGTCCATGCAATCCATGTCCAAATTCATGAAATAAGGTCAAAACTTCCTGCAAAGTCAACAGAGCTGGAGTCTCACCTTGTGGTCTAGTAAAATTTAGTACTAGTGATATATGTGGAGTATAAGTTTTGTTATCTCTAATATGAGCTAATCTAAATTCTGTCATCCAGGCTCCAGATTTTTTACCTGCCCTTGGATAAAAGTCAAGATAAAGTGTTCCAATATGTTCACCATTGGCTTCTTGCACTTCATAAACTTCTACTTCCCTATTATAACCAGGAATATCTGGTCTCAAGATAAATTGTAACCCGTATAACTCTTTAGCTATATTGAATAATCCTTTTAGAACTTGACTTAATGGAAAATATTGTCTAATTCTCTCTTCATCAAATTGATATTTAGTTTGCTTAACTTTATTGGCATAATAGGCATAATCATAAGCTCTTAGCTCATCTATTTCTGAGCTAGCAATCAGAGCTACATCGGCAATTTCTAATTTAGCTTGGTCTAGTGCTTTCTCTAATAATTGATCTAATAAAGCCTCTACTTTGCTTGGATATGATAGCATTCTTTTTTCTAAGACATAATCAGCATGAGTCTCATAACCTAATAATTGAGCTCTTTCTTTCCTTAGAGTAGCAATTTGTTTTAAAATTTCTCTATTGTCGTATTCATTCCCCTGAGCTCCTCTGGTATTATAGGCTTGGAATAATTCTTTTCTCAAATTCCTATTCTGAGCATATTGCATAAAAGGAATGTAAGAAGGGTAGGACAAATCCACTATCCACTCATTAGGATTATCTTTGCTCTGATATTGATTGATAATTGACTCAGGAATTCCTGCCAAATCTGACTTATCTGTAATTACTAATTTATAATTATTATTCTCCGCTAGGACATTTTGTCCAAATTTTTGCGACAAATTAGATAATTGTAGATCAATTTTTCGTAACTTTTGCTTTTGTTGCTCATCTAATAAGGCTCCGTTTCTAGTAAAAAAAGAATAAGTCTCCTCTAATAAAGTTTTTTGCTCAGGAGTGGATAAATTTAGATTCTCCTTATTCTGATAGACTTGCTTGACTTGTGAAAAAAGTTTATTATTGAGAGAAATATCATTCCAAAAGTTTGTAGTAATCTCACCTAGCCTTAAAGCCACCTCTTGCAACTCTGGATTAGTATCGGCGAAATTCAAATTCTCAGCCATAATATGAATATATTGTACCTCATAGGTGGCATATTCCAAAGCTTCAATTGTATTCTCAAAATTTGGAGTTGATAATTCTTCAATAGCCTTAATTTTATTCTTGGCAATACTTATATGATGTTGAATAGCCTCAATATAATGAGATGTTTGGATTTCCCCAAAAGGGATAAAACCTTCTGGAGTATTAAAATCTAAGTCTACCAGTGGATTAGTGTTCATAATCTACTAAAATTTTTAGTTTATATTCTTTTTGCTACAACTTCCCAGTTAATAGCTGATAGATAAGTAGAGACATAATCAGCCTTGGTAGCTGGAGCATAATCTACCATAAAGGCATGCTCCCATAAATCAATTACAAATACAATTGGTAGCCCAGCTAGATGTCCAAGTTCATGATCAGCTACCCAAACATTGATTAGAGAGTTATTTTCAGCATCATAATAAGTAATCACCCAACCAATTCCTCTGGTGCTGGCAATTCGCTTCAAATCAGCAATATAATTATCAAAGGATCCAAATTGAGTTGTAATTAATTGTCCCAGCTTGGAATCCATATCGAGAGCCTGAGCTCCTTCAGATAATTGTGAAAAATAGTATTCGTGCAATCTCATTCCATCGAATTCAAAACCTAGTCGTCTTTGTAATTCTGATACAACCACTGCATCTTCTCCACTTTTCAGAGCATTGATTTTATCTAATAAAATATTAGTATTCTTGACATATCCAGCATATAGGCCAAGATGTAACTGGATCTGTGTCTCAGATAGTCCAGTATTATTAGGTATATTGAAAGATTTTTCTATATAAGCCATAGTATTAAAAGTTAATTTATAACTATATTATACTACACTGTATCCAAAATATCCAATAATTTGATCATAACTTCTTTAGTAGCCCTAATATCACCAAGAGCTGTATGAGCTTCATAATCTGTAACACCCAAAGTGTCTGTCAGCCCCCCAGGGTTGGATAAAGAAGTTGATTTGAATATTGGTTCTTTGCCCTTGTTCACTTGTAATAAGTTAATAGTATTAGCTAGGACTTTAGTATCAATTACATTATGGCCTATTAGCTCCTTCCAAAACAACTTATCTTTATCTACACTACCAAAAATATAATTAAGATAAGCAAAATCCATTGTAATAAAATGAGCAAATAGAATTGGTTTATCTTCAAAATGTTTTTTTACAAATTTCGTAATTTGTTTGACTAATTGTTCATATGAAACTCCCTCACTCTCTACCTTAGCCAAATCTAATTTATTAATCCGCATTGCCTCATCAGTAATTTCAAAACCCTCAGGCACTTGAACCAAAGTCTGATAATGCGCAATTTCTTTTAGATCCTTATCTAGCACAATCATTGCCAGCTCAATCAAAGCATTTTTATGTGGATGTTGCCCTGTAAATTCTGCATCTATACCTAGATATAGTCCCTTCTTCATAATTTGTTAATAAATTTAATATATAATTATTATATCATATAAAAAACAAAAACCCTCAGTTGAATGAGGGCTTTTGCGATATAGAGTAAAGCTATAAGTTATTTAACTACAACTGTTGCTCCAGCTTCTTGTAATTTGGTCTTGAGTTCATCAGCATCTGCCTTTGAAACTCCTTCTTTTACAGCTTTAGGAGCTCCATCTACGATATCTTTAGCTTCTTTTAATCCAAGTCCAGTAGCTTCTTTAACTACTTTTATAACTTGAATTTTAGAACTTCCAGCATCTTCAATGATAACATCGAAAGTAGATTTCTCTTCTGCAGCTGGAGCATCTCCTGCTACTGGAGCTGCTACACCTACTGCTACTGGAGCTGCAGCTGATACACCTAGAACTTCTTCTAGAACTTTTACAAGCTCAGATAGTTCAATAACACTAAGATTCTTGATTTCATCAACAATCTTTTCAAATTTTTCTGGTACTACGAATTCTTCTGACATATGATTATACTTAACTTAATTATTTGGTGTCTCTATAAGCTGATAAAACAGTTACGAGACCACGAGCTACTCCTGAGGTTACCTGCAAGAATTGAGTCATAGGAGCTGCGAGAGTTCCTACTACTTGTGCCTGTAGTTGTTCCTTAGAAGGTAATTTAGCAAGTGTACTTACTTGCTCAGCCACAAGATATTGACCATCCAATAATCCTCCAACCAAAGTAAAGGTATTTTTAGGAGCTGATTTTGCAAATTCACTAATTACTTTAGCCCCAAAGACCGGATCATTAGCGAATACAACACCTAAATTTCCTGGTAATTGATCTGATAAGGATAAATTTACTCCTGTATTTTGCAAAGCTTTATTGAATAAAGTTTTTTTAACTACTTTATAGCTAGCACCTTCTGCTCTTAATTTTGTTCTAAGAGCTTGTAATGAAGAAACACTTGAACCTTGGAAATCAGTAAAGACCATACCCTGAGCTGAAGAAATTGTGTTTTGCAACTCTTGCAACATTTCTCTTTTGCGTGATTTTGTTAACGCCATAATAGTATTATCTATATAATTTAACAAAAAGCTCGACCTTTAGCCGAGACATTACAAATGTAGAAATTATTCTACTGATTTGCCTACATAAGACTTCTGTGTAAACACCGCTTATGGTCTCTGGCTTATAGCTTTACATTAATTATATATTAAATTGAAACTCTAGTCAATAGCAAAATAAAAACACCTACTTTTTGAGGGTAGGTGTTTTACAAAAGTTATGATTATTTGATAGGAATTTTCTTAATCTTAACTTTTTCTGATTTTGGTAAAGTAATTGTCAAAACTCCGTCTTTTAGCTCAGCAGCTGACTTCTCAGCATCTACATCAATTGGTAAAATTACTGAACGAGAAAATGGTCCCCAATAACATTCTTGATAGAAATAATTTTCTTGCTTTACCTTTACTGGATTCTTTCTTGCTCCAGAGATAGTAACCATATCATTAGTTATAGATACATCTAAATCTTTAGCTGTAACCCCAGCAATGGTAGATACAATCACAATGTCATTATCGGTTTGATAAACATCAATAGTAAGTGCACCTTCTACTAACTCATCATCAGTTTGAAATGTAGCTTGAGTAGAAATCTTTGTATCAGCAACATATTCATCTATAGAGTTAGATTCTGAGTCTGATACATCAGAAAATCTACTTCTCAAGTCATCTTGGATGTCTTCTTCTATTACTGGTTGTTCTTCAAAATCTACAGCTCCTGTTAATTTTCTTAAAATACTAGACATAATTTTAAATGAATTGTTATATAAACTATTGCATTAATATAATTATACCAAATATTATAAAAAAAGCAAGGGTTTTGTTGAGAAGTATATTATTATCTAGACTTTAGCCTTAAATGTTTAATAGTAAATACCATTCCGACGAATATAGGTATACATATTATAAAATAAAATCCTACTATTATAGCTCCCCCTGTACCATTAGAAAGCCCAATTACTAAATTCCATAGCCCATGAAATATAATTCCAGCTAAAGCTAACCAAATTCCATTAATTTTATGATTATATTTAAAATATAGAACTAGCCCATATGTAAATAAGAAGCTAGAGATAATATGTATAAGCAGAGATGTAAAGGCCCTTAAGACTAATAATTGCTGTATTGCCTCAAAATTATCTTTATAATACTGGAGTACATAGGCTAAATTTTCAATTCCTGCGAATCCCAATGCCAAGGTAGCAGCATAAACAAAAGTATCTATTGGTTCATCCCATCGACTCGTACTAATGGCAAACCAATAAACGAAAGCTCCTTTAAATATTTCCTCAGCTACAGCTCCAAAAATAAATTTAGACAAGGTATCTGGTATTGTGATTAATAATATATCCAAAACTTCCCTACCCCAGACTGCAAATATAACTATTGGAACAGCTAAAAAACTTCCTAGTATGAAGGCTTTAGCTATATCTGTAGATTTTTCTGGATGTACATCTTGGGATAGCACAAAACCTAACCAAGCAAAACTAGGTATATATGACAAGATTATGGTGACAATTAATGGAGTATAATTAATCATAAAAATTTTTATATTATTTTCATTTGTTTATGTAAATAGACTACTTCTTCTTCTATATTAACTCCAAACTCTTGTAATACTTTATCCTTAACTATTTGAATCAGATTAATTACATCCTCAAACTTACCATCTCCAGTATTGACCATATAGTTGGCATGTTTGTCGCTCACTCGTATATTACCTGAGCTCATACCTTTTAAGCCTGATTTTTCTATCAAATACCCACTTGGGATTATTCCCTTTGCAATAAAGTTCTCTAATTCTGGGAATTTATCTATCAATGATGAATTAATGGTCCCTTCATAATTTTTGAATATACAACCTGAACAAGCTACTCCAACTGGCTGATTTTGATTTTTTCTGACAATATTATCTCTGACTTGTTTCTGACCCTCAGCTACATCCCCAAATTCTAGTTCGAATAATCCGCCTAAAATAATGTCTTTATTATTCTCAGCTTTAAATCCACTATATCTATAATGAAAACCTATGTCTGTAGCATCAACATCTATAATTTGTCCATTTCTGTATACTCTAACTTGCTTTAATCTATCTTTAGTTTCTCCTCCAAAAGCTCCAGCATTACCTCTAATTGCGCCCCCCACACTGGATGGAACAGATGGAGCCCATTCAAGTCCAGTTAAATTATTCTTATGTCCAAAAGCTGTAAGAGCTGCCAGAGAAACCCCTGCTTCTGCAAATAAATGTGTATGGTTAACATCTATATTTCTTGTATTCATCTTGATAACTAAACCATTTATATCATCATCCGATATCAATAAATTACAACCAGCACCAATAATACCGACTGGTAGACTTTTTTCTTGTGCAAATCTCAAAGCTGAAATAATATCATCATTGCTCTCGGCAAAAATTACATATTTAGCTTTACCTCCTATTTTGAAGGTTGATAAAGTTCCCAGAGTTATATTTTCTTGTATATTCATATTTTCTACTTAATTTGTATACCTATGTATTCATCCGTTCTTAATATATCATCTGTTACTTTATAGCCTATTTCAGTATTTTCTAAATCAAAAGAAGACTGTTTCCAGATAGATTTTTTGTTCTTAGGTAATTCTAGATTATATTGATATTTTATTCCTAAAGTACCAGACTGTTTTTGTAGTATCAAAGAATAAATATCATAAGAATTTAACTCAAATGGCAATTCATATTCTATCACAATCTGACTAGTATCTCCAGGTTTAGTTAGTACCCAACCACCTATAACCAATTTACCACTTTCCTCAAAAATATCAATGTCCCAATCTTCATTATGTATTAAGCTATCTTTTATTGCTTTTAAATCTGGATCTTGATTATAACCTGCGATACCCTGAGTATCTAATTTTTCTTGCTTGTCTGCATACCCACTTATATTCAATATTCTAGAGCCTTTGGGTATATAAGTTCTCATATAATTAATATTATCCTGATTCCACCATTCAAATTCTGTATTTCCACCTTTATGCTCTCTAGTGACGATAACTTTATTATTCACTTTTCCATTATCTTGTATTTTGGTTGATATATTCAGATTTTCCTGCATCACGCCGTCTGTCTTATATCCACCAATATTACTATGTACTATGGACAAATAATCTTTTGGGGCATCGTACAACTGCCCACCTAGATTATATTTATTTACCGTATTTTGTAAATTTGGATCTAAAAAATATAATAATATTTGCTTTTCTTGAAATGAATTATTAAGAGCTTCTAAGATTTTTTGATATTGACTAGCATCTGAGGATAATAATTTATTAATTAAAATAGGAGCTAAATCTGCTATGAATTGCTTCGGCTTATTTTCAACCCTATCATAAGCTACCCCTGTTTGATATTGTGTTATTTTAACAAAATTATCTGCATTAATAGTCACTCCGTATTCATCCAAGGTAATAGGACCGGTTATTAGCAGTAATCTTTCTATCACTGTAGGAGTTAGTGATATAATTCCATCTGGAGTGGCTCCACCAGTTTTTTCATAAAATGAAATGATTTTTTGAGCACTAGTTGGGAAATCTGGGAACCAATTAGAATCTCTAAGATACCAACGAGCTGTTAATTCTTGTAATGGTAAGGGGGCTAAAATATTTTGTGACAACTGTCCATCTGGATTATAAATTTCTTTAATATCTAATTTTTTTACGACTCCTCTATCAATATTCATCATACCAAAGCTACCAATAAAACCCCCTGTAGCTCTTAATTCTTGATTATTTTGGAATATAAGAACATATCTTTTAACAATATCACTACCTACAAAATTTAAAAATATATCTATATACGGATCAGAACTGATAATAGCTTGCTTTAATTTGGGAATATCTTGGTATAATTGTTGTAGAACATCACCTCTATATCCAGGTACAAAATTAATTGGTAATTCACCAAGACTAGAATGTAATTTATCTAAAATTGGGACTAATTTTTGATTTAAATCTTTAATCTGCTTTATTCCATCAACTAAAGTAATTTGCTTGGTATTGTCAAAAGGGTTAATTTCTTGAGATATAAATGGCTCGATTGCTTGTGTCAATTCTCCTGTAATAGATATGACCTCTGCCACATTAGCTGTTAAATCACTACCATTTTGTATCATAGACAATCCTGGTAAAGTAGACAATAATATATTAAGATTACCTTGTATAGAAGCTATATCCTCGGAACTTTGGTCCAGTCCTTTGGATATTTCACTAAGTGAAGTTGACAATGTATTAAAATTATCTTTATTAGTACTCTTTAATAAACTTTCACTAGCCGATGCCTGCAAAAGCAAATTATCTTTAACCCGAAGTCCACTATTAACCATTCTAAGTGATGGGATACTCATATCCATTATAAGGCATAATGATATAAATACACCCATCGAAGCCCTAGCCGCATATAATGTCTGGCTATTAATTGTAAATAATTGTTTAATCTGATTAAAGATTCTATACCTATTATAATTATACCTTTTAGCTGAGGTAGGGATAAAATCTATTCTGATTGGTTTTTGATAAACTGGAGACTTATCAAACTCTATTATATTATCTTGTGATATAGCTGTATCTAAAGTAATATCAAACTCTATATTAATATTATCAAGATTATTTTTAATATTTTCCTCTTCGCCTATAAGAGGTATATTAAAGTCAGCTAATTCTCCCAAGTCATTAGCTAATTTTATATGTTCTTTTTGGATTTCTTTATTTTCTCTCAATTCAGATTGAGGCTTTCTCAAATCTAGAATTCGTGAGTTTTTTTGCCTCATATAAAAATTTTATATCTTATTTTTATTATACAATTTTTTTGTCTTTTCCGCCATATCTGACCAAGAATATGTATTCAAAATAATCTGATGATATGTTTTCTGTAATTCTCTTTTATCTTTATCTCTTATAAAAGAATATAATACCTCTTCCATATCATCTTTAGATTTTGGGTCAAAATATTCTATATGCTCTCCAAAAATTTCTGGCAAACAAGTGGCATTAGAAATCACAATAGGGGCTCCCAGAGCAATAGCCTCTAGAGGAGGCAGTCCAAAACCTTCATATAGAGATGGGAATACATAAAATAAACTATTCTCATATAATGATATCAACTCTTCATCTGCCACATAACCTGGAAATACAACTGACTTCTCTAAATTCAAAGTCTTAACTTGGCTAATAATATTCTCAAAAAAATAATCTTTTTTACCCACTAAAACTAATTTTAAATCTGCATCTATATTTTGTTTTTGCTTGATTGCAGCAAAGACTTCTATTAACCTATCTATATTCTTGTGAGGATATACATTACCCACATATAAAATATATTTGTCTTTTTTTAGATTGAATTTTTTGAAATCAAACTCTTTAGCATTCAATGGATTAAATCTCTCTAAATCTACCCCCTCATAAATCATTGCCATTTTATTATCTTGGATATGAAAATGTTTTTGAATAGATTTTTTGGTATATTTTGAAATAGCAATTACTTTTTGGGCTGTATGAATAGCATTCATAATAACCAATCTATAGGCTAAATTTTTGATGGTATACATTAGAGAGTTTAATCTAGATGCTTTGCGGGTAGGATATTCTAACAAAATCAAATCATGAATAGTCACAACATATGGTTTTCTGTATAAAATTGGAACATTAAAATGTAAAAAGTGAACTAAATCTAATTTATATTTTTTGAGAATATTAGGGAATATAATTTGTTCTTGCCAAGAATACCATGGAATACTAGCTAAAACTTTATGAAAATTTGGGTTTTTAGGCTGATATTCATCAAAATTATGTTTATTTAGAAAAATATAATATTGATTATTATGATCAATGTGCTCTAACTCTTCTACTAACTTTTGAGTATAGCGACCTAAACCCTTGCCGCTAGTACCAAAAAATCTTGCATCTATGCCTATTCTCATTATATTATATCTTATTATCTAATAAATCTTGTATAAAATCATTGGTATCCTGATTATTTTGTTTATAAATTGAAATATCAGGAAAATCTAAACTTAATATTTTATGATATATAATCTGTACCAAATTAGCAATATAATCAATATCTTTATCTGTAATTACTAAATCAAGTGAGATAAATTCACCCTCTATAGTCGGCTCCAAAAAATCAATTCTACCCTTTATAGATTTATCCTGATATTGTCCCGCTACTTTGAGCAAGAAAGCATAAAAATATAATTGTCTTTTGAAAGATTCTAATTTATTAGCCTTAACCTTATTATCCCAACTTAAAATTGAAGTACCAGTTTTAAAATCAACTACAGTATAATGCGTAGAATGCTCTTCTACCCTGTCAATGACTCCAGTCAAAGGTACACCTTCAAATTCCAAAAATAACTGTCCCAAATTATATTCTGATTGATGTGGGGTAAAAAACTCATCTTGCTTGGCTTGTATTAATTGGGGTAAATTGTCTTTGATTTTATTTAAAACCAAATCCGTATCTTCTAAACTTAACTTTTCTTGATATAGTGATTTGATTGCAAAATTTACTAAATCATCTAAATCTGGGAATTCTTTGCTAAATTGAATTTGTATAGAAATATAATTTAACACCTTATGGAGAATATTTCCATAAGTCATAGCTGGAGTAGCAATAGATGGGAATCTCAATAAAACTGATTCTAATACACTAAGCGGTCCTCCATATTCTAAATCTAAAAATTTATTAATATGTGAAGCACTTAATTTGTAATTCTGAACTATTCCCTCCAAAAAAGATATTTCTTGTGAATGTAGAGATTCTGGTTGTATAGACTTCAATATACCTTGAGTTAAAACTCTTTCATCTATCTTAGGAGCTGGCTTTGGTTGTAAAAACTCTATATATGGTAAAGCCACTCTTTCCTTCCCTTTTTCATCATATAAATGACTGGTAATAAATAGATTGACCTTAGAACGAGTTAATGCTACAAATAATAATCTCAGAAAGTCGTCTTCGGAATCCTGTCTTGGGACAATAGGTAAATTAACTGGGAATGGATATGGGAAAGACGGACCTTTTTTACTCCACCCTTGAGCATAAGCTCCTATCACGAATACTGTTTCAAATTCTAGTCCTTTCACTTTATGAGCTGTCATCAACTTGACTGTATTCTGTCCACTATTGAGAGATAAATTCACCATCATACCTCCCTGATTCTGATAAGCTTTAATTGTATTAAGTCCATCTAATAAAGTAATTCTTTTACCTTTTTTATAAGAAGTGATACTATGAATAAAAGCTTCTACTTTAGCTAAATTGGCAATATAGGTATTTTGGTCTGTATCAAAAGCATCATTACCAAAATAATAATTATGGAATTTAGAATTAGTATTTGTGCTAATATCTATCGAGCCTATGAGTTTGAAAATAATAACTGCAATTGTTTCATATTCAGATAAAATTGCTAAATTCAAAAATAATTGACCTATTTCTTGCAAAGTAGAATATTCTGATGTATATAACCTTTCAATATATGTCTGTTTATAATCTCTTTTTTGAAAAAATTGCCATATAGTCAATGTATCTATACCCCAAAATGAATAGCTCAAAATCTCAGGTAATAAATCATTACGAGGAGACTGACTTGGAGTTAATGAATAAACAAATTGTAACATCACCACTACTTGATGAATTATAGTCTCATTCAATAAATTGTATTGTTTGTCATAATCAATAGGCAGGTCATATTCTGACAAAAATGGCACTATTGCCTCCAGAGATTTATGGTTACGAGCAATTATGGCAATTTCTGATAAATCTTTTTGCTGTTTGCGATATTCCTCTATCTGATTTGCAATCCAAGTATATTCTTGAGCTTGATTTTGAAATTCATAATAAGCCAAATCCCCATCTTGTCTTAATTTTTCTGACTCTAAAGTTTTTTCTAAAACTTCAATTCTATTTTCTAATCTATCTTTACCTTGAATAATAACATTTCTAGCAATATCCAAAATTTCTTGTCTTGAGCGATAATTTTTAGTAAGTACAATTAATTGGGCAGTTGGAAATTTATTTTGAAAAGATAACATATGAGACACATCTGCTCCTTGAAATCCATATACCGCTTGATCGTCGTCCCCCACTACTAATATATTAGGTTCTGGATTATCTCCTACCAGACTCAAAACTAATTGCATTTGAGCCTCATTAGTATCCTGGAACTCATCAACCAATATAAATTGATATTTGTTTTGTAATTTATCTCTAAGACCCTCATTTTCTTTGAGTAAACTAAGAGCATTCAATAACATATCTGAGAAATCTAAAAGCTGATTCTCATCCAAATAAGCTTGATATTCCCGATAAATATTAGCAATAGCTTTTTGTTTATCTAATCTTTCTGCATCTATCAAAGTCTTTTGTCCATCTTTACCTTTAATCAGATAAGTATCTTTCCATTTAGAAATAGGAGTATATTTATTATCTAATGACTCAGCCTCCTCTAAAGCTTCTAGAAGAGATTTTTTAAAACTATTACCATAAGATTTGAAATAGTTATTGGTATCTAAATCCGGAATAGATAAAGCTAAAGTACGGATTTGATTCAATTTATCTAATCTCTCTTTATTACCCCTAAGAGAAATATTACTGATTTCCTGTATAATTGGAATAATTTGCTGATATTCTAATTGATTCTGCTCTAAAATTTTCTCATATTCAGCTGGAGTGAGACCTGCCTGTTTGAGATAATTAATACTTTTAGCTATATTCCGAATTAATTTACTCCTGTCTGAACCTTTGGGAATCAGAATATGATTATATGGTAATTTAGCTATAATGTCTCCAATAATTTCAGCTATAAATACATCATCAATAGCTATTCTTTCAATACCTGCTGTATACTCTGTATAATCTTTTAATAAAGCCTGTCCAAAACTATGAAAAGTATGAATATTAACTTTATAAGCCTGCTTGCCAATAAAAGAAGCCAATCTTTGTCTCATATTATAAGCAGCCGCATCGGTAAATGTAAGACAAATAATATTCTCAGGCTCAACATCTTGAGTATGCAGAATATTAGCTACTCTGAGAGACAGAAGTTGAGTTTTACCAGAACCAGGACCTGCTACTACCATCACCGGTCCTAATAAAGTATCTACCGCTTGCTTTTGTTGTAAATTTAATGATTGATATGCTTTTATATAGTCTGACATAATTAAAGTTTATCTTATATTGATTATAACATAAAAAATAAAAAATCCGCATCTTCTTTGAAGTTACGGATTGTAAATGATGTAGCCTACTTATAGCTATAATCTCTAAGAAAATTAAATACAGCTTTATTTATACATTCATCTGCCATACCTTTATTTGTACCCGTAAATTGATTGGATTCATTGATTATTATTAGTATTTCTTTTACCTTATTTGAAGATTTTATATTGATTATAATTAAGGTTTTTATCAAAATCCAACTATTCCTAGTCCTAAGGTTTACTCTAACAAAGTCCCACCCCTTGCTAACTTCTAATTGATATCTTTCAGATAATAAATTATTAGTAAAAATTGCTTCATCAATTACTTTACACCACTGCCCAATTTCAGGATTGGTATTAGTGTGACAGGTTGTTGATGTTGATATACCGAAGTCTGCTGCAGTTTCTCTTGTAATCATTCCTTGAAGTGTCATAGTAATCGGACTCCTGCCAGGATAAAAACAATGTTCCCGGCAAACTGATTTCCATCTAATAATAAAATGAAAGTCACATTGCCAAGAACATTATTTTATGATATACAAAACAACCGTCATAGTCTACTATAAAATAAATACTTTTGCAAATAGTTATGTTATAACAATATGACGGTTGCAATTCTATTTACCAATCAAGAGTTCCTCCAGTTTGGTATTCAATAACTCTAGTCTCAAAGAAATTTTTCTCTTTAGCCAAATCAACTGATTCTGACATCCAAGTAAATGGATTTTCAGTTCCATACACAATTGGCAACCCTACTCTTTGTAATCTTCTATCGGCAATATATTCAATATATCGTCTAAATCCATCTTGAGAAATACCCATAATTCCTCTTGGGAAACAAGTAGTAGCGAATTCATATTCAAGCCCCACGGCCTCTTTGATCAAATTAGTAATATGAGCTTGAAATTCTTCTGTCCATAGTTCTGGCTGCTCTTGTTTGATAGCATTAATCATATCAGCCCCAAAATTAAGATGGCTAGACTCATCTCTCATAATGTATTGAATTTGCTCCGCACTGCCAGGCATTTTATTTTGTCTCTGAAATCCAAAAATCACAGCAAAGGAACTATAAAAGAAAATTCCTTCCACAATTAATGAAAATACACAAAGATTCTCTAAGAATTTTTGGTCAGAAGCAAAGGTTCCTGTTTTAAAATTAGGGTCAAAAATCCCTTCATTAAATGATAAGAAGAATGATGCCTTATTATAAATACTCTCAACTTCACGATACATATTAAAGATTTCACTACCATCTAATCCTAAACTTTCGACAATATATTGATAAGCCTGAGTATGAATAGCCTCTTCATAAGCTTGCCTCAAAAGATACATTCTAATTTCTGGAGAAGTAATATGCTTATAAGTTGCTAAAACTAAATTATTAGCTGCTAGAGAATCAGCTGTAGTAAAAAATCCCAACACAGTTTTGAAAGCAATTCTCTCATCTTCAGTCAAAATATTATTTGACTTCCACTGCTCTACATCAATTTGCATTCCAATCTCAGTTGGGAGCCAGTGATTGGCGTTCCCAGTCAAATAAGCATCCCAAGCAAAAGTATGTTTCATTGGATGTAGCTGTACCACATCAGCATCTTTACCATTGATAACTCTCCTATCATTAATATTAACTCTTTGATTTGTTTGTGTAATAGGCATACTAATAGTGTTTATAGTTTAATAATTTTATTGACAAGATTCACAGATTTGCCCTTCTATCACCGCAAAAATATTAGATTTTGGTGGTTGGGAAGGTAAATTTTCTGTCACTTGATAAGTCTGTGCAGGTTCTGTTACTTTAACCTCCATCGGCTGAGAGCTCACAGCATTCATAGAATTATCTGAGCTAGCATTAACTGAGCTTTGACTAAAATCTCTTCTGTGAGTAGTTCCAAACTGATTGACATTGACAGTAGCTTTTTCTACCTGTGAAATAGCCAAGGTTCTTAGATAATAAGTGGTCTTAACTCCCATTTCCCAAGCATACATATAAACATCTGCAATTTCCTTTCCAGATACCCCTCGATAAAAGATATTAAGTGATTGGCTTTGGTCCATCCATTTTCCTCTATAGGCTGCAGCTTTGACTAACCATTTTGGGTCAATTTCAAAAACTTCTTTGTATTTTTCTCTCAGATTGGCTGGAATTTCAGTAATCTGAGAAATGGATCCATCGAAGTACTTTATCTTATCGGCAATAGCTGAGGTCCAAAGTCCAATTTTTTTCAAATCTTCAATCAAATAAGAGTTGATAACTGTGAAATCTCCTGCTTGATTAGATTTTACATAAAGATTTTTGTAAATTGGCTCAATAGATGGTATAGATACCACAATATTAGATATGGTAGCTGTAGGAGCCACGGCCATAGTATTGGAATTTCTCATACCATATTTTTTGATTGACTCTCTGACTACTGACCAATCTAATCGTTCTGTTCTATCTACTGGGATTTGCATTTCGCGAGCTTGTTCCAAAAGCTGAATAGTATCTATTGGCAATAAGCCTCTATCCCATTTAGAACCTTTGAAACTCTCATAAGCACCTTTCTCTTGAGCTAATTTACTAGAAGCTAAAATAGCATAATATGAAATTACCTCCATAGATGAGTCAGCAAACTCTACCGCTTGCTCAGAGTCAAAATTAATATCTAATTGATATAAAGCATCATGATATCCCATAATTCCAAGTCCAATTGGACGATGTCTTTTATTGGAAACTTCTCCCTCTTTAGTAGGATAAAAATTAATATCAACTACATTATCTAACATTCTAATAGCAATTGGCACTACTCTTGAGACTAACTCTTGGTCAAAGGTTCCATTTTTTACAAAATATTTTAGATTCAGAGACCCTAGATTACAAACTGCAGTTTCATCAGCTGAATTATTAAGAGTAATTTCTGTACAAAGATTAGAATTATGGATTACTCCAGTATGATCCTGAGGAGAGCGGATATTAGATGGATCTTTGAAAGTAATCCAAGGATGTCCTGTCTCATAAAGCATAGTAATCATTTTTCTCCATAGATCCTTAGCCTTCATTCTTTTGAATAATCGAATTTTACCCTCATCAGCTAGCCTTTCATAATTTTTATAGGCTGTATTGAATTCCTGTCCATAAATATGATGCAAATCTGGAGTCTCATCCGGAGAGAATAATGTCCAATCTCCGTCTTGTCTAACTCTTTCCATAAATAAATCTGGAATCCAGTTAGCAGTATTCATATCATGAGTTCTTCTCCTTTCATCCCCTGTATTCTTCCTTAATTCCAAGAAATCTTCAACATCTATATGCCAAGTCTCCAAATATACCACAGCGGCTCCTCGTCTTTTACCACTACGATTAATAGCAGCAGTAGTGTCATTGGCAATCTTCAAGAAAGGCACGATACCTTGACTCTCAACACCAGTTCCCTTAATCAAAGCACCAATTCCTCTAAGATTAGTAAAATCTGTTCCAATTCCACCAGACCATTTTGACATCTGTGCATTATCTCCGATTACTTTAAAGATATGGCTTAAATCATCCTCAACCGTATTTAAATAACAAGAAGATAATTGCGGATGATTGGTTCCTGCATGAAATAAAGTTGGAGTGGATGGCACAAAATACATCTGAGACATAATTTCATAAAAGTCAACCGCTTTCTGCTCTCTTACCTCTGGTTTTTCAACTAAAGCTAATCCCATAGCAACTCTCATCCAAAATCCCTGTGGAGTATCAAACATTTTTTTGGTAATAGGGTCCTTGATAAAGTATCTATCATATAAAGTCTGAATCCCTAAGAATTTGAATAAATCATCTCTTTCTGGCTTAATTTTACTAGCTAACCATTCTAGATTATAATCAAGCATATCTTGGCTCAAAAGACCAGCTGCTACCGCAGATTTAACATTATTTACAAAAGAATTTTTATATAAGATATCTAAATTCTCATAATCCAAATCTTCACTAATAACATTTTCATAAATAGTATTCAATAATAGTCTAGCCGCTAATACTGAGTACGCGGGGTCTCTGTCAATATATGACCTGACTGTCATAATCATAATTTGAGAAATTTCCTTAGTAGTCATCCCATCATAAATACTATTCTCAATACCTGATATAATTAGATTCATATCAATGTCATTTTCTAAACCTTTGATATGATATGATATAGTTTTAGTTATATTGTAGCGATTAAAGGATACCACTTCTCCTGAAGCCTTACGAACTTTGAGAGTAGGATGAGCACCCTCTAATTTAGCCTGCTCTTCTCTTCGTGCATCATCATGAGCTTTGCGATATAAAATATATCCCTTAGCAATATCATAGAATCCTCTCTCCATTAATTTCTTCTCTACAATATCCTGTACGATTTCAACTGTAGGATAATTATCTATGAATTGTTCATCTAAAGCTTGTACCACAGACTCTGTAACTCCATCTACTTGCTTTGCCTCCTCAGCAGTAAAATTTTGTTTTACATCCAAGAAAGCCTTACTAATTGCTTTCCAAATTTTAGCTTGATTGAAAGGTACTAATGACCCATCTCTTTTGGTGATTTGTGTGACTGCCATATCAGTATATATTATATTTATCTATTATTATGAGCGGTAAAATTATTATATCAGAATTATTCTAGATATACAACTTTTATACTATATATAGTATAAAAAAGCCTAATTTAGACACTATAGACTATTTCTAAAAAATTTTTAACCAATGGTTATCCACAATAATCACCCCGCATACTTCCCAAATATACTATATTACATACTTTCTAAAATTATACAAATTATAGAGTTATCCCCAATATACAAAAAAGAGCCTATAATAGACTCTTTTTTGTATGATTCAAATTATAATTGAAAACTATAATTTAACTTTAATAGATGGACTTTGGGTAAGAGAAATATAAATATTCTTTACAAATTCTCCCTTGACTTTTTCTGGTTGATGCTTTTGTACTTCAGCCACAAAGTCTCGGATATTTTTTTCTAATTCCTCAATAGTGAAAGTAACATTTCCAACAGCTTGATGGATTACACCTGTTTTATCCATTCTAAACTCTGCTTTACCAGCTTTGAATTCTTTTACTACTCTCTCTACATCATCGGTGACTGTACCATTTTTAGGAGATGGCATTAAACCTTTGGGTCCTAGAATTTTAGCTACAGGAGCTACAAATCTCATAAAATCAGTGGTGGCAATAATTATATCATAGTCAATACCTCCAGCTTGCTTAATCTCATCAATTATTTCCTTACCTCCAACTCTATCTGCTCCAGCTACTTGAGCTTGTTTTAATTTAGCTTCATCTTCTGTCAATACTAAAACTGTTTTACCTTTAGCTACTGGTTTATTGAATATAATAGCTCCCCTGACTGATTGTGGTCCTTTGGTACCTTTTAGATTAGCTTTTATATGCACATCCACACTTTCAGTAAATTTTGCTCTAGAAAGACTAAGAACTAATTCAATTCCTTCTGTTAGTGGATATACTTTGGTACGGTCTACTTTTTCTAAAATGTTGCGATATGATTTGGATCTCATAATAATTCTAATTATGTAGTGCTAACGAATATTATAAAAATAATACTCTCCTACTCTGTTATTTCTATACCCATTGAACGGGCTGTCCCCTCTACTATTTTCATAGCAGCTTCTAGATTGAAGGCATTCAAATCTGGTAGTTTTTTCTCAGCAATAGCTGTGACTTGAGCTTTGGTCAATTTCCCAACTTTTGCCTTATTAGGAGTGGCTGAACCTTTAGCTAATTTCAACTCTTTTTTGATAAGAGCTGAGACAGGGGAGATTTTGAGAACAAAATCAAAGCTTCTATCATCATAAATTGTAACCTCTACTGGTACAACTTCTCCCATTTGATCTCTAGTGGCATCATTGAACTTGATACAAAACTCTTGTAACTTGATTCCATGGGGCCCTAAAGCGGTTCCAACTGGTGGAGCTGGATTAGCTTGACCTCCTTTAACTTGCAGCTTAACTACTGATTTAATTGGCTTACTCATATTCTCTATTCCCTATAAATTATATAATCAAAATAAATTGTAGCATAAATATATCATTTTGTGAAGTGTATTTATGAGATTAGGTAAATGTGTGTAATCCGGATATATATATCACCTCTTCTGACAAGCCTTTATGAATCCTTTAAATAGAGGATGTGGATTGAGTGGATGTGATATTAATTCTGGGTGAAATTGAGTAGCGATGAAAAATGGATGATTGGATAATTCTATTATCTCGACTAAGTTATTGTCCTGATTAATACCTGCTATAGTAAGGCCTGCTTTTTCTAACTCTTCTCTATATTGATTATTAACTTCATAACGATGCCTATGTCTTTCTTGGATTTGAGCTAAATTATATAATTTACGAGTTAAGGTTTTAGGTGTTATTTCACAACTGTACTCACCTAGTCGCATTGTTCCTCCCATTACTCCGTCTTTAATATTAATATCCTGACCTTCCATTGTAGTAATGACTGGATTTTCTGTTTTATCATCAATCTCGGTAGTATGGGCATTCTTTATCTTAGCTACATTACGAGCAAATTCAACTACTGCTAATTGCATTCCGTAGCATAGTCCTAAATATGGAATTTTATTTTCTCTGACATATTGGATAGCCTTGAGCTTACCTTCTACTCCTCGCTCCCCAAAACCTCCTGGAATTATAATCCCTGCATATTGTTTGAGATTCGTTAATTTTTTGGAGTCTGTTTCAAATTCCGAGCTATCTATCCAATCTATGATTGGTTTTTGCTTATAAAAATAACTAGCATGTTTGATAGCCTCAATTACTGAAATATAAGCATCACTCAATACAAAATTGCCACTATTAAAATATTTACCGACTATTCCAATTTTGAGTTCTTTAGTGGAACCATCTATCTTTTGAGTAAAACTAGTCCATTCTTTGAGGTCTCTTTTCTTTGGTCTTAAGTCTAATTTCTTCAAAATCTTAGTCGAAAGATTATCTATTTCAAAATTAATCGGTACATGATAAATACTATCTACATCTGGAGCTGAGATTACATCATCTACAGCTATATTACACATAGTAGATAACTTTTGTTTTCTAACCTCATCAAGAGGATGGCTTGACCTTGCTACTATCATATCGGCTTGAATTCCAGCACTATTTAGCAATCTAGAGGCATGTTGGGTTGGTTTGGTTTTCATCTCTCCAATTTTACTTGGAATTGGCAAATAACTAACCAAGACAAATAAAACATCAGCTGGATTTTCTAACTTCAAAAGTCTAGCTGCCTCCAAGAACAATAAATTCTCATATTCACCAGCCGTACCTCCAATTTCAATAATTGTAATATCTGCATTATGAGTAGCTTGGGCATTTTTGATTCTCTCTGTTACTTCATTTGGGATATGAGGTACTACACTCACACATTTACCACCAAATTTGAGAGCTCTTTCTTGCTCTATCACAGACTGATAGACTGATCCAGTAGTCATATAATTAGTACGAGTAAGCTCAGTATTTAGAAATCTCTCATAATTTCCCATATCCTGATCACATTCTAGTCCATCAGCCAAAACAAAAGTCTCTCCATGCTCTAGTGGATTCATAGTACCAGCATCAACATTCACATAAGGATCAATTTTGACCGCAGTTACTTTGAAACCTCGGGATTGAAGAATCAAAGCAATGGAAGATGTTGTAATACCCTTCCCAACTCCGGACATAACTCCACCAACTACAAAAATATATTTAGGATTGATTTTCTTAGTTTTATTATTTTTCCGACTTGACATAGAGTATAATCTTAGTTTTAATAGTAGAGGTGAGTTGAATATCTATTGTGTATTGCCCTAACTCTTTGATTGGACTTGTAATTTTGATCATTGATTTGTCTAAGAGTTGCCCAAATTCTCTATTTAAGGGCTCTAGAATATCTGTCTCCTTAATAGCTCCAAATAAATGCCCTTCTTCATTAGCCTTAACGTTTAAGATCAATTCGTAGTCTTCTAATTTAGTTTGTAAGTTCTGTAAACTTGATATTCTTTCCTGAGATACTTTTTGTTGCTTGGACTGATTAGCTTTATACTTAGCCATATCTTGAGCGGTAGGTATTATTCCTAATTTCTTTTTTAAGATAAAGTTCCTACCATAACCTTCGGACACAGTTACTATTTCTCCTTTTCTACCAACTTTATCTACATTTGAAGTTAAAAGTATTTGCATATATTTTAATGTATTATTCTGAACTCTCTTTTCTCATCAATATAGTCTTTATTATCCCAAACCTCAGCTACATTGTCAACTCTTGAGAGACGAGACCCTATTTTTACCTTGTCTCTAAAGACTTGTAATTGATTTTTTTCTCCCCAAGCTTCTACTCTTACTGTACCATCTGGTAAATTTTCCACAGTACCAATAATACTAAATTCATTAGCTAACTTTACTACAAATACTCTAAATCGCACCATTTGCACTCGACCTGAGACAATTAATTTTAGATGCTCCATAAATTAACCTAAAATCAGATTAGCAAGCCCATAAATAACAGGACTAATCAATCCAAAGCCAAATAAAACAAATATAAGTACAATCCACATACCTTGTTGCTCTAGCACAGCATAAAATTCACTTCTCAAAAATTTATCTGGTAATAGCGGAGCTATAATCTTGGAGCCATCCAAGGGAGGAATAGGCACGGAATTAAATACCGCCAATACAATATTAATGACCACAGCTATTATAAACAATTGTCCGACCTCAGCTGGGATATCTGTAAATATTGTAGCTATTCTATAGAATATTCCTAATAAAATTGCCAGTACTAGATTGGAGGCGGGTCCCGCTAAAGCTACTAAAGCTGGAGCCCATTTTTGGTCTTTTAATAAATAGGGATTGAATGGCACTGGCTTAGCATATCCGAATACGAAAGCTCCCCCACTAGCTAGTCCCATCAAAAGGGGAAGTATAATAGAGCCATAAATATCTATATGCGGAATAGGATTGAGAGTTAATCTACCAGATAATTTCGCCGTCGGATCCCCCAAAGACAGAGCCACCACTCCATGAGAAACTTCGTGAATAATCACCGCAAATACCAATATAATAATTTGAAATATAACCAGAGTAGCATCCATAAACTATATGAGTTGACTTTTATCTATCTAACAGGTATAATAATAACATATATTGTAATTAATCTCAATAATACTGTTAAGTTTTATACTATGTCTAGACGATGTGAATTACCAATTTGTGCCAAGAAATCTATGCTTGTTACTAAGCGAAAACTATTGCGAGGTAACTATAACCCAACAAGTAAGCATACCCAAAAAGTAAATGTACAACCCTTTACCCTACCAGATGGAACTAAAGTCAAAGCCTGCACTACTTGTATTCGTACTATTAACAAGAGTCTGTCAGCTTAATATTTAGTATATATAAAAAGAGAGGTGTAATACTAACACCTCTCTTTTTATATAATTTCCTCTTTCTCTCCTAAAAATTTAGGTTGGCGATTCAGAATATGGACATCAGTCCAAGCTTGGGTTCGGGCTAGAATTTCTCTGACTTGGGTTCTGGCATTGAATGTCATGGAGACTCCATCTGCTACAAAACCCTGTGCATCTATACCAAGAGTTCGGGCTATATAAACTGCTCTTTTGATATGAAATTCTTGAGAAATAATAATTAAGTCATTCTGCCCAAATACATCCCGCGCTCTAATCACAGAGTCAAGAGTTCTAAATCCAGCATAGTCTAGCACAATGTCTTCTTTTGGGATACCTTTAGCTAGCAGAGCTATTTGCATTGCTTTAGGCTCATTATAAGAGACTTCTGCATTATCTCCACTTACTAGAATTTTTTTAATTTTACCCGCCTGATAAAGTTTGGTCGCTGCCTCAATTCTATTTACAAAAAAAGGATTAGCTCTACCTCCTACAGTCTTTTCACTAGTACCTAAAACCAATCCCACTTTATGCTCTCCGATTTTATCTACATCATCGAAGATAAATAGTTTAGGGTTATGGTTAATAGTAGCATTCGTATAGGTGACAAAAACAATTCCACCTATCAATACGATACCTATAAATCTACGAATAAATGTAATCATATATTTTATTATAACATATAATTTTATTTTTTATTGCAAATTATTTGCAAATAGTGTAATATATTTTTATACATTACTAATTAAGATTTTAATATGAAAGCATCAAGATTATTATTAATTATCGTCCTCTTAGCTCTAGGAGTGGCAGCTATAGTATTTGCCACCAGACCAAATTCGCAGAATAACACAGCTAATACTCAAGAAGCTAAGCAGGAAATAATAAAACCTATTATAGTCACTACCCTTTTTCCATTTTATGATATTACAAGTCAATTAGTGGGAGAAAATGCTGAAGTGTCATTATTACTACCTCCTGGAGTAGAGCCTCATGCTTTTGAGCCAACTCCTCAAGATATTATTAAAATTCAAGAAGCCGATGTGTTTATATATAGTGGAGATGTGATGGAGCCTTGGGTTGCTAGTATTGTAGCTAATATTCCAGAATCCGTAAAAGTGATTAATGCTAGCGATGGAATTAATTTGATAGAAAGCACAGATGATCATTCACATGACGATGAACACGGGCACGAAGACGAGAAAAAAGAAAATAAATCTGGCTCTAATCTAGATCCTCATTTCTGGTTAGACTTTAATAATACTATTATTGCTACTAATACTATCTCAAAAGCTATATCTGAATTAAATATAGTAGATAATAATAATTTGGACCAAAATAAGAATAATATAGTTACTGCTTTAGAACAGCTAGACACTGATTATAGTAATACTCTTAGTAAATGTACTAATAAAACCATACTTCAAGCTGGGCATAGAACTTTTGAATATCTAGCTCGCAAATACAACCTAGAATATGTAACCACAGAAGAATTGAGCCCCAATAGTGACACCTCGGCTCAAGATATAGCTAAATTGGTACAAAAAGTAAGAGAAACTAAAGCCAAAGCTATATTCAGTGAAGAATTAGTGGAACCAAGAATAGCCAACACTATATCCTCCGAAACTGGAGTACCAGTTCTTGAATTAAATGGAGCTCATAATATAAGTTCCGAACAATTCCAAGCTAAAACTAGCTTTGTAGATATAATGAGAAAAAATCTTGAGAACCTAAGTATTGGTCTTGAATGTAAATAAGTGCTATAATAATTTATAGTATGAAAAATCCAATTATATCTATCCGTAATTTATCCGTAGATTTTAATTCTATTAAAGTCTTAGACGATATTAGCCTTGATATTTATCAGGATGATTTTATTGGCATTGCAGGGCCCAATGGAGCCGGGAAATCCACTCTAATCAAAACCTTACTCAATCTCAATAATTATACAGGAGAGATTAATTTATGGGACAAACCTCTCAATAAATTCAAAAATTGGAATTATATTGGATATTTACCACAATCACTGAATCAATATTCTCATCAATTCCCAGCTACCGTAAAGGAAATAGTAGCATTGGGACTAATATCTTCTCTCAAATTCCCAAGAATTTTGGATAAACAATCCCTACAGAGAGTAAACGATATTCTCACCGAATTAGAGATTATTGATTTAGCCAAAACTTCAATTCATGATTTATCTGGAGGGCAAAGGCAAAGAGTATGGTTAGCCAAAGCTCTTGTCTCAGAACCCAAAGTATTAATCTTGGATGAACCTACTAACGCTCTTGATCCAGAGATTAGACAAGTGTTTTACCAACAAATTACCAAATTACACAAACAAGGAGTAGCTATTATCTTAATAACCCATGATACCAGCGATATAGGTACTTATGCCAAAAAGCTACTCCTACTGGACACCAAGGTGATTTTTTGGGGAAAGTTTAGTGAAATCTGTAATTCTGATAAAATGAGCAGTTACTTTGGAGAAGAAGCCAAACATTTGATTTGTCATCAACATGAATAATCTGATTAATATATTACAGTATCAATTTGTCGAGAGAGCCATTATAGCTGGCTTATTTTTAGGCATTGTATGTGCTGTAATGGGAGTTTTTTTGGTCTTAAGAAAAATGTCTTTAATCGGAGATGGACTTGCCCATATTAGTTTTGGAGCTATTGCAATAGGGATCGTTTTTGGATTTTACCCATTAGTAACTGCCATACCCTTGGTCATCATTGCCTCTCTCATCATATATGCTCTGACTCGTAAACATATTATTGAGGGAGATGCCATTATTGGGATTCTAGCCTCTCTAGGGCTTGCTACGGGAGTTATTTTATCTAGTATCTCAACTGGATTTAATATAGATATATTTAGCTATTTGTTTGGAAATATATTATCCATTACTCAACAGGAATTACTATTTGTAATCATTGGATCTATTATAATTTTATCTGTTATAATATTATTCTATCAGGAATTTATGGCTATTTCATTTAACCCCGAACAGGCCAAGATTAGTGGTATTCCGGTGACTATATTAGATATATTATTCTCCATTATCACTGCTCTTACCGTACTTATGAGTATAAAATTAGCCGGAGCTCTCCTAGTCTCAGCTTTAATTATATTACCAGCCAGTTCCAGTTTACAGCTCGCCAAAAGCTTTCAGAATACAATGCTGTTTGCAGTAGTTTTTGCCCTGATTAGTATCTTGATTGGAATAATAATATCATTTATATTTAATATCCCTACCGGAGCTACGATTGTTACATTTAATGCTATAATTTTTTTTGTAATACTTATAATCAAATTATTAAAGACAAAATAATTATCCTATTGGAATATGTAATGTAAATACAGTTCCGACACCTTCTTCTGATTGCACCTGAATTGTGCCATTATGTAATTCTATAATAGCCTTAGTCAAAGTAAGTCCTAATCCTCTCCCCCCAGTATGCTTGGACCTAGAGCTATCCACCCTATAAAATTTATCAAAAATTCTATGTATCAAATGCTCCGGTATCCCAATACCCGTATCCCTGATATACATAGTAAAGAATTTTTTATGGATTTTGGTCTCCACCTCAATTTCACTACCATCTTTAGAATATTTGATAGCATTTTCTATAATATTCTCAACCGCTTGAGTAATTAGAATTGGGACTAACTCTATTTTTTTATCTAAATTATGTCCTTTTAGAATAATATTAATATTTTTTTCTTTAGCCTTATTCGTTATATTATTAATAATAGTATCCAAAATAGACTGTATACTCACAGATTCAAATTGTAAATGCTCTTTGGATAGAGACAATAAAGATAAATCATTAATCAAATCATTCAAATAGTCAATTTTATGCTGAATTTCTTGTATTAGCTGTATATTATTCTTACTTAATTTAGAATCAGTCAACATTAAGTCGGTTTTAGCCATCATAACAGAAAGAGGAGTCTTTAGTTCATGAGAAGCATATTCTATAAACTCTCTCTGCGAACGGAAACTTTTACCTAATCTCAAAAGCATTTCATTAATAGATGAGATTAACTCTTGCAATTCCTCATCAATATGTGGATATGAAATTTTATCCATTGATTCGGCCTGTATAGCCTTAATCTGTCTATTTATATCCTTAATTGGACTTAAGACCTGAGCTGAAATAGCATTCCCTCCTACCAAAGACAAAGCCACCAAAATAGCAAAAATAAAAAATGAACTTCTTCTAATTGTAGCTAAATCACTTTGTCTAATATCTCTAATAACCTCAATAAATTTATCCTGAGGAAATTGGCTATCTCTCAATTCAGAAAAAACCGAATTATACTGAGACAACCCATCTATACCTAAAGCAGTCCTATCATAATACCTGACTGCCAACAAATTCAAAGTAATAATTATAATCAAACTCAATAATACAAAAAGACCTGTATAATACATAGTCAGTCTAAATTGTAAAGTATGAATATATTTCAGCATATATACAGATTATAACATAGAAAATAGAGAAAGTGAGACTTTCCCTATTTTCGACTCCCCACTAAGGAGAGTATTTATCTTATTATAAGATATTGGATTAATTACTATGTGTAGATAAAGAGCTATGTTGTTGGCTTAGATTGATTGCAATAAATTATATCTAGTATTGGCTAGGTTTGCCTCTCCAAACTCTTTGAGCTCCGTCTTTTTTATGGGTAATGTGATGACCTAGGACTTGTCTTTGAGCACCTAGTATTGCTCTACTATGAGTGCCACCGAGTACCCTTACTTTATTTTGGACAAAATGTTTCTGGTATCTCATATTGTTTCCTCTTAGTTAATACAGAATCATTTGATGATTCTATAAATACTATAGATGATATTAGGTGAAAACAATGTGAAGGTATTTATAATATGCCATACCCCTTACCTTTGACTGTTTTTATAATTTTTTTATTAGGATCTATCTTCTTTCTAAGAGTCTTAATATGGGTTTTGACAGTATCCGAAAAAAGATCCACCGAATCATCCCAAACATGCTCTAACAACTCCTCAGCAGGAATAATACGATTCTGATTCCTCACCAAATACTCCAAAAGTCGCATCTCCTTAGTCGATAAATCAATCATCTTATCCCCTTTTATAACTCTATTTTGAGTTGGGATAATTTCATAATCCTCCAGATAGAGACTATGACTTTTATTATCCGAAAATCTCCTAATCACAGCCTCGATTCTAGCTACAACCTCAGCCAAATGGAAAGGCTTAGTCATATAATCATCCGCCCCATGCTTGAAGCCATCTAATTTATCATAAATCTGAGACCTAGCCGTAAGCATAATCACTGGCACAATATTACCAGATTCTCTGATATCATTAATAACCTGCATACCATCCTTACCAGGTAAATTTAAATCCAACAGACAACAATCATATTGATTTAGCTTCAGAGCCGAAAAACCAGCATTCCCATCATACTTTACATCCACCGCATAACCCTGCTTTTCAAGATATATCTTGAGAGTGTCCGCAATATCCACCTCATCTTCTATGATAAGTATTCTCATAGTTTATTCATCAAAATTATCCAAATCCTCATCTATATCATCTTCCAGATTAGAGTCATCCTCTGCTTGTACTGAACCAGGTTCATACTCTGGAGGAGCATAAATGGTATATAATTTTAGCTCTCCCTCTGAGTCATTGATAATATTATGCCTCACTCCGGCTGGTGCAAATATACAATCTCCAACCTCAATAGGACCATTTTCTCCCGGCATTTCTAATCTACCACTACCATCTACCACTACAGTAATTTGATCAACTTCACCATAAACTTCCTCCCCCACATCATCTCCCGGTTGCAAATTCATCAAAACTAATTGACTATCCGCCCCCGTAGCAATAACCTTACGGTAATCTGTATTAGCTTGAGTTTGAGTAATGATATCTATTTTCATATTATAAAAGTTATCCTAATATACATATAAAATAGCATATTTTGATTTTAATGTATAGTTTGATGTGTGACTGATAAATTAAGTAGCGGGAGGGCTGATCTCTATATTATTTATCTCTATTTATACAAATATTTTTGGAATCCAACAAATAACTCTGTAATAGTATCCTCAGATCCTAATAATTGTAGACCATCTTCTATAGTTTGGAATTTATTTTGTAATAAAATAGGTAATTTACTCTGATCCAATTCTTCAAATCCAGATTGTATATATTTATCCAATACAAAGTTAATAAATTGTCTTTGTGGTTCTGTTAGATCTTCCAAGATATTTTGTCTAGATTGCTCCACCCTGATTCTTCTTGGAATTGGTTTGGTATCACCATTAAAGACATATTCCAAAACATCAAATAGATCACTATTCTCAGCATCCACTAATTGTTGTAATGTTTTTAATTTATCTCGACTAAATCCAGCCTCATCAAGCTTTTGTAGGAATTTTTTACGCGTAATAGGACTACTCCAAACACTTCTTAATTCCTCCTCTGTACCTAATAATTTAGGCAATTCTCCAAATAAGCTATGCATAAATTCTTCCGCAGAAACTGGTCTACCATTAGCATCCCAAAATGAAGTAGATACCATAGATTGAATTTCTCTCTCTTTGCCATCTCTCAATTTAATTTTAATTTTCTGCTTTACCAATTTAGACTCCTGAGCATTTTCCCCTATTTTAGGAGTATCACTGGTGTTAATAGGTTGGTATGGTTGAGATTGTGG
The DNA here is from genome assembly GCA_937864235.1 of uncultured bacterium. Taxonomy (GTDB): domain Bacteria; phylum Patescibacteriota; class Minisyncoccia; order SW-4-49-11; family SW-4-49-11; genus CALRBF01. Next base: position 2,538 of record CALMJI010000024.1, on the reverse strand, counting down.
TGTTTCAGGTTCTATAGGCTCTCCATCCCAAGTAGGATCCAAGAATAGTTGATAAGCATCCACAAAATCATAAATAGTAAAGAAGTCTTTTCCATCAAAAAGCCTAGTCCCTCTACCAATAATTTGCTTAAATTCAATCATTGACTTAATCGGTCGCATCAAAACAATATTCCGAATATTACGAGCATCCACACCCGTAGACAGCTTTTGGGAAGTAGTCAAAATAGTCGGGATAGTTTTCTCATTATCTTGAAAATCTTTCAGATATTGCTCTCCTATAACCCCATCATTAGCCGTCACTCTCACACAATAATTAGGATTAGTACTTGTTTTTTGTTGATTAATCAAATCTCTGACAGCAGCCGCATGCTCTTGATTGGCACAAAATACAATAGTTTTTTGGTCCTGATCAATAAGCTCCATAAATTTACTGACCCGATATTCTTCACGGGCTTTGATTTCAATAACTCGATTAAAATCCTCCTCTATATATCTCTTCCCTTCCTCTATTTCACCCTCTACAATTTCATCATCAGAAGTATACACATAATCATCAAGAGTAGTTTGGATTCTCTTCACCCTAAATGGAGTCAAAAACCCATCATTAATCCCCTCTTTGAGAGAATAAGTATAAACAGGCTCCCCAAAATACCGATAAGTATCCGCATTCACCTCTCGCTTTGGAGTAGCCGTCAATCCAAGTTGCACCGCTGGAGAAAAATATTCCAAAATCGCTCGCCAATTCCCTTCATCATTAGCTCCACCACGATGACATTCATCAATAATAATAAAATCAAAATAATCCGCAGGATAATCACCAAAATACCCTTCGACAGGCTCAGGGACAATTTTTTTTGATAGAGATTTTAATGAAGTAATATCACCTTTAATAAGTGCAATTTTCTTTTTTTTACTCCATTTTTGTATTTGCTTTTCTCTTTCAAATGCTAAATTAATTGTTGTAAAAGTTTCATAGTAAACTAATTTAACTGGTAAATGCAATTTAGTATACTCAGCCCCCTCTCCATTTTTATGCTGTTGTAATCTTTTACTTAAATTATAAGTACTTCCAGTATAAAAACTTTCATCACTGCATTGTAAAATATACATAAATCCATTCGCCGTATCATTAATTCCTATTTCATCAAATATAACACTTTTATCTTCATTCATTGTGGTGGGTGAGCTTGTCGAACCCCCGCTCATAAAGGTTTGGAAAATAGTAAAGAAAATACTTCCATTTTTAGGCACACCACCTTTTTTGCGAATTTCCTTGGGGTCAATTCGTATAAGGGCATCCTCAGGGAAAGCAGAAAAAGCATTAAAAGCCTGACTAGCCAAAATATTCCTATCCGCTAAGAATAAAATTCTAGGTCGCCGAGCACCATCCCCCTGCAGATTCCACCTCGTCTGATATAATTTCCAAGCAATCTGAAAAGCAATAGCCGTCTTCCCCGTCCCCGTAGCCAAAGTCAAAAGAATTCTATCATCATTATCTGCAATCGCCTCAAGCACTCTATTCACCGCAATTTCCTGATAATATCTCGGTTGCCAAGTACCACCCTTATCTTCAAAAGGAATACTATTGAACTTATCTCTCCAGAGATTTTGCTCTTCAAAAATTATATTCCACAATTCATCAGGACTAAGATATCTAGAGACTAATTCCTCCACACCTGAGAGAATATCAATCTGATAAATCTCTCGGCCATTAGTAGCATAAGTCATCTTGAGAGATAATTTATTAGCATAATCCTTAGCTTGTTGTACCCCTTCACCTACAGGATATTCTGAACTTTTAGCCTCAATAATAGCTAACTTTACTCCCTTATACTCCAAAACATAATCCGCCTTGAGCCGAGCCCCTCGTACTCCATTAGCTTGAATTTTCCCATCCGTAATATGATATTCTCGCAAAACACGAGAACCCTCCACAATACCCCAACCTTGAGATGTAAGTTGCGGGTCAATTAGCTCAGCTCTTGTCTCGGCTTCATTCATAAGTTATATAGAAAATTTTTATATATTATAGAAGTAAGATATGTATAAAGTATACTCTTTTGTCAAAGTCTAGTCAATGAATATAAGCAAACTTTTTATAAAACCTCATATGGCCTTTGTCCCTCCTATATTTTTTTAGGAGGGTGAGACCTCTCAGTCGCCTGTATTTTGTCCTAAAATTCCCCTCTTGAGGGGTGGCAGGCTTGCCTGACGGGGTGGAAATAAAGTATTTATAAATAACACAAAAACACCTCCACCCCACCGTCTAAACGACGGCACCCCTCAAGAGGGGAATTTAACTCAATCCACCCTCCCCCTGCGGGGACTCCCTCCAAAGGGAGACAGAATAACCCAGAGGAGGACAGGTTATATTTACTTGCCCTATAAGCATTTTGTCCCCCTTCGGAGGGGGAAGTCTGCAAGACGGGGGTGGATAGAGTCTAATCTATAAATCTTATGCAGTCATATTATAAAATACTAATATCCACCCTCCCCCTGCGGGGACTCCCTCCAAAGGGAGACAGAATAACCCAGAGG
>CALMJI010000023.1 GCA_937864235.1 uncultured bacterium | reverse complement strand
CTCATATTAGAAATTTCCCTCTCTGATCTATACCATATTCTGTGGGAGACCCTAAGTTATATTTAATTCCGTTTAACATTTCCTGATTTTCGGTGATTGCAATGACCCAAAATACCATAATTGGTAAGTGAAAAGCGATATTAAGACCGGTATTGGCTATAATTCGATATATTGTTTTATCAAATAAAACATTGATCTGAATAGCCAAGAATACATATTCTACCAAAGCTGGGAAGTCTACAAAAGGAGCTATTATTCCCATCACAAAGGGTAGAGTGCCATAATATTTTGGATAAGTTTTGACTTTTTGAGATTTCGGTTTTTTAGGAATTAAAGCATAGATTATCAAAGACACACCTAATAGAATTAGTACATAACTATTTATAAGTCCAATATATTGTTTCCACCGATCAATAGTATCTTCTAGTCCCCAAATTAGCACACCAGAGATTATAAAGTGAATCAAAAATAATCCCACCAAAAACCAAAACATATTTTTGGCAGCCTTAGAATGTGCTAAATAGTACAAGCTAAGGATAACTGTCATAGATTATAATTTAATGATTAAAATTCAGCAAAAGTCTCTGAGTTGAGATAAGCAGATATATCCTCAATATCTATTCTGAGCTGCTCCATAGTATCTCGATGTCTGATGGTAACAGTGCCTTCAGATAAAGTCTCATAATCTACTGTTACACACCAAGGTGTACCAATTTCATCTTGCCTGCGATATCTCTTCCCTATTGAACCTGCCAAATCTATGTCCGCTATAATCCCCTTTTTTCTCAAATTAGTATAAATCTGATGAGCCTCTTCTGCTAGTCCATCTTTCTTCATCAATGGTAAAATTGCTATTTTGTAAGGGGCTAATATATATGGGAATTTCATCACTATTCTAGCTTCTTTGCTGTCGGCTACGCTCTCTTCATTATAGAATTCAAAAAGGCTAGATAATAATAGCCTATTTACTCCCAGCGAAGTTTCTACAATATAAGGTAAATATTGCTCATTAGTCTGAGGGTCACGATATCTCAAATCCTTACCACTAAATTCACTGTGTTGTTTGGTGTCATAGTCAGTTCGATTATGAATACCTTCCAACTCCTTGAATCCTAAGGCTCCAAATTTATAATCTATATCCCAAGCATCTTTGGCATAAAAGACCAACTTTTCATGTTGTCTAAATTTTAGATTAGCACTATTATAACCAAGATACTCTGTATAAAATTTGTAGCGATAATCTTTCCAGAATTCATACCACTTATCTTCCTCTCCTGGTTTGACAAAGAACTGTAAATCAATTTGTTCAAATTCACGAGTACGGAAAATATATTGTTTAACAGTAATTTCATTCCGAAAGGCTTTTCCTAGTTGTGCAATTCCAAAAGGTAATTGTCTACGGCTAGTCTCTTGTACTAATTTCCAATTAACATAAATATTCTGACAAGCCTCTCCTTTGAGATAAGCTACAGTAGATTCATCAACCGTAGGTCCAAGATGAGTACTGACTAATAGATTAAAATGCTTAGCACTGCTCAAGGGATTACCATCTGGGGATAAAATATTATTCTCTTGAATCACTTTATCGGTCTCCTCAGGAGATAGGCTATCTGCATTCTCCATAATTCCAGCTTCTTCTATCAGATGGTCAGCTCGATATCTCTTATGAGTAATAGTATCTTCTACCAGAAGATCGGAAAACCCCCCAATATGTCCGCTCGCTTCCCAAACTTTTGGATGCAAGAAAATAGCTCCCTCAATCTCTACCACATCATCTCTGAAAGTCACCATCCAGTTTCGCCAAGCCTGTACTAGATTGTCTTTGAGTAATTTACCTAAAGGTCCAAAATCATAAACTGCGGAATATCCTCCATAAATTTCAGAAGATGGGAATATAAAACCATTACGATGAGAATATTTTACAATTGTATCTAATTTAATCGACATAATAAAAATTATAATTTATTGATTATATTTTGTATTATAGCATATTTTGATATAAATGTAATTATTTGTATGAGATGAGGAGATCGTAGACAAAAGGGATTATATACATTACTAGACTAATAACAGTAAATTGGATAGTAATTGTCCTCCTTTGGAGGAGGTGGCACGAAGTGCCGGAGGTGGATTGAGTTCTAGTTTGTGTTTTATCCACCCCCGCCTTTCAGGCTTCCCCCTCCGAAGGGGGACAAAATTAAGAACTCTTTTTATAACTATATAAACTACTTTTATGTATCACCTACAAAAGTCACAACTTGTCTACGATGCATCTCATCTTATTCATTTTCTTTATCTTTTCAAATCTTAGCTTTAATATACCAAATAATAGTTCAAAATTAGTCAAAAAAGTGATATTACTTTTACCATTTTTCCTAGCATCGAATTGAATGGGAACTTGGCTTATCTTATAGTCTTGATCTTTAGCCTTATACAAGAATTCATAGTCAAAACCCCAAGGAGTTGGGTTTAAGTCTATTTTATTCAAGATTTTCTTTTTAAATACTTTCATTCCTGATTGTATATCATAAGGTAGTCCGAGTAAAATTTTACCAAAGACTTTAGAATATATTCTGCTTAATAATTTACGATACCATTTTATATTCTGCACTACCCTATTAGCTACCACGATATCATAATCTTTCATTTTGACTAACATATCATATAGTAATTCTGGTGGATATTGTAAGTCAGCATCAATCATAGCCACCGAACTGTATTTTGCTTTGCTAAAACCTTCCAATAATGATTGAGCTTTGCCTTTTTCTCCTTTTTTGAGAATTATCTTTAGAGGATATTTCCCGTTAAGATCTCGGAGTATATTTAATGTCCCATCTTCTGAGAAATCATCCACTACTATAATTTCATACTTGACTTTATTATGACACATATTGCTATGAAGTCTTTTAATTAATTCTTTGATATTTAGCTCTTCATTATAGGTTGGAATAACAATAGATAAATACTTCATATTAATTAATCTTATACTGATATAGAGTTAGATCAGGGGAGAAATCCCTTTCACCTACCTTTTCAAAATTATTATCTAAATATGTTTTGAATTCTTTTTCATAACCTTGATCATAAGATAAAATTACATACATATATTGATGCCCTTCTTTAATACGATTGACTTGTTCTTCTATTTTGTCACTATCAAATGGAGGAATAGATGATACTTTGCTTCTATCCCAAATTGGGAATGTCTCCACACTAGTAATACCCTGATAATAATATTCAAAGGGATAGATTATAAATGGAGCAGATAATACAATTACATCTCTGGCAGTAGCTTTAAATCTAAGATAAAGACTAATATCTTCAAAATTTTCCTTGACTGGAGTATTGGGATTAAAAATTTGTAATAATAGTGATAATCCTATTATAAAGATGACTCCAATATATAATAATTTAAATTGTTTTTTAAAATAAGTATTAATTATATACACAATGTATAGATAAAGGAATAAAGAAGTTATAATGAGATATCTAGACAAAAATATTGGTCTTAAATAGCTTAGTATAAAGGCTAATCCTACAGGAATTAAAATTTGGAATATAACAAATGTATTAAAAACTGAATAATGTAATTTTCTTTGTAATGAAGTGAAAATTATTATCACAACAACAGGCCAGCTGGCCAAAACAATACTATTAATAATATCTGGTTGAAAGCCAAATATGTATTGAGAAAATATATTGAAAAAATCAATTGAGGTTGGAGATTGTAATCTGGGTTTTGTATTAGCCGCCGCACCTAGGCTGATTACATAATATATCCAAGGTAGTATAGAAATAATAATAATAACTGAGCTAATAATAAATTTTGACAATAAATTTTTCTGGAATTTTCTATAATTAGTGATATAAAACAAAGCATTGGATAGTAGGAATAACCAATAAAAATAATGAGTATATATTCCTAATATTGCTGTTAATACAAAACCGATCCAACTCTTATTTTTATCTTGCTTTAGTATATCAATAAAAAATATACTATTTAACACAGCTAATAATAGCAATAAGCTATACATACGAGCCTCATTGGCATACCAATTTATGAATGGAGACAATATGAATAGAATGGTTGTCATTAAGGCTATTTGGGGGGTATAGATTTTACTGGCTAGAATATAGACAAATGGAATTGAAATTATAGATAGTAATAAAGATAAATATCTAGCTGAAATAATGCTATTATCAAATATACCTTGCCAAAAATGTAATATAATATGGTATAAAGGCACATGAACATCTCGTCCAACTATATCTAATATTTCTGATATACTGTGGCTAACTTGCCAAATACTCTGGGCCTCATCAAGTCTAATACTATTAAGATACATGAGTGGAATAGAAATAGCTATACTAATTAAAGTGAAGAATAATATTGTAATCCAATCTAAATTCCAAGAGGAATATTTTGACGGTTTATTTATTAATCGATTCATTACTTATCTATGGTTAATGTTGAGACTACCGGTATTGTCTCAAGATTTTCTACATCTACCATATTTATACTTTTTTGTTTTAATGGTAATGAAGACTGGATAAAAGGTATCATAATAATAATATTGAGTAGTATCCAAGTCACATTAGCGAATAATGAGACAGTAATTCCAGCAGAATATATATAATACAATATCCCAAGTATACCGACTCCTATATAAGTCAGATGCATCCAATTAAGATGTATAAAATTACCAGAAACTTGGGTTTTTGAAGTAATGCTAAATCCATCATTTTGACCAGTCAATACTGCAATCAAAGCTTGAATATGAATCATAAATGAACTAAGTGAGAAGGCTAACCCTTTGAAGGAGTAAGTAAAATTACTACTTCTCTGCAATATATACATAACCAGATAAATATATGGGATAAAGACTAAAGCAATAATCATACTAGAATTTATCAGTGGAACACTACCTGTAAATAAGAATATAAGTGGTAAAATCATATTTAGTAGGAATACTACTCCAGATAAATAATAGCTAGCTGATGCTAAATATTGCAACTTTTGAGCTAAAGATAAACCCCTATTGAATAAGGGGTTATGTTTGAATATTATTTCTAGGCTCCCTCTTGCCCATCTAAATTGTTGCTTATAATATGACATGAAATCCTCTGGAGCAAGACCTTCCGCTAATACCTCAGGTACATATACAGACTTCCAACCTTTTGAATGTACAAATAGAGAGGTCAAGAAATCCTCAGCAATATTAGTCTCACACATACCCCCAGCCTCCTGAATCGCCTCTCTTCTCAATACCATATTAGTTCCACACATAAAGACTGAGTTTGTAGAGTTTTTACCTTTACAAATAGCTCCGAAGAATAATTCTTGCTGTCTCCAAGAGCCTTCAGTCACAAGATTCTGATTATGATTTTTATAATATTGTGGAGTCTGTACAAAACCCATTTTATCATCTATAAAATACCCCATAGTCTTCTGCAAAAAATCTTTGGAAGGTATATGGTCAGCATCAAAGACTACAAAGAATTTACTTTGTGTTTGCTTCAAAGCATTATTGATATTACCAGCTTTAGCCCCATGAGGTATTCTTCTAGTAATACAATTAATATTCAAATCTTTGGCCAGTTTTTCAACCTCTTGCCAATTATCTTTTTGGGCTACAAATCCATCATTCAACAAATATACATTAAATTTGAGATAATCCATATTCTTAGCAGCAGTTGCTGTCTCTTTGATAATTTCAATCGGCTCACCTGCTACAGTGATAAATATATCTACTTCTGGCTTAAAATTTGAATCATAAATATTATTACTCCTAGTATCCCAAATCGTTATAATATAGGTTATTATTTGCCATAAATGGAATATTTCTCCAAGAATCAAAATCGCATATAGCCAATAATTACTAGGATTTATAAAGAAAGTAATAAATATAAAGTAAATCACAGAAATTATAGCTACTCCAATCAATAAAAGCTTAGAGGCTTGAGTATTTTTTAAGAAAATTGTTCTTGGGTTGTAATTCATAGAATCATTTATAGACATAATGTTATTTATAAGCTTCTTGAATATCTTGCGTCTTCAGAGTAGCGAAATAGTTTGGAAGTAAGTTATTATATATAGCCATGCCAAACCAAGCCCAGTTACTATCATAATATCCTAACGAATCTGTCCAGTTTTGAGTATCTCTATTGTATAAAGGTAATAATTTTTGCTCATATATATCTTTTGCAACATCTGGATTTACAAGAGCAAAATATCCAATATTTGTTCCAATCACAGCAGGAGATGAACCTTCATCTAATATAGTTCCATCATGAGAATAAGTATTGTAAATATTTTGCTCTTGATTCCAAATAGAGTACAAGAAGTTATTATTTTGGAAATAGCCTTTTGCTCTACTATCTCCATACCATATATAATCTAAGTATAATCTCCACTTGACCCTGTGAGCATCAAAACTATAATTAGTCGTAATATTAGAACTTTGCGGAGCTCTGAGGCCACCAGTATTTCTATCCAATATAACCCAGTCTGGCGGTAAACCTACAGCTTTATCTTTGTCTAAATCTAAAGCTGATGATTTGATGATTATCTCATAAGATGTATCTACAACATCAAGCCAATCATTCTCAGTATCTATCATGGCAAACATTCTATGCGCATAAGGAGCATAATAAGATGGGTTTAGTAAAACTTCATTTGGATTAAATTGTTCAATATCATTAGAAGTAATATATGGTCTATTATTAACCATCACAACACTTTCCCTCCAAATAGCCTTAATTATGCTATCAGCTTCCAGTAGATAGGTAGAATCTCCCCAACGAGCATAAGCGAATAAGAGAGCCATAGCAATATCTGTGTCTCCGTCTATAGCTGCATTATTACCACCAATATCATTTAATACTCCATAAGATCCGTCTGCTTTTTTACCAAATAACCAGGCAAATAACTTATTTTCTTTCCACAAATTATCTTTAGTCCATTGCCAACTTTTATCAAAAGTCTGTTTGTCATCTTGCCATACGGCTCTTAGCATAGCATAACTCTGACCTTCAGAAGTTGTAATATTATCCCTTTGCTTGTCTAATGTTCTAAAACTAGAATCTTCAATATACTCTTCTTTATAATTTTCCCATAAAGCTTCCAACATAGCTTGATTAGAAAATACATAATTATTTCTGAATGATACCTCTTTAAGAAAAGATGTATTACTAAGACTAATTAATAAAATAACCATCAAAAGCACAAATACACCTATCCAAATTGTTTGATTGAGTATACTTAATATATTATTTACCATTGCTTATATCTATAATAATTGCTATTAATGAGAGTGCATTATCAAAATTAGCATAAACTTTAACTTTTGTCAATAGTTGACAAAAGTTATTATAAAACTACTATTTTATTGCTAATATAAAACAAAAAATAGATATTTTTACATAAAAATATCTATTACAAATATAAAATAAAAAGTTTTATTGCTCCAAAATATCCTCGATTGAATTTAAAAGAGCCTCTTTCTTTTTCTTAACTGCAAGCTCTAATAAATTATGCATACTACTAGCATCTTGAATTAGCATAGAGCTAGCATGCTGCCTATGATAAACTCCACCAGCCCTCAATACATCTGGATAATCTCTCTTGCAAATAGTTGGAACAGTTAGGAATTCATCTACCTCGAAGATTAATAGTTTTTTACCCTCATAGTCTATAGTTTTGATATTATATTTTGGTAATGGATCCAGATATTGACTAAGGTGATTATCTATCCAAGTTCTATCTATACTTTCTAAGTCCTCTGGGGTCAGCCCCACAATCATCTTAGAGTCTGAAACTCCAAATATTAGCATTCCCCCATTTGGCATATTAGAGATAGCTGCAATATGCTTGGCTAATTTAGTTTTATGATAATCATTGAATTTATGCCAATTAAAATTCTCCTTAAAGTCAATATGATTATCCTCATAACTCTCTTTGATAACTTTGTCTAATAGCTCTGGGGTATACTGCATAAATTTAGAATTAATATAATGGTCTTGGCATTGGGATTACCTCATTCATCCCAGATTGGAAAAGTAATAAATATAAAACCAATATAATCACAAACCAAATAAATTGTAGGATGATAACAGATAATATATTTCCCCAACCTTTTCTCAAGCCAACCATAATAGCGGGAGCGAGTAGTATAAGAGCATATAATAAAGTTGTAATAACCGATATAAGGGAGCTAAAGGTTGGATCATAGAGAATAGATTGCCAGATATTATATTGATTTAATAATCTAATTATAATACTCACAATAATTAACAAGATAACAGTTCCAAGACTTACCAATACATTAGTCAAATTAAAAAGATTAATAGAATTTTTATTGACAATATTATTAGCTTTATCTTGTAGCTTAGTAGTCTCATCTGTCCCCTTTTTAGGTTTAGAACTTATATATTTTGAGATGAGATAAATCAGGAAAATGATTACAATAATCACTAATACAGCAATAATAATCTCATTTAAGTATAATCTAAACCAATTTTTGGCATATTCTCCTCTGACATTAAAACTCTCATTAGGAGCGAGACTCTTAGATTCTTTGATCAAAGCTCCTGAGATGCCGATATTGCTAACCACTCTGTCCAATTCCCTACTAGATACAGCTGAGGAATCTCCCAATTTAGCCATAGGGGCTGATCCAGCTTCATTATAATTGACTGATGATTGTTTGCTTTTTAGTAATAAATCACTATCCACATCTACGGCTACTCTGACTGATTGTATTCTAGAATTTACTTTGATAGTCTCAAAATTGAAATTATATAATCCAAAATTATTATCTACATAGCCCTTAGCAGCATAAGAAATTATAATAGCAGTAGATTTAGAAGGTTCGACTGAATTAGGTAAAGTCAGGTTATAGATATTACCAGATTGAGTATATTTGATTTTGGTATATTCTGCTGTCTGTCCTGAACCATAGTAATAATAATCTTGTCCATAATCTGGGTCTCGATATTCTACACAAGGATTATTAGGATCAGTATAGTTATATCTTACACACTCTTTAGGCAACTTCATCTGATACATTATCATCTCTGAGGGGTTTACTTTGGGAATTTCAAAACTAAATTCACTGAGAGCCTGCTCCTCACGATTGGGGACAATTATTTTAGCATAAGTAATAGCCTCACCATTACCACGGAAAATCACACTATATGAATGTTTCTGACCAAATAGAAGTGAGTTAGAAGTATCCGGGTTAATAGGTGGCATAATTCTACCAATATCTGGAGCCACTGAGCTACTACTAGCAGCTTCCTGAGCCAATCCCACTCCCCCAAAATTAGCTAAAAACAGACCCAAAACTAGTACTATAGTTATAGATTTCGTAATTTTTTTATACATATTTTTATTTAGTAAGTTAATACTAAATATATTATAGCATGGATTTTAATTTGAGGGTATAGGTTTTATATATTTTTAAAATTTGTTTATTAATATTGACAAAATACTATTTTTATGCTATATTATTTTTCGTTATCCCTCAAGGGAAAGTCCAATGTTCATTAAAATTCTTACTGGAGAAAAGTCCATCTCTGGACATAATATCCGATTGAAATTCTATAAGTGGGTTGTTGAAAAACACTCACCTCCTCCTTCCCCACCCACAAAACAACAATTTTTGTGGCAGATCTTTGAGTCTAGGTCAATGACTGGACTTGAGGGTAAGGTCTACTGGGCTACTCTCACAGGAGCTCAGGGACATGAGATTATGGGTAAAGGAGACGAACAAACTCGTCCTGTACTCATAATACGGGACATGGGTTCAACCGTTATAGCTGTACCTTTGACAAGTAAGTTTAACCCAAAAAGCTTACTTATCTCAATTAGTGGGAGTTATGCAAATGTCGGACAACTAAGAACATTAGACAAAACCAGGCTAAAAGGATTTATGTTCTCAGCCTCACAATCTGAGCTCTCACAGGTTCTCATGACCTGTTTTACAGAAATCCTCTGCCCCCTTCCTCACACCCCGTAGTGCTCTACGGGGGTGGTTTTTTATTTAATGATTATATTGCTCTATATTAAAAATATGAGTATTCTCAGCTGGTGAATCTGGAGCTAATAACAATAACTCAGAATTTCCAAAGTGAAAAAACTCCAAAACATCTCTCCAATATAGATTATAATATTCAGCATATAACATTTTACCCAAGTCCCCATGAGTGACTAATAGTATATTTTGGTCAGTATGATTATGAGTCAAAAACTCCAATACTTGTTTAGCTCTATCTTGAACTTGAGGAAAAGTCTCAGCTCCCTCTGCTTCTAGAAAATAAGTAATAATTTGGGCTTTTAGAATAATATCTGATGAGAATAATTTTTCTATATCAGTAATTTTTTTACCAGACATAATCCCATACTCTCTCTCAATCAATAAATCTAGTTTCTCAGGTTGTGGTAATTGCAATCTATTAGCTATAATCTCAGCCGTTCTGTAAGCTCTCTGTAGAGGTGAGCTATAAATTTTATCAAAGACAAGATTAGCTTCTTGGATTTTATTAGTAATTTGCTTAGCTTGCTCGAGACCAATCTCTGTCAAAGCAGTATCTCGATGCCCATTTAATAGACCATTCGCATTATCTTGATCCTGCCCGTGCCGAACTATGTATATTTTCATTATAATGATATTAGTTAAATATATTATATCACAACTACACTCAAATAGAAGCCAAAAAACTATCAATATCTTTGTACCTCTCCTTAAACATCAAATACAGTGTCTCTGGTTTTTCTACTTCTCCGATTAGGATGAGATTTTTGTTAAGTCCAAAAGCCACCCCAGCCTCCATATGAGTTGCTAGTCCAGCTGGCAAAAGCATTATAATAGTATTAGCATTCTTGAGTCCGGCCATATCTTTTTGGAAAGTTTCTTTATAATCAGCGGAATTCCAAAAATCAGGGTGAGATTCTGCTATCTTCATCTGCTCCTCCCAAGGTAAATCTGGATTCTCAGGACTGGCCGGAATATTGAGAAAATTATAGCAACTATAGCCTTTAGCCTCTATCCCATCCACAAGTCTCTGAATATTATGAGCATTTCTTGACCTACCGATTACCATATAATCTGTTTGCATAATGGGGTTTGTTAGTTATCTAATTCTTTTAGTTTCTGGAGAATCTCTTCTGTTATTTTTCTTACCTTTATTGTTTTATGTCCTAGATGAACGGCTTTTGTAAATCTATGGACTCCATCAAGAATTATCCACTTACCTTGATGATTATAAATTTCTATTGGATATTCCAAATCAGCCTTTTCAGTTCTATTAGCATGTAATTTTTCTTGATCAAAATTTTTGATTAACATTCTAGGAGATAAATTCCAATCATCAGTCCCTATTTTTTCCAAATAAAGAATATCTAAATTATATTCTATATCTGAGATATTAATCTCTTCAACAGGAATATCTAATGCCCATAGTTTAGATTCATCTATTCTAAAACCTATATTTAATATTTCTGGTAATGGCATAGTTTTAAGATATATACTTTTAAAGCTATATATTGAATATAACTTTTATAAATATATAATCTTTTTAAGATTTTATATTATTGGACTTCTTCACTATATAAATATAATAATAAATTGGCATCGCAATAGCATTAAAAAAGAAAATTAATATTGATAAAATAATTTTCTCTGATTTATAAGATATCATACTATTCTTTAATATATGTATTATATAAAAAATAATTAAAGCAATTGTAAATATAATAGTAAAAATATGAGCAATAAATAAATAAGGAAATATTGAGTCAATATCTATAGAAACTGTAAAGATTGACAGTATAATAATAGTAGAAAATATAATCATATAAATAATAGGAAATATGGTTGCAATGCCTAGTAAGATTTTTTGTGATTTATTCATAAAAATTTAATTAAATTGTTAAACTAAATATAACTTTATCATAATATTAATTATATGTATATCCCCCTTCCCGTCAAGTCCTCTTCTTTCAATACTTATTATAAACAATACACCTAAACTACAGTCTAGGTATATTGTTTACATGGTGCGCAGAAGGGAGACTTGAGTCACAAATAAGATTTGCTCCTTGAAACCACTCGGTTTCAATACTTCCTCCACGGGAAACTCTCGTTTCCCGACCCCTTCCCATCAAGTCCTCTTCTTTTAATACTTATTATAAACAATATACCTAAACTACAGTCTAGGTATATTGTTTACATAGTGCGCAGAAGAGGACTTGAACCTCCACGGTACTTTTTATTTTCCCACAAGCACCTCAAGCTTGCGTGTCTACCGATTCCACCACCTGCGCTTTGTTTAGAGTTTAATTTTTACTCTAAATATTGTGAATTTACAATTTACTTAGCTGATTGTACTTCTGTTGCTGGAGTAGCTTCAGCTGTTTTGCTTAATTCTGTAGTGATAACTTTTTTAGCTTTTTCTTTGAGGCGATATTTTTTACCTATAGCATTTCTTAGGTAGAATAGTTTAGCTCTTCTAACTTTAGCATGCTTTACAATTTCAACTTTGGCAATATTAGGAGAATATATAGGAAAAATTCTCTCTACACCTACTCCAAGAGATACTTTTCTAACTGTAAAGGTAGCTGAGATATTTGTTCTCAAATGTTTAGCAATTACAGTTCCTTCAAAAATCTGGATTCTTTCTTTATTACCTTCAATAACTTTTTGATGTACTCGAACAGTATCTCCAATATTAACTGGTTCGAATGGTAACTCTGTAGGTGTGGCTAGTGTACTCATATCATTATCTTATATATTCTCCCTTATAATCTTAATTTGGGGTGGGCGATGTAGGATTCGAACCTACGACCCCCTCGGTGTAAACGAGATGCTCTGACCAGCTGAGCCAATCGCCCTAATGGCTAACAAATGGACTTTCTCAAGGATAAACTCACCTTGGTAGCGATAGGGGGGATCGAACCTCCGACCTCGGGCTTATGAGTCCCGCGCTCTAACCAGCTGAGCTATATCGCCAATATGAGAAGATACATTTTTGTGGCGGGAGCAGGACTTGAACCTACAACCTCCGGGTTATGAGCCCGACGAGCTACCATTGCTCTATCCCGCGATTTATATAGTGCTTATCTATTATTACACATAATCCAAAATAATGCAAGTGTTGGGAGGAGGGGAAGTTATACTGCGAATTTACTTTCAATTTCAGATTCTAACCAAAATCCAAAATCGTCTATAAAACTGACAATAGTCTTGACATCATCTATAGGGTTAATAGCTAATTCTAAAACTGTATACATTTTAGAAGCTTGCTGAGGATAATATTTAGCAAAAATTTCATAACATGGATATAAATCTCTAGTAAAAACTTGCTCCTTATCCATGACTAAGACAAATCCAGCTCTTAATATTCTTTTGGCAACCCAGCGACACCATTCTCTAATATCTTCCTTATCAGGATTATTGGATATACCATTTTTGGCATTATTTAATATTTCTCTTAGCTTACGATTAAACTGACTAGCTGTATTTAGATCTGCTTTGAATTTTTCAATTTTAGCTGAGACATCTTCTCCGAATATACAGACGGATTGTGTCTTAATCAAAAACCTAGATTCAAATAACTCCTCGAATAATTGATTATAATTTACAAAACCAAACTCTATTCCAGTTGAGAAGATAAATTTTTGATTTAATTCTGTTCTAACTCCACGAACCCAAGATCGGTCAATTTCTTTTGTGACTATAGCTAAAGTATCAATATCTGATATACCCCCTATCGCCACTCCCCTAGCCACACTGCCTCGAATATAAATACTATGTACAGCATCTTTGAGATTATCTAGATACGCTTGTTTTATCTCCTCCACCGCCTCTCTCCAAGGGGATTGGATTTTATCAAGAGATGATTCATTGATAATAAAGCCATCTTTATCTGTCTTTAAGACACTACCAATTTTAAGAATTTTATCCATAGTTAAAGTTAATTCTAAATTCTATTCTAACATTTTTGAATATGTGTGGGAATAGTTTAAATTTTGTTAATTATATCTAGGTTTATATCTTGTAATGAGTTTATAATTAAAGTAGCTTCGGAGAGGTTCTGATATGGGGTGTGGGGATTATGTACAGCTATACATTTACATCCAGCTTGAATCGCTGATATAATTCCATTTTCTGCATCTTCTAACACCACACATTCCTCTGCTTTTAAGTTTAGCATTTTGGAGGCCACTATATATGTCTCTGGATGAGGCTTCCCTATTGATACATTATCTCCCGAGACAATTATATCAAAATATTTACGAATATTAAATTTATCCAAGACCAAATCTATATATTTTTTCGCTCCCGATGAAGCAAGAGCAATTTTATAATCATTTGAACTAAATAATTCTAGTGACTCCAATAATCCTGGCATTAATTCTAATTCACTTTTTACAATTTCTAAAAAAACTTTAGTCCTTTTCTCATAAAATGTATTAAGATCTATATCTAACTCCAAAATATTGATTATTTCTTTACAAATATCAATTACTCTCATTCCTATAAATTTTGACTTTTTATTACTTGTAATATCATCAAAACTTTTGCCAAAATCACTCAATACTCTTTCCCAAGCTATAGAATGTAATGGATCTGAATTAACAATCAGATCATCCATATCATATATTATAGCTTTTATCATAAGAGTATGAGGTTAGTGTTTATCTTATTATATCATATATTTTACCATATAGATATGTTATACTTACACATATTAAGAATATTTATCTAAAGACTATGTTGAAAAATTCTCTACTCAAAATTATGAATTTAATAAATGATTTCAAGAGAATTGAAAGAACGGTTTATGTGGCTAATACCGAGCCAAAAAGATTTGAAAATGATGCCGAGCATTCTTATGAATTAGCTATGGTGGCTTGGTATCTCAATAATTGTTTTGAGCTTGGGCTTGATACTAATTTGTTATTAAAATATGCTTTGGTGCATGATTTGGTAGAGACTAAGACTGGGGATTTTGATGGATTTATGCATTCTGGTGATAAAGATTTTGAGAATAAAAAGTTAGAATATGAGTATAGGGGTTTTGAATTACTAAAAAGTGAGTTTACAGATTTTCCAGAAATGCTTCAATCTATAGAGGAATATGAGGAAAAGCTCAATCAGGAGGCTAAATTTATTTATGCTTTAGACAAATTAGTTGGGCAAGTTGGGGTGACAGGTATAAACAAGAGATCCTTTGCAGATTGTGGTATTTCATATAATTCTGCTAAAGATATTTGGGATAGGAAGATTACAAAGGACTCTTTTGTATATAAAATACTACAGGAGTTTATATTTGAATGGACCAGTAAAGCTAATTATTTTGCTAAGGAAGATTTTGTACCCGCATATAAGAAAAATAGATCTATCCCTAAAAACTCTAAACCCAATAGTTAATAATCCCAAAAGCTGTGATGAGTGTGAAGGCTATGGTATTGATTAAAATTCCTATTTGTCCAGCTTGTTTGAAGGCTTGCCAAGCAGAATATATCCAAAATGGTTGAGCTAGCAAACTAAGTACAAGACTTAGCTGGGGAGCTTTTAATGCCAAAGCTAATTGTCCTCCTAATGTGAAGGCGGGTAATAAAAATTGAGATAAAATATTAAATACTTTTTTTGATTGCATAGTATATGTGTTGATTAAAGCATTGTAAGTATAGCACAGATTTAATTAGAATATTAGATATGCTATAATATATCCAATCTTATCAATAATTAGTTAAAATATATGTCTGAGAGATTTTTACCTTATGCTGCTGTTTGGGTAATTGTTTACAATGAAAAGCAAGAGATATGTCTACTGAGAAGGTTTAATACGGGTTATATGGATGGGACTTATACCGTACCAGCTGGGCATCTGGAAGAGGCTGAAAGTCTCAAACAAGGGGCTCATCGTGAAGCTTTGGAGGAGATTGGAATTACTATTATAGAGAGTAAATTAGTGCATACGGCTTATCGTGAGAGAAGGAATGACAGAATTTATATTGATTTATTTTTTGAAGTTTTAGATTATACCGGAGAGGTTAATAATACTGAACCTGATAAATGCGATGAGATTATCTGGGTTAGCCAGGATAATTTACCCTCTGCTATGACTCCTAGCTTGAGATTTGCTCTGGAGGCTATCTTCCGTGGAGAGATTTATTCGGAATATGTGGAGTAAATTTGATATATGAAAATAGATGTAGTCAAAAAGACTATTGAGACTTATGAACAAATGGCTGATTTGTATAATAGTTTATATCCTTATGTAAATAAAGAAAATATAGATTTTTTTATTGATAAAATTAATGGAGATAAAATTTTAGATATTGGTTGTGGTAGCGGTAGAGATGCTGAATATTTTGTAAGTAAAGGATTGGATGTTACTGGAATTGATTTGAGCAATAGATTTATAGAAATATCTCAAGCCAAAGTCCCAAAAGCTAAATTTATTAAAATGGATATGCGAAATATTAATTTTCCTGTCAATTCTTTTGATGGAATTTGGTCTATGGGTTCTATTTTACATATTCCTAAGCTAGAGGTTAAAGATACTATAATAAAGTTTAGAGAAGTATTAAAAACTAATGGGATTATATATATTAGTGTTAAATTAGGTGAGGGAGAAAAATTTGTAAAAAGAGATAGATACAAAGGTTTAGAAAAGTTTTTTGCCTTTTATACTGAGTCTGAAATGTCTGATTTATTAGAAAATTGTGGATTTGAGATTATAAAATTATCTTTATATAAAGTACCAAAACAAGCTACTTGGATTGATGTTTTTGCGATCAAGAAATAGAGTATTTTATTAAAATACATAATACCCAAAAATTTTTTAGAACTATCCACCTCCGGTCCCTCCCAAAATAAATTATGGGAGGGACCACCTCCTCCGAAGGAGGACAGTTATTTTGTCTCCCTTTGGAGGCTTTAAGTCCATCCTATATTTATTTAGAAGGTGGGTATCCGTTAGGCCGGAGGTGGATATTTATAAAAATTATATATAAAAAAGAAAAAACCTCCCTTCAGTCGTTGGGAGGTAGGTTTGTACCAAGATCTTCAAGCATTGTCAATCCAATGTTTGGATCTGGAGGAGATGCACCATCCAGATTAAATACTATAGTCAACTCTGTCATCGCAGACCTGACTTTTTGTTTTCTCTGTTCGATTATTTCTGTGGAGAATCTATCATAATCTTTATGGTTATGTACTAACCATTTAAGGTTTTCAAATAATTCATGGATAATTATCCAGACTTTATGAAAGTCCATTGTCAAAATGATTGATAAACAGCATAAAAATTATATTATATATATATATATTAGTCAACATGATTATCAAATATACTTCAGTTTTGATTCTATCCACCCCCGTCTTTCAGACTTCCCCCTCCAAAGGAGTACAAAATAACAAAATACAGGCGACTGAAAGGTCGCCCCTACAAAACACAATGTCGGCGGGGTCGCCGACTCTATGGAATACATTAAATTACAATCTACCTCCTATTCTTGAAGGCGGCGATGAGGGTGTCTTGGTCTACATATTCAAGTAGGGTGCCATTGGCGAGTCCCCTACCGAGGCTACTGATATTGCCTTTGAATTCTTTTAGCTGTTGTCTAATATATTGAGCGGTTCTATCTCCTTGGGCGGTGGGGCTGGTGGCGATTATGATATCTTGTATATGTTCGGTTTTAATTCTATGTAATAATTCTGTGATATGCAAATCTTCAGGTTGTGAGGCTTTGAGGGGGTCTATCACTCCCCCGAGTACATGATATCTGCCATTATAGACTTCAGTCCTCTCAATTTGTAGAATATCCTCAGCATACTCAACTATACAGATGCTCCCAGTATCCCTTATCTCATTATTACAAATAGAACAAATCTCTCCTTCAGCGGTATTATAACAAATTCGACATTGTCTAACTAAAGTTTTGATCTTATGGATTTCTGTGGCTAATTTAGTTAGATAAGTTTGGTCTTGATTGATTAACCAATAGGCATATCTGGTAGCGGTTTTGCGACCTACTCCTGGGAATTGCCTGATATCTTCTATTAGCTCATTGACTGAAGCTGGAGGGGTGATTTTACGATTCATAGCTATTCATTGTTTTGTTGATGCCTATAATCAAGATTAACAAAGGTAGCATATTCTTTTTTGAAGCCTAATTTTACTTTTCCAATTGGTCCATTTCGCTGTTTGGCAATATGGATTTCGGCTATTCCTTTGTTTTCAGTATCTGGGTTTTCTCGCTCTTCTCTATAAATAAACAATACTACATCGGCATCTTGCTCAATAGAACCGGATTCTCTAAGATCAGATAATCTTGGGATTTGGGGTGAGCGACTTTCTACCGAACGAGATAGCTGGGATAATGCTACTACCGGGACATTGAATTCACGAGCTAAACTTTTGAGCGACCTTGAGATTTCAGATACTTGCTGAACCACATTATCTGTTCTGAGGCTTGATTCCATCAGCTGTAAATAATCTATTACAATTAATCCTAACTCTTCTACTTCAGCCATAATCCTTCTCAAAATAGCTCTCATTTTCATCACACTACTTCCTGGACTGTCCTCAATAAATAATTGCGATTTTGATAAAGAATCAAGAGCTGGAGCTAGTAATTCAAAATCCTGAGGATGTAATTTACCGGTTTTCATCTTAAATAAATCTACCTTAGCCTCAGAGCTAATCAAGCGGTCTACCACTTCTTCTTTAGACATTTCAAGACTAAAGAATACCGCTCCTTTACCTGAAGTGATGGCCACATTTTTGATAATCTCAAGAGCAAGAGAGGTTTTACCCACTGAAGGTCTAGCTGCTAATATAATAAGATTAGAAGGCTGTAGTCCTCCTAGGGAGTTATCTAAGGCATCAAAGCCAGTTTTAACTCCTTTCATTCCTATACCATTATTATGAACATCATCAATTCTATCAAAAGCATCATGGAGAGCATCACTCATTCTGACATATTCTTGTTTGATGACTTTTTGAGCCACACTGAAAACCGCCTGCTCAGCTTGATCTAGAACTTGGTCAATATCTTGATTTTCATCAAAACCTAATTCTACGATAGAGGATCCAACAGCGATTAATTTTCTCAAAGTAGATTTATGCTTGACTGTATTAGCATAATGCTCAATATGAGCAGATGATGGGACTAGGTCTACCAAAGATGCCAAATACTCTTCTCCTCCTATTTCTTCTAGCTTTTCAATTAATTCTAACTTATGGCTTACAGTTAATAAATCTATTGGTTCTTTACGATTGAATAGTTCTAATATCATCTGATAAATTAGCCCATTTTTTTCATAATAAAAATCTTCTGGGGTTAATATATCTACAATTTTTATCAAAACATCTGATTCAATCAGAATTGCTCCCAGCACTGATTCCTCCATATCCACAGCCTGAGGTGGGATTTTATTATGTAGTATAGTGGCTTTTTCTTTATTATATTCTTTAGTTGATTTTCGCGTATTTGCCATAATTCTTACATTTCATCTAAAGTCTGAATAGTCAATAGTTTTAGTCCCGTTCTAATTACAGTATTTACTCGCTCCAACAGATATAATTTATTATTTTTAAGATTAATATCTGTCTCTTTGAGAATTTGATGAGTATGGTAATAAGAATTTATCATTTCAGCTAGCTCATATAAATAGTGAGCTATATAGGCTGGGTCATATTCTTTGGCTGACTGGTCTCTAATTTCTGAGAATTTAGCTAGTTTAATAATTATATTATGCTCTACTGAATTATACTCTGCTTCTAGAGTATATTCTGGAATAATACCTGATTTATTAAGAATAGAGCGTAGACGAGCATAAGTATATAGTATATATGGCCCTGTTTTACCTGTCAGGCTAATGGAAGAGTTAATATCAAAGACAATATCTTTTTTGGTAGAAATTGCCAGGATATAGTAAATATAACTGGCTCTAGCAATTATATCTATTCTTCTATTTACTTCTGTTGCCTCTAATTGAGTGTCTGTGAAATATATTTCTCTTACTTTATCTTCAATTTCTTGGATTAAAGGGTCTGCATTGACTATAGTCCCCTTTCTTGAGCTCATTTTACCCTCTGGGAGACGAAATAGTCCATAACCAATGTGATAGAGGCCATCTTGTTTGATTCCCAGCTGGTTGGCAATAGCGAATAATTGCTGAAATTGTAAATTTTGAGAGAAATCTGTAATATAAATAAGATTATCGGCATTATGACATTTGGATTGCTTGGATAATCTATATTTTAATAGAGCTAAATCTTGAGTTATATACAGAGCCGTCCCTTGAGACCTAAGCAATATTTTATTAGGTAAGTTATAAGATTCTAAATCAGCATAAATATAACCATCTGTAGGATGTTGTTTGAATATACCTCTTTTTAGACCATATTGGACAATGTCTTTGCCTTGCTTATAAATGTCTGATTCATAAACATGCTCATCAAAGTAAGTTCCTAGTTTTTGATAAGTTTGCTTTTGTCCTTCTATAACCCAATTTCTGAGTTTAAGCCAAATATCATACCAATACTGATCTCCATTTTCCCATTTAGCTAGAATTTCCTGAGCCTCATCTATAAGTTTTGGATTATCTTGAGATTTATGCTCAAATTCAATATACAAGTTCCCAGCATAATGGTCAGATTTTATATCTGGCATTTCATCTTTATGAAATTTATCATAAATTAGCATCATTTTAGCTACAGCTATACCTCTATCATTTATAACCTCCGTTTTGATGACTTGATGTCCTTGAGAGGTAAGGATATTATATAAAGCCTCACCTATTGCAATATTACGAATATGTCCGAGATGTAATGGTTTATTGGTATTGGGTGAGGCAAATTCTAGAGCAATTTTTTTCTTATCCCGTGTGGGTAATTCTGACAATTTATCCGATATAATATGCTCTATTATATATGAACTTTTAAATCTAAGGTTAAGATAGGCTCCAACTATATTTATATCTTGAATATAATCAATATGAGAAAGATTATCCTGTAGTATTTTAGAAATTTCTTGGGGAGACTTTTTTAGAATTTTGGCAAATTGAAAACAAGGTATAGCTAAGTCTCCAAATTGAGTATTAGGATATTCAAAGCTAATATGAATAGTCTCATATATATCTAATATTATATGGATTTGTGCTGCCAAATCCTCTTTTAGTGCATATACATTCATATTCTAAAATAGCTTGATAATATCTCTAATTGTTACCAATAAAGTTAATAACATTAAAACACTATACCCTACTATGTGAAATTTATTTTCTAAAGATTGAGTAACTGGCGAACCTTTAATCCACTCTATTACTACAAAGACTATTCTACCTCCATCAAGAGCAGGGATTGGCAATATATTAAATAATGCTAAACTAGTGCTAATAAGACCTATAAAAGTAATTATATAGCCTATTCCTAAATCTCTCACATCTCCTACAACTTGCACCAAACCTATTGGACCAGTCACATCAGCTTCAGCTGGCAATGGAGCTTGAGTAAATAAACTCATTATCATCTGTCCCAAGATATAAAGTGTTGTACTAATAATTACATATATACGGATAAATGCCAGTTTGAATGAATCAAAAAAAGATAGTTTTTGCATTCCTGTAAGTTGAGTGGATATCCCAACTGCTCCTTGTCCTTCTGGAGGATTCTCACGAGGCTCTACAGTTTTAGTTAAAGTTTCACTACCTCTTTTTACCACTATCTCTACAGGCTTACCTATATTTTCCTTAATTTTATTAGTTACTTCATCTTGGGTAATTACCTTTACCCCAGCTATAGTTTGGATTTCATCTCCAAATCTTAGATCAGCCTTCTCAGCGGGGGAATCTTTAGCCACAGTTGCAATCAAAGTAGTCATATTAGAGAATTTATCAGAGTTAATTTCTGATTCATCAATAACTGCTTGAGTTCCCATCATCCCGACAATAGTAAAAGCTATAACGGCAATTATAATATTCATAATTACTCCGGCGGACAGAATAGCAATTCTTTGCCACGGTTTTTTGGAGGCAAAAGATCTTGGATTGTCTATATTATCTCCTTCTTCTCCTAATAGTTTTACATAGCCTCCAATTGGAAGGGCATTGATATTATATTCGGTCTCACTATTTTTAGGTTTGAATCCCCAGATTTTAGGAGGAAGACCAAAACCAAATTCTTCAACTTTAACTCCATTCCATTTAGCTACTATAAAATGACCAAACTCATGTCCAATGACAACAATTACCAATATCCCTATAAAAAGTAAAAGCGTGGTCAACATATTATATAGTTAAAATTTGTTGTTCTTTTTTCTTAGAGATAAGCTCTAACTCATTTTGATAATCCTTAGTCAATAAATCAATTTGGTCAAAGTCTTTATACTGCTCATCTTCTGATATCTCTTTATTCTTAAGCTGAGTTTTGACAGTATTTCTCGCTTCATCTCTAACTTGCCTTAATTCGGTTTTGAAATCTTCTACCTTATGATTTAATTCTTTTACAAGAGCAATTCTTCTCTCTTCTGTTGGCACAGGAATTACTAACCTTACTCCAGCACTCTCAGAAATAGGGTTAATACCTAGATGTGTTGCTTGTTGTATAGCTTTTTCGATACTTGCAATACTAGATTTATCCCAAGGAGTAATCATTATAACTCTTGGCTCTGGGATGCTAATAGCTGCAATTTGCTTTAATGGAGTTGGGGTACCATAGTATTCTACTAATAAGTCGGCTACTAAATCTATACTAGCCTCCCCAGTTCGTAGAGATTGAATATCTTTTTTGAAAGCTTCTATAGTTTTATTAAACTTGGCTTTAATATCTATTGTGTCTAACATATAATATGAGTTAATTACTACTGATATATATTATATCACTTTTTTCTCTATCTATTAAGAGGTCAGTGATATTTTTGACTATGGAGGACAAATCACTTGTATTCCAAGTCTCCCCCTTATTAGAAGAGGTGTAGAGTACTGTCCCTACATTATAATAAATAACATTAGAATCCGATTCAGCAACCCGAATATTAGTGATTGGTAAGGATAAATTAGGAGTTAATATACGGACATTTTCCCAAGTCTGCCCAGCATCTAATGTACGAATTAACTCACCTGTACTTCCAATATATATTTCATTAAAATTCTTAGGGTTAACCGCAAAAGAAGTTATTTGTGAACCTGTGACTGGTCTTGATTTTAATTTGGGGGAATACTCCTCAAAGCTAAATCCACCATCTTTACTATTAAATATATCAGTAATACCAATAACTACTATATTATCTGTATTAACTGAATTAATCTCCAATCCAATTACTGTACTTTTGAGATTATTAGCCAAAACCCAATCCAAACCTTTATTATATGATTTTAATAAGACTCCACTAGATAATAATGCATAAATAATATTATTATCTTTAGGGTCTACTTGTATATCAATAAAAGATGGTCCGCTCTTAGGCTCTGTATAAACTTCCTGCCAATCACCTGTTTTATCCAAATTAGTATTACGATATAAACGAGCTCTTTTTGATTCTATGGCTCCTATATATATTTCATTAGTATTAGTAGGATTAATTCCAACTGCAGTAGGTATAATTGGTGAGTTTAATATCACATTCCATTCATTTCCCCAGTTGGATGTTTTGAATATCCCCCCCTTGCCAGTAATAGCTATAATATCTTTATCTGCTCCTTTAGACAATGATATTACATTGCGGCTCAAATTAATATTAGAATTAGAAGCAACCTTTGATTTAGGCTCAAAATTTCTTCCTCCATCTGTTGATTTCCAAATTGCACCTTTTACATCACCTGTGTTCCTATCATTATTATTTTCACCTGATGGAATAGAAATTGGTGAATAACTATTAAGTATAATAGCCGTAATTATCAAGATACCAATTATAATAGTTAATGGTAGGAGAAATATTTTCATATATTTGGTTTATTATTAAATAGGAATTGTTCTATAGCTAGTATATTTTTACTATTACTAAAGAGAATCGTTTTTTTTAAATTTTGTATACTACTTAATGTGTTATAATTCCATTTTGAAGTAGTTTTATTTACTATATTATTGAGATGTTGTTTTAAACTTTTGGATAATCTAATACTAGTATAACTTGTCTTATCAGTATGTGCAAGAGTAATTACAAAATGTATACTCTCAAAAACAAATAGTAATAATTCTATTGGATAGGCTGATAACATTTGTGCATTACTAAATATCTCGATCTCATCAGATTCTAATGTCTGTAAATACTGATTCCATATTTGTTCGATTGTAATTAATAAATCTGGATTTTTTTCTATCTCTAGCTGTAAATCATAGCGTCCCAGAGTTATGTCAGTAGGATTGTTAGGTCCTAAGTACAAACTCATACATCTTGAATATATAGTCGGCAATAATTGATGATATGCTCCTAAAAGTAAAATTATACTGTGTCTAGATGGCTCTTCAATAATTTTCAATAAAGCATTTTGAGATTCTTTATTCAAAAAGTCTGCATCTTGAATTACAAAAAATGTATATTTACTATATAATGGAGTTTGATTAATATTATGTTTAATAATTTCAATATCATCCAGACCTATACTGGATTTTTCTAAATCTTTGTTAATCCAAATAATATCATTATTATTATTATCATTGGGATTAAAATTACTAATAATATCACGAACCAAAGCTACTTGTCCCACTTTATAAGAGCCTTCGATTATAAATGTTTGACTTTTTTTATTATTAATTTGATCTAAAATAATATCTTTAGCTTGCTGACTTGTCATTGTTATTAGTCTCAATAGTTTTATTAATATATTTCTCTATATTATTTATAAATACACTTGTGCTAAATTGCTCAGCGTGTTTACGAATAAATTTGTAATCATAATTTTTCTCGGTAATTCTTCTCACTCCATCAGCTAACAATTCAATAATAGGAGCATCAAAAAACTCACCTGTTTTTCCTTCAATAATAGTCTCCAAAGCTCCACCGTCTCTTAGAGCTAATACTGGCTTACCTGCAGCCATAGCCTCAACCGGGGCAATCCCAAAGTCATCACTACCAGCAAAGATAAAGGCTCGACAATTTTGATAATACTCAACTGTAGTCTCATCATAAAGAAAACCTTTAATTTCAACATTTGGACCCGCTAACTTTTGTAATCTTTTTCTCTCAGGACCATCTCCAATAACGACAAGAGGTAAATTTATCTTATTGAAAGCTTCAATCGCAATATCTATATTTTTATATTGAGTCAATTGAGATACAATCAAAAAATAATCTTTATGATCCTTAGTCGGCCTTAGTCTTTCTACATCTACAGGTGGATAAATTACCACAGAATCTTTGCGATAATACTTTTTGATTCTATCTTGAGTTAGCTTAGAATTGGCAATAAAGTAATCTACTCTATCGGCAGCTTGTCTATCCCATTGCCTGAGATAATGAGTTAATAATAAAATCATAAAATTACCAAAACCTCCTTTTCGCTGTTGTTTGCGATAAGAGTGAAAAGCATTCCACAAAAAAGTAGCTGGAGCATGACAATAAGCAATATGTATAGATTTTGGTTTTGTGATAACTCCCTTAGCAAAAGAATTCGTGCTAGATATAACTACATCATATTGGCTCAAATCCAAAGACTCTATAGCTGAAGGGAAAATTGGGGCTAAAAATTTTACTTTAGATTTTAACCAATTTGGGAAAGCATTAACAAAACTAGCTTTAATCTTATCAGGAGGAAAAACTGATGATACTTTGTCTTGATTATACAAAAGAGTATATATGTCAGCTTTTGGATATATATCCAAGAGATGTTTGAGAACCCTCTCAGCACCTCCTAAACGTGTCAAATACTCGTGAACTAAAGCTATTTTTAGATTTTGCTTCATAGAATTTATTTTTCTCTTTTCATAAGTGGGAAAGCGGTAGTCTCTCGAATTGGTTTTTGCATCAAAACACTAAATAGTCTCTCTGAATAACCAAAACCACAAGTTGGAGGGATTCCATATTCCAAAGCTTCCACAAAATCAGTATCTATCATCATTGCCTCATCATCTCCCTGATCTCTCAAAGACTGTTGCTCTTCAAATCTAGCCAACTGATCCACTGGATCATTGAGCTCAGCAAAGGCATTATTTAATTCTGAGCCATAGGCTATCAATTGAGACCTCAAAGTATATTCAGGGTTATTCGGGTTTCTCTTAGCTAGAGGTGAGATAGCTACAGGATGGTCAATTAACCAAACTGGCTCTATACATTTTGGCCTAGCAGTTTTTTTATAAATCAAATCTAGCATCCTACCATATCCATCAGTTTTATTATATTTAAGATTTAGATTGTCAGCCAGAGCTTTTAACTTTTCTACTGTGTCATATTCTTGTAGAGAAATCCCTGCGAATTTTTCTATAAATTCATAATAAGAAAATCTAGGCCATTTTTGACTCCAATCTATAATTCTATCTTGATATTTTAACTCCAAAGTATCAAAAGTATTTTGTATAACATACTTAATCAAATCCTCAGAGAAATTCAACATCTGCTCAAATTCAGAGTATGCCCAATAAAATTCAAATGCAATATATTCCTGCAAATGCTCATCATCAATTCCTTCATTACGATAATTCTTATCTATATCAAAGACTTTCTCAAATCCTCCAGCAATATATCTCTTTAGGAATAATTCCGAGCTAATTCTAAGATAAAAGTCTTCATCCAAAGCATTATGATGAGTGGAAAATGGCTTAGCCTCAGCCCCACCAGTAGTATGTTCAAGAGTTGGAGCCTGTAATTCTAGAAAATCATATTTGAGCATATATTCTCTAGTTGCCTGCCAGAATTTACTTTTCATACGAAAGATTTCTCTGACTTCTGGATGTAATTTCATATCTACATATCTTTTACGATATTTGAGTTCTATATCATCTAACTTTTCTGGTAGGGACCTTAGAGACTTGGTCAAAACTGTATATGAACTTACAAACACACTAGGTTCTCCTCTTTGAGATAAATCTAATGTTCCTGTCACCTGAATATAATCTCCCCTATCTACCAATTCTTTGAAATCTTGGAAATTAAGTTTTGCTTCTTCTAATAAATCTGACTTAAATATAAACTGAAAACCATCTGGGAGAGAGTCATCCTCTACAGTTGTAAATCCAATTTTACCAGATAATCTGAGAGCCTTGATATATCCAGCTACAGTCACAGTCTGTCCCTTGATAGAATCAAATTTTTGACTTAATTCTTGCAAAGTCATATCTCTTTTAACTTGTTCTGTGTATGGATTATTACCTTTAGCTTGCAATAATTTAGCTTTTTCTATACGATTATTTCGCTCGACTTCAATAGCTGTAAGTGTAGAATTTGTCATATTATATTTGAGTTAATATTTCTGCTCCCTTATCTGTAACTAGAATTGTATGTTCAAAATGAGCAGCCAAAGACCCATCATCAGTATAAACTGTCCAGTCATCATCGGCATCTGTAAAAACATCCTCTGAACCTAATGTAATCATAGGTTCTACAGCAATAGTAAGCCCAGAAATTAGCTTTTCTCCTGCTCCAGCTTTCCCATAATTAGGTATAGTTGGATCTTCATGTAATTTATGCCCTACTCCGTGCCCAGCATAATCTCTGATAATACCATACCCAAATTGATCAATATAAGACTCTACCGCATAACCAATATCTCCAGTTGTAGCTCCTGCCTTAATTACTTTAATGGCTTTATTTAAAGATTTATTAGTTCTCTCCAATAATAATCTAGCCTCCTCTGTAATCTCACCTATCCCAAAGGAAATAGCACTATCCACAATCATATTATTATGTAGTACCCCACAATCTAATGACACAATGTCACCATCTTGGATAATAGTTTGAGTATTAGGAACACCATGGATAACCGCATCATTGACAGAGATACAAATAGCAGCTGGAAAACCATAATAACCTAGGAATACCGGCTTAACCTTTTTTTTATCAAAAAATTCCCTAGTATAAATATCTACAATCTCTGTAGTAATACCAGCTTTTATTTTATCTTCTTTTAACCAAAGCAAAACCTCCGCCAAGATTTTACCTCCTTGTCGCATTGCCTCAATTTCCTCTTTAGTCTTGGGCTTATATTGTGCCATAAATTATTGTAAAGATTTTAATATATCAGCTGACACTTTCTCCATTGGCTGGTCTCCGTTAATCGTAATTAATTTTCCTTTTTCTTTAAAATATTCAATAGACGGGATAACAAACTTATTATGAGTCTCTAGTCTATGTTGTATATGCTCTGGTTTATCGTCTTCTCTATCTAATAAATATAATCTCTCTGATAATCTAGCTATGGCCACTTCATCAGGCACATCTATATAAATGACCTTATAATCTTTTTCAAACCAAGTTAGCACTTTATGTACAATAATAGCTTCTTCTTTGGCTCTGGCAGCTCCATCTAAAATAATACCATTTTTATTATTATGATTCTTGATCAAATAATCAATTAAGACATAACTAGACATCCAATAAGGTAAAAACTCTCCTCCATTAACTATGTCTGCAACTTTATCAGCTAAAAATCCCTGTTCTGAAGCTACATTACGAAAAAAGTCTCCATACGGGATGGTATCCATACGAAACTTCTGCTTCAAAATACCGCTTTGAGTTCCTTTACCAGCTCCTGGCTTACCGATTAAAATTAAGGCATCAATTTTTATCATAAATATAATACATTATTTTTTTATATTCTATCATAATATAAAAATAATTTCCAATTTTTATAGCGTATGACTTATAGCAACATCTCTTTTTAATATATAATGGTAGTTACTTTACACCAATTAACGAAATACACAGCGAAAGCCTACTATGGGAGACCATCCTGAAGTAACTAAGTTCATATAAAGATTAAATATACCAGTATTAAAACCAGTATCTACAGCACCACCTCGAACCAAGACAAAATGTCCTCCTGAAGTAGAAGATATAAAGAATTGTCCCATATTCTGACTACTATTCCAAGTATTATTACTAGGCCTTACTAAATCATAGTTTAGACTTCCATATCCAGTTATATTGGTAAATTCACTAACTCCTGTAAGTGTACTAGATGATGTAAGTTTATTAGATCCCATTATAGTATCATTGGTTAATTCTAAACTATTTCCACTTAAGTCCCAGATTAACTCTCCATTACTTAGAGCATGAGTTCTTTTCTGTATAGTTGGACTTATATTACCTGTACCATTATAGGGATCATTATCTGTACTAGCTTCTAGAGTAGTATTAGGGTTCCAGTCACTATGTCCTCTCCAGAGTCCTCCACTTCCTACTGAGCCTCCTGTCCAATTACTTGACTGTGCCTCTATATTCCTTGCTATGGTCATCCATTCTGCATTGGTGATGAGACTTGCCCCTGCTGTGGTACAATAGCTTGCTGCTGTGGTCTGATTTATATTAGCTATTGGATATCCACTTGCTACACTAGCGATAGCTCTTCCATTGGCACTTGTAGTAGCTGTGGTATTATTGGCGATGGTATTAAAACCTGTATTTGGTTCTATCAATCCCACTGTTGGATTACTTATCTCTACTGCTTTTGCTTCATATTTCATTACACAGAAGTCACTGGTTCCGTACATACTGTTTCCTGGGACTGGGATATAGCCTACTGGACATACTTTTGTTGTTGTGACTGGATCTATATAGGTCTGGGTTCCTGCATTATTTGTATAGACTAATCTATTTAAAACTAATTGTTGTGTCCCTGTTGGGATTAATGTTCCTTCTGCTATCTGTGCTTGGATTAATTCTTCAGGGGTTGGGGGTAAAGGATTTATGGCTATGCTCTGTCCTAATTCTGCCCCTGGAGCTGTCACACTGATTCTGTTATTTTCTGAGTTTATTCTGACTCTATATGCTACTCCTGCTGGGTCTACTGGTACGGCTGCCAGATAGGTTGGGACTAATACTCCTTCTCCTAGGTTTACACAACCTGTTGTAGTTCCACATATATCTCTTGGTGTATTATCTATCCCTGCTGGATAATCTTGATTATCTATTAGATATTGTTCTAAGGCTTTATATATTGTATGGGTCTCCCACAGAATATGGTATAATGAGGGTCACTAAAGACTTTAAGTATGCC
>CALMJI010000022.1 GCA_937864235.1 uncultured bacterium | reverse complement strand
GAGGGCTTGGGATATTAGCAGGAGACACCATCAAGAGCTTTGCTGATTTAGGACTACCCGTAGTAGGAGTAGGAATTTTATATAAACATGGATATCTAGACCAGACTTTGGACGAGATGGATGGACAAATTGCTCATCCACAGGAATGGGATTATACCAAAATACTAAATCTTATTGGAAAAACCTCAATTCCATTAGCAAATGAGACTGTATCAGTGAATATCTGGGAATATATATATACTTCACCCATATCTCATAAATCGGTTTCTATACTTCTATTAGATACTGATGTGGAAGAAAATTCAGCAGAATTTAGAGCCGTCTCAGATAAAGTTTATTCTCCAAACTCAGAAATATTCAGAAGGCAATTATTAGTATTGGGACTTGGCAGTAAATATGCTCTCAATAGTCTAGGTTGCCATGAGATTAATACTTTTCACCTTAATGAAAGTCATAGTGCCTTAATTGCACTTGAAATCAATCATCCAACAGCTCAAGTGGTATTCACCACTCATACTCCTCTTATAGGTGGACATACTAGATTACCGATAGAATGGCTCAAAAATATATGTAAACCTGAACAATTACAAAATATTCCACCTGCAGCCTTCGAGGCCGAAGATACCATTAATTTAACTAGATTAGCTTTATCCTTAGCTGATTACTCTAATGCCGTCTCAGCCAAACATCAAGAAGTTTCTCAGGCAATGTTTCCTGAGCACAGTATAGATTATGTTACCAATGGAATACATAGCCCTACTTGGGTTTCTAACTCAATTAATCAAGTCCTACAATCATATTTCCCTAATTGGCAAATGCACCCCGAAATATTAAGATATGTAGAAGGAATCCCTTATGAGGATATAAAACAAGCACATCAAATTAATAAAGATAATCTAGCTCAATATCTAAGACAACAGCCTAATATAGACTTTTTACCCAATGCTTTTACAATAGGCTTTGCTAGAAGAGCCACCGAATATAAAAGAGCTCATTTGATCTTCTCGGACATAGAAAGATTGCTAAAATTAGCTGAGAAATATAAAGGTATTAATATTATATTTGCAGGTAAAGCATACCATACTGACTTAGTTGGAGCTGACATTATTAAACGAATTCTAACTATTGCTAAGGAATATAATAATGAATATCTAAAAATAATTTATCTGCCAAACTATAGTATGGAGATGTCAAAATTATTAGTAAGTGGAGTTGATGTTTGGCTCAATACACCTCGAATATGTTATGAAGCTTCTGGTACAAGTGGTATGAAAGCATCCCTAAATGGAGTGTTGAATATATCTACCTATGATGGTTGGTGGCCAGAAAGCGGAATCCATAATGTAAATGGCTGGACAATTTCTGGTAATGATGAATATCAGGAGATTAATAGTATGTATGATAACGTCAACAATGCTATTGATATATTCTATAATGATAGAGATAAATTTAGCAAAATGCAAAGGTCAGCTATATCCCTAATTGGTAGCTATTATAATACCCAAAGAATGGTGCTAGAATATATCCGCAAAGGGTATAAAGGGTAAGTTATTATTCGTAGCAAAGGGTTTACACATCCATTTTTTCGTAAAGGCGACCTTTCAGTCACCTGTGTTTATACTAAAATTCCCCTCTCTCCCTAAGGGAGATAAATTGAGGGCTTTAAGTCCCTCCTATATTTATTTAGGAGGTGGGTGCCCGTAGGGTGGGGTGGGTAGAACTTAGTTTTTATATCAATCCACCTCCGGAACTCCGTGCTACCTCCTCCAAAGGAGGAAAGTTTATTCCAGTTTTTTGTCGCCATCTTGAGGACTTTCTTCCTCCAAAGGGTGGACAAAATAACTGCAAGTCGTCCTTTATGAAAGGAAAGTGTAGGGATAAACCCTCCGCTACAAAAACAATTAGCTCAATAAACTTGGAATTTGATTAGTATCTAGTGAAGCTCCTCCTATTAGGAATCCTGAGACTGATGTTATGGTTTTGAGTTCAGATATATTACCTCTGTTGACACTACCTCCATATAGAATATTAGCTGTTGACTCTAATTCAGCAGGGATTATATCTTGAAAAGTTTTTTTGATCAATATGCTAACTGTTTCTATACTATCTAAACTAGGCGTGATACCGCTTCCAATAGCCCAAATTGGTTCATAGGCTATTAGTATCTGGTTTTTAGCTAATAATTCTCTATTTGGGATGATAATGTCAGACAATTCTTGTTTGATCAGATCTATATTTATTTCATTGGCTTTAGGGTTCTCTTCATAACCTACACATAGGATTGGTGTTAGATTATATTTGAGTGCTTGAGTTAATTTGTTAGCTATATCTTGTGTTGTATAATGTTGGTATTTTCTAGTCTCAGAATGACCTATTAGTGCATATTCTAGTCCCAAATTACTTACCATTTCTGCTGATAATTGCCCAGTATAGGCTCCATTCTCGGAATCAGAAATGTCTTGTACTCCAAGAGAAGCAAAGATATTAGATTGCTTCTGTTGTAATAAGTTTATATATATACTTGGTGGTAGAATTACTAGTTCTGACCTTCCAACCGCCACAGATTCAGCTTCAATGACTGCTATAATTTTATTCACCTCATCTAGTGAGCTGGGGTTCATTTTCCAATTAAAGATTACTGTTTTCATAAAATTTTAGTATAAACTGCTATTAATAATAGTATACCAAGAATTATACGATAAGCAACGAAAATCTTAAATGACTGCTTTTGAATAATCTGATACAAAATATGAATAGTAATATAAGTAATAATTCCCGAAGAAATAAAAGCTACTAGACTAGATAGAGAATAGCGGTATTCAGCTATAAAATCTGGTAAAGTAGCAATTGTAGCTATAAAAATAACTGGGGCTCCTAATAAAAAAGCAAAGGCAGCACTATCCTTACGATTAAGTCCCATCAATAAAGCTCCAGTCATAGTAGATCCAGTTCTAGAAAATCCTGGAATTAAAGCTAAAACTTGAAAACACCCAATAACCAAAACTCTAATGGGATTAAGAGTAGATAATACATATTTTTGTCGAGCCCAATAATCTGCCAATCCAAGCATTATTCCACCTATAATCAAAGCTATGGATATTACTACAGTTGTTCTAGCATTATCTTCAATCCACTCTTGTCCCAAATATCCAATTACAAGAGCTGGGATAGTAGCTAAGCTCAAGAATAGAGCTAGTTGAAAAGATTGTAATGAACTCTTATAAAATTCTGTATTTTTAGAGTAAGCTGTTTCTATTTTATTAAATCTTGGAATATATGGTTTTAAATTTGGTTTATTAGATAACCAAACACTAATGGTTATTTTAAAAAAGTTCAAAATACCTACTATTAAATCGAGCCACATATCCCAAAAATATATTATAATCGCAATCAAACTTCCGAAATTCATCATTACATCGAATGACAAAGAAATATTCTCAAGTCCCATCACTTTTTGTGCTAAAATCGAGTGAGCTGTACTGGAAATTGGCAGAACCTCAGTAATACCCTGTACTAATCCCAAAATAAATCCCTCTAAAATAGTCATAATCTATCCATATATTCTTTTACTTCCTGCCAAGTCTCAAACTTATGAGCATTGATACCATTAGCCTCAAATAATTCTATTGTCTTTAATGTATCATCCAAAAATACATCTATTTCTAAATCTTGGGCTAACTTTAATTTTCTCTCGGAGAATTTACTTTTTAGCCCCACGCAATATAAATTGTCATATTCTATATGAGCAATATTTTTTAACCACTGAGCTGTATATGGTTGCATTAACTCTGGTCTTGCGGTAATAATTGATATTTTATGTTTGGAAGCAATTTCTCTTGCTATTTCTATGTCATCCTGTAAGGGTTGAGATAATGTCCAATTTTCTATCACTTGTGGAAAATATTTTTGTAATAATGCAAATATACCTCTCACTCCTAATCTCGAAACATGAGTATAGTCTCTTTTGGTCAGCACTCCATCAATATCATACCCTATATGCATATACTAAATTTTATCAAGAGCTTTCTTGGCGGCATTCTGTTCTGCTTTTTGTTTGGAGCTACCTATACCTCTAGCATATTCTTTTGAGTCTATAAACACCGCCACTTCAAATAATTTATTATGGTCAGGCCCCTCCTCTGATACTACTGTATAATGTGGGGTAATACTAAATTTTTCTTGAGATTTCTCTTGCAATAAGCTTTTTGCATCAATAAAAGATTGTTCGGCAATAATTTTTTCCAGATCAGTAATAATAAAGTCTTCAATAAATCTTTGTGCTACCTCATATCCACCATCAAGCCTCAATGCAGCTATTAATGCCTCAATAGCATTAGCTGTAATATAGGCTTTAGCAGTTGCATCGTTTTTTTCTCCTTTAGATATATTAAGACATTGATCTAACTGTATTTTATCTGCAACTTGAGCTAAATGAGCACCTCTGACCAAGGCTGCTCTCAAATTAGTCAATTCACCTTCATTTTTGTCTTTATAATTATGGAACAAATATGCTGTTACTACATCTTCTAATACAGTATCTCCATAAAATTCTAATCTTTCATTATGCCCTAGCGTAAACTGAGGGTTCTCATTTAAATAGGATCGATGGGTCAAAGCTTGCTGTAATAAATCCAAATTATGAAAGTGATATCCTATTTTGTCTTGTAAATCACTGAGTAGAATCATACTTCAGATCCTATTTTATCTTTATACAAACCACCTAACACTCCATTTACAAATTTACCAGCTGCTGGTCCACTAAAGGCTTTAGCAAGTTCAATAGCCTCATTGATAGCTACCTTTGGGGGTATGTCTTGATCATTATAATATTCGAGCTCATAAATAGCCAATCTAAGAATACTTCTCTCAACTGGGGCAATTGTTTCAACAATCCATCCAGTTGCATATTTGGTTATAGTTTCATCTATCTTGACTTTATTTTGCAAAACACCAGATACTACTTCTTTAATATAAGAAATATCCTCCACTCCTTCAGATAATCTATGTATAGATTCCTGAATAATATTCCATAAATTTTCATTATCCCAGAGTTCAGACACATCAATTTGATAAAGTGTTTGCATTGCTACTGACCTCATAAGGTGCCGATTTGCCATATATTTTTTGTATTATTAGGAGCTTATTTGAAAATTTTAATAATATCTGAGCCTAACCGTTAGTTCTAGATAAAAACTTTTTGAGACGATGAGACATTCCTCTAACTCTTGCTTCTACCTGTTTTAGAGCATGATGGGAACGATTTTTACCAGTTCTACTATGATTATGTCGTTTTTTAGGTACTGCCATATAATATAATTACTTAATTATTGTTAATTATAGCGTATTATGCTTATGTTTGTCAATATTTGATTTGTACTTAGATATTAGGAGAATATATTCTATGGTCGCTTTATAAATTCTTCTAATTCTTTTGGGTTGTTGAATTAGACGGAATAACCACTCTAATCCTAGCTTTTGCATCCATTTTGGGGCTCGCTTTTGAGACCCTGCCAAAAAGTCAAATGTACCTCCAACACACATAATTACTCCCTTATGGTCATTATCTTTAAAATAGTGCTTTAATTGTGAGGCAAAAATTTCTTGTTTAGGATATGACAAGGCTACTAGAATTATATCTGATTGAGTGTCCAATACTTTTTGAAATAGATCCTTGTCTCCAAGAGATATTTTGCCAGAATATGTACCTGTAATATTGATCCTAGGATAATTACCTTGAATATAACTCTTAACTTTATCTGGCACATCCCCCTCTCCACCTAAGAGATATAATCTACTTTTTTGTTTATGAGCTAAAT
This sequence comes from uncultured bacterium, assembly GCA_937864235.1. Classification (GTDB taxonomy): domain Bacteria; phylum Patescibacteriota; class Minisyncoccia; order SW-4-49-11; family SW-4-49-11; genus CALRBF01. Next base: position 5,814 of record CALMJI010000022.1, on the reverse strand, counting down.
CTAACACATCATAAATCAAATCTGAGCCACTAATTTTTTCTGTGAATACCGAATAAAGTCGAATATCTCGATTAATAATCCCCAATAAAGACATCCATAAATTATTCCATTTACCAGCCAGATAAGCTCCAGCCCATAATATACCTATTCCATCAGGAACTATAATCTCACTTGTATTAAGAGCTTTTCTAAATGCTATATTATGCTCTGCCTCTACAATGAATTCAGAATATGGAGTAACTACTTGCAAGATTTTATTTTGATCCATTGCTTTGTCAATTTTGGCAATTACTTCCTTTCTACTCCAACTATCTACCTCGACTTTCCCAATTTTGACTGACATAGCTTATTTTTAATCTTGTTCGAATAAAGATTTGACTGTGATATTATTAATCGATTGCTTCACCAAAGGAGATACTCGATTTTGAATATTATCTTGTAGCGATGGTCTACTTTTATCTTGATACAGTATTCCTATTGGGAATTTTTGACCACCTTCAATTTCCATAGATTTTTTCATTGCTCTAAATCTATTGTCTGGCTTATAGGGTGTGGTTGTAATATCATATACCCTTTTGGAATAATATTCATAAGTATTGATATAATTATAAGTCACACAAGGCTGATAAATATCCACCAATGCAAATCCTGTATGCAGTATAGCTGATTTAATAATTTGAGTTAGATGAGGAGTATTTCCTGCAAATCCAGCTGAGACAAAAGTAGCTTGAGCTGTCAGAGCTAATAGAGATGGGTTAAGAGGAGTTTCATAAGCTCCCTCAGGAGTGGTAGAACTCTTATACCCTAGATCGGAAGTCGGAGAAGTCTGCCCCGTAGTCAACCCATATACCTGATTATTATGTAAAATTACCGCGATATTAACATTTCTCCTACAAGCATGTAGAAAGTGTTGCAAACCTTCACCCAGTAGTCCCCCATCTCCACCAACTACAATTACTGTCAAATCCGAATTAGCCATTTTGACCCCTTCAGCAATTGGAATTGACCTTCCATGCAAACTCCCAAAACCATTATAATCAGTCCAATAAGCTAATTTACCAGAACATCCTATATCCCCTACCAAAACCACTTTATGAGCTGGTAATTTTAATTCTTGTAGAGCATTTTTAAGGGAAACCCAAATCCCATAATTACCACACCCCGGACACCAGTTTGGAGTAGATTGAGTATAATGTGATGATAAATCTTTTTTTGGCTTCATATTTTAAAACATTTGATTAAGAATAATTTTAGCAATTTCATCTGGATAAAAAGGATGGCCATCATATTTTAACAATGAATGTTCTGGCTCGAAATTAAAATATTGTTTCAAAAGCCCAGCAAATTGACCTGTAGCATTATTTTCAATAATTATAGACCTCTTGATTTTATCTAATAAGGGCTGAGTTTTGGATATATTAAAGGGATAAATATAATTAAAATGCATTACATTAGCCAAAATATTATGGTTAGCTAATAGTTCTATCGCCTCTATAGCTGCCCATTTTGTAGAACCCCAACTAATTAAAGTAATATCTGCATTGGTATGTCCATAAATTTTAGGTTTAGGTATGGAAGGTAACATAGAATTTTCTTTGCGCATTCTTTTATCCATCATCTTTACTCGATTATGAGGATCTTCACAGATCTCCCCATATTCATTATGTTCATCCGAGCCACTATGAAAAGTAATTCCATTCGATCCTGGCAAGGCTCTTGGAGACACTCCATCTTTAGTAAATAAATATCTTGCATATTTTTCATCTCCGCCCAATTCTTTTTGACTATTAATCAAAATACCTCTATCTACTGCAATAGCATCCAAATCTGTGTCTTTAGGGAATATCATTTGAGAGGTGGCTAGATATTTATCAGTCAAGACTATTACTGGTAACTGGTACAAATCAGCTAAATTAAAAGCTTCTTGTATTAATTGGTATAATTCCACACTATCTCCTGGGGCTAGCACTACTCTTGGAAATTCACCCTGAGAGGCATGTAATACAAACCTCAAATCTGACTGCTCAGTTTTGGTAGGAAGTCCTGTACTAGGGCCTCCTCTCATAGCATTTACCACCACCAAAGGGGTCTCAGTAATACCAGCTAGCCCCAAAGCCTCCACCATCAGAGAGAACCCTCCTCCTGATGACATAGTCAAAGCTCTAGCTCCTGCATAAGAAGCTCCGACAGTCATACAAATAGCAGAAATCTCATCCTCTGCCTGTTTAGCAATAATCCCATATTTATCAGCGTGAGAGGCTAAATGATCAAAAATTGGAGTAGCTGGAGTCATTGGATAAGCTGCGGTGAACTTTACTCCAGCCTTAATAGCACCAAAAGCTAATGCCTGACTACCATCAATGGAGTAATATGGCTCAGCTTGCCCTTTATTGAGTTGATGAGTAAATATACTATCATAATTCTCCTCAGCATATTCATAACCCCGCTTCATTGCTGAGATATTATCATCAACAATTTGTTGACTTTTTTTCTTGAATTTTTTCTCTAAAATTTTAGCATATGTAGCAAGTTCCCAACCCAATACATAGTGTAAAGTAGCAATAGCAGATGTATTAGCATAGCGAGTAGATTTATTAATTCCCCTAGAAATAGCATTAAAAGGCACTCCTACCCCAAAGAAAGGTTGAGTTTTGTTAGGCCTCTGGCTAATTTCTTTTTTGACAATATCCTTATCATAAATCAATACACCTTTTTTGACGATTTCATCCCAATGAATCTCAAGACTCTCAGCATCAAGAGTAATGAGATAATTTATCTGCTCAACAGGTGCATAAATCGGAGTGTCAGAAATTCGAATAAACACCACATTATGCCCTCCTTTGATCAAACTAGGATAATCCACCCAAACAAAACTATATAGACCAATATCTCTACAAATATCTTGTATCAATTCCCCCATACTCAATATACCCTGTCCAGCCTTACCAGCTATTGCAATTACAAATTCATTTTTTAATTTCATAGTTTTATCTATATTTAAGGTAAGATTATTATATCATAAGTTCTAAGATTCTGCCAAATATATTGCTTTTTTGATAAAAATCATTATAATAGTATAAGTATAGGGCGCATAGCTCAGTTGGTAGAGCAGAAGACTCTTAATCTTTTGGTCGGAGGTTCGAGCCCTCCTGCGCCCACAAATATTGCTAATTAATACTTTTAAATATTAAACAATCTTTACTATATGGTCTTTAGTTCAATATTTTTCTTATTATTCTTTTTACCCATATTAATAGCATCTTACTATATAGTTAATCCTCAATATCGCAATATATTATTGTTAATATTTAGTTTGTTATTTTATGTAACGGGCGAGGGCAAATATAGTATAGTATTAATATTAAGCATTATTATAAACTATATATTTGGTATATTAATAAGCAAAAATAATTCTAGAGATAGTAAATTTACAAAATATTTACTAATCTCATCAGTTGTATTTAATATAGGATTATTAATAGCGTTCAAATATGCTAACTTGATTGTGAATACAATAAATCCAATCCTTCAAATATTTATAAATAGGCAAATCACTTTGAGTGAAATCCATTTACCAATTGGAATATCTTTCTTTACCTTTCAAGCACTTTCATATGTTATAGATGTATATAGAAAAGAAACTCAATCTCAAACTAATATTATTAACTATGCCATGTACATTGCACTTTTCCCACAACTAATTGCTGGACCAATTGTAAGATACATAGATATTGAAAAACAAATAAATAAAAGACTACATTCTATTGATCATTTTACTCAAGGCATTTCTATATTTATCATTGGACTTGCCAAAAAGGTACTCATCGCCAATAATGTAGCTTTGATTGCTGATCATATATTTTCACTGCCCAATACAGAAATAGGTTTTTCATATGCTTGGATTGGAATTATAGCATATAGTTTGCAGATATACTTTGATTTTTCAGGATATTCTGACATGGCTGTAGGACTAGGAAAAATGTTTGGATTTGACTTTGTTAAAAACTTTAATTACCCTTATATATCTACTTCTATTCAAGACTTCTGGAGAAGATGGCATATATCACTTTCTACATGGTTTAGAGACTATCTGTATATACCCTTGGGTGGAAATAAAAAAGGAAATAAAAGAACATATTTCAACCTTATAGTAGTTTTTGCTCTGTGTGGAATATGGCATGGAGCGAGTTGGGTATTTTTATTATGGGGATTATGGCATGGAGCCTTTTTAATAATTGAAAGAATAGATATAGTAAAGGAATTTTTTAGATCATCACCAGTTGTTATTAAGTATTTATATACATTTATAATTGTTACAATTGGATGGGTATTCTTCAGAGCAGAAAACATCAATTTTGCTATACAATATTTATACTCCATGATTGGACTTAATGGTAATAATAATTTATCAACCCTACCAATATCAGTATATAACAATAAAACTTTATTATTTTTATTTATAGGTATAATTAGTAGTATGCCATTATTCCCAATAATAAAATCAAAAATACCTAATGAAAAATATTTTATGTTCTTCAAAAACACTGTATATTACTCATATACAATAGTAATTTTGTTAATGTCTATATTGTCACTTTCAAATAATTCATATAATCCTTTTATATACTTTAGATTTTAATATGAAAAAGTTTAATAATATGAATAAAATACTATACACTTGCATATTTATATTAATAATTACATTACCTATTTTAAATACCATATTAAGTGAAGGAAAATCTGTAAATATTGAAAATAGAGTGCAAAATAATATTCCGTCTTTAACATTGATTAGAAATGGAAAAATTGGGGAATATATGAGATTAATGCAAGATTATTTTGTGGATGTTTATAAATGGAAAGATGATTTGATTTATATTAATTCACTTTTAGATTATAGAGTATTCAATATATCATCTAAAGATTCCGTGGCCATAGGTAAAGATGGTTGGCTATTTTATACAGCTGAGGATGGAGTGAATATGAGAGATTATTATGGAAATAATTTATTTTCACAGGCTGATTTAGATAAAATTGCAAAAAATATAGAATCCATTAATAAAAATTTAAAAAAGCAAAATATAGAATTTATAATTATGATGGCTCCAAACAAGCACACTTTATATGAGGAATACTTGCCAGACCGTATTTATAATAAAAAAGGAAACGAGACAAGAGCTGATCAATATTCTGAGATATTAAATTCAATGGATGTCAAATATATTGATCTAAGAGATATGTTGATAAAAGAAAAAAATAACTCTGACAACCTCTTATATTATCCACTGGACAGCCATTGGAATGACTTTGCAGGAAGGCTTGCATATAATGAATTAATTAAAAATCTAGACATAAAACCCGAACATAAATCTAGACTACCCGAAGTAATTATTGGAGAAAGAAACAGAACTGGAGACCTAGGAAACATTCTATTTTTAAGCCAAATCATCAAAGATGTAAATATGTCAGCAGAAACTCAAAACAATTATACCAAATCAGAAATTAATAATAAAAATATAAACCAAATTAAAACAACTAATCCGGATGGTGATACACGTAAAGTGTTGGTTTTTAAGGACTCATTTATAGGAGCAATTGAACCATTCTTATCATCAACATTCTCGGAAGTTATTTATAACTCCTCGCCAATAGTTGATTTTGATTTAATATCTAAATACAATCCCGATATAGTTGTGTTACAGTTTGTGGAAAGATATTCTAATATACTTCTACAAAATGGGAATAAGTTTTAGTAATATATGTCTAGGATGAAACAGATCGTGGAAAGAGGAGAGAGGTAGGAAAAGATAGAAG
>CALMJI010000021.1 GCA_937864235.1 uncultured bacterium | reverse complement strand
CACAAATAAGCAATGTGCAAAGCAAATTTGGCGGATCCAGTGTGTATTTTGATGGAAGTGGGGATTATTTGAGAATACCAGTGAGTGATGTGATGGGGTTCGGTTCTGGTGATTATACTGTAGAAGCTTGGGTATATGGAAATTGGCCATCATATAGTACTATTTTTGATAATAGAACTGGTGGTTCGCAGGGTGTTGGCTTTTATACAGGACAAAGTAACCGAATAACAGTTGCCAACAATTCTGCAGTTATCATAGAAACTGGATCCATTCCAGTCAATACATGGACACATGTAGCTATATCTCGTCAGAGCAATGTCCTGCGTGCTTTCATCAATGGTGTAAAAATAGGGGAGGTAACAGATTCTAGAGTATATGGTACATCTGCTGAGGCATACATAGGAGCTAATGAGGGATTGTTTCAAACATTTGCCGGCTACATGGATGATTTAAGAGTTACCAAAGGCGTAGCTCGCTATAATTCTAACTTTACACCAACTACAACTGAATTCCCAACATCTGGGAATATATTAACCTATTAAAAATTCTATACTAAGGTCTATACTAGTCATTTACATATCTGTATATTCTTACCTAGTAGGTGCGACCTTTGATTAGCCTGTGTTTTTATATTAAAATTCCCCTCTTGAGAGGTGATCGAGGCGGATTAAAAAGGGAAGGGACAGTCTTTATTGCCCTCCTTTGGAGGGGGAAGTCTGAAAGACGGAGGTGGATAACTCACCACTAACAATTCAAAAAAGACATATCCACAATCCCAACCATTGCAAAATCCCAAACCAAGGTATATAATAAAGTTATATATAAAAACCCTTCAAAAAACTTGACAAAATTCCGGGGGGGGGGGGTAAAATAGTATACAGAGAAATAATACAAATTAATAAATACATATGAAACAAACTCATAAAAGTACAAGTAGAGGATTTACGCTTTTAGAAGTACTATTAGTAATAGCAGCGATAGGAATATTAGCAGCAATAGTATTAGTAGCAATAAATCCAAATAAACAAATAGAAGCAGCAAGGAGTGCAAAGAGGAGAGCAGATATAAATACAATACAGAAAGCGATACAACAATATAGTATAGATAATAATGGACAATATCCAACAGGAATAGAAACAGGAGCAAAAGCAATCTGTAGAGGAGGTGCACCAGTAGGGTGTATAGACTTAAGTAGTATATTAGCTCCAACATACCTAGCAAGTATACCGGAACCCGATAGTAATTATTACTATGTAAGGAGGAGTAATAATAGTATAGAAGTAAGTCATCCAAGAGATGATATATGGAATATAGGAGGGACACCAAGTTTAGACTTAAACTTTGCAAGTAATAAGAGTTTAATAGATAATGTGACTGGAAATAACCTAGTTACATTTACAAGAACTTCTGGTGGTACATATGTAGGAGAAGATGGACTAATAAAGACAGCAGGAGTCAATGAACCAAGATTTGACCATAATCCAACTACTAGAGAAAGTCTGGGTTTGTTGGTGGAGGAGGCGAGGACGAATCTGCTGTTGCGGAGTGAGGAGTTTGACAATGCAAGCTGGAGCAAACTTGCGGCATCAGCCACCGCAAATACTGCGACTGCGCCAGATAATACCGTCACTGCTGGTTCGCTTATTGAAAGTGCAACCACAGACATTCATGTCGCATACCAGGACATTGCAGGCTCAGCTAGCGCCCAGTACACGCAATCTATATTTGCCAAAGCGAACACTAGAAGTTATGTGCAGCTATCTATTGGCGATGGCGGACCCAACAACGTTTCTGCGGTTTTTAATTTGTCGGCAGGTACTATAGTTTCAACTGCTATTGGGGGGACTGGGTCTGGTGTCAGTGCTAGTATTAAATCATATCCAAATGGCTGGCATCGTATTTCTGTAACTGGCGTCCCTGCCGCGGCTGGAAACAATGTTCGACAGCATATTTACATTCTTTCGCCAACGTTGCAAGGCTCCTACGCAGGAGATGGCGTGTCTGGCATTTACCTCTGGGGTGCCCAACTAGAAGCCGGAGCTTTTCCCACCAGCTACATCCCCACCACCAGCAGCGCTGCCACCCGTGCTGCTGATATTGCTTCGATTACAGGTACAAACTTCTCGTCTTGGTACAACCAGACCGAAGGGACGTTGTTTGCTGAATGGTTTGGCGGCCCAGTAGATGTAAATAAATATCCATCCTTTTTTGCTGCAAGAAATTCATCTGCAAACAACAGCCAGAATACAGTAGAAATTTTCCAAGGTCCGAGTCTTTCTAGTGTTCGCCCGAATGGACTGGTTCGCGTAAATAATGTCAATCAAATAGTAAGAGATGCCGGAGACCTAGTGGCTTTCAATGCTAGAGTAAAAGCGGCGCTAGGGGTACGTGTAAATGATTTCGCTTTTACCGTAAACGGGTCCTTGATTGGAGGAACACAGACATCAGGTACATTGCCCACGGTTGACACCGCGAATATAGGCTTTAATACAACAAGCGATTTTATCAACGGCACAATCAGCCGTATCACCTATTTCCCACAAAGATTATCTAATGCAAACTTACAAAGAATAACACAATGACATATTATTTAAGATTTCCAACAAAACAAATTGCTATGCAACTTTTAGAAGAAGCTGGGTTTTTGGATGAAGATAAAAATATAATATATTGTACTCACAATTATTCTATTGATGTGATTGGTATAATTACTAAAGGTAGAGATAGAGTGTATTAAAATTTCCCTCTTGAGGGCTTTCGTACCTCTCATACTTTGGTTTAGTAGGGAGTAGACTGAGCTAATTCTCCTCTTGAGGGGACAAAGTGGATGTATTTTTGTCTCTCGCCAGCGAAGGGGGGCATAGCTGTGAGTGTGTATAGTCAACTCACAGTTCGCACCTACGAAAAACTGGAGAGATAAACCTTCCGCTACGAAGGAATGATATAATTTATAATCACAACTCTATCACATCTGAATAAGATGAGAAACATCGTAGACAAATTGGAGAAGGAATAGATAGAAATACATAGAGGAGCCGTGAGGCTCCTCTATGTATAGAGAATAAGATATAATAAGTAAGTCAAACTAATATTATATAAACTTATTCCTATGAATAGAATAACTCAAAAAAGTAATTTAGACAAATATACAAGATGGAGGAAACAAGCAAAGCTTGTTTCCTTAATTCCCGAAGGGACGATGAGATTAGAGTGGATGATACAGTATTCTCAAGGAAATAGAATATTAGATATATGTAAGCGCTTTGGTATACATAGAGCAACCTTCTACAAATGGAAACAAAGATTTAAAGAGTATAATATAGCCTCCCTAGAAACCCATACTAAATGTCCGAAAACCTTTCGGACAAGGTATTTTTCATCTAAAAAAGACCAAAGGGTTATTACTCTCAGAAAACAATATCCCTATTATGGGGAAATGAAATTACAAATACTATACACAAGAATATACCAGGAAAATATATCTTCCTGGTATATTCAAAGAGTTATAGAGTATTATTCTCTCTACCCTCCCAGAAGAGGACATAAACACACTACCAAACTCATAAGAAAGCGTAATCCTCGTAAGAGAATTACCCAGTTTAAGGAACCTATTTCTTCTTTTGGTCTATTATTACACCTCGACACAGTCGAGGTGAGAATTAAAGGAAAAAAGAGATATATATTAACAGCTATAGATAGTTATACCAGAGTTGCTTTTGTTTATGCTTATACTAATCATAGCTCTGCTTCTGCTAAAGATTTTCTCTTAAAGCTATATGAGATATTTGATGGTCAAATATCTCATATTCATACAGATAATGGTTCTGAATTTGCTGGCTACTTTGAACAGGCTATTAAATCCTTAGGTCTTACTCATTGGTATTCTAGAGTTAGAGTAAGTAAGGATAATGCTATATGTGAAAGATTTAATAGAACTGTTCAAGATGAAATATTTATGTCTCCTAGATTATTTATGTCTAGTAATATCTATGATCTTAATGCTATACTTTCTTCATGGCTTATTGAATATTTATCTGTTCGTCCTCATTCTTCTCTTAACTATCTTACTCCTCTTCAATTCCTTGACTCTCTACATCCTAATTTGTCGACGATTACCTCATCTCGTACAAATACTTGCAAAGAGAATAGAGTATGATATAATTAAAAATAAATACGTAATATTTAATAAAAAAAGTAATAAATATGAATAAAATTCATAAAAGAACAAGAAAAGGATTTACATTATTAGAGATACTCTTAGTAATAGCAGCAATAGGAATATTAGCAGCAATAGTATTAGTAGCCATAAATCCAAACAGGCAAATAGCCCAAGCAAGGAATGCACAAAGAAGGTCAGATGTAAATACAATGGGTCTCCCACAGAATATGGTATAGATCAGAGAGGGAAATTTCTAATATGAGAT
>CALMJI010000020.1 GCA_937864235.1 uncultured bacterium | reverse complement strand
CTTCTATCTTTTCCTACCTCTCTCCTCTTTCCACGATCTGTTTCATCCTAGACATTTTATGTCTACGATTACCTCATCTCATACATATATTTTACTATATTATATTTTTATGATATTATTAAATTACTATATAATATAAAATTACTATAATGAATTCCAATCTCACTCTTAGTGAAATCCTAGCCAAAATACAAAGAAAATTCAATACAATTGTCATTATTACACTATTATTTACTTTGATTAGCTTGGTTATAACTTTACTTTTACCAAAGCAATACAAAGCAGAGTCGCAGTTAGTGATGCTTCAAAAAGCTAACCCTAATATTGATTCCTATACCGCTCAGAGATCTATTGATTCCAATGTTAATTTGCTTATAGATTTGGTCTATACCGATGTTTTCTTTACTAATTTTATTGCAGAAAATATAGAAATAAAAAATTTATTCCCAGACAATCTTAGAGATAGAAGAATATTATTTGCTAGAAATATTGTCGTTAGATCCAGAGGCACAGGATTTGTCTCGGTGGATACTTATGACAAATCATCAGAATTGGCTCTGAATATGAACAAAGTAGTAGTGAATAAATTAACAGAACAAGCTAAATCTCTATTGGGTGATACAGCTAATATACAAGTAGTTAATCAGCCAGCTTTATATGAAGGAGTAGGGAGACCTAATATTTTAATAAATTTACTCGGCTCAGCTATATTAGGTTTTGTGGTCGGAGTTGGTTATATTTTAACTAAGAAAGATAATGCTATAATTTATGATTTTGGAATTGATGATATAGCCTCCCCACCACTCCCAGATGATGTGACAATAGCCCAAAATCCAGTTCTAGATCTAGAAAACACCCCAACCATTAGTCCAGATACCGAATATGATTCACAAAAATTTTAGTTTTATATTACTTTTGGGGGGTATATTAGGTATATTTGCATTATTTATAAATAGTAGTATTTATACCTTTATATTATTAGCGGTTTTAATATTTAGTATAGTCTTATTAAGAATATCTATTCATCTATTATTTTATTTTCTACTTTTTATTAGACCATCATTAGATATTTTAGGTGATTACAGTATAATAATATCGCCAGACTTACCAGCTGTTAATATTGCTGGATTAGTAGCTATAATATCTATTATAGTAAGTTTAATTATCATACACATATCCAAGATAAATATTTTATCTATACCACTTAGCTTTGTATTTATTTTATTATTTTTAGTTTATATAATATTTACAGCTTTATCTACTTATCCAATAACATCAATCAATGAATTAATTCGAGTTTTTTCATTTTTGATAATGTATTTTACAGGTTATGTTATGATTCAATCTAAAATAGACATAATAAATTTCATCAAAGTTGTTATTGTATCATCTATTATTCCAATTAGTGTAGGTTATTTTCAGTTATTAAATGGAGCAGGATTATATACTAATCCCGGATTTGAAAACCGTATTGCAGGAACATTCGGACATCCCAATGTTTTGGGTTATTTTTTGTTGATTATTTTATCTTTGATGATTTATTTATTTTTTGAAAAAGATATTATTAAAAAGACAATATATAGATACATATTTACTCTATACGCATTTCTATTAATGATACTTTTAATATCTACTTTCACAAGAGGAGCTTGGATAGGATTATTTATTCTATTAGCTGGAGTTAGTATAATTAAATTTCCTAAAAAAACTTTTATTTATACAGCTATTTTCATTCCTATTTTAGGTGTTTTTATGAGTCTATATGTTTGGCTACAACAAACAATCTGGTATGAATTAACTCCAATAGAAGATATTCCAGTTATAGCAAGAGTAGTTGGTTTATTTAGTGGAGATCCAAGTGATTCAATAATCTGGAGGCAAGTTATGTGGTCAGATATGTATGATAAAGCTTTAACTAGACCAATATTAGGTTTTGGGACTGGAACTATAGAAATTATTGTAGAGGAGGTGAGGGGAGTAGCTTTGGGAGCCTTAGAGGTGCATAATGATTATATTAGAATTTTTGTTGAGTTGGGTATTATAGGTTTGATAACTTATATTTTATTTATTTTATCTATTTTTTATAGTTTAATTATAAGAATCAAATCTCGTCAGGACACATTATTTTTAGTTATGAGTTTTATTGTATTAGCTATATACTTATCTAGTATATGGGATAATTTATTAAGACAAACAGCGGTAATGTGGATGTTTTTTGCCATATTGGGGGCGGTTTTCAAATATCACTCTATTCGTTCACAACAATCTCCAGAATTTCCTGCCACTGAGGTTTAATCTTATTTAATTCAAACTCACTAATTCTTGTTTTAGATTCTTGTATATAATTATCTCTTAAATTTTCATTATTTAATAATAAATTTATAGCTTCAACTAAATACATTTCAGATTGAGATAAAATTTCTGTATTTTTTCTAGGTAATTTATTATTATCAACAGGTATTAATATACCATATTCAGCTTGCTCTAAGGATTTAGTTTTATAATTAAGATCAGTTTTAGGAGCTAATAGCTCACGAGGTCCAGCATCAACATCAGTCGCAATAACAGGAGTTCCTATAATTAAACTTTCTACTAATACATTGGGTAAACCTTCAAAATGAGATGGTAGAATCAGTATTTTGGACTTCGCAATAAATTGAAAAGGGTTATCTTGAAAGCCTAAAAAGTAAATATCATAATCATTGGAGAATTTTTGATTTTGATCCCAGCTATTATAAACTTTGAAATTCAAACTATTAGCTAATTCCAGATGATAATCTCGAAGTGGTCCGTCTCCTAAAATTATATATTTTAGTCTCATATTAGATTTTTTGATTTCTCTAAAGGCAAGTATACTATGCCATAAACCTTTTTGATTAGATAATCTACCGATAGAAATAATAGTTTCATTATCAAAAATTTCTTTATATTTTGAAATTTCTAAGCTAGATTTTATTTGAATTTCCTGTATATCAAAAGGATTAAGAATAACTTGTATCTTAGATTGAGGTAGACCTAAGTGTATTAAATCATTAGCAATACCCTTAGAGACAGCAATAATTCTATTATGAAAAGGTTCTAAAGTCTGAACTAAGAATTTGTAAGCTATACGACTGAGAGAAAGCTTATCAGTTTTATAAGTAGAGGTTAGATGAGAGTGAATTACTCCAATAGTTTTGTGTTTTGCAATAAATCTAGCTAAAATATTTACAAAATCAGCTCTCTCTAAATGGCTTATACAGAGTTGAATATTATTATCTTTAATATATTTAGCTAATTTGAAAGGTAGGGTAGGTGCTAGAAGTAGTTTTTGTAGCTTAGAACCTTGCCCTTGACTAGAGCTAAGAAAATGAATAGATAAATTATCTGGGATAATATAAGATTCTTGATGCTCTAAAGCTATAATATTAACATCATAATTCATAGCTTTAAACATTTGAGCCTGCACTAGAGCTACTTTTTGAGCCCCTCCACCTTCAAAATTAGTAATTAGAATAGCAATTGATTTCCTCATATACATATATTATAAACTATTTATTGATTATTGACAAAATCTATATTTTATGCTAGTTTTGGAATGTTATCTACCCTTAGGAGGGGTATGTACATTTTCAGATTTGCGGGGGCTCTTGCCCTCATCTTCACCGCCATTCCTGCGGTGGCACAAGGAAGGTCTTATACCCTCCCCGCACCTTCGGGTGTACCAGACGGTTCCCGTCTTGTCCTCTTTGGACAAGGATGGGAGAAAGTCTACCCCGTTCGGAGTGGCAAAGTCACCATTCCTGGTGATGTCGGGGCCACCTCGATATTTGGTAACTTTATTCTACCAGACACAAGCTGGTTTCAGGTGGAAAAGCTCTCTGGAGTTCCCAAGGGTTGGGCAGCTCGTATCATTGCGGGTGACTGCAAAGGGGACGCTCTCGCCTGCGATGGCGTAGAGGCCTTTCTTAACCGAGATACTTTCGCCCTGGTAGCCCCGATTACTACAAATGGAGCCAACAGCTCTTTTACGGTGTTGGTGCAAGGTGGGCAAGCCTGCCTTCAACTTCCCTCGGAGCTGAACTCGGTTTCCTTCTCGGGAGCTGGGGGCAGTCGGCCAGGAGTTGGCCTTTCCACTGGCGGTCCCAGGGGACTGGTCAATGTGGGGAAACTCCTCGCCACCACCACACCCGTCGGAGTGGTGGATGGTGGTCGATCAGCTCAGGTGGTTGCACTCACCAAGGTGAGCAGCAACCGATGGTGCCTCCCCGTTCAACGGGGGCAGGTATTCCAATTCGCCTATCGGGCGAATGGGAGTGGTCAGCTTCAAGCCTGGTCCACCGTCGGAGCTGCAAGGCTGCGTGGACCTGTCATCAAACTTGATGGCAATGCCCCGCTTCCCGTGGGTCCCTATGCCTATCAGGCTCAGTGACACCACTCGTCACAAACTCGCCGCTAGCACCCAGTGCTGGCGGTTTTTCTTTTGACTTGATATTTATGATAATATATGTTATGGTGAAATAGCAATATATGAGGATTCCTCTCATGCAAAGGCTCATTTTATCTCTTTTAACCGCAGGTTCAATCTTTGTTCCTCATGCTTCCATTGCTCAACACTACGGAGGGCAGTATTATCCTCCGACCCCTCACCGTTACGGGTATCAGAATCATTTTGGTGGGGATACAGTTATATATGACGGACAAGTTTTGACAAACAATCTCCCTCCCGGTGCAAATACTTGTCATTGGGTTGAAGTTTCCGGACGTCCCTGTGAATATTTTTATGAGCAACGTAACTCCACTGGATATACTACTCATTATGTGGGTCGTCCACGTCCAAGATTGGGTATACAGAACTATTTCTTGCCCCAGCAAAATCCAGATTTGAATAATAATCAGCAATGGGGGCATCCTGCACCAATTTGGCAGAATAATTCTGGATGTGTCTATCAGAATAAGCATGTCCGCATTCTCTGCAATTAATTCTAGAGTCCAATTTAAAACCGGTAGCAATAGCTGCCGGTATTTTTTTTGCTCTTAGATATTGACAAAATAGATATAATGTGCTATAGTCGCTATGTTCTTTCGTGGTCACTCCATGAAATTCATTTCCACGGCTATCATGGCCACCCTAGTCCTCGCCACCATGCCTCTCGCAGCCATGGCTCAGCCGACGGGTGGACTCCCGGTTCCTCCGGAAGTCCCCGACGGATCAACCTTCGTGCTCTTCGGCCCCTATTGGGGCCAGAAGGCGACCGTTCAGGGTCGTCAAGTGCCGCTTCCCCCTTCCGGGGCATACGGCAATTTCCAACTGCCGGACGGCGGTTGGTACCCCGTTGGTGTCACCCCCCCGGCCGGATGGCCCGCCACCATCGTGGGTGGGCGCTGCAATGGCAGCTGCCCTGCTGGTGTCAACTCCGGCACATTCGCCCTGATCGCTCCCTGAGAGTCTCAGCAACCGTCCAATCGCCCCCTGCAGTGCAGGGTGCTTTTTTTATTCTCAAAATATATCATAAATATAGTATAAGAGATGTTGTTATCTATTGACAAAATAGTGTTTCTATGCTAGTGTAAGAGGGTTCTTTCTCAGGAGGTCGCCATGCGGCGTACCATCTTGGGACTGTTGGCCTTTGCTCTTCCGTTGATTGGTGCCCCCATGGGTGTCAAGGCGGAAGAGTTGAAGGATACAGTCTCTCAATCGGCGACCTCCACGGTCGTCAACAATACTCTCACCCCCACCGCTCCATCTCGTCGTCTCTCGACGCAATTGGCTGAGCTTCGTGCTATGCGTGAGGCTGCTGAGACCCGCAATGCTGGTGAGGTGCAACAGGTGGCACAGCCTGTTAATCCTCCTGTTCAGCAAGCGCTGCCTGGACCACCGCCCGTGATTTCGACCATCACTCCCGCTCCCGTGGTGAAGGCTCCTCAACAGGAGCAGGTGGCATCCGATCCCAATCCTGGGATTGTGCTCCCTCCTCGGGACTCAATTCCTCAGCAAGGAACGGGTGAGTGGAAGCCTGTTCGGCTTCACACGGAGTTGCGTTCCCGTCCGCGGGATACGGCCTTCGATGTGAAGGCTGAGTTTGTTACCGCCAAGGGCTTCATGAGTGGTGTTCAATATGTCACTCAGTCGGGTAGTTTCACAGGTGAAAACCTGAAAGAAATCTGGAAGGGGTCCTATACGGATTCTCGTCTGGAATTTTGGGCAGGTATTCATGGGAGGTCCCAAGATGCCCGTACTCGGTGGTCTCTTGTCGGCTTCGGCCGTCAGTTGACTCATACCGATTCTGGTTCGGGGCAGAGCCGTCCTGGTACGGAGTATCCGTACTCCTATACCTGGAAGAATGATCCGAAACCTCTGGTGCAGGTGGGAGCACGAGCCCGTATTGAGCGAGACCTCATCCGGACGGAGAGCCAACAGCTCACAGTTCACCTCAAGGGTGAGGCGGCTGCCACTGTCTCTGGACAGTCCGGCTGGGCCTATGATGTCCAGGCTGGTGTCTGGTATCGGACGGCTCAGGTGGAGGCCTATGGTGAGGTCGGTGTGAACAACACTGGAGCCTATGCCAATGGCTATGGCCGTTACTACCTGACCAAGAGTGGTCAGCTTCGTCCCTTCGTGGAGGGCAGGGGCGAGTTCGGCTCTGGTTACCATAACACCCAGGTGGGTGGTGGTCTCCAGCGCGGCATCGGCAAGAATGCCTATACCGAAGGTGTTCTTAGCTACAATGCCGGCACCTCTGGCAATGGCATGGCTGCCACGGCCAGGTTCGGCTTTCGATTCTAATCTTAACTCCCCCTTGGAGGCCGGGAGTTGGTCTGAAAACTGAATACTAAAAACTGAATACCATTTTTTTCACCTTTCGCCAACCCCTGATGTTAAGTCAGGGGTTTAATATTTACATCCCTTATCTCTGATATAATCTTTTGACAAAAACAACTTTTTGTGCTATAATTTATTATAACAGTTTGTGACTATAGTTAAATTTGTAAGGTCATGAAAATTGCTTTTGTTGGGCAAAAAGGTATCCCTGCCACTGCTGGTGGTGGGGTGGAAAATTATGTTGACCATATTGCCGTCAGATTGGCTCGCAAGGGACATCAGGTTTTAGCTTATACTCGTCCTCAATACGTATCGGCGGGGAATTATAAAGGGGTTGAGGTGATTGCTACTCCTTCTATCCCTACCAAAAGTTTAGATGCTGGGACTCATACCTTGGCTTCTATCTGGCATAGTTTTTTTGTACCTGATTTAGATGTTTTGCATATTAACTCGGTTGGCCCGGCTTTTTTTACTCTTTTTGCTAGAATTGGTTTTGGTCTCAAATATATATTAGGAGGTAAATATACCAAAGTTGTATTTACTTTTCATAGTGCTGATTGGTATCATAGTAAATGGAATCTTTTTGCTAAATCTATGCTCAAATTAGGAGCTTGGATTGGTTGTAATTTTGCGGATGAGGTGATTACGGTGTCTAAAAGTCTTAGGTATTTTGTAGCTAAGGAATTTGATATTAAAGCTACTTATATCCCAAATGGGACTGATTTTAATCATATTACTTCTGATTCTGAATTAGCTAAATTTGGTCTCAAAAAAAGAGGTTATATTGTTTTTATTGCAAGATTAGTGAAGCACAAAAATGCTCATATTCTAATTCAAGCTTATCAGGGAATGGCTCGTAAATATGGTAAAAAATTAGTCATTGTGGGCTCTGGTTCTTTCACTCCGGAGTATGAGGCTTATTTACATAGTTTAACTTATGGAGATAAAAATATTATCTTTACAGGGCATCAATCAGGGAGAACTCTTAAACAATTATTTGCCAATGCGGCTGTTTATGTATTGCCATCAGCCTCTGAGGGGCTTTCCATCTCTTTGTTAGAAGCTGGTAGTTATGGAGTTCCTATTATAGTTTCAGATATCAGAGAAAATTTAGAAGTGGTTGGAGATTTGGCTAATGTTGCAAGGGTTAATAGCGTGGTTTCTCTAAGGCATAAATTAGAAGAGGTTTTGGGAGATTATAGAGGGGCTTTGGAATTAGCCGATATGCTACAAGATGAGATAAAATATCATTATTCTTGGAATAATATTGTTATGGCTATTGAAAATGTTTATTATCGGGATTCTAATCAGTATCGAGGAGCTGGAATACAGGTTAATTCTGTCTTAAAATACTAGATTTTGTATATGAAATTTTTAGCTAAGCATATATTCAAAATTATAGCTTTGATATTGGGTGGTTTAGCCTTATTGGGTATTGTAATTATGGTTATTTTTTGGTCTAAATATAGATCAGAATTGGATTTGATACAGTCTATTAGAGCCCAAAAAGAAAGTACTTATTTGGTTTTATTTCAGAATACTTTAGAATTGAGGCCAACAGGTGGGTATATCGGTAATTTTGCTGAATTAACTCTTGAGAATGGTAAAATCAAAGATTATACTATTTATAATACTAATGTCTTTGATTATGGAAAACCTGGGATAGAGGCTCCAGAGCCATATAAAAGAATGCTAGGTATACAGGAAATGCAATTAAGAGATGCTAATTGGGCTCCTAATTTCCCTACTACTGCTCAGCAAATTGTTGATTTGTATAAATTAGAGGGTGGTACTAAAGATATTGCTGGGGTAATTGCAGTTAATGCTTCTGTATTACCAGAAATTATTAAAATTACAGGTCCAGTCTCTATTGATAGTATGGAGGAAGAATTAAACTCAGAGAATATACTTCTAGCATTACAATATGAGTTAAACTTTGGTTTTTTGGAAAAAGGCATTAGTCGTGATGCTAGAAAAGAGCCTATCAAAGATTTGGCTTTTGAGCTTGATAATAAAATTAGTAAATCTTCAATTTTTACCTTATATCTATTGGGAGAGATGTTATTACAACAAGCTGACCAAAAACAAATTATATTATGGAGTAAAGATAGTAATGTCCAAGTTAAGATTGCTAAATTAGGTTGGGATGGTTCTATAAATATAGATGCTCAAAGAGATTATCTAAAGGTAGTAGATGCTAATTTAGGGGCTCTCAAAACTGACTATTATATGAAAAGAGCTATCAAAAAAAATGTTAGAGAATGTGAGGATAAAATATGTTCCACTATTACTATTACTTATAATAATACTGCTACGAATTCCTCTCCTTTGAATACAGATTATAAATCTTATACTAGAGTATTTTTGCCAAGAGATGCTTTTGTAAATACAGTAATAGGAGTAGAGAAGCGTCCAAATGAGGTTGATTATACTACCGCTTATAATAAAAAAGTTGCAGGCTTTGAAATTAAAGTTCCTTTCAATAGCTCTAAGGACATAGTAATAGATTATACTATGCCCAAATTAGATAAATATGGTCTTGATATTCAGAAACAATCAGGTATAGAGGGTTTTGACTTCACTTTGGATAATCAGATTGATGATAAGCAAATTAATGAGTTTATACAAACTGATAAGAATTTCGATAATTAAAATTTATTCAAAATGTACATTGTCCTCAAAATGAGATAATCTGGTTTTTAATTCAGGATAACTATTAAGAGTAATGTCTTGTTTTAATACCTGACTGGCAATATTTTTGGTTTGCATTATAATTTCCTTATTTAGTAATGCCTCCATACTTATGTCTGATATACCTGATTGGTTTGATCCAATGAATTGACCCGCTCCCCTGATAGCTAGATCTTGTTCGGCTAATTCAAATCCATTATTGGCCTTTTCAATTGCTTGTAATCTCTGATTCATAGATATTTCATTATCTCCTGTCTCAAAAAGGAAACAAAATGACTGATACTCTCCTCTCCCTACTCTTCCTCTGAATTGATGTAGTTGTGCCAGTCCAAATCGTTCAGCTCCCTCTATTAACATAATACTGGCATTTGGTATGTCTATCCCAACTTCTATTACTGATGTAGCTACTAAGATATCAAACTCTTTTTGCTTGAAGGCTTGAATAATATTATCTTTTTCAGTTGTTTTCATTTTTCCATGCATCATCTTGATTTTTAATTTGGGGAAAATATTTTGAGATAAGTCTAGGAAAGTCTCTTCTACTGATTTTATATCAGATGTCTCATCAGCCTCAATTTTAGGGCAAACTACAAAGGCTTGCCTACCTGATTGAATATGTTTGCGAATAAAATTATAAGCCTCTTTTCGCTTGGATGGTGGTACTAATTTGGTTTTGATAGGTTTTCTATTAGCTGGGTATTCATTAAGTAGAGATACATCTAAATCTCCATATATACTTAAAGCCAAAGTCCTAGGAATAGGTGTGGCAGTCATACTCAAGAGGTGAGATATCGTGTCTGGACTTTTATCATCTGCTTTACTAATCATATTTTGTAATTCAGCTCTTTGTTTGACTCCAAATCTATGTTGTTCATCTACAATAGCCAGTGCTAAATTATGGTATTTTAGCTTTTCTTTAATAACACTATGAGTACCAATTATAATATTCACTGAGCCCTTTGCAATTTTCTTGAGCAAATCTTTCTTAGGAATAGTAGTCCAAGAATCTAAATGTTTATCTGTTGATATTCTAGATTCCTTGGAAGTAATTAGAGCAATCAAAGGCGGGTTTGTAACATTCTCAGTTAATTTAGTAATTCCTTCAAAATGTTGGGTAGCTAAAATTTCAGTTGGAGCCATCAAGACGGACTGGTATTGACTATAATAAGTATTGAGCATTGCAATTGTAGCCACAATAGTTTTCCCAGTTCCAACATCTCCTTCTAATAGTCTGTTCATTGGAGAGGGTTTTGATATATCTTCTAATATTTCCTGAATAGCTTTTTTTTGGGCATTGGTTAATTTGAATTTCAAATTATCTATAAAATCTTGTATATTATCAGTTTTAGTAATAATAGCAGGGGCATATTTAGATTGAAATACTAACTTCTGTTTGGCAATATATAATTGCATTATAAAAGCTTCTTCAAATACCAATCTGGCTTTAGCTTGTTTGATTTGACTAGCATTCTGAGGATAATGTAGATATCTAATAGTAGTATTAATATCTGGTATATTAGCAGCTTTTAATATCCATTCAGGTAAATTCTCGGGTAAATTAGGAAATTGTTTTATAGCAAGGTCAATTCTATATCTTAGCATTTTGGAGGAAATCCCAGCTGTCTCTGGATAAATTGGTACCAATCTATGAGAGTGTAATAAGGTTTTATTAGGTAATATTCTCTCAAAACTAATATTATTAAGAGGGGATTTGGATTCTGGTTTTATAATAGCAGAAAGTGCATATTGGGAATTGACTTGTAATGACTCAAATACTAATTTTTGATTAAATAGAGTAATAACAAATTGTCCAGTACTATCTTGTATAGTAACCTCTCCTAGAGTTAGTTTCCTACCTCGCAGACGAGTTTGTTTTTTGTTAATGATAGTAATTTCAAATACCGCTGGTGTTCCAGATGGAATGTTTTGAATTTGTACTAAGGTCTGAAAGTGATTATAATTAATAAATTTTTTAGGAGGGTATAGTAATAACTGTGATAAATTATATATTCCCAGTTTATGAAGGGAGTTTATTAATCTTATATTTGGTTTGGGCTTCAAGTTTTCTATTGGAGTATAGAATATATTCATAATAACAAGATTGGTGTACCTAAGAGGGTTCGAACCTCTGACCTCAGGTTCCGCAAACCTGCGCTCTATCCAACTGAGCTATAGGTACTCTAAATTTTTAATATATGGTCTATAGTATCCATAAATCTTTCCTTTCCATCTTCACGAGGAATGTATTGTTCCAAAATATCTGCAATATCTTCTGGATTTTCTTCTCCTAGGGGAATTCTAGCATATCTCATCATACCTTCTGTCAGATAAATTGATATAAATCTAACATCATCTCTTATGAATATTCCAAATGAATCAATATCTTGATATCTAAAGGTAGTCTTTTTATCTAGATTAATGCCAATTTTAGTAATCTCAACTAAAATTTCTTTTGGATCTTTACTTGAAATTAATAAGGTTACTATAAACAAAAGTACGAATACTACAAATGTAATAGGGGACCGTTGTATTATAGCATATATAAGCAATAATACAAATATAATAGAAAACATTACATACCAAGTAGGGGATTTGTGATATTTATCAAATTCTAGTGCTTGATAGCTATAAATGGTAGAGCTTTTATTGTCTGACATAATTTTTAATCTATATTTTTATAATAAATTAATTATAACATATATTGCAATAAATCTATAATATATTATTTTTTATTATCTTCTCTCCAATCTTGAATAGACTTGTGATTACCCGATAATAATACTTCTGGTACCGCCCATTCAGATGGAGCATTTTTATCAATAAGATTAGGTCTCTCGGGTTTGAATATGGCAGGTCTTGAATATTGAGGATATTCTTTTGTATTAGTATTAGTCCAAGATTCTTGTTCTAAAGATTCTTGATTTCCTAATACTTCTGGTATATGTCTTGCAATAGCATCAAGCATAACAAGGGCTGGCAACTCTCCACCAGTTAGTACATATTGCCCAATAGACAATGATTCATTAGATAAATATTGCTCTACTCTAGCATCAATACCCTCATATCTACCACAAATGAATATTATATGGTCAAAATTCTCACCAAGCTGAATAGCTTTCTCTTGATTAAAAATATTAGCTCCAGCCTTAGTTAGAATTATATGTTTTTTAGTATCAGGATTTTGTCTTATAATATTAGCTAAAGCTTCATAAATGGGCTCAATTTGTAATATCATACCAGCTCCACCACCAAAGGGAGAGTCATCTACTTTTTTATGTATGTCTCTGGTATAATCACGAATATTATGAGTTTCAATAGCTATAGTTTGTTTTAGATTAGTAGCTCTACCTATTACACCGGTATTGATATAAGACTCTATTATTTCAGGAAATATAGTCAATACATCAAATCTCATAAAATAAAACTTTATATATCCAAATCATCTACTAATTTATCTACATCTTCATGGCTACTAATAGCTGATTCTTTTCTTATACCATGTTGCTCTGGTTCTAAAATCTTAAGGTTAACTCTAGCATTATTGCGAGCACCTACTATTCTTAATAGAGATCGAATTGCCTTTGCAGTTGATCCGGCCTTTCCAATTACATAACCCATATCACTTGGGTTGACTTGTAAAGTAATCAAAACTCCCATTTCATCAACAGTTCTTTCAATCAGTACATCATTAGGATTATCCACAATTGCTTTTACAATATAGGATACAAATTCTTTGTCAGTAAAATTTTCCATTTCTATCTTTTTATCTATTAATCAAAGTAAATAAACTCTGTAATATAAATTATATCACAATTATAATATTATTCACAATACAAGCTATTAATGAGCTAAAACTAAAGCATTTATACTATTAAAACCCACTTTGGAGAGTGCTTTGGCAGCTTCTTGAATTGTGGATAAAGTTGTCGTGACATCATCAATCAAAATAATACTTTGTGTATCAGTTGAGGCTTTTTGCCTAGCTTCAAAAGCATTATCCATATTTTGTATTCTTGTCTCTCTATCATTGATTTTCATTTGATGAGGAGTATCTAGAATTCTATATAATTCATTATATATGTCTAAATTCAGTTTTTTATGAAAATATTCAGCTAATAATAAGGCTTGATTATAGCCTCTGAATTTGAGACGGTTAGGATGTAAGGGAATAGGGCAAAGTATAATATTGTCTTTTAATCTTAAATTCTGGCTTAGACTTCTTAGCATAATACTACCCAGCGGGCCTGCTATTTGAGGTAAATTTTTATACTTTAGATAATGTATGCTTTTTCTAATAATATGATTGCTAAATTTGGAACAGCTTAATATGCTGTCTATATATCCATCTTTTAGAGGTGGTTGTATTTTGGTATTAAATTTAGGTACGAATAAAGGTTGTGTTTTGGGCTTGTCTTTGAGCCATAAAGTTGTATTATTGGGGATTTTAGCTATACAATCTCCGCATAAATTTACCTTATTAAGTCTCTGGCAGACTATACATTGATTAGGGACAAATAAGTCAATTATTGACTGAGTGATAAAATCTTGCATAATTATTTATTTTATGATACAATCATCAATATAAGTTTATAATATAAATAAAAACAATACAATGTTTGCATTGGGACAAAAAAAATCTTTTGGAATAGATATAGGAACCCAGACAATTAAAATTGTTGAAATGAGTGGAAGTGCGGGCAGTTACATTATAGATAACTATAGTGTATGGTGTAATGACATAGATAAAGTTGTTCAACAAAAAAATAGTGATGTATCTCTATCTCCTCAAGCTATAACAAATATTATCAAAGTTATGGTTCAGCAATCAGGAATGTATATATCTCAAGCTTATATGGCATTGCCATCATACTTAGCATTATTTGCAGTTATACAAGTTCCTATATTAGAAGAAAAAGAGTTTCTAACAGCAGTGCCTTTAGAAGCTAAAAAACATATTCCAGTCCCACTCAATTCTGTTCAATTGGATTGGATTAATTTAGGTAAAAGTAAGCTTCAAGGTCAATATGATGTTTTAATAATGGCTATACCAAATGCTATTGCTGATAAATATCTAGAGGTAAGTAAAACTTTAGGGATTAAGATTAGGGGTTTTGAATTAGATTGTTTTTCTACTTTAAGGTCGCTTGATTTGCCTAAAGAGCAAATTTGTATTATTGATATAGGTGCTAGAAATACTACAGTTATGATAGTAAATTCTGATAAAAAGCTTCAAACTATACAATCATTTGATTTTGGAGGTAATTACATTACGGAAGCCATTGCTCAGCTTAAAAGTTGTTCTATTATAGAGGCTGAAAATATAAAAAAACAAAATGGTATTAGTGGAGCAGATTCTCAAGTTAAAGAGCTAATACAGTCTAAATTTAGCTCATTTATTGCAAATGATGTAATCCGTTTATTGCGAGTAGTAAATGATACTATGGCTATAAACATTAATAACTTTGTTGTTTTGGGGGGGGCTTCTAAGATGTCAGGAATCGTAGATTATATGGAATTTGTTTTGAAAACTCAACTCAATAAAGATAAAGTTCATTTATCCAGAGCCAATCCTATAGCGGGACTATCTGTTAAAGGAATTAGAGACCAAAGTATAATGGTAGATATTTGGCAGGATTTAATATTATCTGTAGGAGTAACATTAAAAAATTATATAGAATAAAAATATGGATAGTATAAAATTTGTCCCACAAAGTCAAAAAAATCTTGAACAATTAAAGTCTAAAGATAAAGGTAATAATTTAATTTATATACTTGTATTGTTTTTTGTTATATATATTGCTATTACTGTAGGAGGGTATTGGATTTTTGTAGTACAAGAAAAAAACAAAGTGACTAAAGTTATACAGGAACTAGACTCTAAAAATAGTCAATACTATATTAATAATGACTTGGAACAAGGTTTATTTAATATTGTAGATTTAATAGAAAATAGTTATACCCCTACCATCGCTATAAAGGAAATAGAATCAGCTTATGTTTTAGGATCTAAAGTTTCTAGTTTTTCTTATAATAAAACTGGTAAAATAGTTAATATATCAATGACGGTCCCATCTATTAATGATGTCACAAAACAAATAGAAGCTTTCAATAAGCTTCAAGCTGTGTCGGGATCTAGTTATTCAGCAGTAAGTTCGGATAGCAGTGACTCTGGGTTTGCATTTGGAGTAGAAATAACATTAAAATAAATATATGTCAAATTCAATAAAATTTCTAACATTAATCATATTCATAGTTGCTATCTGGACAGTAAATTCATTTTTATTACCTAGAATATCTACTGAAACTAAAAATATCAATATCGCTAAAAATGAACTTGCAGTCAAGCAAGCCTTTAATGATTCTTCTCCTGCTAATATTTCTAAATCTGTAAATGAATTTGTACCTAAACAATTTAATAAAAATGAATTAGTCAACTTAATAGATAGATTTGCCATTGAATCAAATATTAATATATCTAGTTTGGATGTTCAGGTAGGCACCTCCAATAGACCATCAGCTAACTTAGAATTAGAAGAAGAGTCTGGCTCTGATGTTTCTATTCCTCAAATTGAAGGAGATTCTGCTCCTGCTAAATCTAATACACTAAAAAGTGTTAATATAGTCATAAGTATTAGTGGTAACAAAAGTTCTATAGATTTATTTCTATCTAAATTAGTTGAATCTAAGCAATATATTGATATTCAGGATATTTCTCTTTCATTCATCACTGATTCTGAATCAGAAGTAGTATCACAAAAAGTTGAATCTACAATAACAGCAAAAGCATATTATATAAAATTATGAAAAAAACTTCCAACCCTAGCATAATAAATACATCATTAATTATAATAATACTAAGTATAGCTGCTATGATTTATTTTGGATATGAAATTATAGCCCCAATTTTAAGTTATATTAATACAGAGATAGATCCAACAGATTATATTAGTGTAATTAATAATTTCTTCAAATAAATGCTAAAAATATGCAATTTGATTTAAGAAGAACCTTCGAATCTCTAAAAATACAATTTCCTGATAAGTTTCAAAAAATAGAAGGTTTTGATACATTATCAGAAGAATATGTTAAAGATTTTTTAGAAACTAATTTTACTGAGAAGCAACTAATTAAAGTTAATGCTGAATTTTTAGGATTAAGTTATATTGACTTGTCTGACTATAAAGTTGACAAAAATATTTATAATTTGTTTCCAGTCACAATAATGAAGCGTTATATGCTAGTTCCTTTTGCTAAGGATAATAATATAATTTCTATTGCCATTTCTGATCCTAATAATTATAATGCTTTACAAGCATTAAAGTTTGTTTTTCAAGATAAGTCTTTAAAATTTGAGTTATTTGTAGCTACAGAATCAGATATAAATAAATTAATACAAGAATTTGATACATTAACTGATGCGGTAAAAGAGAATATTAAGGAATTTAAAGCTAAAAATGAACAAACCCAAGAGTTACCCGATATATCAGATGTTAATAAAGAAAATCTTGAGACAGCTCCCATTATAAAGATAGTATCTGTTATTGTAAAAACTGCTGTAGCAGGAGGAGCATCAGATATACATATAGAAGGATCAGAAGAAGCTGTAAGGGTTAGATTTAGAATAGATGGTGTGTTGCATACAAGTCTTATTTTACCAAGAGATTTATATTCTGCAATTGTGGCTCGTATTAAAATTTTATCTAATCTCAAAATTGATGAACAAAGAAAACCGCAAGATGGAAGGTTTTCTATTATAGACCAAGATAAAAAAATAGATTTTAGAGTCTCAACATTTCCTACGCAATATGGAGAAAAAGTTGTGCTTAGAATTCTAGATACTTCCAATGGTATTAGATCTTTAGAATCATTAGGATTCATAGGACCAAAGGCAGACTTACTACAAGAAGCTATCAAAAAACCTTTTGGAATGATATTACTAACAGGTCCTACAGGATCCGGAAAGTCAACTACAGTGTATACTTTATTATCTCAAGTTAATACTGAGGATATAAATATTGTCACATTAGAAGACCCAATAGAATATTATTTACCAGGGATTAATCAATCACAAGTTAGACCAGATATAAACTATACTTTCGCTACAGGACTTAGGTCTATTTTAAGGCAAGATCCAGATGTGATTATGGTAGGAGAGATTAGGGATGGAGAGACCGCTGGGCTTGCAGTACAATCGGCTTTAACTGGACATATAGTATTCTCAACATTGCATACGAATGATTCTCCAGGAGCTATTCCAAGACTTATAGATATGGGGGTAGAGCCATTTCTTTTATCAGCTTCATTGCAAGTAGTTATAGCTCAGAGATTAGCAAGAAAGCTATGTCCAGAATGTAAACAAGAAATTACCTTTACAGAAAAACAGCAACAATATATCAAAGATTCTCTCAATACTTTAGACGAAGCATATATTAGAAGTGTTTATGATGGTAATTTTGATAAGGGATATAAACCAGTAGGGTGTTCTAAGTGTAGTAATGGATTCAAGGGTAGAATGGCAATATTCGAAGTAGTTTCTATGACGGAAGATTTAAGAGCTATAATAGAAAAGAATACGGGAGGAGATGAAATAATTGAGTATTTGAATAAAAATAATTATGTTACTCTAAAACAGGATGGTATACTTAAAGTATTAACGGGACATCTATCTCTGACAGAGTTATTAACAATGGTAGAGATATAGACAAGATATAAAAAGTATAATATAATAATATTATTATACTAAATAAATATATAATATATGAATCGCAGTATAGTTCTTATAGAAGATGACCCCTTTATAAAGCAGATGTATGCCAACAAAATAGAAGAAATGCAAATCAAAGTATTTGCTGTATTAAATCAAGATGAATTAAAGTCTATTCTAGATAAAAATAATATAGATTTAATTTTACTAGATTTAATCTTACCTAATATTAGTGGCTTTGATATATTGAAATGGCTTAAAGGAAAATCTCAAGCACAGGATATTCCGGTTATAGTTCTTAGTAATCTATCTTCTCAAACAGATATAAATAGAGCATTTGAGCTAGGTGTAGTAGATTATATAGTAAAATCCAACTATACTCCAGCTGAAGTGATGCGTACTATCCAAAAACACTTACCACAAATATAAACTATAAATATATGCAAATCAATCTATCAGCTATTATTAATCGAATTGTTACAACCAAAGGTTCAGACATTCACCTTACCACTGGAAGTATACCAATTTTAAGAGTTAAAAATAGATTAATTCAAATTGAAGAGGCTGAAATTTTGACTAAAGAATCTTTAGATGAATTATTGGCATCTATGATTTCAAAAGAAAAAATAGATGCTCTATATGCTGGGGAAGAGCAAGATTTTGCTTATACCTTTGATGAAGCTAATGCTAGATTCCGTGTAAATGCTTTTATTGCACAAGGTTGCCCTAATTTGGTTATGAGATATTTACCTTCTGAAATATTAACTTTTGAGCAACTGGGGCTACCTTCGGTGATGCATCAATTTTCTAGATTAATGCAAGGTTTTGTATTGGTAACAGGTCCTACTGGGTCTGGTAAATCCACTACATTAGCTTCAGTTATTAATGAAATTAATCATACTAGAGATGTCAAAATTGTAACTATTGAAGATCCCATTGAATTTATTTACAATCCTGATAAGAGTATTATTACACAAAGAGAAATAGGTTATGATACAAAAAGCTTTAGTAATGCCCTAGAATCTTCATTTAGACAAGATATAGATGTTATTCTTCTAGGAGAGATGAGAGATTTGGATACTATGAAAGTAGCTGTAACAGCAGCAGAAACTGGCCATTTAGTTTTCTCAACACTTCATACTAATAGCGCTGCTCAATCTATTGATAGAATTATAGATACTTTCCCAACTTATCAACAGGGGCAAGTAAGGTCGCAGTTATCTAACTCTATACAGGCAGTAGTCTCTCAACGACTAATCCCTACAGTGAATGGAGAATTAACTCCAGCTCTTGAAATATTATTGGCCAATAATGCTGTAAAAAGTTTAATTAGAGAGAATCGTATTTATCAGTTAGATACAGTTATAGAAACTCATCGTAAGGAAGGTATGATTTCTATGAACTTATCTTTGTTTGATTTAATAGTTCGTGGAATAGTATCCTATGAGACGGCACTTCTGTATTCTCCAGATCCAATTAGTCTTAGAAATATGCTCAAAAGGTCAGCAACATAACTAAAATATTATGGCAAAATTTACATATTTAGCAAAAACTAAAGATGGGGTAACTAAACAAGGTATAGTTACTGCATCTAGTGAAGATTCTGCATTAAGTGCTTTACAAGGTAAGGATTTGATTGTAATCTCTCTGCAGGATATTAATAAGCAATCAGCCTTTGGTAAAGATTTAGAAATATTTAATCGAGTATCAGCTAGAGAATTAGTTGTGTTTACTAGAATTTTATCTGTATTCTTGGAAGTACAAATCCCATTAGTTGATGCTGTATCTGTACTCCGAGACCAAAATAAAGGTAATAAATACTTTACCGAAATTCTAGACCAGCTAGTATTAGACTTGCAAGATGGTAATTTATTATCTGATGCTATGGAGAAACATCCTAAAGTATTTGATAAGTTATTTGTCTCTATAATTCGTTCAGGAGAAGCTTCAGGTGGACTCCAAGAAGCCCTACTATATATGGCAGATTACTTAGAAGAGCAGTATGACCTTAATAATAAAATCAAAGGAGCTTTAGCCTATCCAGTCTTTGTGTTACTTATATTCGTAGTCTTAGGATTGGGTATTGCCTATTTTGTTCTTCCTCAGTTGGTAGAAGTTCTAGAAAGTGTAGCTTCAGACCAAGAATTGCCTTTGATGACTCAAATTGTGGTAGCAGGGTCTAATTTTCTACAAGAATATGTATGGGTAGTATTAATAGGACTTGTAGGTATCGTAGGTGGTATAGTCTATGCTCTCAAAACAGAAGCTGGTAGTAAATTTGCAGATAAATGGAAATTAAAAATACCAGTTTTTGGTCAATTATTTACCAAATTATATATTGCCAGATTTGCTACCAACTTAAGAAACTTATTAAGAGCTGGAGTTCCATTAATCTCATCATTAGAAATAAGCTCCAAAGTAGTAGGTAATTATATTTTTGAAGGTATTATCCAAGAAGCAATTGTCAATGTAAAAGCAGGCGGACAGTTGTCAGATACTTTGATGAAACATAATGAAGTTCCCTATATAGCCTCACAAATTATCTCAGTAGGTGAGAAAACAGGGAAGACAATATTGGTTCTAGAGACATTAACTAGATTCTATAAGCAAGAAGTAGATACTCTAGTGTCTAATCTTACAGTTCTAATAGAGCCAGTAATGATAGTAGGACTAGGTATTGGAGTGGCATTCTTTGTACTATCTGTACTTGTTCCTATTTACAATATTGCAGGATCGTTCTAAAATGTAATTATAGTCCAAATTAATAATTAAATTTACAAATATGCAACAGAAAGGGGGTGTAAACAAATGAAAAGATTACAAAAAGGATTTACACTTATCGAATTACTTGTAGTAATTGCTATTATTGGTATCTT
>CALMJI010000019.1 GCA_937864235.1 uncultured bacterium | reverse complement strand
GAGGGCTTGGGATATTAGCAGGAGACACCATCAAGAGCTTTGCTGATTTAGGACTGCCCGTAGTAGGAGTAGGGATTTTATATAAACACGGATATCTCGACCAAACTTTAGACGAGATGGATGGACAAATTGCTCATCCCCAAGAATGGGATTATACCAAAATTCTCAGTCTAATTGGTAAAACTACTATTCCCTTAGCCAATGAAACTGTGTCAGTAAATATATGGGAATATGTATATACTTCTCCCCTATCTCATAAATCTGTTTCTATAATACTATTAGACACAGATTTGGAAGAAAATTCAGCAGAGTTTAGAGCAGTCTCAGATAAAGTTTATTCTCCAGAATCAGAAATATTCAGAAGACAATTATTAGTATTGGGACTTGGCAGTAAATATGCACTCAATAGTCTAGGGTGCCATGAGATTAATACTTTTCACCTCAATGAAAGCCACAGCGCCTTAATCGCTCTTGAAATCAATCATCCAATTGCACAGGTGGTATTTACCACTCATACCCCTCTGATAGGTGGACATACTAGAGTACCAGTAGAATGGCTTAAGAATATATGTAAACCTGAACAATTACAAAATATTCCACAAACTGCCTTCGAGGCCGATGATACAGTTAATTTAACAAGATTAGCTTTAGCCTTAGCTGATTATTCTAATGCCGTCTCAGCCAAACATCAAGAAGTATCTCAGGCAATGTTTCCTGAACATATTATAGACTATGTTACCAATGGAGTACATAGCCCAACTTGGGTCTCAAGTGCAATTGATAAGGTCTTAAAATCATATTTTCCTAATTGGCAAATACATCCAGAAATACTAAGATATATAGAAGGGATTCCTTATGAGGATATAAAACAAGCACATCAAATTAATAAAGATAACTTAGCAAAATATCTAAGACAACAACCTAATATAGACTTTTTACCAAATGCCTTTACCATAGGATTTGCTAGAAGAGCCACTGAATACAAAAGAGCCCATTTGATATTCTCAGATATAGAAAGATTAGT
>CALMJI010000018.1 GCA_937864235.1 uncultured bacterium | reverse complement strand
TCTCATATTAGAAATTTCCCTCTCTGATCTATACCATATTCTGTGGGAGACCCAAACATATTTGTCCGCTCCAATGACTTTGTAAGTCTAGTTACAGCCTGCTCATCAAAGTTCGTCTCAATCTCATTGACTACATACTGCTCCACCTCTTGGGTAAAAGTTTTTTCTTCAACTTCAATCTCAGGGCTAGGTCTAAATTCAAAATTTTCCATATTTATATATTCTTATTAGATAGTACTATTGACTGTATATATTTATAAGTATCTTCAATCTTTAGATTGGTGGTATCAATTACAATTGCATCTGTTCGTTCTTTTGTGAAGGTCTGTATATTTTTCCAAAACTCTATAACTTTTTCGGGGGTCAAAAGACCTCCCTCTCGATAACCTCTGTTCTCAGCTCTTTTTATTAATATATCTTTATCCGAGGTGAGTATAAATTCAAGTATTGTAGCATTATTTTTAGCTCCAATATCCATAATCTTGTCCATCAAGATACTATCTGTAATTACAGCATCGATGATTACATCGTGGCCCGTCTGTAAATATGTATCTATTATTGCCAATGCAAGATTACGAACTAAATCTCTACTTTCTACACGATATTCTCTATATTTACTAATATACCTTCTTTGTTCATCCATAGCTAACAAAAAAGACAAAGATAAATCATTATGAAGCATCTTAGAGATAGTACTTTTCCCAATACCAGTTGGTCCATTTATAATAATAAGTTTCATTTTATATAATCTTTATCTATTTATAGTATATAACTTATTATCCCTGATGGCAATGGGATTTCTCTCCTCTAAACTCACATCATTATTTCCCTAAATAACTATCAAAATAAATTGCATGACAAGTGTAACCCCCTGGGTTTTTTTGCAGATAATCTTGATGATATTCTTCGGCAGGCCAAAATTTGTTAAACTCTTCCAGTGTTGTGACCACGGGTGAGTTCCATCTTTTTGAATCATTTACTATTTTTATAAAATCTTGAGCCTGTTTGAGCTCCTCATCATTTTGATAAAATATAGCACTCCTATATGATGTGCCTTTGTCGTTCCCTTGTTGATTTAAGGTAGTCGGATTATGAATTTGAAAAAAGAAATCTAATAAATTCCAAAAGCTAGTTAGCTCCGTGTCATATTCTATCTCCAATGCTTCAGCGTGGCCGGGGTGATTCTGATAAGTTGGATTCTCATTTTCACCACCAGTATATCCTGCTGTTATGGAGATAATTCCAGGCTGACTTCTCATAAGTTCTTCTAACCCCCAAAAACATCCACCAGCTAGATAGGCTTTTTCAATCATATTATTTCCTTTCGATAAATTTTAATGAAATAGAATTAACACAATGACGAATATTTTTGGCAGTCAAATGTTCTCCTTCAAATATATGCCCCAAATGCCCACCACAACGACTGCAAGTAATTTCCGTACGAACTCCATCAGCATCAGGAGTGCGTTTAATCGCACCAGCTATCTCATCATCGAAGCTTGGCCAACCACAAGTGCTTTCAAATTTATCCTTAGAATTATATAGTGGGGCATTACACTGCCGGCACACATACACACCATGGGCGGTATTATTCACATACTCACCAGTAAAAGGCATCTCAGTCCCTTTCCCGATTATTACTATCTCCTCTTCCTTAGTTAATTTGTTTAATTTCATTGTGAGCTCTGGTTATAGTGAGTATGTCTAAATTTTCCTAATCCAATGGTATCAGAAATATGAGGGTTTGGCAATAAAAAAGGTAGGCACAAGTTGCTTTCCCTCGAGGATATGTTCAGAACTATTGAGTGGTAGGAAAGAGAGCTTGCCCCATACCTCTCTCACTATAGTTAGGGGTAAAAAGAGAGTAGAAATTGTATTTTTGTATGTATGTATGAATATTAAAATTTGACAAGTAATAACAAAAAGTATACTATTTTAGCATAGATGTTTAACATATTTAACTTATATGAAGGGTAGATATAGAAATTTCATTGTACCAAGTATTGTTGTAATAATAGGTATGGTAAGTAGTATATCTATAGTTCGTAGTAATGTTGAGTACACTCAAAAAGAACAAGAGATTATCAATCAAGGATTAAATGAATATATAGATCCAAGTCAAGCACCAATTTATAATCAAGAATATACTGTTATAGAGTATAAATATAATGCAGGCAAGGATAAAAAAGATAAACTAGAGAAGATTTTACCCAAAGCCACTGACGAGAGATTAGAGGTTTCTTTGCAGTATATAGATAATACCACAGATAAACTGAAAGATAAAAAGCAGGACAAACAAGTCAAAAGTCTTAGTCTGAATTTAGATAAAGCGCAAAAAGAAGAGATACAAGTCAAAAAGGAAGAGTATGGTATTAAGAATATAACTTCAATTCCAAATAAAAAAATAATGGATGTAATATATCCATCAAAAGAAAAAATAGATAAAATAAATAGTAATATACAACAAGAAAGACAACAAATATTGGATTATGAGAAGCAAGTAAAGGTAGAAGAAACTAAAAAGTTAAGTTTACAAGATAAGTTCAAAAATTTTATACAGGGAAATAAAGCAGAAGCACTTAAGCTTAGTAATGCAAATAGCCATCTAGTTATTTATGCGGACTATAATCTGAACTATAACTTAGATCTCATAGGCAATGGACAGCAAAGTGGCAATGAATTACAAATATACGGCAGAAATAATACCCAAGCCCAAGACTTCTGGTTTAATGATTTAACAGGAGAAATAAAACCAAGCCAAAACTCTAATATGTGTATAGAAGTTGCAGGAGGTCAGTATTATGATGGGACAAAAATACAATTACACTATTGTAATGGTAATATAGCTCAAAAATGGGAAACATGGCCAGATAGAAGTATACGAGCTCAAGGAGCAAAATGGCTTTGTATGGATGCTAAAGATAGTTTAACAATTGGAAAGAAAATTCAAGGATGGACTTGTTATGGAGGAGTAAATCAAAAATTCTTAGTAGGAGAGAATGATTTTACTCAATATTCAACAGGCCGATATATGAGAATACATGCAAGTAATACTGGAACTTTTATAATTAATCAAACAGGCCACGCTCTTATATCAGTAGGCAAAAGAAATTATAATACTAAACAATGTTGGGCTACTAATAGCTTTAGTAATTGGCCTTCAACTGATACGAATGATACAAATGACAATGGTAAAACAAATAATATTAAAACTAATAATAATATTGAAGTAGATCGAAATGAAGATTGGAGTGAATCTATAGGTAATAGTACAGCGTATCGAAAAAGGGATCTTAGTATAGATAAGAGAACTTATGATGAAATAAAGTATATGAATGGATATTATGCTTGGTCTAAAAACTTTTGGGATGATTCTGTGAATGGATATAATTTAGTCAATTACAACTGTGCCACCCATACTCGGAATTTATGGAATAAATATACAGGAGAATGGACTAATTTTACTGGGGTGCATACTCCTGGAGCAATATATAACTCTATATGGTGGTATAATGAACAACAAGGACCATTTAGTCAGTGTAGTAAGGGTTATTAATTAAGAGTTCAAAATATGAAATTAGCTATAAGATTATTATCATTTTCTACAGGAATCAGTATTGTACTCCCTTTACTATTTTACCTACTTAGTTCCTGGGAGATGAAGGGACTCGAAGGCAAGGGATTATATGTAGCCATATTAGGTCTTGGGTTTTTAGTACAGACTGTTATGGTGCTTATCTGGGGAGTTTTAGTTTTGATAGGAGCTTCATCTAAATTAAAGTTACTAAAAATTGTTTTAATTATATTAGTTTATTTGCCTTTAATTTATATGCTATTTTTTAATAACTCAGCTTATGTTTTATTATCTGTGCTAAGTTTGATTATATGTGGTATAGGGGTTTTTCTAGAGTATAGAGATCCAATAAGAACATAGATAGAGTCTGATATATAGTAAGGTGTATCGAAATGAAAGAATGGCATTACCTTTGATAATCCAGTAGTTGATGAGCTAGATTCATTATACAATACCATCTGGTGGTATAATGAAGATTCAGAAAATAAAGGTTTTCCAGATAGTCAGTGTAGTAAGGGGTATTAAGTATGAAAAAATCATTGAGATTACTTACATTAATAATAATTAATAATATAGTAATTATTCTGTGTTCATGGATTTGGTTGCGATATAAATTTCTCAATATTGATATAGATAATATGATGGTTGCAACAAGAGTAGGATTATTACAGTATGTTACTACTATTACTCTGTTGATAATAAATAATATACTGGGGATAATAACTTTAGTTATTCGTGGTCAACATAATAAATATATAGCAGGTATTATTTGTTTTATAGCGATACCATATGTATATATACAATCATATAGTGGTATATTAATAACCATACGTATGATAATTGGATATTTTATAATAGCATTGATAAGTATTATTCTTTATAGGTATATAATTGATAAGGAGTGATTTACAACACCATCTGGTGGTATAATAAACAGCAAGGTCCGTATAGCCAGTGTAGCAAAGGGTATTCGATAAAAGCTTTGCTTTATGAAACAATGGTATGTGAGAATAATGGCAGTTTTAAGTATCGTGTGGGGAGGATTTTTTATAAGTTACTTATTATTTCCTCCAGAGAACGGATATGATCTACTCCGCACATATTGGACACTGGGAATAAGTTTAATTATCTTAATTTTTGGATATATTCGCTATATAATTCATATATATATATAAGAAATTCATATATATATGAGAAACTCATATCAATAATAAGTATACTAAGCGTTAGTAGTTATTTTGTTATTATTTCAGTTAACAGGTTTTATATAGTTCCTGTAGAGTATCATTTTGTAATAGGAGTATTGGGCTGGATTTTATTAGGCGCAATTGATATTTCTCGTACATTAAAGAAAACTAAGTAGTTTAAACACCATAAATAAGCTGTTTAAATGGAGTTGGCTCCGCCTGTTGGACAATGTTCGAACCTTTGATTGGTAGAAATAAGCCTAGGTTAGGAATATTTGGTATAACGGACAGTTATTGACAAAAGTTATTATCTATGATAGATTTGATTGCGAGATATTTTCGTCTCATTACACCCTCGCTCGGAGATTAATTTCAATGGCGGCTCAAACAGGTGGAACCAAAACCGGTGGTGGCACCGGCAAGGGCAGTGGACATGGCGGTGGCTCGGGCACCCGGGGCAAGTAAGCCTCAACAGTAGCCACTAGGCTCCAAGTTTCAAA
Organism: uncultured bacterium; assembly: GCA_937864235.1. GTDB lineage: Bacteria > Patescibacteriota > Minisyncoccia > SW-4-49-11 > SW-4-49-11 > CALRBF01. The sequence goes on along the minus strand of CALMJI010000018.1, from coordinate 138,707 downwards.
CAGGGGAGGCACAAGTTGCTTTCCCTCATTATTTTATATATACTAAATATAGTTTAAATAGCATTATTATGCCCACTATTAAACATGGGATATATCAAGGGATTAAGACAACAGTAATAGAAGACAAGCAACAAATTATGTCGTCTGCCTCTCTTTGGTTTGCTCGAGGATATGCACTTGATGATACTGATGCTCAAGGATTATCTCATTTTTTCGAACATCTTTGGGCTGGAGGAGATGATGAATATACGAAAGCCAAAATACTAGAGGAGTACGGGATTAAAGCTAATGCTTATACAACAGCATATTTAACCTATTATTATCATGTCCAAGAGTTAGATAATCTTTTATCTTCTTTACAACTATTATTAAACAACTTTGATCAAGAACCAGTATCTCGAGATAAGTTTGAAAAGGAAAAAAATATTATTGCTCAGGAAAAAGTTAATGATCAAGATAATATCTATAAGATTTTTACTGATACTCTATATGCAAATACTCCTTTAGCATATGATGTTTTTGGAAATTTAGAGACTATTACATATGAGCAGTATATTGATTATGCAAAAAAGCATTATACAAAGAACCAAGCACATTTATTAATTATTACTCCAGATATAAAGGAGATTATATTAGACTCAGAAGTAAATGGTATTGATCCATTTGTATCTATTGGATTTCTAGAGAGTGTAAAATCTAGTAATAGATTGCTTCCAACATCAGACAATACAGTAGAAGTTTTGTTTGGATACGCCATCCCCAATACGATAAATCTTAGAACAAGCACTACGTTATCAATTTTACGAACAGCTTTAGCTAATTTTTGGACCTCAGTATTATTACAAGAATTACGTATTAAGAATAATTTAGTATATTGGATTGATTCGTATTCAACTGTACATCCTAATAGTATAGATATACAATTTCAATATAAAATAGAAAAAGAAAAGTTAATAGAATCATTGCAAATTATCTATAACTCTATTAACAATCTGGCGTCTCTGATAACACCACAAGATATAGAAAGATATAAAACTATTTATATCAGTGATGCAAAAACTCAAGATGGTAGCATATATGAAATACAATCTTTTTATGGGTTACAGTTACCTTATAATGATGGAATACATATTACCTTAGAAGATTTCTATAAGGATATAAGAGCAATATCTTATGAAGAAGTTATAGCTCTAGCAAAACAATTTCTATCATCTCATATTAAATCTCTTGTGATTAAAGGAAATTTATCTGAGGAGGAATGGGGAGAGGCTCAGAAGTATATATGATAATATAAAAAAGGAGACAGAAATCTCCTCTTTTATATTTTTGCTCCCTCTCGTGGATATGTTTCGAACTATTGAGTGGGGATCTTTAGAACTAAAATTAAGCTTTTCTTGGTAGATTAGGCAATACATTCTCTTTCCAATACTCTTTGAGATTGTCATAAGATAGAGTATCGTGTACTAAATTTATTTCTATCCACTCTAATTTATCATCAGGTTTTTCAGTAATAAGTTCTCCCTCATGAGCTGTACATAGAAAATAATGCGTACGGCATAGGATATTTTTGCTATCTATATACTCTATAGGAGTCAATTCTGTGATTACTGTAGACACCTCTAAACCAGTTTCTTCCTTTACTTCTCTTTTCATAGCGTCTACTGGAATCTCATTTTCCTCAATATGTCCTTTAGGAAAAGACCAATCAGCTTCTTTACCTCTATAGACAAGAAGGATTTTAGTAGAGTCATTTGAGAGTATAATTGCTCCAGATTTAAGTTTTTGCATGGGGGTAGGTTATAAATTTGTAAATACATAACATTAGTATAACATAATCTTGAGGTAATCTATAAACTTATGTCTTGCATAATCATCCTTAAAAAAACAAGATGCAGGGTTTACATCAACTATATTTATACTATCATTATCAATAAACACATCTGCTGAAAAAACATTGAGTCCTAATATCGTAGATATTCTCTCGATATCTTTACTAAAGTCATTATATGGGAGATTGTTGAGAGAGCATTCATTATTTACAACATATATCTTCTCTTCTTTCCCAGTTATAACTTGTTCTTCTAGGTAATATTGAAGTTTATTACATTTATTAAAATTCTTTTGAGCGTCCTTTGGATGAATTACTCCTACTGTATGAGATATAGATTTAATAAAATATTCCTCTATATAGTCTGTTGGCAGAGGGTAGATTATGGAAGGCGCTAAAATATTATTGATTTTTAAATTTTGTTGAGCTGTAACCTTACTAAAGTTTTCAAACCAATAAGTCTTATTAATTAAAAATTTTGTCTTATGGTTTAGGATTGGTAAGAATTGTCTTGTCAGATCATTATTATTTACAATATAAATAGCATCATAATAATGCATATTATTAAGTTTAGATAGAGATAAGTTCTCGATATAAGTTATTTCAAACAATATTTCTTCTGACACAGCATTTAGCTTGCTAATAGCTTCAGAATAGTCATTATTTAGAGATAATACTGCTAAAACTTTTTTCATATAGTAAAGATATATAATAGATATGGAAAAGGAAGATGTTGTTACATCTTCCTTGATTAGATAGAGCGACTAGACTATAAGGTTGATATAAACTCTCGCACTATTTGTGTTTGAACTGTGTCTGATATGTTTCCATTAAAGCAAGCTTCTACGTGTGACATTAAGCAGCTTGATTTCCCTTCTACAGAACTCTCATGCCAGTACTGTACTCTTTTTTTATCGAGGATCTCATCCTCAATAGAGTTCCTACTAGCTCTCACATTTAACGGTGATGCTACAAGGGCTAAGATGCTATTTGGATACTTTGTATAAATCACTTCCCATTCTGCTAGGTTGTGAATTGCATCAAAGACCAGAAGCATATTTTGAATCAACTGATCTTTTGGTACGTAATCCAATATCCGTAACATCATATTTGCTGCATCATTCCCAGGGGTAGTATACTGATGCTTCATCCAATCATCGAATGAATATCCTTTACCTTGATCTAGGAACATCCTTGATAAAATTTCTCGTTTATTAACAATGTAACACCCTTCTGATTTTAAAATAGAACAGAGGTGGCTTTTTCCTGAGCCATGTAGTCCTGTTAAGACGATCATTAACCTTCTCCTTTATTGGTGTATGCATGGGCAAGAGCTAGGCATCCATTAGCTGGTCCTGGATTTGATTGGTTAAACTTTCCTACCCTACTTTCAAATGTATGAACGTATTGAGTTTCATTTAGATGCCTCCAAATGGAAAGGAAGGACTCCTTTTGAAGGTCTCCAATCTCTCCTTCTCCTAGGTCTGCAAGAAAACCACAGCTTGATAGCTTCCCATTTGGGAGTACTACCATTCCTCTGTGCACTGCACTACAGCTTTTTCTTTTAAATGGGAGAGGGATTCTAGATAGTACAGGAGACTCGTTGATATAGTGGCCTTGAATTAGGCTTCCAAACTGATGAATTAGTGGGCTAAGAGACTGGTTCAAAAGATCATATTCTTTTTGAGTGAGTATTTGATGAAAACTTCCTGAACCTCTACCGCTGGGTATGAATCGTCTGAGAAAAACAGGAACCCCTTTTGACAGAATAAATTCACAGAGGTCATAAACCTCATGAATATTTTCTCTCATTAGTACAAAGTTAACTCTTACCTCTATGTTTGCTTCTTTGAGAAGACTAATAGCAAGAATAGTTTTTTCCCACGATGCATATCCTCTAATTGCTTCATGTGTGTCTTTGAGACCATCTAGGCTCGTAATAACTGAATTAACTCCAATTGATTGCATCAGCTTTACAACAGGCTCAGTTATCAGGGTGCCATTTGATCCGAAAGATACTCTTAAGCCGTATTTTTTTGCCTCTTTGGCGATTTCAAACCAAGACTTGTCAGCCAAAGGTTCTCCACCCGTAAATCGAACTTCTTGTATTCCAGACTGTGCTAAGTCAGAAATAATCTTTACCTTTTGGGAATGATTTAGTTCATCACTTAGTTCTGAACCTGAGTCATTTAAACACTGAATACAGGTTAAATTACACCTGCGAGTAAGTTCAAAAAATACTTTGTCTGGGCTGCTAAAGTTCTCTATAGGCAAGAAATCAGGTTCTACAACTATCAGGTCGATATTAGTCAGATTTTGCAATCCAAGAGATTTTTCAATATCAGGTGGCAATTTGTGAGTAGAGGTTAACTCTGAGTACTCTTTTGTGTTAAGATAGAATCTTTTACCACTAGAGGGTACGAAGAGGGTTCCTCCAAAGGACTCTTTACGAAGAAGTAGTTTCATGGAAAGCCTCCTGTGATGTGAAAGAACAAGGACTAGAAAACATTAGCATATAAAATTAAATATGTCAATCATTGTCATATTTATATAGATAAGTATTACAGACCAAAAAACAGCTAAGATAAGCTGTTTAAAGGGATTTTGCTCCGCGAGTAGGATTGCAAACCAGTCGTGAATGGGATTCACTCCTTGGAACCCCTCGGTTCCAATACCTCCGCCACTGGAAACTCTCGTTTCCCGACCCCTTCCCCAGGTTCTCATCCTACTCTCTCAAAAGACAAGAAATATAAAAAAGGAGACAAAATCTCCCCTTTTATATTTTGGCTCCGCGAGTAGGATTCGAACCTACGACCAATCGGTTACACCTTGTCCTAATATTTCTAATAGGCGTGGACTATATCATCATCCATCGTTTTGATGGAGCGAGGCGCTTCCACTGTATTGCTACAATGTACTCCCTTTTGGGATAGTCTCTGAACCTTTCTAGTTTTGCTAGACTTGGCTGCTGATTGCCTTAGTATTACTACCTTAGGCTTCCAGCAATTCACCTCGTGTTTCAACTTCTGTTACCAGAAGAGGCTGCGACTAGATCGGAGTGAATTTCTAAAAAAGATATTCAGCACGATCAGAATATTTTCTTTTGTCAGACATAAAAATATAATTATTTTACGACGACTCAAGAAGGCATTCACAGCCGACTGCTCTACCGCTGAGCTATCGCGGAATTAAGTTTTCTAAGGTACTTGTTTATTTTACATAATAAAATCAATTTAGTCAATATATGTTGGGGAATGGGGTGTCTATATAGTCTCTAGATCTTAAAAATATAATTTAGTATATTATTAATAGTATTAGGAATGCTTTTGATAATTATTATAACAGCTCTATAGTAAACTTGAATAATAAGTATAGTTAATGCTAAAAAATTAGAATAAAGACCTATGCTATTTAATATTCCAAAATTTAAAGGAGGCGCTGCTTTTTTACCTGTATTACAGTATTCCGAACCATTCGTACCGATTAATCTTTCATAAAACCTATACGATCCATCTCCATCCCCACAGTCTCCAACACTATTAATTAGTAGAATAGTTTGACTTATAAGTACGATTAGTAGTATAGCTAAAAATAACCATGATATTTTTAGCTTCAAGTCTTTTTTATATATGATATAGAAATATTTGTTATTAATGTAGTTCCTAAAATTATAGAGTAAAATATGCTTATTATGATGAATAAGTAAAAGGCACGCCATCCACCAGAGGTATATAAATATAAATAAAAAGAAACAAAACAATATACCAGTAACAGTCCCCAAAAAGTCCATTTATTTAATTCCATATTTTTATACTTAACTTATTTTGAGTATAGCATAAATTTATTTTATAGCAAATATTTTTTAGTGGGATATTTCAGTCGCCTTTATTCTGCTTTTTGTCCCCCTTAGGAGGGAGGGTGGATAAAATACAAACTCAAACTCTATCCACCTCCGGCACTCCGTGCCACCTCCTCCGAAGGAGGACAGAATCACAGTACAAAAAATATATAATCAAAATTATTTTATGCTATACTATCTCTATATGTTACAGTATAGAATCAAAAAATCATCTAAAGCCAAAAGGGTAAGTATCCGAATTGATCAGAATCGGCAAGTGACTTTGACTATGCCGGCTCGTTTCCCCGAATATTTGGCTAAGCAGTTTATAGTTCAAAAACAAGCTTGGATTGAGGAGAAATTGGCTACTATACCAGATAATATCTATACTCAGGAGCATTATAAACAGCATAAAGAAAAAGCCAGGAAAATTATCTCAGCTCGAGTGCAAGATTGGGCTCAGATTATGGGGCTTAGTTATAATCGGCTTAGTATCAGACATACCAATACTCGCTGGGGTAGTTGTTCTAGTAAGAGAAATCTAAATTTTTCCTACAAACTCATATTCCTAGACCCCGAGCTGATGGACTATGTAATTATCCACGAATTAGCTCATCTAGTAGAGATGAATCATTCCAAGAGATTTTGGAATATAGTCGCCACCTATTGCCCAGATTACTCTGATTACAGAGCTAGGCTCAGGAATTGCTAATTTAGTAAAAATATGGTATAATACAAGATATACAATTAACCAATACATATATGTTGCAGGTAGGAGAATTAGTCCCAGATTTTACTCTAATAGACCAAGATGAGAAGAGTCACACTTTGTCTCAATACCGAGGTAAAAAGGTAGTTTTGTACTTTTACCCCAAGGATATGACTCCTGGATGTACTGTTCAGGCGGAGGGGATGAGAGATTCTATGAATGATCTCGAGGCTAAAGGAATTGTAGTGTTAGGAGTAAGTGTAGATGATGTCAAATCTCATAAGAAATTTGTCGAGAAGCATAATCTAAATTTTCCGCTCTTGGCTGATACTGAGAAAACTGTCGTCCAAGCCTATGGAGTTTGGAAAGAAAAGTCAATGTTTGGGAAAAAATATATGGGAATACAACGGGACACTTTCCTAATTGATGAAGAGGGGAAGTTGATTCAACATTTTGAGAAAGTTAATCCACTCAAGCATGCTAGTCAAATTCTAGCTTTAGTTTAATTATTATACAATATGCCAAAACACCAGCTACCTTCTGGTTTTATCGAATATAGCCTAGATGAACAGGTGAAATTCAACCATATCTTGAGAACAATTCAAGACGAGTATGAATTCGCTGGATTTACTCCGCTGGAGGCGGCTTCTATTCAATATTCAGAAGTATTATTAGCCAAAGCCGGTGGCGAGATGGATAAGGAGATCTATCGCTTCCAAAAAGGTAGTCGGGATCTTAGCCTTAGATTTGACCTCACTGTACCGATGGCAAGATACATAGCCGAGCATCATCGAGATATAGCTATGCCAGCTAAAATTTATCAGATAGGCAAGTCTTGGCGGGCTGAGAAACCTCAAAAAGGTAGATACCGCGAGCTATATCAGGCAGATATAGATATACTTGGCAATAATAGTAGATTGGCTGAGGCTGAGATGTTGTCAATTATCCAGAATATTTTTACTATTTTAGACTTGCCAGAGATTACTTTTAGAATTAGTAATCGTAAGATTTTGTCGGGGTTGTTAGAAGAGTATAAAATTCAAGATCAGGCTGGGGTACTGAGAATTATAGATAAATATGAGAAATTATCCAAAACAGATTGGCTACAAGCTCTACGAGACTTGCAAATAGAGGAAAAATTTATAGATACTTTATATAATTTTGTCAGTGCTAAGGGTGAGGTTCAGGAAGTCTTTAATCTATTACAAGATCAAAATTGCCAACACCCGCTGTATCTAGACGGCTTAAAAGAATTACAGGAACTAGTGCAATACCTAGAATTATTTGAAATTAGAAAATACAAAATAGACTTATCTATAGTCCGCGGACAGGATTATTATACTGGCACAGTATTCGAGAGCAATCTTGAAGGGTTAGAAGCCTATGGTAGTGTTTGCTCTGGAGGTAGATATGATAATCTGGTTGGGAATTATATAGATACTCCGATTACAGGATTTGGAGCCTCGATTGGAGTTAGTAGACTATTTGGAATTTTACGAGAAGAGGATTGGTTCAAGGCTATGAATTATTCAGAGCCAAAGAGGGTAGTTTTTATATTGAGTGAAGAGAATTTACCCCAGACAATGCAGACAATTATAGAGCTCAGAGATGAATACGGAGTAGCCTTTGACCTCTATCCAGAAATTGTCAGTTTCAAAAAAGCTCTACAATACGCCAACCGCAAAAATTATACCGAAGCTATATTTTTTGGCTCTGATGAAGCAAAAGCCGGAGAAGTACTTGTCAAAAATATGCAAACAGGCGAGCAGGGAATTCTATTACTTGAGGATTTAGGGGAGAGGGAGTAAATCTTGTGTAGAGTCGGCGACCTCGCCGACATTTATTTTGTAGTGGAGTGGTTGATTTTTTGTCCCCCTTCGGAGGGGGAAGCCTGAAAGGCGGGGGTGGATGTATTTTGTGCTTCGTAGGGGCGACCTCTCAGTCGCCCGTAGTGTTTGTGTTTTGAAACAAAAAATATATTTTATAAAAAAGAAAAACCCCTCGTCTGGAGACGAGGGGTTGGTGGGGGTAGATGATGAATCATAATCTACCTAGATGTGTCCAAAATGCTCGAAGGTAATCCAAGCACTTGGGGCAAGTTTCCCCAGAGGGAAGGTGGTAGTGCATGTTACACCTATCATTGTAATGATATCCCTGTACAGGGAATTCATTACAATGCAGTCCAAGTCCCAGAAGATGAGTTGCCTCGTGGCGAACTAGTCTCCTTAGGAGAGTATGGTTGTGTTGACTTTGCCCATGGAGAGCAAAGAGAATACAACCATCTGTGTAACTTGCACATCCTAATGACACTGGGTCATCAAGGAGGTGTTTGGTAGTTATGAAAATATCTCCGTGCTCTCGCCCGCCGATACTCTCATTCCTCCAATCCTCGGCAACGACTATATCGAAAAAACGATTATAGTCAATTTGATTGTCATGAGTGACAGCTTTGAGCTGTATCATGGCACTCTGGTGTGATCCGAATGGGATCAGTTTGAACTGCAGGCCAATTGCTTGGCATAGCAGGTTCAGTTCATCGATTACTACCCTGACGGTAGCTAGATGAATGTCAGGCTCCCAGAAGAGCCTGATTTCTTGGTGTTTCCACCAAGTGGATTGACGGCGGATACCTGCCATCACCCAACTTTCCAATTTAGGCATTTTCGCAAAGCGAAAGGTATGGTGTATATACCACATTTTCCTAATTTTGTCAAGGGTAATTAGCGAAAATAATTGGGGTGTGTTGAGGGAAGTCACTCTCCTCTACGAAAACACAGGCGACTGAGAGGTCGCCCCTACGGAAAAATTGGCGAGGAACAAAACTTCATAACCCAACACAATTCTAAATCTCTAATTTTTATGATATAATATAAACATAAATTACAGAAAGTTTATGAAATTAATATCATGGAATGTGAATGGCTTGCGGGCTTTGCATCGTAAGGAGTTATTTTATCCCTTTTTAGAAAAATATCAGCCAGATATATTGTGTATGCAGGAGACGAAGTCACATATAGAACAGCTGTCTTCGGATATTACGAGCATTGATGGCTATAATCCTTACTTTGAATCGGGAGTTAGAAAGGGGTATAGTGGTGTAGCTATTTATTCTAAAACTAAGCCAAAGTCTATTCAAAATGGCTTTCAGATTGATGATATTTATGATAGAGAAGGTAGAATTCAAATCGCTGATTATGAACAATTTATTTTGATCAATATTTATTTCCCTAATGGGGGCTCGGGGGAGGAGAGGCTTAATTATAAGCTTAAGTTCTATGAAGCTTTACTACAATATTTAGAGAATATAGACTATACTCATAAAAATATTATCATCACAGGCGATGTCAATACTGCCCATACTGAGATTGACTTAGCACGCCCAAAAGAGAATCAGAAAGTCTCAGGATTCCTGCCAGAAGAGCGTGCTTGGTTAGATAAATTGACCCAGCAATATGGCTTTATCGACACTCTTAGAATGTTTACTAAAGAGGGAGAGTTATATACTTGGTGGGATATGAAGACTAGAGCCAGAGACAGGAATGTGGGTTGGAGAATAGACTACTTTTTTGTAAGTCAGTCTCTTAAAGATAAGGTCAAAAATGCATATATACTCCCGGAAGTTTATGGTTCTGATCATTGTCCAGTTGTATTAGAATTAGATCTATATAAATGAAGAAGATAGTACTAGTAAGGCACGGAGAGAGTTTATGGAATAAGCAGAGTTTATTTTCAGGTTGGACGGATGTAGATTTGACATCTAAAGGTATAGAAGATGCTCGTTTGATGGGACATAGATTAAAAAGCCAAAACATTCAATTTAATAAAGCCTACTCTTCTGTTTTAAAGCGAGCCGTCCTTACATTAGATTTGATTCTAGAAGAAATAGGACAAAAAAATATCCAAATTATTCGAGACTGGAGGCTAAATGAAAGACATTATGGCAAATTACAAGGTAAGTCTAAAGTAGATATTCTGGATGAGCTTTCTTGGGAACAATTACATGGTTATCGTCGAGGGTATTATACTAGACCAGCGGCTTTAGAAATGGATGATCCAAGGAATGCCTTTTTTGACCCTAAGTATTCCTCTATCCCAAGAGAATTATTGCCTCGCACTGAGAGTCTGGATGATGCTTATAAGCGAATTATACCTTATCTAGAAGGGCATATTATGAGCTGTCTTGCGGACAATGAAAATATTATACTATCTCTACACGGTAATACTCTCAGAGCTATACTAAAATACTTTGATAGGCTCAGTGACAGCGAAATAGAAGGAGTTGAATTTGCTATTGGAGATATTTTGGTTTATAATTTAGATAATGATAATAATATCATATCCAAAGAACATATATAAAATCATACAACTATGCCATCCACAAACCCTCAACACAAAGAAAGAGTAGAAGAAATTTTATCTTGGTACAAACACACTAATACCCCAGAACAACAAGAAAATTTAGCTAAAATCTTGAACTATGGCCGAATAGGGGGTACCGGTAAGCTAATGATTTTGCCAATAGACCAAATTTTAGAGCATGGACCTGGACGGGCTTTTGAGCCAAATCCAGTAATGTATGACCCATTAGAGCAAGCTCAATTTGCTGTAGATGGTGGTTTTAATGCTTATGCAGCACCGCTTGGTTCTCTAGAGCGAGCCTATGAAGTTTTAGCTAAACATAATGTACCTACTATTCTCAAGGTCAATTCCCATACTCTGATGATCCCAGATAATGAGAATCCAAAACCATCCATTCATTCTTGGGTAGATGATGCTGTAAGACTAGGATGCTCCGCTGTAGGTTTTACTCTATATCCAGGGTCTCTGTATAGCAATGAAATGGAGCAACAGGCTAAAGAATTGATCGCAGATGCTCGTAGGGCAGGTCTTATTACAATTCTTTGGGTTTATCCAAGAGGAGCAGGGCTTATCAAAGGACAAGAGCGAGCTGTAGACGTGATAGCTTATGGAGTAGCTCTCGGAGTAAGTTTAGGAGCTCAGATTATTAAGGTGAAATTACCAGTAGATGGATATGGCATAGTATCTAATCAGGAAATGGGTATTTATGACAAAGTCCCAACTCAAACTCTTACTGAAAGAATTAAATTAGTAATGAAGACTGCTTACAATGGACATAGAATAGTTATTCACTCTGGAGGTGACTTTGCTAATCCTGAAAATCTATCTTATGAAATGCGAGCCATTCGTGAAGGTGGAGCTTTTGGGAGTATTATGGGGCGCAATGCTTTTCAGAGACCAAGAGAACAGGCACTGGATCTTATTACCAACTTACAAGATATATTAGTAGGATAAATGCAAATTAAATATAAAGTATTGCTAGTCATTACCTTTATAACCCTAAATTTTATTTTGCCAAATAATATATCAGCCAGACAAATACCAAATTATCCCAATGGAATTATAGTAAAATCAGTTAATAATCCAAAGGTATATTATATAGAAAATAACACAAAAAGGCCTATAGAGTCGCCCAACATGCTAATTTCACAATTCCGTTGGCAAGATTTGATTGAAGTATCGCCAGTAGAATTAGATGCAATTGCCTTAGGAACTCCTATGACATTTAGAGATGGATCTTTGTTATCTAATAATGGAACAGTATATGTAGTCTCTAATGCTAGAGTCAGACCAATAACATCCCCACAAGCATTTTTATCTAAAGGATATAAATGGAATAATATTATCCCAGTCAGCAATGCAGAATTATCCCTACATCAAAAAGGAGATAGCTTAAGAGAAGAAGATAATTATCCAGATGGAAGTTTATTATTAGCGCCCGGAGGAGCTGTATATAAGTTGGAATCAGGTTTAAGAAGATATATTCCATCTCCATTAATTTTTGACTCAAGGTATAGATGGGAGTATTTAATTCCAGTTTCACAAGTAATCATAGATTCTTACCCTCGAGGGAGTGATGAATATTATCCTGACGGCTTGCTAATATCTAGTGCGACAGGAGTATTCCTGATGCAAAAAAATCAACGATTACCAATTACCTCACCGGCCGTGTTTGAGAGTTATGGTTTTAAGTGGGGGCAAATTAGAAGAGCTACAGATTATGAGCTATCTATAATTCCAGAAGGTCAACCCATATCGGAAATAAAAAATTATCGTTCTAGAGTTTTAATCTCACCCACAGGAAGCTCAGCTACTTATGTAGTAGACACAACAGGCGTACTTAGATATATACCCAGCCCATTTATATTTGAAAAATTAAACTATAGGTGGGATGAAATTATAAAAATCCCTGCCAATGTATTACAACAATACCCAGTTGGAGCCAATAAATTGTTTCAAGACGGAACAGTAGTTTCTTACAATGGAGGAGTATATTTAATTGCCAATGATTATAAAAAGCCAATTGGGAGTCCCAATATATTTCTAAGTCTCGGATATAAATGGTCAGATATTATTCCTCTCAGAGTGAATGAATTCAATCAATACCCCACAGGAAATGTAATTAGCGATATATCCAATGATAAATATAATGTCATAACGGTCAATGATGGAGATGATATAGTAGTTAATATCAATGGTAAAATTGAAGGGGTGAAATTATTGGGCATAGATGCTCCAGAACTGGATAGTTTTATCAGCCCCAACTATTGTTATGGGGTAGAGGCATATAAGGCTCTAAAAAATCTAATCGCTAGTAATCGAGTCTCTTTAGTCAAAGATCCTCTCAAAGAAGATAGAGATGACTATAATAGACTCCTAAGATATGTGTATTTAGAAGATGGGAGATCTTTGCAAGAATATCTATTAAAAGAAGGTTTTGCTAAGGAATATACATATAATGGTGCCTCTTATCAGAGCCAAGCTAATTATAAAGCTTTAGAACAAGAGGCTAAAGTAAATAAAAAAGGATTATGGGCTACTAGTTGTAATTCAAATTAAAATAATTGTGGATAAGTATTATACAAAGATATAAAAATATGATATAATACATTTAATCCTTGGCTTAGGCAGGTCGACAGGAGGGTAACCGTTAGTAAGAAAGAGCAATCTTTCTTCAAAATCGTAAATTATGAACAAGAATTTATTTGTACGAAATATTGCGTACAAAGCAACTAATCAGGACTTACAATCTCTTTTTGAGACTGTTGGAACTGTAGTTTCAGCAAAAATCATCTTTGACAAAGAGCAAAATCGTAGCAAAGGTTATGGATTTGTAGAATTTGCCACTGAAGAGGAAGCTGAAAGAGCAATACAACAGTTAGATGGAGCATCTCTTTTAGAAAGAGAAATCTCTATCCAACCTGCTAAGCCTCGAGAATAAGTCCTCGATAACAAAAAACCCGGCTCATACCGGGTTTTTTGTTTGCTAGAGTATTATACTAAATATTTTATGAAAATATACTAAATATATTAGAGATAATAGCAGATACTTCATTCTCAGTACCTCTTAGAGTCCCTGACCACACTTGCCAAGCTAAGAGAGACTTAGCAAATAGGGATAAGAAAATATAGAATTTTTCTCCGAATACATAAGATTTCCAAGGACCAATTTTCTTATACTGTAAGAACATATTAAGTGCAAATACATTGAATACCGCGAATAGAGAGAATACAATAAAGTAGACAAAAGTAGGAACTTCCACCTCAGCGGATGAAATAGCTCCTTGGAAATGTAGGAAAATTACAATCCAAGGTATAATCCCAGCAATACATCCAAAGATGTAAGGAAGCCAATTAACATCTTTACGATCCTGATTAATCTGCTCCATTATTAGCCCAAACAAGTTCATGCTAGCATTGATTCCAAATAACAATAATAGAGTAGAGAAGTCATAAATTCCTACTAAAATAGAAATAAGTACAATCATCACAGAAGAAGATAGAGCATATTCATACCATCGGATGACATTGATATGATTTTTAAGATTCTTGATATACCAAGGATAAACATTCGGTAATATTGTAATAAAGTGGGCAATAGCAGATAATAACAAAAACAAAGCTACTGCTGGACCAAGATTTATATCAAAAAACTTCTCTGTAACAGGAGCTGCACTACGAGTAGCAGAATCAAAGTCAAGGTAATTAGTCGTTACAGGGAATAAAGCTTCTTTAGATACATATAGCATCAAACCAGCTTGAAAGAAGTGCAAGGCACCCATAATACCATTATACATTTTAAGGCGGGCAAAACCATTGTGTGCACGGAAACCAATCATATATTTAATATTTATTTAATAACCTCTTATATTATGAAACAAAAGTTGTAAAATGTCAATGAGTTTTAGGAATATGTTGACCCTTGCTTTTTAATGCTACTTGGGAGGATACTTAAAAAGTAAGCAATAGTTTATTTTGTTTTCCTCCTGATGAGGACTACTCTTTTGATTTTAACTCTTTTTCTCCTCTTTCTCTCCTTCTTTTTCAATACTCTTTTTATTGCCAGAACTCAAAACCCATAAACCAATCAGAATCACAATTACAGGCCAAAAGGCTCTAAAAAGTTGTCTAACAGTAATGATGTCTAATTGCAATAATCCAATAGTTACTCCAGATCCAATCCAGATTATAGCTTCCACAATAGCTTTAAACTGAGATGACAGAAATCTCCATACACCAAAAGCTATCAAAATAATCGGCAACCACTGCCCAAAACTAGGAGCATCAATTACTCCAAAACTATCAAGTAACCACACAATTCCAATTCCAACTAATATAGACCCGAATAAAGATTTATTAGACATAATTGTAAAATTAATGAATAAGTATATATATTATAATACAAATACAGCCAAGATTCAAACTCAATACATATTGCCAGATATAATATATACTGATATAATACAAATATTAAAGGGCCGTTGGCGCAGTTGGTAGCGCGCTTCCATGGCATGGAAGAGGTCGCTGGTTCGATCCCAGTACGGTCCACAAACTACTTTCTTTTATAATAAAATATCTCTTTACTTAACTTAATTATGTATACAAAACCACAAAAAACAATATATTTTTTTCGTCATGCTCAGAGTGATGAGAATATTAACAAAAATAAAAATATTCATGTAAGAGAGCAGTATTTAACAGAAGTAGGTAAATCACAGGCTATTAAATTAGCTGAGAGAATCAAGTATTTACAATTATCATATCTCATATCTAGCACCCTGACTAGAGCGAAAGAAACATCTAAAATAATAAGTTCAATCACAAATTTAGATATAGAATATTCAGATTTATTTATAGAAAAACAAAAGCCCAGTTCAATCATAGGACAAATTAGACAAGAACCAAGAATATTAGAAATAGAAAAGAATTGGGTCAATAGTCTTTTTGAGCCTAATACCCAGATTGAAGACGGAGATAGTTATGATAGTATGTTAGCAAGAGCAGAGCAAGCCATAGAATTCTTAAAATTAAAGCCAGAGCCAGTTTTAGGAGTAGTCACGCATCAATTTTTCTTAAATGCTTTAATTATAAAAGTGATTTTAGGTGATGCATTAACTCCAGATATTTATAAGAGATTACAAGAACAATATTGGCTAGAAAATACAGGAATAGTAGTGCTACATTATCATCCAGAATATCCATATACCGGTTGGAAACTAATCACATACAATGATACCGCCCACCTAGACTATTTGAAAGTGTAGAGGTGGGGGCTATATTAAAATTCCCCTCTCCGCCCAAGGCGGATTTCATTGAGGGGTGGAAATCTTTTATTGACGGGGTGGATTGTCCTGCATTGGAGATCGTGTCCTCCTTAGGAGGAGGTTGCCTTTAGGCCGGAGGTGGATAGAGTTAAATAGTATATTCTGTCCTCGTAGGGGCGACCTTTCAGTCGCCTGAACTCTGCTTTTTGTCTCCTTTTGCCTGCCTGCGGTAGGCAGGGAGGGCGTACCCGTAGTGGGAGGGTGGATAAAAAATACCTATCAAAGACAAGTCCACACCCGGCGCTCCGTGCCACCCTCGCCGGCGAGGGACAAAATTACTGTCCTCCCTTGGGGGAGGTGGCACCGTAAAGTGACGGAGGAGGACAGGGAAATTTAAAAACACCATACAACCCATTCAAAAATTTTTCTTTCTATGCTATAATAAAAATACAAAATATAATATATCAATAAGAGAATACAGATATGAAACAATTCGGATATTTTGCCTTAGGGATAACCTTTTTAGTACTTGGGATAACAGTTTTTATCAATAAAGACTTTAGTGAAAAAGGCAATGAAGCTATCAAGGCTAGTCTCGAGCAAACTCAACAAATTACCAAATTAAATGAAGACATTATGAAAGAGCGACCAATTATAGAATTCAACACTAGCAAAGGTAAAATCACCGTAGAATTATTCAGCGACCTCTCACCCAACACAGCCAGCAAAATTATCAAATACACCAAAGAAGGAGTCTATGACAATACCTTATTCCATAGAGTGATCAAAGATTTTATGATACAAGGAGGAGACCCTAATACCAAAGACCCAAGTAAATCTGCTTTATATGGAACTGGAGATGCCGGAGAAAAGTTTGATGATGAAATCAATGACGAGCCACTAGTTAAAGGAAGTTTTGCTATGGCTAATTCAGGACCAGATACCAATGGATCCCAATTCTTCATCGTCACCACTGCATCCACACCTTGGCTAGACGGAGCACACACTAATGCCGGTAAAGTGATCGGAGGACTAGACATCGCTGAGACCATCTCTACTGTCCAAACTGGTGTACAAGATAGACCCGTAGAAGATGTCAAAATCATCTCCGCTAAAGTGGTAAAGGAGTAGGATATTATTCCCTTGACACAAAACCCTAAAATTTATATAATACACAAGCTCTTTTATAAATTTTTACAAAGACTCCCCTCGAGGGAGTTTTTGTTTTGTGCAAATATGATATAATATAAATGTTAAGTAGAATATTTTTTTAAATATGGAAATTAGAATTATAGGAGGCAATAATAGTAAAAATTTAAAGTCTAAGCCACAGTTACTAATTTGGGGTGGTCTTGGATTATTTTTATTCTCATTCATTGCTAATTTTGCAGCACAGATTATATTCCCAATTTTGATGGGATTAGGGGTAGTGATTGGAATCGTTGGTTGTTTGCAGTTAATTATCAATTACTTCAAAAAATAATATGGCCTATACTATTATAGATATCCCAGGATATAATCATAATAGTGAGAGTATGTGGCATCCAGACTTCCGTAAATATATTATAGAATCTGGTAGCGAGGTGATAACCCTTAATTTGCCTGGAGGTAAATATCCAGTTTTTAGAGAATGGTATCCAATTATAGAGCAAGCAGTGTCAGGGGCAAAGAATTCAGTAATTTTAGTTGGACATAGTCTGGGTACTAGAGCCGTTTTGTTATTCTTGGAGCAAACTAGACAGACAGTACAAAATATAGTACTTATAGCCCCTTTTGATAATACCCTTGCCAACGCCAGTTTCCGCAATGGCAATTATGCTAACTTTTTTGAGCATTTGGTAGATATTAATCAGGTCAAATCCAAGATAAAAGGGAAGATTAAAGTCATCGGCTCCGAGGATGATTCCAATATTCCATATATTCAAGCTCAGAATATAGCTACAGATTTGCAAGCCGAGCTAATCACTACACCTAATAGCGGACACTTTTTAGACCTCAAATGGGCAAAAATCTTAAGTGAAATCACGGTGAAGTAATTAGCAGCCACATCTTGACACTGCTAAAATTAGAGTTATAATATTAATAAGGAGGGTCCCCTCCAGACAGATGTACATCACATATTAGTAATATTAAGTTATACATATATGAGGATTCGCAATCTACCAACATTAAATACTTTTGAATTAAGCCCAAGTAGGCTATTCGATGAAATATTCGAGACATCCTTTCCGAGCCTTACAAGATCTATCAATGATATGGAAATGTATCAAGATGGGTCTGAGCTAGTCGTTAGACTACAAGCTCCAGGATTCAAGGAAGAAAATTTAGAAATCACTTTAGATAATAGAGTCTTGACCATAGAAGGTAAAGTCTCATCCGAAGAGGAAAAAGAGGATAAAGATAGACATTATTACTTCAAATCTATTTCCAAAGAATCTTTTAGCCGATCAGTCCAATTGCCCGGAGATATAGATGAAGATTCAGTGACAGCTGACTATAAAGATGGAGAGATAACCATCAGAGTACAGCAAAAGTCAGACTCTAGCAAGAAGGTAATCAGCCTAAATAAGAGCTAATCTTATATTCTAAAGTCCAGATAAAAAGAGGGATATTATCTCTCTTTTTAGATGTAAAAGTTATTATTAGTACATAGTCCAAAACTGTCCACACCCACCCACTGACGTGGTCCACCCTCGCCTCCTCACAAGGCGGATTACAAAGCGAGGGGCAGTTTATTTCTGTCCTCCCCCAAGGTAGGACAGTATTTTTGTCCCTACTTCACCAAATTCAACATCTCACCCTTAATCTGAGTTTGTATATTATCTATGGTAGTCTCAAGTATTCTCAAGATAGCCTCTCTTGAATTAAAAGCATTATGTGGAGTCACAATTACTCGCTTGTCTTGAATTAAAAGATGATCTTGTACCACTGTTTGTAAATCACAAGTCTTCAAAAAAGCCTGAGATAGTAATTCTTTTTCTTCTTTTATAAAACACTCTTCCTCCAATACATCCAATCCAGCTCCTGCTAAAATCCCTTCTTCTAAAGCCATTATCAAGGCAGAAGTCTCAATCAGGCCACCACGAGCAGTATTAATAATATAAGCCCCCTTTTTCATTAATTGGATAGACTCGCGATTAATAATATGATGAGTCTCAGGTCTATAGGCAGTATGCAAAGTTACAATATCTGATTTTGCTAATAAATCCTCTAAACTAACATATTCAAATCCAATCTCTCGAGCCAATTCATCTTTTACAAAAGCATCATAAGCTAGAATTTTCATATCAAAACCTTTAGCCATTTTAGCTACAAAGCTCCCAATTCTACCCATACCGATAATTCCCAAAGTCTTACCTCTCAAATCAAAACCCTCTAGTCCAGCTGGATTAAAATCAAAGGTCTTAGTCCTCTCAATTGACTCTATCAATTGTCTAGAAAGAGCTAGAATCAAAGCAAAAGTATGCTCCGCTACGGTATTTTCCCCATAAAAGGGGACGGAATGCACAGTAATTCCACGAGCTTTACAATCTTCTATATCAATATGGTCATAACCAGTAGACATAGTAAATATGGCCTTTAAGTTAGGCAATTTATCTAACACCTCAGTATTTACCCTAGAGTATACAAATACCACCAAATGAGTAGTATCTTGTTTATTATCTAAAGCCTCGATTGATAGAGTATCTTCATAGTATTCCTGGTGTAAATCAACAGTTAAATTTTCTTGTAAATATACTTTTTCAGCAGCATCTATTTCAAAGGCTAATAATTTCATAAGCAATTTAATTAGGCAATAATTTCACCAGCATATTCAAATTTCTCACTAGCATTATATGTCAAACTTGTAAGCAACAAATTTAGAACAGTAATCAATAATATTAGAAGTACTACCAAATCTACATTAGACAGAACCAAATACATAATATTAGCAATAATAATTGTTCCACCCAAGGCCAAGCTAGTAAAGGCTAATCCAGGTAGGGTAGTGGATAAAGTTTCAGGGTCACTAGAAAATCTATTAGGATAGGCAATAGACAAATAGATAGCGAGCAATACTATTAGAATTACAGATAAGCTAAATACAATCCAATACAATAGAGCAGGGAAGAATCCAAAACCTAATATCACAAAATTAGCAATCAAAATCGGACTACCTAAGAATAAAAATATTCCTGTATAAATCAATAATTTACCAACTGCAATATTCCAAGGAGAAATTGGAGCAACTCCTAGAATCCAAGCTACTTTTCTCTCTGCACTAAAGGTAGGAAATACAAATCTCAGAGACAGGGCACTAATAAAGTATAGCCCAATAGCTAGAATCAAAGCATATACAAAGTCAGGAAAGATATAGCCATCACCATAATTGTTAGCATTAGCAGTAACTCTCCAGCTAACCGCAGTCTGAGCTAACCATAATCCAATTACAATTACAAACCAAAGTAGATTTTTTTTATCTCTCCAGATTAACAATAATTCTTTATCAATAATATTATGAACTGCATTGATAGCTGGGAAATTATAGGATTTATAGGTATTGATTCTCTTATTATCCTGTCCAGCTATATAATTACCCTCCTGTAATAATTGCCACATTACCAGATAACTTTTATCTAATAAAACATATACAGTTATCAATAACCCCAAAGTTAAACCAGTAAAGATTATAGTATAAGTAGTACCAAATATATTGGAGCAGAACAATAAATCATGTAAAACTTGAGCTATACCAAAAGTAGGTAGATAAATTAACTGCTCCTTCATAGTTTGCATTTGGACAATATAATTACCATCAAAGAATTTTACAAAATCTTGAGGAATAGCAATTCTCCAGAATAAAGCAATCATCAGAACTGAGCTAATTACAAGCAAAATAATAGCCAGAGACTGAGAAACAATATTTCGACCAATTAATGTAGATAAATATCTCAACAGATAAACACTAAGCATATAAGCCAGAACCCCACAAATACTCTCAACAATAATCAAAGCTGTAGTCAATACAAAACTCAAAAACAATTGTAATCCATCCACTCCCATAAATTGAGCAATTCCCATTAAGACAGGAATAATAACAGCAAGAAAAATCCACAGACTAGAAGCTAACAATTGGAATAAATTCACAAAAGCCATAATAGAGAAGGACGGTGTAGCCATAATCCACTGATGAGATTTACGAGCAAAAGAGGCAGCAATTACTAGAATGCTATTCCCAAAACTTAATACAAAAACAAGTAAATAAAACAGTTGCGCTATATAAAAGTATAAAGCATCTCTCAATTCAATATCTCTACTAATAAAGTTTAGTCCTTCAATTGTGGTAACATAAATTGAAACCCCTATAAATAGAATAATCAGTAATAATATAAAAATAGCAAAGATACGAGTAAATTTTTCACGAGCCAAGTACCTTTTGATAACTTGTCCAGGATAAGACAATAATAATCCAAATGATTCTGACATAGTATTTATTTAGCTAAATAATTTTTATAAACATCATCTAGAGAGGTCTTAGCAGGTAAATGAGCTTTATCTACCAACTCCTTATAAGTACCTTCAATCTTTATTTTACCCTTTTCAAACAGACCAATTCTAGTTGCTAATTCTTGAGCTACAAATAAAGTATGAGTCACCATCAAGACCGTCCCACCATCCTTTACAAATTCATCCAGAATATTTTTAGTAATATCAATACTAATAGGATCAAGACCAACAATAGGCTCGTCAATCAATAATATACTAGGATTATGTAATAGAGCTGCTAGAATAGAATATTTTTGCCTCACTCCACGAGAATAATCCTGATATAATTGATGCTCTGTGCCTGTTATATTATAAATTTTCAATAGTTTTTTGATATCTTTTTCTCTTTCATTAGCAGGGATATTATACAATGCACCCACAAAGTTCATAAATTCAAATCCAGTCATTCCATCCCACACAGTCGGCTCGTCAGGAATATATCCAATCAAAGCCTTAGCCTCTTTTGGGTTTTCTACAATATTAATCCCATCCAAAAGAATTTCTCCCTTAGTAGGCTGTAACAATCCAGATAATAATTTGATCAAAGTGCTCTTACCAGCTCCATTAGGACCAATTAGGGCATAAAATTCACCTTTTTTGATAGACAAATCCAAACTATGAATAATAGTTTTATCTTTGAATTTTTTGGATACACCTTTGATTTCAATCATATTTGTATATTATTTTTAATTATGATTTAATTATATCATAGTTTGACAAATTTGTACAATAACATATATAATTATTATGTATAAGCTATATATTTAATCTATGAAAAAATATCTTTCAATACTTATAGCTCTAGCCTTTGTGTTGAATATACAATCAGTCTCAGCACTGATGCTAGATGCTGGAGATTCGGTGGATATCAGAGAAAAAGTAGAAGGAGATGCCTACTTAGCTGGGCAAACAGTCAGAGTCCAAGAAGGAATAGAAGGGGATGCTATAATTGCTGGAGGTGTTGTAGACATAGATTCATCCATAACTCAAGATGCCATTATTGCTGGAGATAAAATCACTATCAACCAAGAAATTGGAGATGATGTTAGATTGGCAGGAAATTCTGTAATCATCAAAGCCAATGTCAAAGGAGATGTTATAGTCTTTGCAGATACTTTAATCATAGACAAAGATGTTACAATCTCAGGAGATATAATCGCGTTTGTTTCCAAGTTCCAATTAGATGGTACAGTTAGTGGTAATATCAAAATTGCTAGTGTAGACAGTAACATTACTGGAACAGTTTTAGGAGATACCAAAATTAGAACAGCAGATTTTAGCCTAGAGGGAATATTAGCAGGTAAAACAGAATTTGTAGCTGAGCAAAGTGTTAATATAACAGAATCAGCCAAATTTGGAAACACAGTTAATTACGGTCACACAAAAGAATTAGATCTCAAACCTAATCTAGAAGAAGGGGTAAGTGCTAATTTTGACCCAGAACTATTGCAACCAAGAACCACAAGACAAGACATAATGAACAATATGTTCTCAGGAATGCTGGTCTTTAGAATATTCTCAGCCGCTTTAGTAATTCTTTTAGTAGCATGGTTATCAGGTAAATTTATATCTAGAGCAGTCAAAAACATACAAAGTGGAAAAGATTTCAGACAAGCCTTTTTCTACGGAATACTACTATTCTTCCTTCCAATTTCAATCATAGTATTATTATTTGTAAGCATAATTGGAATCCCAGTAGCTTTATTTGTGACCTTTGCCTACCTATCTATGGTATTCTTCTCTCAATCCATAACCAGTTTAATCATCTCCAATTGGTTGAATCACAAATATGACCTCAAACAAGGTAAAGTACAAATCTTCCTAGTAGCTTTAGGAATATATATCATAATGTATCTATTGAAATTCATCCCAATTATCGGAGTAGTTACAGGACTAACTCTAACCTATATAGCTTTTGGAGCTCTAGTTATAGAATATAGAAAAAAATAAATTAATATGCTCAGTACATCTCTTTTGGTCGGGAGTTTAGTAGCAGGGGTGCTAACATTTTTAGCCCCCTGTACCTTTCCTTTAATCCCTGCTTATATTGGGTTTATTACAGGAGATGGTAAATTAACTAGATTGCAAACTATACGAAATGGGGCACTGTTTGTACTAGGATTTATGGGGATATTCGTAATTTTAGGAGTATTTGCTAGTAGTTTGTCTAACTTATTCAATCCAGACACGAGATTACTAATCAGTCGTATCGCAGGAGCACTAATCTTAATCTGGGGGCTCGAGATGATAGGAATATTCAAACATAAAATTTTCCAAACCACTTGGAACCCAAGGATCAAAGGACTTAAAGCCGGGACACCACAAAGCTCAGTTTTACTCGGAGCTCTACTCGGAATTGGCTGGACACCCTGTGTAGGACCAATATTAGGAACAATTCTAACCTTCCTCATCAACAAAGGAACAGTAGCAGACGGAGCTATATTGATGTTTATATTCTCTATAGGACTTGCCATCCCATTTTTAATTACCGCTATACTACTAGCGCAAGGCAGACAGTTATTACAAAAAATCGAAAATCTAACCCCAATCATCCGTATAATCAGTGGGATATTCCTAGTCCTAATCGGAATACTGTTCATCACCAATAGCCTCGAAGTCCTCGGTCGCTTTATCTTCAAAACCTTCAAATTCCTAGATTACGATAGGATATTAGATTATTTATAGATATAAAAATATGAAACTAAAATCCATACTAATAACTTTAGCAATATTATTAGCACCCAATATAGCTTTAGCCGAGAGAATTGTAGGTTTTGACTCTCAAAGTATAGGAATAAAAGTATAAAATACGAAAGTATAGTCCAATATACTCCTCCGGCAAACCTAAGCCCAGCAGGAGTGGGGTATTTAAGATACCAAAGACCACACCCAAGACTGATTTCAGCCCTTATGATATCCTTGGCCAGACAAGGTATTATCAAAATTAAACAAAACTTTGATAAGAAATTTTGGCAACAATCCAAATATACCTTTGATATGGTAGATAAAGAAAAAGCCAGAGGAGTTAATTATATGGGAGAGGCATTTTTGATAGAAAGTCTTTTTAGATATTATTTAATGACCAATAATAGACTATTTTTAGAAACAAGAGCCCTTATATCCAGAAAAGATAGACAACAAGCAACAATAAATATCCTAATATTGGTAGCAATTCTAATAATTCTAGGCTATATATTTCAAATTGAGCTCATTTTTTTAGTAATAATTGCAATAATATATTCTATATTACCTAAAAGCAATCAATTCAATGAAATATACCAAGCTATATATTTAGAAGAAGTCGCACAATATTACATCAAAATACCTACTGTAATCAAAGTACTTCTAAATCTAATCCCTCTACTAGGTGGTTTTGGGGTGCTTATAATTTATATATCAGGATATTCTATAAGTGCAATAGCTAGTTTAATAATAGTAATAACATCAATCATATTAAATAGACTGAAACCAAAAAGAACACAAGCTGGAGATGAAATGATTGCATATATATTAGGATTAGAAGAATATATAGTAGTAGCAGAAAAACATCGATTAGATTTCCAAGGTAAAAATTATCTATTCTTTGAAATTCTGCCATATGCTATAGCTCTAGGACATACAAAAGTATGGGAAAAAGCCTTTGAAGGAATAGTTGTAGATAACCCAGATTGGTTCGAAAGTACAGCTAAATATGATCATACATTTTCATCCTCTTGGTTTTATAGTGATATTATTTATAGTACTGGGCATTCTATGACTAAATTGAATAGTAGTTCATATGACTCTAATAATAGTGGCGGAGGATTCTTTGGAACTGGTATTGGAGGCGGAGGTGGCTTTGGTCGCGGAGGCGGTGGAGGTAGTTGGTAAAATAAAAAAAGGACTTGTTAAGCCCTTAGATAAGCATTTGATGCAAGATGCATAATTCTAGTACCTCGGCTATTGTGTGTAATCCCATCACTATGAACCTGGATATGGCAATCAGAACAAAATGGTATAAGGTTGTGGTGGTGATTAGTACCACCGTCACATTTTCTTAAAATATGGTGTATTTGTAATTTTCTACGTTCAAAAACTGTATAGCAAAGTTGGCACTCGAAATTATACAATTCTTTTACTTCTTCTCTGACGATGGCATAATAGCACATAATGAAAAAGAAGAGTAATTGGACATTCATATAATATCATTGTACAATAATATTGTCCATATTCGCCCCTACCCAAGGTAGGGAATTGTAGCCAATGATTATCCCTGTTTATAGCTTTTTGTATAAAATACATGCCTGCATTGTAGTAGGATATAGTCATATATGGGTTAGATTTGAAGCTGATAGTCGACACCCTAAACCAGACCAAGAGTATCATTGTAAATGCGTGTCATCTAATGAGACATACACAGTATTTGGTAAAGACATACTTACCCCAAGAATTGAGCATACAGAATTAGTCTCAGAAGAGTATAAAGAAATTCCAGAAAATTGGACCATTGAACAAATATTTCAACACCTCGGAGTGCCAATCACAGTCACATAAAAAGCTACAATCAAAGGAGGTTAGACAGACCTCCTTTTTAATTTGTGAATGTTTTCTGTCCCTCGCTGGCGAGGGTAGCGAGGAAGTCGACGGGTGTGGACTGAGCTTTTGTCTCCCTTTGTAGGGAGTCCCCGAAGGGGGAGGGTGGATGTGTTTCTGGACTTCTATTTTCTGTCCTCCCTTGGGGGAGGTGTCACCGTAGGTGACGGAGGAGGACTTGAGCTAAATTCCCCTCTCGAGGGGTGGTAGGTTTGACTGACGGGGTGGATTGAGTTTTGTCTTTGTATTTTTGCTCCTACAAACCCACCAATTCCCAATTTCCCCCAAACCATGCTACAATAAATCCATACACTAAACTATAAACAAAATTTTATGGCTAAAGAAAAAGATATTAGTCAAGAAGCTATTAACTATATCCGCAAACACAAACAAAATATCACTAAAGATTTACTCCTAGATTATACTTCAGTAGATGTGCCACTTTCAATTTTTATGGCAGGTTCTCCCGGTGCAGGTAAGACCGAATGGGCTAGGGGAGTAGTGGAATTATTAGATGGCAATATTTTACATCTGGATGGAGATTTATACCGATCTATATTGCCAGGATATGAAGGTAATAACTCTCATCTCTTCCAAAAAGCTATGAGTAAACTTGTAAGTTATATTCATGATAGGCTTTTAGACCAAAATATCTCCTTTATCCTAGATGGCACATTCTCAGATAAACATAGAGCTAAAGAAAATATCATAAGATCACTCAGAAGGCAAAGAAAAGTCACTGTTATTTATATTTACCTGCAACCCGAATATGCTTGGCAATATACTCAAAATAGAGAAAAAGAAGAAGGTCGCCGTATTCTCAAAGAAACTTTTATCCAAAAATATATTGGAGCATATCAAACAGTAAGAAGTATAAGAGAAACTTTTTCTAATGAAGAAGTAGAAATATTACTATTCAATCGAGTAGATATAAAATCCACTGAAAATCTTAACCTTATTCCAATTACAAATATAAAACAACTTGATGAAGCATTACAAAAAGTATATAATAAAGAAGAATTAGAACAATTATTATGAAAAAAGTATTAGATATTTATAAGAATATAACTAAATCACTGAATTTTAAGAGTCGAGAAAAACGACCAACTATTGATTATATAATGAATAAAGCTCCGCTAGAAGAGCGACTTTATTGGTTACAAAAAGTATCTGAATTTGCAAATAAAGAACAACAAGACAATATGAAAAAATGGGCAAAAATTAAGAAAAAAACTATTTAATATAATAAGCTTTAATTATAAAATTTCTACCCTCCCATCTCGTAGGGGCGACCTCTCAGTCGCCTGTATTTGATACTTTGCAACTTGCCCTCTTGTCCTCCCTTGGGGGAGGTGGCACGAAGTAGACTGAAAGTCTGGGAAAGGGGTTGGGAAAACAGAAGTTTTCCCGTTGAGGAAGGTTGGGAAACCGAGAGGTTTCACAGGAGCAAATCCCATTTGCGACGGCGGAGGAGGACCGTATTTTGCAGCCTGAGCTAAATTCCCCTCTTGAGGGGTGGACAGCTATGCTGGACGGGGTGGAGTGTATTTTGAATATTGGATTTCTGGCCTTCAGAGCTTCTGTCTCCCTTAGGAGGGAGTCCCCGAAGGGGGAGGGTGGATGTACTTTGCAACTTGCCCTCTTGTCCTCCCTCGGGGGAGGTGGCCGATAGGCCGGAGTAGGACTGAGCTAATTCCCCTCTCGAGGGGTGGACAGCTACGCTGGACGGGGTGGATTGAGTTTTGCTTTTGCATTTTAGCCCCTACAAACTCATAATTCACCATTTATAATTCACACACACCCCAACCCATGCTATAATAAAACAATAACCCTAAAAATATATGAACATACTAGTCACAGGAGGAGCAGGATTCATCGGCTCACATATAGTAGACCAACTCATCGCCAAGGGACATCAAGTCATCATCATAGATAACCTAGTCACAGGACAGACAGATCTTATCAACCCCCAAGCAGTCTTTTATCAAGAAGACATCACCAATGCAGAACAAGTCAACAAAATAATACAACAACATCAAATCGAAGTCATCTGCCATCAAGCAGCCCAACTAGACGTCAGAAAATCAGTTCAAGACCCACAATACGACGCGCAAGTCAACATAATCGGCACCATCAACCTATTCGAAGCCGCCCACAAAAACGGAGTCAAAAAAGTAGTCTTCGCCTCCTCAGGTGGAGCCATATACGGAGACACAGACATGCTCCCAACCCCAGAGACACATCCCACCGACCCTATCTCACCCTATGGCATAGCCAAATTAGTAATGGAAAAATACGCCCACTACTACAAAACTATCTATAATATAGATTACACCGCCCTTAGATACTCCAATGTCTACGGCCCAAGACAAAACACCCAAGGAGAAGCCGGAGTCATCGCCCTATTCATCAGCAAAATGCTCCAAAACCAACAATGCTATATAAACGGAGACGGCAACAACACCCGAGACTTTGTATACGTACAAGACGTAGTAGAAGCCAATATCCAAGCCATACTAGGCGACCTCTCAGGAAGCTACAATATAGCCACCGCCACCCAAACCAATATCAACCAAATCTTTGATATCCTACATCAACTCACCAGTACCACCATCACCAGACAAAATAGAGAAGCCAAACTAGGAGAACAACAACATAGTTGCCTCTCATACGACAAAATCCACCAAGCTATCAACTGGCAACCCCAAACCAATCTACAACAAGGCCTACTCCAAACTGTAGAATACTTTAAGAGTAGAGGATAGATAAATTTATGAAAAAGAAAAAGATTCTCTGGCTCACATGGAAAGATAAAAAAAATCCTCTCACAGGAGGAGCTGAAATAGTCAATGAAGAATTAGCCAAAAGACTAGTACAAGACGGGCACCAAGTCAAACTAATAGTAGGAGGTTACACAGGGGCAGAAGCAAGAGAAGTTATAGACGGCTATGAAATAATCCGAGTAGGCGGGAGATGGACAGTATATTGGCAGGCCTACCAATATTATCAGAAACATCTCAAAGGCTGGGCAGATTTAGTAATAGATGAAATCAACACTGTCCCATTTTTTGCTAAATTTTATGTAAAAGAAAAAAACATCCTATTCATCCATCAACTCTGTCGAGAAATATGGTTTTATCAGATGTTTTTCCCATTGAACTGGATCGGGTATATCATAGAACCAATTTACCTAAGACTACTAAATGATATAAAAGTCATCACCATCTCCAATAGCACCAAGCAAGAATTACAAAAATTAGGATTCAAAGATATCCAAATAATCAGCGAAGGAATAGAAATAGAACCAGTAGACAACTTAGACACAATCACCAAATACCCCAACCCCACAATACTAAGCCTAGGTTCAATACGAGCCATGAAAAGAACCAAAGACATACTCCAAGCCTATAATCTAGCCAAACAATCCATACCAAATCTAGAACTGTTAATAGCAGGAGATAGCAATGATCCCTATGGACAAGAATTTTTACAAGAAATACAAAAATCCGAATACAAAAAAGACATACAATATCTAGGCAAAGTCTCCAAACAAAAGAAAATAGAATTAATGCAACAATCCCATATAATCCTAGTCACCTCAGTCAAAGAAGGATGGGGACTTATAGTCACGGAAGCCAATTCACAAGGCACCCCAGCCATAGTCTATGATGTAGACGGTCTCAGAGACTCAGTCATCCATAATCAGACAGGATTAGTCTGTAGCACCAACACTCCAGCAAATCTAGCCCAAAACATAACCAAACTATTCTCAGATCAAAAATTATATGCTAAACTAAGACAAGAAGGTCATAAATTTAGTAAAACTATAACTTTTGAACAAAGTTATAAAGATTTTATAAAAATTATTAATTAAAACATTTTTGTGAGTAAAGCAGACCCATTAGTATCGGTGATAATAGTTAATTTCAACGGTCAGAAGTGGCTAAAGAAATGTTTCGATTCTTTATTAAATCAAACATACAAAAACTTTGAAATTATCTTTGTAGATAATAACTCTAGTGACGATAGTATAGATTTTTTAGAAACAAATTATAAAGACAAAAGAATTAAAATTATAAAACATAAAGAAAATTCTGGTTTTGCAGGCGGAAATAATATCGGTATAAAAGAAGCCAAAGGTGAATATTTATATTTACTAAATAATGATACTTGGGTAGAGAAAGATATTATAGAAAAAACCATTAAGTTTTTTGAAAAGTCTGATAAAATTGCTACAATACAAACAAAAATTCAGCTTATGAATGAGGATAATAAAATTGATTCAGCTGGTAGTTTTTGGTCTAACTCTACTTTATTATATCATTATGGATCTAATAAATCAGCTGACTTAGAAAAATATAATCAGACATACAAGGTGTTTTCCACTAAAGCAGCTTCAGTGTTTATGAGAAAATCTGTTTTAGATGAAATAGGAGCTTTTGATGATGATTTCTGGGCATATTACGAAGAAACCGACTTAAATCACAGAATGTGGATTAGTGGATATGAGTGTTGGTATTATCCTGTCTCAACATGCTATCATGCAGAAAAGGGTACTTCTTCAAAATTTAATAACCATGTAATTCAGTTTCATAATTTTAAAAATAAAATAATGTCATTTATAAAAAATTTTAGTGGTTTTTATTTATTTTATGTATTGTTTATTCATCTTATTATAATGATAGGATTATCTTTGTTTTGGTTGGTAAAGGGAAAAAATAAGCATTTTTTAGCCCTATATAAGGCTGTTTGGTGGAATATTTTACATATAAATAAGAATATTAAAAAAAGATTAGAAATACAAGCAAATAGAAAACTATCTGATAAAAAAATTAACAAATACCTTTTAAGAGAGCCAAATCTAGATTATTACATAAAATTACTAAACGGGAAATTAGGTGATTATAAAGATATTAATTAATTATGGAAAATTATAAGGGTTATTTTAAAAAACATTATAAATATACTTTTACACAGAAAGATATTGATGATTATTGTAAATGGATGTCTGCACAATATAGATTTATAAATAATAATCTAAATATAGATAAAAGTAAAAATATTTTAGAAATAGGCTCTGGTTTTGGAGGGTGGTATAATATTTTAGACAAACCAAATCAATATGAAGGTATTGAAGTAGATAAAGAAGTAGTCAATGAATCTAATTTATTTTTTAAAACAAATGTTTTTAAAAATAGTAGAATTGAAGATTTAAATACAAAAAATAGATATAAATATATATTTGCTTTTGAAGTTTTAGAGCATTTAGAGAACCCTTCTTTGGCAGTTAAAAATATATATAATTTACTAGATGAAAAACAGGAGTCTTTCTTTATAGGGACAACTCCATATCCATATAAAAAAAATATTTTAGCGGATGATACTCATGTATCTGTATTACATCCTTTAAATTGGGAGAGGATATTTAAGAATAATAGATTCTCAGATGTAAAACTATATCCCATGACATATCTTCCATATTTATGGAGAATAAATAAGAATTTAAATTTTAGAATTCCGTTATTTTTACCATTTAAAAATCTTATATCTACATGTTTGGTGATAGCAAAAAAATAGCTAAGATAGAAGTTTTTTCTATTACTTTTGTATTTTTATGTTTAATATTAATACCTATTTTATTTTGGGGAAAAGACTACTTTGTTGGGGGTGATGATGGAAGATTATATTATATGTATCCGTATGAATATTTTAAAAACTTTACTACATCAATTATATCTGAAAATAATATAGGTGGCTTAGGATTTTATTTCCCCCAATCCTACATACTATCTTTTTCATTTTTAATATATATTATTAAAACTATATCTTTTGGAGCTGTAAATATACAGTATTTAATGTTGTCGCTAAACCTAGCTTTTGGTTTTTTAGGCATGTACTTATTACTTGGGATATTTATTAAAACAACTAATATAAAAAACATATACATTAAGTCTATATCCTCATTAATGTATATATTTTCTACATTTACTTTTATATCGGGTTGGGGTAATCAATTATTCGCAATATATTTTATATCAATATTCCCTATAGTTTTATATATATTTTCTAAAGGAGTTCTTGAAAACAAATATATTTATACCTTACTTAGTACAATAATACTAAGTATATTTAGTACTTTGATATTGTCTGTGCCATGGGCTTTGGCTTTAACAATTACATCTTTACCAGTAATTATATATTTAATTAAAAAAGATTATAAAATATTTCTCAAGCACCTATTCATATTCATAATAATATTATTATTGTTAAATATATATTGGATATATCATCTACTAAACTCTAGAAATAATGATATTAAAGATAATGATATAGTTAATTCTCTAACTTCTCAGGAATTTATAGAAGCAAATAAAAATACAATAATATCGGTTTCAAAAAATAATAATGTATTATATCCATTATTAAATTTGCCACATTATTCTATACAAAAAGATTTTTCTTGGAACACATTATCAATCTATGAGGGATGGCATCTAAAGTTTTTTAACTTTAATTATATCTATTTAATAATAATCTTAGCCCCTATAATATTTTTTAGAGCAAAAATAAAAAAACATACTATATATATTTATTCTTTATTAATATTTTTAATAATACTATATTTATATACGGCTAATATTGGGAAAGAGGGTATAAATATATTTATATTCTTGAGTGAAAAAATCCCTCTATTTACACTCTTTAGAAATATGTATGATAAATTTGCTATATCAATGGCATTTATATATGCATTTTTATTTGCTATATCATTATATATAATAGCTGATCTAAAAATTTTTTATAAAAATATACTTTATTTTATATTTATTCTAGTCATACTATTAAATTCTATACCTTTTTTCAGAGGTGATTACTTTAATCTACCTATATGGACAACACAAAATATATATCCAAAAGTAAATGAACTTAATAGCGATTTTATAGATTTGGCTAATTTTATAAAAGACAATGAGGATAATAATGGTAAGTATTTATGGTATCCATTAAATAAAGCTAATTATGTATTCATTCAGGATGTGAGTAATAAAAATGGGTTTTATTTTGGGGTGTCGCCACTTAAGGTTGTGTCTAATAAAACTGATTTTACTGGGATATTAGGATTTTTATCACAGGGTGAAAATATTGGAGATAAAATATTAAATAAAGATTATGAACATTTATTGAATTTTTTTGCTAAGATGAATGTAAATTATATTATTGTTTATAATGACTTACCTACTGAAATTAAAGATAGTTATGTTTATAGCTACAGATCATCAGGAGACTTGTATGCGGTACAGCAAGAGATAAAAGATAAATTATTAGGTGATAAGGTTAGAGATTTTGGTAGATACTCATTATATAATATCAATAAAGACTATTCTTATAATAAAATTCATCTTAGTGATAGTTTGAATGAATTGAGTAGAGAATATAATGATAATATTACATATGAAAGAATTAATGAAGGACATTATAAAATTTATATAGAAAATTTAAAATCTGATTCATATCTTAATTTCTTAGACATATATCATAAAATGTGGAGATTATCTAATAAGGATATAGATTATAATATCTTTAAAAACACAAAAAAATTTGATTATGCAAATAGTTTTTATATTAACTATGAAGATATTATAAAGAATAATCAAGGATATACTCTTAATCAAGATGGAAGTATTAATTTAGAACTAGATTTAGTATTTGAACCTATTAGATACAATAATATACTATATACAATTTCTGGCACTACTTTGGTGTTAAGCCTTGGATATATTGGCTATAACTTGAGCCGTAAAAAAATGAGGGCTGCTATAAAAAAATTCTGATGTTATGAAGAATATTTAGATGAACTATAGAGATCAAGATAGAGCAACTAAGAAGTATATATATATTGTTAATATTGTAATTATATTTATTTGTATTCTTTGGTGGATTGGAGGATATATATTTACTTTAATGATAAATGATAAAATGAATAACATATCACAATTATTACAAGGAGGGACAATGCTACTTTATAGCTTATATATACCAATCGCTATCTCAATTATAGAGTCAATATTGAGTAAAAAAGAAAAACCCAGTTTCAATATTGAGTTAAGAGTTATCTTCTCAGAAATCTTTAATGTAAGATCAAATATTTGTATTATTGTTATTACAATAATTTCAGTAATATTAGTAGATATTGATTATATTTACTTAAAACTTATTGGTTTGATTTTATGGGTTGGGGCTAATGTTTTTTTAGTATATTCTATAGATGAATCTGGCAAATATATTAATAGCACTAATAAAACAAAGTACTGGCTTGATATTATAAAAAAAGAAGATAAATCATTTATAGATAATATTAATGACATCTTTAATGCAATTCCAAATGATAAAGCAAACATAGAAAAACAGTCATATCAAAGTGATGGTGAAGGTTTTGCAGACTGGAATTTTGAAGAAGAGAAAAGCTTTATGGAACTAATATTAGGTCAAGTAAATAAATATATTAAAACAAATGAATATCAAAGTATTTATAAACTATTAAATATTATCTATCATAATATTGCCAAGATTAATTTTAAGTATCAAAATAAAAAATTTATCACCAAACTATTTGAATACAGTTATAGTTTTTGGTATCAATATCAAGAGTCTGCTGAAAATGAAGATAATGCAAGTAAAAGTATTGAATTATATGAGATATATAGGATTTCTGAGGAGATTCTGATCAAAATTTTACAGAAGTCTCTACAAGATCCACATCCAGTCTCTGCTACAATAGATTTTTTTGAGTCTTTGGATAGACATATTCAGGGACATAAAGACAAAGTTGTTCAGCTCAAAGGAGAGAATAAGGAATACTTGGAATTTTTCAAATATTTTGGACAAAGAGTAATTACAGAGATATTGAGTTCAAAGGATGAGTTTATTGCAAAGGATGTCTTAAACTATCACTGGATTAAGTCAGATATAAAGTGGCAAATTAATTTATCTAATTTACAATCAGAAGAAGATAATAAAATCACATATTATTGGCTTAATATAATGTTAGAATATATATATGAGACTTGGAAAGAAAAGGTATTTTATAATTCATATAAAAAATTAGAATTTAAAGATATTAGAAAAGTAAATATTCTAATTAATGCTTTTGTCCCAGATATTAACCCAATTTTATTTATAAGAGTTTTGGAATTGATATGGTTTAAAAGAGTAGTAAAAGATAATGTGAAGGAGTATTTGAAAAAACAAGTATTTTGGGGGATTATTAGTAATGTAGATA
The DNA here is from genome assembly GCA_937864235.1 of uncultured bacterium. Taxonomy (GTDB): domain Bacteria; phylum Patescibacteriota; class Minisyncoccia; order SW-4-49-11; family SW-4-49-11; genus CALRBF01. Next base: position 103,331 of record CALMJI010000018.1, on the reverse strand, counting down.
ATGGAAGTCCAGAAGAAAATAGAGAATATGAAAATAAAATTGATAAAATAGAAATAAATAACACTATAGTCTTATTAAAACAAATTTACAAGTTGGATGATAATTTTTATAAAGATATACAGAGTCAGATTAAAGATATTGATCTTGATACATTAGATGATGAAAAAAAAGAAAGATTAAATCGTTTGCAAAAGACTATAAATTATTTTAAGGATATAAAATAATTTCAATGGCTATCTTGGGTATTCTTTTTATCGTAAAAGGGGAGGGAAGGGGTAGTCCACTGGGGAACAGAAAGAGAACATCCACCCCCACCTTGCAGGCACCCCCTCCCTGCCTACCGCAGGCAGGCAAAGGGGGACAGAAGGGCAAGAGAAAAGTATAAAATACTCCACCCCGTCCAGCGAAGCTGTCCACCCCTCTCCTCCCAAGGTTTACCTGCCGTAGGTAGGCGGATTGCCAAAAGAGGGGAATTTTAGGACAGGAGTTTTTGCTTTACTAAAATATTTAGGATATACTAGATAGATAAGAATCAAAAATATAATATGCAAAATTTTAGTCAAAGAAAATTAGAGTTGGAGCAAGAGGCTTTGGACTTTGTGTTAGATAATAAAGATTCTCTGATAAATCATTTTGTAAAAAGATATAATCCTTTGGCTATAGGGGGTGGAATTTCTTTATTTATGGCTGGCTCCCCCGGAGCTGGTAAAACTGAATTTGTGAGGAGATATATTCCGGCTATTTTTGAAGGAAAATTGAATATTGACTTCAATTCAGATGGGATTGCTTCTAATGTGAAGATGCCTTTTATTCATATTGATGTGGATGAGATTAGAACTTTTATCCCTCAATATAGTGTGACGGATTTGGATAATAATATTAAGGGAAATGCTGAGGTGGTGCAGAAGGCTGCGAACAAGGGCTTGGATATTATTAGAGATTATTGTTTTAAAAATGATATTTCTTTTTTGCATGATGGAACTTTTAGTAATTACTCTACTATGAAAAAGTTAATTACTAAGTCTTTGAAACAGAATAGAATTATAAATATATATTATCTTTATCTTGATCCTATTGTAGCTTGGAGATTTACGGTAGCTAGAGAATATACAGAAGGGAGGAACATTCTAAAAGATAAGTTTATAGATCAGTTTTTTCAATCCCAACAAAATATTATTAGAGTTAAAGAAGATTTTGAAGACAGAGTGAATGTCAATATTGTAATAAAGTCAGATGATAATAAAATTAAAAAATATGAATATAATATTCAAAATGTGGAGAGTTATTTAGAGGGTTGTAAGTCAGATGGGTTGATCAAAGTATATACTCCTGACACTTTACAAAATCTAATAGATGATATAAGATAGGTATAATTAATATAACAAGTATGGACAAGGTAAAAGAAGAGCAAAGGAATAGAGAATACCTAATGGAACTATTTAGTGAGGAGAACCAAAGAAGAGCTGTATATAAAGCTGTTGAACAATCTTCAGAGGATCAGAATCGTATGCTTAGAAAATATGAGCAGATGATGAAGGAAAAACAAGCTAAATCAGAGGGTAAGTAGTTATAATATAAAATAGGTAGCCCAGGATCTCTTAGTCTACCTATTTATAACCCCTCTATATTTCAAGAGGGTCGCGGCTAATGCCGAATATATAATAATAATAACTCTATTGTTTGATTTTGTCAAAATTAGATTTACTATCTTGGGTATGCCTTTTATCGTAAAAGGGGAGGGAAGCTCAGTCCACACCCGGCACTCCGTGCCACCCTCGCCTCCTCCCAAGGCGGATTAAAAAACGAGGGACAAAAGGGCAGTGAGGGGCAGAATACAATCCACCCCCACCTTGCAGGTACCCCCTCCAAAGGGGGACAAAAATACACTCCACCCCGTCCAGCGAAGCTGTCCACCCCTCAATGAAATCCGCCTTGGGAGGAGAGGGGAATTTAGTACAAAATACAGGCGACTGAGAGGTCGCCCCTACGAAGGGTGGAGATGACGATATTTAATTATATCACTGCAATTGCTTAATTGTATCATTTATGATACAATTAGATTGAATTAATGATTTAATTATTTTATATGAAGCAGGATAATATTGTGCTTAATGTTCGCCAGCTTAGAGTTATGGAGTTTTTTGAGTCTCATGGTAGTGGGGCGGTTTTGGATATAATGGGGTTTTTGGCTGAGGAGGTTTCTCGTGTGACTATTGTCAGGGATTTGCAATTATTATGTGATCTTGGGTATTTGGTACAGACTGGTGCTGGTCGCGGTGTGGAGTATCATTTGTCTCCTAGCTATGCTATTTTGAGGCCTGTAGATGTGGAGAAGTATTTTGCTATTCCTCAGGATGAGAGGATAGTTAGTAGTAAATTTAATTTTGATATTTTTAAACTTTTGGCGGAGACTTCAGTTTTTACGGAGGAGGAAATGAGTTATTTGGAGAGTTTGCATAAAACTTTTGTTAGTAATCTGGAGGGTATAGATAGTGAGGTGATTAAGCATAAGGAGTTTGAAAGGATAATTATTGAGTTTGCTTGGAAATCTTCTCAGATTGAGGGAAACACTTATTCTCTTTTGGATACGGAGTCTTTGATTGTCAATCATCAAAGTGCGGTTGGTAAAAGTCAGGAGGAGACTCAAATGATTCTTAATCATAAGGAGGCTTTTGATTTTGTGATAGCTCATAAAAAGAGTTTTAAAGTTTTGAAGCAGGCTTTTATTGAAAAAGCTCATCAGATTTTGGTTAAAAATTTGAATATTACTCATAATTTGAGAAAGTCTCCAGTTGGTATTGTGGGGACTAATTATAGGCCAATAGATAATATGTTTCATATTGAGGAGGCTATAAAGTCTATGGTAAAATTGGTGAATGGGACTTCTAATGTGTTTGAGAAGGCGTTTTTCAGCTTAATTTTATTGTCATATATACAGGGTTTTGAGGATGGGAATAAAAGGACTGCTAGACTTGTATCTAATGCTATGTTGATTGCTTATGATTATACGCCATTGTCTTATAGAGGGGTATCTGAGGCTGAGTATAAAAAGGCTAGTATATTATTTTATGAGACTAATAATATTACTTATTTCAAAAAGATATTCATAGAGCAATATGAATTTGCTGTGAATAATTATTTTCAAAGTATTGGGTGAATTAGGTTTGTAGATAGGAAAGAAAAATACAGTCCACACCCGGCACTCCGTGCCACCCTCGCTTCCTCCCAAGGCGGATTAAAAAGCGAGGGACAGAAGGGCAGTGAGGGTCAGAATACAAGCCACCCCCACCTTGCAGGCACCCCCTCCGAAGGGGGACAAAAGGGCGAAGGACAGAAGCTTTTGCTTTACTAAAATATTTAGGATATACTAGATAGATAAGAATCAAAAATATAATATGCAAAAGTTTATAAAAAGATTTCAGGAGTGGTTAGCTATAAAGCCTAAATTAGATCAATCTAATAGCAAACCTCCCTTTACTAAGGAGGGGCAGATTTGGTGGTGTAGTGTGGGAGAAAACATAGGTACTGAGGTTAGTGGTAAAAACGATAGTTTTACTAGACCAGTTGTAATTTTGAAAAAACTAAGTAGATATCAGTTTATGGTCTTACCTTGTTCTACAAAAATAAAAGAGGGCTCTTGGTATGTTTCATTTACTCATCGGGGCAGAGCCCAAGTTGTAAATTTAGCTCAAGCAAGGACAATAGATTTTAGAAGACTAACAACCTATATGGGTGATTTAGATAATAAGGACTTTTTTGATATAAAAAAGGGATTTTCTAATCTCTATAGATAAAAAATAGTCCTCTCCGAGGAGAGGTACGTGGGACAATCCCAAATATGTAACTATATTACAATATATAGTATTGATTGTCAAGTTTAGATTTACTATCTTGGGTATGCCTTTTATCGTAAAAGGGCAGTGAGCAAGTCCTCACTCCGTCGTCGCAAATGAGATTTGCTCCTGTCCTCCTCCGGCCTGACGGCCACCTCCCCCAAGGGAGGACAAAAATAGCCCATCCACCCTCACCCTACGGGTACTCCCTCCGAAGGGAGGACAAAGTTACCGCCGAGCCCCCCAAAAAACTGTCCCTCGCCGGCGAGTGGGCCGCATAGCGGTGGGTGTGGACAGAAACTTTTGCTTTAATAAAGTTTTGGGTATATACTAGGTAAATAATAATCAAAAATATAATATGCAAAAGTTTATAAAAAGATTTCAGGAGTGGATTGGATTAAAAGAGAAAATAGATATATCATCTGCTAAATTGCCAGCTTTTAGAGAAAGAGAAATTTGGATGAGTTATTTAGGTGAGAATGTGGGTTTTGAAATGAGTGGAAGAAATTCTAATTTCCATAGACCAGTTATTGTGTTGCACAAATTTAATCAAAAACTATTTTTTGCTATTCCAACCAGTACTAAAATAAAACCAAATAATCAATTTTATATTCCGTTCATATATAAAGGGAAGCAATATTCAGCATTAATATCTCAGATGAGAGTTTTAGATGCTAAACGATTACATTATAGAAAAGGTATTATGTCTCCTCAGGATTTTGATATAGTGAAGCAGGCCTTTTTAGATATATTTATAAAAAAATAACCCCTTATCGGGAAATATTCCTAATAAGGGTCGTGCCGAGTGGCAATTTGTATCTCAATATTAACTTAAACTTAATATTTTGTCAAGTTTATGTGCGAGATGAGGTAATCGTCGACAAAAGGGATTATATACATTACTAGACTAATAACAGTAAATTGGATAGTAATTGTCCTCCTTTGGAGGAGGTGGCACAGAGTGCCGGAGGTGGATAGAGTTTTAGTTTGTGTTTTATCCACCCTCCCCCGTCGCAAATGAGATTTGCTCTTGTGAAACCTCACGGTTTCCCAGCCTTCCTCCACGGGAAAACTGCCGTTTTCCCGACCCCTTTCCCAGACTTTCAGTCTATTACGGGTACTCCCTCCAAAGGGAGACAGAAAGGTGAAGTACAGAAATACTCCACCCCGTCAGGCAAAGCCTGCTATCTCTCGAGAGGGGAATTTATCAGTTGAGATTACTCTTTGGTTACGACGGCGGTTCCGCTGACGGCTACCATGAGCATTCCGGTTCCGATCATTTCATAGTCTATATCGATTCCGATTATGGCATTGGCTCCGAGTTTTTTGGCTTCTTGTTGTATTTCTTGAAAGGCTTCTTCTTTGGCTTTTTTGAGTACTTCTTCATAGGCGGCTGACCTCCCTCCGATGAAGTCTCTGATTGAGGCCATAATGTCTCGGAAGACGTTGGCTCCTAGGATGACTTCGCCGTTGACTATTCCTTTATACTCTGTGATTTCTTTTCCTGAGATTTGGGATGTGGTTGTGAGTAGCATAATATTAATTTAGGATTAATTGGTATGTGTTTATTATAGCATATTTTGTGGGGAGGTGGATTATTTTACTAGATGTTTTGTATCATTGATAGCTATAGGGAACCAGCCTTCTTCTGTGTATTTGAATTCACATATTCCAGTATTGACTAATTTAAAACGATATATATATCTATCTGAGAATCCTAATATATAGTGGAGTAGGCTTTTGATTACTAGTCCATGTGAAAAGATTAAAATTGTTTTTTCTTGGGTTCCTTGGAATTCTGGATTGTATAGTATTTCATCTTCTAGCCAATTAGAGGCTCTTCTTTGTACCATTCTTTGGGATTCTCCATTTGGTGGTATGAATAGGTATCCTGCTGTATTGATTTGGTTTAATTGTTGGGGGGTGTAGATTTCTTTACGAGATTTCCCATCCCAGTCTCCATTGGTGAATTCTTGTAGCTGAGGTATTATTTTGATTTTGTGATGCAAATCTGGGGCTATGGCTAGTGTCGTGGTGGCTTGAGATCTGATTAGATTTGAGGTGTATATATATGGATCAGAGATTTCTTCTAATCTATGTCTTAGTAATTGTGCTTGTTGTTCTCCTAATTCTGTTAGTGGGGATTCTGCTTGTCTGCCTACTATTATATCTGGGGTGGTATTGGCTTGGCTTTCTGCATGCCTGATGAATAAAATTCTGAGATTATATTGATTCATATATAGTGTATAAATATTATCTGTAGATTATCATATAAAAAGAAAAAAAGGAAGAAAATTTCTTCCTTTTATAGATTACTCCAAATAAAGTCTAATATTGCTATGACTTCATCTGATTTTGTAGGGTTGAGTAGATGATGGAATTTGGGCTCCATCATTTGAGGATATTTTATCCTGAGTAGGGTTGTGGGTAGTAGAACTTTTATCTCTTCGGACAATCCCATCTTTTGTATAGATTCTAATATCTTTTGTACGACTAAGTGTGAGCAGTCTGCCCCGCTATGTAGTAATGTCCACATATATAACATTTTGAGATAAGGAAATGCTATTGGGTATACTCCAAATCTAGGGTCAATGAGTGTTATTTTGCCTTGCTTGAACATAATGTTCTCTAGGTTTAGGTCTCCGTGTTCTTCAAATACTCTTGCTGTTGGGGGAGTCTGTAGGTTTGTTTTTACTTGATGTAATGAGTGATGATTATCTCCTTCATTGAGTAGAGATATTATTTTTTCTTTAGTTTTTAACCAAGGATTTATGGTTAAAGATTCTATAGACACTTCATAGCTTGTACTTATAATCCAATTTTCTAGGTTGCTTAGAAAATCTGCTAGATAGTGGATATATTCTTCACTTTGTGATGAATCTAATAGAGTGGCTAATGAAGTCCCAGCATTTCGGGTTAGGATACAAATATATGGTCCTAACTTTATTTCCATATTCCATGGGATTGCAAATGGGGAGCATTGTTTTAGCTTTTTAAAAGCTTCTGCTTCTTTATAAATTGCTTGTCGTGAATATGGTGTAGGTTCAAGCCAAGAGCATTTTAGGTAAAACTCTAGAATTTGGACTACTGAATGAGACACTATTTTGAATAACATTTTATTAATGTGCAAAATGACGGATTGATGATATCATAATATTATGATTTTGTAAAATCAAAATATAGGTGATATATATATTTTTGAATTGAGAATAGTGTGGTGTTTGTGATATAATTAGAATATTAAAATTTATGGTATAAGTTATGAAATCTAAGATTTCGGGGTTAGATTGGTTGAGGCTTGCTGTGGTTGGGGTGGTATTTGTTTTGTTATTTTGGTCTTTTGGTGAGGTGTGGGGGGCTTTACTATGGGCTTATGTGGCTGGGGTGATTTTGTTTCGGATAGATAATCGTCCGGCTGGGTATGTGGCTTTGGGGCTTTTGACTTTGACTCCAATTGCTTTGTCTCTAAAATTGGACGAGTTGGCTGAGGCTTTTGCGGTGAATGTGTATTATCTGTTGTGTATTATGGTCTTTAGTGAAATCTGGAGTAATCATAAATTGTCTTGGCCTTGGTTGGAGAATTTTTTGGATGGGATTATGTCTTGGGTTGTGAGATGGGTGTCTAAAATTAAAGATTGGATGTGGATTGCTGGATTTGGTTTAGCTGGTTTAGTATTGGTTTCTGGTAGGTATTTTGTAAAGTCTGAGATTCCTCATAATAGCTTTTTGGATATGGGGGGTATGGTGGTTTTGTCGGATGTCTGGGAGCAGTTTAGCTCGGGTTGGTTTTATCAGTTTGGGCGGGCTTGGAATATCTTGACTAGTAATTGGGCGGTTTTGGATACAGAGTTTTTGAGTTGGATTGCTGGGGATTTGTACTTAGGGATTAAAATTCATCAATTCAATAGTATTGTTATTGCAGGTATTGGGGCTATTGTTTTGTATAGGGCTATTATGCCAAAATTAGAAAATAGAATTGCTGGTATATCTGGGCAGATTTTGGTGGCTTTAGTCTATGCTCTAAACCCTTTCTTTTTGTCGGTTTTGAGTGGGGTGATAGAGTTCGGGGTGGCTTATAGTCTTCTCCCTTGGATTGTCTTGGCTTGGCTGCGAATTCTTCATAGGAATGAAGTGAAATGGTGGGAGAATGTTCTTAGAATTATTGTCTTGGGGGTTTTGGTAGCTTTTGCAACTTTGGTGTCAGGGATTACTTTGGTATTTACTAATGTTTTGCCACTTCTGGTGATTATGCTTGGGATGGCTTTGGTGAATATTGAATCCAAGAGGGAATTGTTACGCAGGGGGATTTTGTTTGGAGCGGTTTGGATGGTGGTGGGGCTGATGGGCTTGCATGTTTTGGTCCCTACTTTCTTTGGTTATCGTCAGGCTGATGGAATTCTAGATGACTCTCAGACTGAAGAGAGAATTGTGCCTTTTGTGAAGGATTACTATTCTCCGACTTTTGAGGAATTATTTTATTTACAGAATAAAGAGGGGATTGTATCTGAGGAAATTGGTTATGATTTGCGGTCGGTGCCTTTGGATAATCGTCTGATTTGGCTGTTTTGGGTTTCTTTAGCTGTGGGAGGGATTTTCTGGTTGAAGAGGAATAAATATATTTTAGCTCTTTGGCTTGGCTCTGGATTGGCTGGGTATCTGGCTCTTGGTTATAGCAATTCTTGGTTGTATAGAGTTTTGAATGAGTATTTTCCTTATTTTTGGGGACTTAGAACCCCAGGTAGATTTATGATGATATTTGCTCTGGGAGTGAGTGTGTTGGGAGGGGTGATTTGGTATTATAGTGCGAATGAATTTAAGTCTAGAGCTTGGAAATTGAGTTCGGCCTTTGCTGGGGCTGTGGCTTTGATTCTGGTACTGATCTCGGTTAGGTATCAGGCGGGGCAGATGTATACTTTTCGTACTATTCCGTCGATGGATTATCATATGGAAGGGGTAGAGCGAGCTAAAAAAATTCTAGATGAGCTAAATCCGAATATGGAATATAGGATTCTAGATTTGACTCGTGATGATGATGGCTCTTGGAATCATACTCGGGTGATGTCGGAAGGGCAGAGGTATTTTAATGAATTTGATAAAGTTTTGATGAATTATTCAGCTCAAGATTGGACTAAAATTTTGAGAGATTATAATGTTAAATATATTGTATTTAGTGGTTATGATGATTATTGCGAAGATAGATTAGAAAATGACAAGAATCTTATTAGTTGCTATTTATTACAAAAAAGAGATGGTTTGAATAGAATTACTTCTACTGTAGAGGGGTATAGTATTTATGAAGTAAAAGATGTGAAGGCTTATATCTCAGGAGAGGGGATTACTCAGGAATTTTCTTATAATCCTATTGTGAAGACTGGAGCTGAGAAGCAAAAAGTTCGAGTAGCGGAGATTTATTCACCTCAATTCCAGTGGACTTGTAATGGGGACAAGATAGTGGAGTCTAATTCAGAGAAAGATGGGCTAATCCAAGCCTCTATTTTACCTGCTAATTCGGAATGTGAGTTTGGTTATCATAAACCTTGGGCTGTGCTGGTAGCTGATTGGATTTTTTATGGATTGTTTGGTGCTGCAGTTGGGGCGGGGCTTTGGAATATTGGGAAATTTGTTGTGAGGAGGTAGGTGACGGAGGAGGACAGTACTAAAGTATATAGATATATTATATACCCCTCGATATGAAAGAAAATAATAGTTATAATAAAAGATTAAAACCAGTTGCTTACAAATTAAGATCTTCTATGACCAAAGCTGAAGCTTGTTTATGGAAATATGGTCTAAAGAGTAAAAAACTAGGTGTTATTTTTAGAAGACAAAGACCGGTTGGTAGATATATTGTAGATTTTGTATGTCTAGAATTAAAAATAATTATAGAAGTAGATGGAGAAAGTCATAATCATCCAGAGATTTATGATAATGACATTATTAGACAAAAATATTTAGAGAATTTAGGTTTTATGGTAATTAGATTTACTGATGAAGAAGTTCTAAAGTCTATAAATGGAGTTATGATAATTCTTGAAGATATAGTGAGGGATAGATTGTAATGGAATGTCCTCCTCCGCCCTGCGGGCACCTCCCCCAAGGGAGGACAGAAATACAAATACAGTCCACCCCCGGCACTCCGTGCCACCCCCTCCTAAATAAATATAGGAGGGACTTAAAGCCCTCAATAGGGGAATTTTAGAAAAAACACAGGCGACTGAAAGGTCGCCCCTACGAAATATGGAGGGAGACAAAATAAAGGAGACAAAAATTTAGCCAAAATATTATTTTTATGATATTATAAATTTAAGTTTATAAATAAAGCTATTTTATGGTGGATATTAGTATTGTTGTGCCTGCTTATAAAGAGAAGGATAATATTGCCAGGACAATTCAAGCTCTCGAGGCTTATGCGATTCAACAGCCATATAATATTGAGATTATTATTGCTATTGACGGGTGTCAGGAGACTTTTGATGCGGCTTATCCTTATGAATCTGAATTGACCTCAGTTAATCTCTCTACTCCTAATCAGGGGAAAGGGTGGGCTCTGAAATATGGGCTTTCTTTTGCTAAGGGCGAATATGTAATTTTCTATGATGCAGGACTTGATTTCCCGGTTGAGAATATTTCTTTGGTGATTGCAACCTTACAGATTACCGAATGCCCAATTGTTATAGGCTCCAAACGAGCTAGGGGATCAGTTATAAAATATCCATTTTTCAGAAAAATAATTAGTTCTATTGGGCAGTTAATAACCTTTGGTTTATTCGGTTTGGGAGTTAAGGATACTCAGGTTGGGCTGAAAGGTTTTGAGCGAGATAAAATTACATTTATTATGGATCAGATGTTGGTCAAAAGATATGCTTTTGATATTGAGATGTTGGTACTGGCTCGTTATTATGGTTATCCGATTTTGGAAGTGCCTGTGAGATTGTACATAAACCTTACCTCCAGTGGTATAAATTATAAAACTGTAAGGGATACTTTTATAGATACTCTTGGGATTTTTTATCGCCTTAGAATTATTCGGTATTATCAGAGGCAAGTGAAGAAAAAGAAATTATTAGAAAAGAAAAAAGCCGTATGAATTAATCGTACGACTTAAGGGGGGTTATAGGAGTTATTGGACGAGTTCTTTAATTCTAAACACCTTTTAAGATAATCTAACAACCCTTTAGGTATATATGGAATATAAATTGTCATTCCTACATTCCCATCTTGAGTGATACAATCTCGAGTGAATATACTTGTATCAGTCTTAAACATTCTAGTATTATTATTAACTAAAAAATGCAAGATGATTGGATAATTTAAGCAGTATTCTTTGCTATCAAGAGGATGATATCTCCAATTTTTTAAACTTAAACTTTTAATATCACTAGACTGTAGGCAAACAAGATGTATTTTGTATTGAGGTATATGCATTTTATCAATCACACTATATACAGTTTGTCTTTCTGAAAAATCACATCCTTCCAGATTAATATATAGTACTCTTATGTCTCGTATATTTAGAATTATCCCAGACACCTTGCTTGTGACATTTACTAAAGCATACCCAGCTTCTGGGATATAGTAATCTTCACTTCCAATATGAGAGGCTATGTAAAACTTACCACATACAGCCTGAACTCTATAATTTTCAGGTAAATTAAAGAGTAGATACTCTGTAGACAGATGACGAGGGCTAATTATGAGATAGTACTCGGGAGTGTCCCCAAGTTCTAAGAAATCTCTTAAATTTATACCCCTTAGTTTAGATATGTCAATAACACAAAGAGAAAAAAAATTAACAATTTCAAATTCATTCATTTTTGTAAAAGAACAATTGGATATTTTGATTATAGCATATAATCTAATATCTTGAATACAAAATAAAAAGCCCACTCAGAAGGTTCTGGTTGGGCTTTAGGAGATCAGTGAGTTAAATAGTTTTCAAGTTCTTCTATTTGATCGGGGAGCTGTATTATTGATATACTAAAGTTAGCGTAATAATTATTGAACATTACATCATGTCCATCTAACACATGGACCTTTACTTGAGGTATAAAGTAATGTAATCCAGGGCTACCGATATTATGATCCATAAAGTGGTAGCAGCCTTCTGTATATTCATTATCTATGTTATGTGTATTCACGCTACATATCATATCAAATTCATTAGCATCTATTCTTAGTAATTTGAATAGGCTAATATAATTTTGCAGTTGTATTATCTGGGGTATATAGAGTATTTTATACCCATACAGAGATACCTCTAAACTATTAGGTTGCTTGGATACCTTAGCTATAGGTATTTCTATGCAATGAGGGGAAATGTATGTTAGCATGCAATATTCATCTCCAATCCATTCAATATAATAGATTCTATCAAGTTGTCCTATCAAAGGTAAAATAAGATATTTATTTCCTATCAATAGACAATGATAAATATTTTTGTCTCTTCTAAGTCTAGGATTTTGACTTAATAAAATATCAACTATGTGATCCAACTCTTCATCACTTAGATTACTATTAATATTGATTATAGCTAAGGAGTGGAATGTATTTTCCAATGCTTGCAAAATAGACCCTCTTCTCAGAATCATTGAATCTCCTCCTCTTGTGAAAGGGCAAGTTAATTCATACCACAAGATAAGCATGTTGTCAATATTTAGTGTCAAACCATAGATTGTTTTTGATATGTTTTTGTGGTATAATATAAAAATATAAATTATAAAATTATATTTATGTCTGATGTTGCTCTGGAGATTAAAAATTTATATAAAACCTATAAGGACGGTGCAGTTAAGGCTCTAAATGGAGTAGATTTAACTATTTATAAGGGGGAGATTTTTGGACTTTTAGGTCCTAATGGGGCGGGGAAGTCTACTCTTATCAATGTGCTGACAACTCTTGCCAATAAAACTTCAGGTGATATTGTAATTAATGGTTTAGATTTTGAAAAATTCCCTTCAGAGGCCAAGACTTATCTTGGGGTGGTACCACAAGAGTTTAATTTTAACTGGTTTGAGAAGGTGGAGGATATTGTTATTCAGCAGGCAGGGTTTTATGGTATGCCGGCAGGAGAGGCTAAAGAAAGAGCTGAAATTTTACTGAAGCGATTGGGGCTATGGGATAAAAGAGATACTGTCTCGATGAAGCTATCCGGAGGTATGAAAAGGCGACTGATGATTGTCCGTGCTCTAATTCATAAACCCGAGATTCTTATACTGGATGAGCCCTCTGCTGGAGTGGATGTGGACTTGAGGCGAGAGATGTGGGAATTTGTAAGAGAACTAAATCAGGAAGGTGTCACTATTATCCTGACTACTCATTATCTGGAGGAGGCGGAGAATTTATGTGATAGAGTGGGAATTATTAATAAGGGTAATATCTTAGAAGTTGGTACGGTCAAAGAGCTTTTGTCGGAGCTAAAAAAAGATACTTTGGTTCTAGATGTGGTAGGAGCTGTTAAGAATTTGCCAGAGAGATACAGAGTTATAGAAGAGGGGAGGCTAGAGACAGATTTATTACAGGGCGAGGATTTATATACTATTACCAATGAACTTCATAGCAAGGGATTGCGAGTGACAGGAATTAGGAATAAGACGAACAGGTTAGAAGAAGTATTTATCAATAAAGTTTCACAATAATATGAAAGCACCAGTTTTTACACCACTATATACAATTATTCATAAAGAGCTAATTCGAATTATTAGAATTTGGCCACAGACTTTGCTCCCTTCAGTGATTACTACTAGTTTGTATTTTTTGATTTTTGGTTCTTTTGTAGGCTCTCAGATTAGAGATATTGAGGGGATTAGTTATATGCAATTCATAGTCCCGGGACTGGTGATGATGGCAATTATTACGAACTCTTTTATGAATGTGGTGGGATCATTTTTTGGGGCTAAGTTTGGCAAAAGCATAGAAGAATTATTAGTTTCACCCACTCCGAATTGGGTGATTGTCTGGGGCTATGTAGTAGGGGGGATAATTAGAGGTTTAGGAGTAGGAGTTTTGGTCTTAATCGTAGCTTTAGCCTTTACCAAATTAGAAGTTATGAATATTTGGGCGGTGTTGTTATTTTCTATTTTGACGGCTACAGTTTTCTCTTTAGGTGGGTTATTGAATGCAATCTTTGCGAAGAAATTTGATCATACAGCAATTGTGCCAACCTTTGTCTTGACCCCGCTGACTTATCTTGGGGGAGTATTTTATTCGGTCAATGCACTCCCAGAATTCTGGCAAAATATATCCAAGGCAAACCCAATTTTATATATGGTAAATGGTTTTAGATATGGATTTTTTGGAGTCTCAGATGTCTCAATTCAGGTTTCGGTAGTTATGTTGGTAATGTTAGTATTAGTCTTATCCATTACTGATATAGTCTTACTCCGTCGAGGAGTGGGGTTGAGGAGTTAATGTTTGACAATAACTGACAAATAATATAGAATTAAAGTATATATCTAAATTATATCTATGAATTTAAAACAAGGACTTATACAGATGGTGGTAATAATGGTATTGATTAGTCAATTTCCAGTTTTAGCTTATGGGAATGAAAAAGATTCAGAAAATATAAAAACTATACAAAGAATTGAGAAACAAGATCCAAGTAGACTTAGAGTAGAGAAGCTGAATCAAAAGTCAGAATACTGGAAAGGAGATATAGGGGTAATTATAGATCAAAATAAGAAAAAGATACAAGTAAAAAATATCCAAAAGGGTACAGTATCAATAGGAATAGCAGATATAGGAAAAGCAACAATATCTACAACCGAAGGACAAGTTATTTATAGTTCCGACAAGGTAGATGTTGTGGTACAGGGAATAGAAGGTGGAATCAGACAAGTAATTAATATTAAGAATAATGAAGCTCCAAAAGTATATAATTTTCCAATAGAGATAGCTAAAGGTTATAACTTAAAAATAAATACACAAGGAGGAGTAGATATTATTAACGATAAAGGTAAAATAGAATCAGGGATATTACCACCATGGGCTAAGGATGCTAAAGGGAATGATATAAAAACTTGGTATGCTTTGAATGGAAATACCTTAATTCAACATATAGACACTACCAATGCAGTATATCCTATTTTAGCAGATCCAGTATATTGTTCGCAATATGTTGCTTGGTCAGGATGGATTCGTAGAGGAGCTGAAGAGTCATTAAGTATTTTACCTACATCATGTGCTCGAGCTTGGGGTGGGGATAATCTTTCAGGAGGGTTTTTAGAAGTACATACTAAGTCAGGAAGAAGATGGTCAGGATCAAGATACAATAGTATGTTTAATCAGTATAGATGTCATATAGATATTGCTCCATTGAAGGATTATTGGAATCTGGAAGAATTTCGTCCTAATGTGGGATATCTGAGAACTTTAGCAGCATTATGTAATCCTTAAATTTGTTATATGATATACAACATTTTCCTTGACTTAATATCAATTATATATATTTTCTTTTTATACATACTCCCACCCATATGTATAAGTATGACTTTGGTTTATAGTTTTAAAAATAAAAAGATAATAAGTGATTGTATCTATTTAATTATTAATCAGATTAGTATCATTTATATAGTTATATTGCAAGCTATTATAGCTGATGAATTAAATAGGTCTGTAAACCCATTTAGCTTATGGTATGTTTTGATTTTAACAGGAGTAAGTTATATTGGATTGTTTCGGATATGGTATATTATGAAGAAGAAATAAATGTAAGTAATATAATTATGATATGTATGATTTAATAGTCCCTTTATTTTTATTCTATATCTATATTATTCCATTATTTATGTTTATATTCGTGCTGATGTATATATCTAGATATAGGAAAAAGTTTATTTGGTTTAGTTTAATATCTTTTGTCTCGATTATAGGTATAATAGTTGTCACTTATGCTGAGGCTATTTATATAGATAATAATGGATTGAGTGGAGGAGAATCTGATTGGATAAAATATTTTATTTGGGCGACTTTCAATTATATTCTGATGTTAAGACAATTATATCTTGTTCGTAAGGCAAGAGATTTGAATAAGTGAAGAAATTAAAAATACTTAGTAAATGAATATACTCAAAAATAACTTTCTAAAACTCACAATAATATTAGTAATAGCAATAATATTCTACTTTTTACCATTTATGTTTGGTCAGTTTATAGCACCTTTTATAATCTTGATCGGTTTTAAAATATCCTTGCAAGCAAAAAGTCTAGATAAAATTATATTAGTATTAGTGGCTATAGTCTTGTATTGGTATTATTTACAAATGTTATATTTAGAGATGGCTCAATTAGATAATTTGATTGATAAGGAAGTACAAATTCCCTCTAGCCAACTTACTTATAGTATTACAATTTTTATCGCCTGCTATATAGTTGGGTTTGGGGTGAGGAAAAAGAGATAATGGTTTCTTGAAAGATGTAGTGAAAAGGATGAAAAATATAGTGAATAAGATGAGATGCATCGTAGACAAACTATAACATAAATAGTAGAATAAGAATATAATAATTAATTTAATGTATATGAATAATAAATTAGCCTCTGCTTGGAAAAGATCCATTGCTATATTACTAGATATATTTTTCATACTAGTATTAACTGCTATATTACTAATTTTTCTGGCATTATTAGTTAGGTTTACAGATATTAAATTTCTAGAGAATTTGTTTTTAGATTTATTTGAAAATGGATTAAAAGAAAGTTACACTCCAAAATTATTTGATTATACTTTATTTGCATCTATATTGATATACTCTGGTTTCCCATACTCATTTTCAGGAAATACATTGGGTAGAAATTTATTAGGTTTAAAGGTGCTACATAAAAATGGTAATGAGGTTAATAAATGGTTGTTGCCTTATAGATTCCTATTAACATTTATATGTTTTATAAGACCTATCTTATTTTTAATATATATTATAATTTCAGGAGTAACTGTGTTGAGTAAAAATAGTAGAAGTCTTAGTGACTATATTTTTAACACCATTGTATTAGAAAATAAATAACCCCTTACCCCTCTACCCTCTCAAATCTATTCACAATTTGGCTATTGTCTAGTGTGACGGGGGTATTCCAACCATTTTCACCATTTATCCTTCTGACCCAGATTAAGGTATCTGTCATACTCTGGTACACTACTGCTGGTTCTTCATCCCATTCGGATAAGGCTAGATTGAGTACTTTATAATGAGTTTGAGGATTTTTGTAATGATGATAATAAGCTCCGACCTCGATATTATATTGAGTTGGCTCAAGTTTGGCTTGTAAGTCTTTAGAATCTGTATGTGCCATATTATTAAATTTAGGTGATAATAATATTATAGCATAATTAAGTATACTCTTTATATCATATTGCAAATAATTTGCATTTAGATATATTTTTTGATATACTGTGAAAAGTCAATTAGATAATATTATGCAAGATAAGCAAAAGAAACTTTTACCAGTCACAGTTTTATCTGGATTCTTAGGTAGTGGAAAAACCACTATTCTTAATGCTATTCTTAAAAATAGGCAGGGTCTTAAGGTTGCGGTGATTGTAAATGATATGTCTGAGGTGAATATTGATGCTGAGCTGATAGCGAATAATGATGTTTCTCTGAGTAAAACAGAAGAAAAATTGGTTGAGCTTAGTAATGGATGTATTTGTTGTACTCTAAGAGAGGATTTATTAATAGAGGTCAAAAAACTTGCTCTAGAGAATAAATTTGATTATCTGGTGATTGAGTCTACGGGAATTTCTGAACCATTGCCGATTGCTGAGACCTTTACTTTTGATGATGAATCGGGAGATATTCTGTCTCATTTTGCTCGTCTTGACACTATGGTGACGGTTGTGGATACTGCTAATTTTATGAATTATCTTGCCTCAGAGGATCAGCTGAAGGATACGGATGAATCTCTGGGAGAAGAAGATACCAGAACTATTGTGGGGCTTCTGACGGATCAAATTGAATTTGCTGATGTAATTGTATTGTCTAAAGTTGATTTGGTTTCCAAAGACACTGTGGGAACTATTCGGGGTATTGTAGCTAAACTCAATCCAGATGCTCGTATTATTGAGGCTGTCAAAGGGGATATTTCTCTTGAGAAAATTCTCAATACGGGATTATTTGATTTTGATAAAGCCTCTCAAAATATAGGTTGGCTCAAAGAAATGAGAGGAGAACATACTCCAGAGACTGAGGAATATGGAATTAGTAGTTTTGTCTATGAGAGTAAAAAGCCTTTTGATAGACAAAAGTTGATGGAATTATTACAAAATGGAACATTGCAAGGAGTGGTGCGGTCTAAAGGGTTTGCTTGGGATAACTCTGATCTTACAACAGCTTTGTTATGGTCTCAAGCGGGGAATATTATCAACCTTGATCCGTATGGATATTGGAGTAAATCTAAAGCTGGAGAAAGCAAGGGGGAACAAAAAATTGTCTTTATTGGAGCTAATATGGACAAAAAGGTGATTATAGAGGCATTAGATAAGTGTTTGGTATCGTTATAAGTTGTATATATCTTTTAAGTAGTTATTTGTCGGGTTTTTTCCTGAAAAAGATGAGATGTATTGTAAAAAAATAAATAAATTGTCCTCCCTTGCCTACTTGCGGTAGGCAGGGGGGAGCTTTAAGTCCATCCTATATTTATTTAGGAGGTAGGTGGCACCGTAAGGTGATGGAGGAGGACAGTAGAAAATAACATTTGTGTCGTATGGGAGTAGATTGTTTTTTTCATATTTTATTCCACCCCGTATTTCTACTATATAAATATAGTAGAAATACACCCCTCAAGAGGGGAATTTAGCTCAATACACCTCCGGTACTCCGTACCACCTCCTCCAAAGGAGGACAAACATTATATCAATTTGCTATATAATCTCATTTATCTAAGCACTACTAATCTATTGCTTTTCTCTATTCAAAAAGATTATTTTATAGTACAATAGATTTTAAATACTTGAGACAGAACTGATAAGAATAGAATGATATATTGGAATCAAAGATTGGTGGTGTTACTGATGGCTATAATTGCCGTTATATTAGTATCTGTTAGTGCATTTGTCTCACCAAAAGGAGATGAATTGTTGGAGAAAAAAGCATCTTTGTCTTACAATTCTATGTCAGACCCTAGTCGTACTTTTAGTGTGGATCAGGAGGCAAATATTCCAACTTGGTTTACGGGAGTTATAGCCCTATATTTAGCTATGAATGCAGCTCTGATTGCATCAGCCGTCAAGTCTCAAGGTAAGTCATCTTGGGCTTGGCGCGGTATTGCTTTGATGGGAATTTATATTGCTATGGATGAGGTGGCTGGATTCCATGAATTAGCTATTGATCCAATTCGTGATAATTGGGATATTAGTCCATGGCTTTATCAGGCTTGGGTTATCCCTGCTATGGCTTTAGTTATTTTGATTTCTATTATATATAGCAGATTTATTTGGCGAATACCTATTTATACAAAAGTTTATTTGATATTGGGAACACTTACTTATGTAACTGGAGCTATAGGTGTAGAGGCTATAGGTGGCTTTGTTTTGTCTACGCAGGGCTTGAGTGATTGGTATGTAGAATTGTCACATATCGAGGAGTTTATGGAAATGATGGGCTTGATTATCATAGTATACTCTTTGACAGAGTATTCAAGACGAGAACTTAAGTCTATGACGGTGATTTTGAGATGATATTTTTGTTTGACAGATATTGACAAAAATTTATAAATGTGGTATAGTGCGGGAAAATTTGGTAGAATTGATTTAATTATGGTAGGAAATATTTTATTGAATGCGATTATATTTATTATAATCATACTGATATTGGGACAGTTTTTTATTTGGGATGCTACAATATGGACGAATATTGCTATAATCCTAGGTTTAACTTGGTCTGTGTTTTTGATAAATTATAGAGAGATTATACGATCTATTGAAATTTTATTTATTGAAATTGCTGTAAGGTTTTTAGATTGTATAGCACATTTACAAGGATTTAAAGTTCAAAAAGCGGATGGACATCTATTAGAAGAAGTTTACAAATTACGGCATAAGGTTTATTTGGAGACTGGATATATTAATGATTCAAAAGAACACAATATCTTTGTTGATGATTATGATCCGTTTTCTACAAACTTAGTTGTTATAAAAGATAAAAAGGTTGTCGGGACATTGAGGATTATTTTTTATAATAAATTAACTAGGTTGTCTACTTTAAATTATTTTAACTTAGATATAGCAGAGGATGAATTAACAGAGTATGTGGATGTTGGTAGATGGGTTAATGATCCAGATTATAGAGCAAAAAAGACTAAAAACCCTTTGGTTACTGTATTATTGGGACTGAAGTTATATCTGTATTTGTTAAAAAGTAGAAAAAGGTTTATAATGGTAATGTTGAAACATCCTAAATTAAAAAATCATATTGAGAAAGTTTTTAATATTAAATTCACATCTCCTACAATGTTACCTTTAACTCCACATAACTATAAAGCTAGAGAAGAAATTAAAGGGTATTTTGCAAGATCTGAGGAAATAGAAGTTTGTACATTAGAATTAGAAGTGAACCAATTAATAAAATTTTTTATTAGATAGTTATAATTATTATAAAAATAATAAAAAACAAAAATTATGTCGTATACAATACTGAGTACAGCTGTTATAACAATTATACTAGCTTTGTTTATTTTGGTCTTAGCTAGTAAAGCAAAAGGTAAATTATTTGGGATTACACTTATAGGGGCAGTTATTTGGGGGTTGTCTTTAAATTTAATATATAATGAAGAAGGAGTATATATTGTCTCAAATATATTGGGTCTCAATACTTTGTACTTGATTAGAATAGCTTTTTGGGGTGCCATAATAACAGTTACAGGATTAGTTTTATTTGAAAGAGTATATTTGAGGAAAAAAATTTGGAATCCTATAATATACTGGTTTATTATATTAATATTGGGTTATATATTCATTTTTACTCCAGCTATTGTGAAAGATGTTGTGGTAATAGGTATTAATCAATATAAATTTGAATATGGTAATTTTTATTTATTATATGGAATTGCATATTTATCTCTATTTTTAAATGCTTATATTCGTATACTACAAAGATTTTTTACTACTAGAAAGAAAATAGAAAAATTACAGTTAAGATTTTTTGTAATAGGTATTTCTTTAAGTTTTTGGATAGGGTTATTTACTAACTTAATTTATCCTCTTATATTTGGCTCTTCTGATTTGTCTAAATTTGGTCCTCTGGGTATGGTATTTGTGGGAATCTTCACCACCTACGCAATTTTCAAACATCATCTCTTTAATATTAAGATGATTCTGTCAGAAATTTTACTCGGAATTATGGGTATTATCTTATTTATCTATATTTTTCTTTCTAATAGTTTTTATGAGTTTGCAGTTAGTGTTATATTCTTTATAATTTTCGTTATTTTGGCTTATAATTTATTTAAAGAATTGTTGGCTGGGATTCAAAGAGAAAAAGAATTAGATATTTCTAATAAAAAACTATTAGAGACTATAGAGTCAAAAGATTTATTCTTAAGAATGACTTCTCATCAACTTAGAACTCCACTTACTTCTTTGAATGGATTTTTGTCTCTAATTCTAGAACAGTGGCAAGGTAAATATAAAATGAATGAGTATACCAAGAACGATATAGTAAAAGTATATATTAATACTCAGAGATTAGTAGAGTTGGTAAATGATGTGTTATCTTTGAATGCAATTAGAGCTAATAGATTTGGGGTTGTTACTAGACCAAATATTGATATTAGAGAAGAGTTAAACTATCTAATTCAAGATAATAAACATATTTTGGATCATTTCAACACAAAAGTTATTATGAAGACTATAGGAGAAAGCTTTTTGGCTAATATAGATAATGTTAGAATGAAAAGTGTGTTTCAGAATCTATTATCTAATGCAATCTATTATGGCAAAAACAAAGTTTGGATTACTTTGATTGATGAAGGTGATAGATTAAGAATTAGGTTTAGGGATAATGGTAATGGGGTTGATGTAAGAGTAAAAGATAAAATTTTCCATCCAGGCTTTAGAGCTGGTGGAGTAGATGACCGTAATCCTAATGGATCAGGCTTTGGTTTGTTTATTTCTAAAACTATTGTTGAGCTGCATCATGGGACATTAAAATTTAAAAACTCAGGAATAGATAAAGGTGCTTTATTTGAAATTAAATTACCCAAACACCCCCCTATAGATAAATATGTAAACTGATATTAATTATGATATAATAACTATATAAATAAATTAATATCCAAAATATGCAAAAATTCAAAAACTATTATCAGCTATCCGTTGAGGAATCTTTAGCTGATATGAACTCTAATTTTACTGGAATCACTTCCAAGGAAGCTATAACTAGGAGAGTAAAGTTTGGAGAGAATATACTGTCAGAAAAGCAAGTAGAATCTCCAATTTGGCTATTCTTAAAACAATTTCATAATGGCTTGGTTTATGTTTTATTATTGTCGGCTATACTGTCGGCTGTATTTAATCATTGGGTTGATTTTTGGATTATTATTGTAATAGTGGTAATTAATTCTATTATTGGGTTCTCTCAGGAATATAGAGCTGAACGGGCTGTATCTGCTTTGGCTCAGAAAATTCTAGTCAAGACTAAAGTGTATCGGGATGGGCATCTAGAAGAGCATAATGCTAAAGATTTGGTGCCGGGAGATATTATTGTTCTAGAGGAGGGAGATAAAGTCCCAGCTGATGCTAGGCTGATTGAGTCTGTAGAATTACAGACTATAGAGGCGGCTTTGACAGGGGAGTCTCAACCTTCTTCTAAATCTATAGATATTATTACAGAAGAAGTTGGGATTGGGGATAGAAGTAATTTAGTTTGGATGGGTACTTTAGTGGCTACTGGTTGGGCAAAAGCTGTTGTAGTAGCTACTGGTATGAATACTCAAATTGGCTCTATTGCTGATGACATCCAAAAAGTACCACTGGAGGAAACTCATTTTCATACCCAGACTGCTACTTTGGCTCGTCAGTTGGCAATTTTTGCTTTTAGTTCGGCGGCAATCTTGTTTGTGATTGGGTTTTGGTTTAGGAATTTACCTCTAGATGAGATGATAGGATTTACTTTATCTGCTCTGGTAGGTGGAATACCTGAGAGTTTACCAGTAGTTTTGGTAGTGGTGTTAGCCATAGGGGCTAAGAGAATGAGTGATAAAAAAGCAATTATTAGATCTCTGCCTGTTACAGAATCTCTAGCCGTGATGGATACGATTATTACAGATAAAACTGGGACTTTGACTGAGAATAATATGACAGTACAAAAATTGTATGTACTAGATGAGCCTATAGTAGATGTCACTGGTAGGGGGCTAGAGAAACAAGGTGAATTCAAACAAAATAATAATGAAATTCTCCCCTTAGACTGTCCTTCTATTGCTAAATTATTACATATTGCTGGGTTAGCTCATAATGGTCAATTGTACGAAGAAGTTTTGGATAATGGTCAGTCTAGCACTAAAAGTATCGGAGACCCGACAGAGGTAGCATTGTCTGTCTTATCTCTAAAAGCTAATCTAAATAAAGATGTATTAGACAATGAATGGCATAGATTAGCAGATTTACCATTTCGCTCGGAGAATAAATTCCGAGCCAGCTATGTATATAATCAGGATCAGGATTTACATCAGTTGATGGTGATAGGAGCTAGTGAGACTTTACTCAAATTAAGTAATAAAATTTTAGATAAAAAAGGTAATATAGTAGACTTAACTGCTGAGCATATAAAAGAGGTTAATCAGCAAATAATAGATTTCTCAAAACAAGCTATGCGAGTCATAGCTCTTGCTTATAGGGATGAGCAGGCTGGTCTAAAATCTATTCAAGCTGAGCAAGTGCAAAATTTAGTCTTTATAGGTATAGTTGGGATTATAGATCCTCCCAGAGCTGAAGTAGCAGAGGCTATTGCACAGGCCAAAAAAGCTGGAGTCAGAGTAATTATGGCGACAGGAGACCATAAAGATACTGCTCTTGCGATTGCCAAATCTATTGATTTGATAGACGAGACAGGAGAAGCTTTGACTGATGATGAAATCCAAGCTTTATCTGATAAAGAATTATATAAAAAATTAAAAAATATTTCTGTGATAGCTAGGCTTAGCCCAAGAAGTAAGCTCAGAGTAGCTAGTATTTTACAAAAACACAAGCATATCGTGGCTATGACTGGAGATGGGGTAAATGATGCCCCAGCCCTCAAAAAAGCCGATATAGGCATAGCTATGGGCATCAGAGGCACCGATGTTGCAAGGGAAGCCAGTGATATTGTACTCACTGATGATAATTTTGTCAGTATTATCTCGGCTCTAGAAGAGGGGAGAGTAATATTCCGTAATGTACAACAGACTAGTATTTTCCTCATTACTACTAGTATTGCTGAGATTTTATTATTTATGTTGACACTTAGCCTGGGGCTACCGCTACCACTTTTGGCAATACAGGTGTTGTGTCTAAATTTAGTCACCAATGGAATTTCAGATATTGCTCTTGCCACCGAGCGAAGTCATCAAGGAATTCTGTTAGAAAAACCACTCCCCGCTAATATGAAAGTAGTATCACCTAATACATATCCATATATTATCTTGATGACCTTGACTATGACCGCTTTAGGCTTCTGGATTTTCTTAGCCTATTTGGGTAATGGAATTGAGCAGGCAAGAACAATGTTTTTCCTCTGTTTATCCCTGATGCAATTAGCGAACACCTATAATATGAGATCCCCAAAGGAATCTCTATTCAGCATCGGATTCTTCTCTAATAAGATAATAAATCTAGCCGTTGCTGCCTCAGCTCTAATCTTAGCAGCTATGATAACCCTCCCGTTCCTACAGCGAATATTACAATTCACCCCAGTCTCTCTATATGATTCTATTTACTATGGAATTATCTCCATCGTCGTAGTCATAGCTGTAGCCGAACTCTACAAATGGCGAGCGAGATTGGAGGGGAAGTAAGATGAAAGATAAGATACTTACAATAGACGAAATTATACAAATAATCACCAATCAGTATTCTGGTTTTGTAGTCAATAAAAATTGGGGAGAAATAGGTTTATTTTATAATCCAGAACATAAATTAAAAAAAGGAGTCTATTTATTAACTTTTAAGCAGAAAGATGGAGATAATGATAAATCATCTAATCTTAATATAAGTCCAGATCTTTATAGATTGAATTTAGGCATAAGCAGGGAGACATTTATTAAGTTGTTTGGCTGTATACCAAATCGCCCACAAGCAGGAAAGGTAATAGATATGAATTATGATTTTACATCAAAAAACATAATTATTCCACATCCAGTATATGGTTGGATGTCATGGATATGTGTTATTAACCCAACAAACTCTACATTAAAGACAATACTTCCGCTAATAGATGAAGGTTATCAATTATGCCTACAAAAATATAATAAAAGATTGGGAAAATAGATTTTTGGGAGTAAAAATAGGTAGTATGTTATAATATTTATATAGTATAAACTAAAAACTATGAAAAAAGATAGTTCCATAATAATATTCAATCAAAAGCAGGTTCGTAGAACTTGGGATGGAGAGAAAGAACTCTGGTATTTTTCGGTTGTGGATGTAATTGAGATTTTAACAGACACTCAAAGACCTAGAAAGTATTGGAATGATCTTAAAAAAAAGCTTTCAGAAGAAGGAAGTCAGTTGTCCGAAAAAATCGGACAACTGAAAATGAAATCGTCTGATGGTAAAAGCTACCTTACTGATGTACTAGATACGGAAAATATTTTAAGACTCATTCAATCAATTCCATCCCCAAAAGCTGAACCTTTCAAACTTTGGTTAGCAAAGGTTGGATATGAGAGAATAGAGGAGACTGAGGATCCAGAGCTTGCTTTTGAAAGAGCAATGAAAACTTATCTCAAGAAAGGATATTCTCCAAATTGGATTAATCAAAGATTAAAAAGTATTGAGATTAGAAAAGAGTTAACTGATGAATGGACTGAAAGAGGGGTTCAAGAAGGTTTAGAATATGCAATTTTAACAGATGAAATCACAAAAGCCTGGGCAGATAAATCAGTAAGGCAATATAAAAATTTTAAAGGTCTCAAAAAACAAAATCTAAGAGATAATATGACTAATCTTGAGCTAGTTTTGAATATGTTAGCCGAAGCCTCTACTGCCGAAATTTCAAAAGAACAAAAGCCAAAAGGATTGAATGAAAACAAAAAAGTAGCAAAAGAAGGGGGTAATGTTGCTAAACAAGCAAGAATAACATTAGAGAAACAAACAGGAAAAAGTATTATTTCTCCTAAGAATGCAAAAAAATTACAAAAGTCTAAAAATTATTTGAATCAGGATAAAAAAGTCTAAATCTTAAGATTCTCCCACAGAGTATGATATAATCAATATAGTAAACTAAAAAATATGGGTATTGAAAATGGAGGTAATTTTAGGAAAGTTGAGGAAGCTGAAGAATTGGCTGAGGGCTCAGGTGTAGAACAGGAAGTTACTCCAGAGCAAATGGAGGAGGCTAATAAGGTCGTTTTAGAGAGTTTGGGAATTAGTGAGGAGATTAAATTAGATGATTTTGAAGGTACACTGATAGAGTCTACCAAAGCTTTACCAAGATATCAGGAAATTGAGCAAAGTCTTGAGGGAGTGGAGGTACAGGATTTGCCTTATGAACTATTTAAGCTTCTGCAAAGCAATGCTGATACAGCGGAACTTGATCCAGATGCACCTCAAGATGGTGTGCTGATTAGGTCTATTATGGAGTCGGGACATTTAGAATGTGCTGGTAGGACATTGATAGCTTCAACTTATCTGCAAAGTCATAATATTGAGCATACTACCATCCAGGCTCCTGGACATACTTTCTTAATTATAGAGCAAGCAGGGGATACTTTAGTTTATTTTGATGCCAATAATAACCTTTATTTTACTTTCCCAAAACAAGCTTTGGAAGGTTATAAGGATATTAATACAATGGCTGAGTGTAAAATACAAGAATACACTCTGAGAGAGTCGGACTTTTTGGATGGGACTAATACGGTCTTTGATCATTTTGTAGTAATGCCAGCACAAGAAGGTAGGGGTAGAGTATATTTGGGTAATTTAGCATCTGCTTTGAATGGGAATAAAGAATTCACGACTTCTAGAATTGCAGAAAATAAAGATTTGATCCCAGCAGTGAATGAAATTGCAGCTAGTATTTATGGAGAGAATGCATTACTGAATAGTTTTAGAGATAGAATGGAAGAACTAAGACATATTGAAGAGGAGAAAGACGAAAATGATAGATCATTCATAGGTAAGTTTTTCAAAGAACACCCCGATAATCCAACCGAAGAGCAATTTATAAATTACTTCCTATATAATTTAAATAAATATAACTACTTAGGTAAAAGAATGCCATTTATCAAAAATGCTCCAGATGAGCAAAAATTAGAATTTGCAAAAAGACTCTGGGAGTCTGTAAAAGAAAAATATTCAAGCAATAGTCAGAGCTGAGTAAGTATACTTAATTACAGCCCCAAAATTTCTTTCACCTTCATAATTGTGACTTTTTCTTGGCGGGTGAGTTCGTCTAGGGCATTTTGGATGGATTTGAGATTGGTTTTCATCTCGGGAATAATGACATATTCTAGTGCATTGACTCGTCGTCTGGTGGCTTCTATTTCCTCGGCTAGTAGTCTGGCGGTGAATTCTATCTCTGCTAATTTGACTAATAGTGGTAGTATATTTTGTAAGGTTAAGAGGGCGTGGTCTAAATCTTTGGGGGTGCCTAATGTTCCATATTGAAAAGGGTCTCCCTGTAAATGGGTGATTATATGTGGGATAGTGACTCCCATAATAGATTTTTTTTGTAATTCTAGATAAGTTTTGGCTTGGGAGAGATGTATTAGCTCTTGGATAGCTTCGGTGGAGATTTTGGTTTGAGCGAATTCAAATAATTGTATGGCTTCTACAATTTTGGGGGTTAATTCTCCTCTTAATTTGATTACTTCTTGGATAATGGCTAGAAATTCTTGGATTAGTCCATCTCTTTTGTCAGTGAGCAAACTATGTCCGCGAGAAGCGGTTTTAATCTTCTTTTTGAGTTTGAGGGCTTCTTGTCTGGTCGGTTTGACGGCGGGCATACTTATTTGGAGTATTTATCTATAAACTCGGGCTTGATTTTCTTGAGTTCTTTTTTCGGTAGGATTGATAATAAGTCCCAAGATAAATCTAGTGTATCTAGAATTGTACGGTTTTCTCGTCTTCCTTGTCTTATATATCTATTTTCAAAGGCTTCAGCGAACTTGATATATGCTTTATCTGTCTCGGATAGGGCTGATTCTCCCAGAATTAGGGCTAATTCTTTGATTTCTATACCTTTGGCATAGGAGGAAGCCATTTGCTCTTTGACGGCGGATAAATCTTCTCGGCTGTATTTTTTATTAACTCCAATTCGTGATAAGGATCCGATTGGTTGTATCGGTGGGTATATTCCTTGATTATGTAATTCTCGATTGACCATAATTTGTCCCTCGGTGATGTATCCGGTTAAATCTGGGATTGGATGTTGTTTGTCATCATCTGGCATTGTCAGGATAGGAATTTGGGTCAGGGAACCTGTGGAACCTTTGACTATCCCGGCTCTTTCATAAAGAGTTGCGAGGTCGGTATATAGATACCCCGGATATCCTCGTCGTCCTGGAATTTCTTTTCGAGAGGCTGATACTTCTCTTAGGGCATCGGCATAGTTTGTCATATCGGTTAGGATGACAAGTACATGCATATTTTTCTCAAAGGCTAGATATTCTCCTAAGGTAAGTGCCAATCGCGGCAGAGTAATTCTCTCTACAATTGGGTCGCTTGCGGTATTGATAAACAAAGCTGCTCGCTCCATAGCTCCTGTTTTTTCAAAAGAATCTATGAAGAATTGTGCTTCCTCAAAAGTCACTCCCATAGCGGCAAAGATTACTACAAAAGGTTCTTCAGCTTGTACTAAATCTGTACCATTTTGTAGGGCTACCACTTGAGCTTGTTCGGCAATTTGGGTGGCTATTTCGGAATGTGGTAATCCAGATCCTGAGAAAATTGGAAGTTTTTGTCCTCTTACTAGGGCATTGAGTCCATCTATGGTAGAGATTCCAGTTTGGATAAATTCGCTTGGGAATTGTCGCATTCCTGGATTAATAGGGGAGCCATTGATATCTAGATATTTCTCAGCTATAATCTCGGGTCCTCCGTCTTTGACTTTCCCAGCTCCGGTGAAGACTCGTCCTAACATACTATCTGACACCCCGAATTTTAAGGTTTCTCCCAAGAAAGCTATTTCAGCAGACTCTACATCTAGTCCGTCGGTGCTGGTGAATAACTGCACTACTGCGGTATCTTTTCCAGCTTCTAGTACTCTTCCTTTCCTGATATTACCTTTGGAATCTCTAATTTCGACAATTTCCTCAAAGGCTACTTGAGGTACCTTTTCCACTACTACTAATGGTCCGGCAATTTCTTTGATTGTATTATACCATTTCTTCATATAGTTATACTAAATTCCACTTATTACTTTGTTAATACCGAAGTCCTCTGTTTTGTCATTATCTTTGAGATTATGAATTGTGCTTGAGATTTTCTCGATTAGAGGTACTATGTTTTCAATTTCAGATTCGGGTGTGTTCTTGAGTCTAGCTATTTCATCTCGAATTGAGAGTTCCAGAATATCGTTTATCTCAACTTGAGTATTGTTTTTGGCAAATTCTGTGGCTTCAGTATGGAAAGTTATCATAGCTTTTAGCATAAGATACATTTTTCGGGTAGAGGCAAAAGCATCTATATCATCGAAGGCATTTTGTTGTAAATAATCTTCTCTAAGTCCACGAGCAGTATCCAGAAGTATTTTCTCAGAGGTGGATAGAGCATCCATACCAACTAATTTGATAATGTCATCTAGTTCATTTTCTTTTTGTAAAATTTGCATAGCAAGATCTCTCAAATCTCTCCAATCGGCATCGGTAGCATTGATAAAATACTCTTCCACATTATCTTTATAAAGGCTATAACTATTAAGCCAATGAATAGATGGAAAATGTTTTTTGGCAGCTAGAGAGGCATCTAATCCCCAAAAAGCCTTAGTCACTTTGAGAGTAGCTTGGCTAACTGGCTCAGATAAATCTCCTCCTGGAGGTGAGACAGCAGCGATAATAGTAGCTGAACCAACTCTCTCCTCAGAACCTAGAGTTCTGACTATTCCAGCTCTTTCATAAAATGCAGAAATTCTGGATCCAAGATAAGCAGGATACCCTTCTTCTCCCGGCATTTCTTCTAGTCTTCCGGACATTTCTCGCATAGCTTCTGCCCAACGAGAGGTAGAATCTGCCATCATAGCCACATTATAACCCATATCTCGATAATACTCAGCTAGGGTAATACCAGTATACACAGAAGCCTCACGAGCTGCAATTGGCATATTAGAGGTATTAGCCACAAGAATAGTTCGCTCCATCAGCGGACGGCCTGAGGACGGGTCTTTGAGATGAGGGAATTCCACCAATACATCGGTGATTTCATTTCCTCGTTCTCCACAACCAACATAAACCACCACATCAGCATCTGACCATTTGGCTAATTGGTGTTGAATAACTGTCTTTCCAGCTCCGAATGGTCCTGGTACGGCAGCAGCTCCTCCTTTTGGAATTGGGAAAAAGGTGTCAATAATTCTCTGTTGGGTAATAAGTGGGGTGGTAGGGATTTGTTTATTTTTATATGGTCTTGGAGTTCTAACTGGCCATTTGTGCATCAATTGTACTTCTGTATCTGCAATTTTAGC
Source organism: uncultured bacterium (assembly GCA_937864235.1). GTDB lineage: Bacteria > Patescibacteriota > Minisyncoccia > SW-4-49-11 > SW-4-49-11 > CALRBF01. The sequence continues at coordinate 72,693 of CALMJI010000018.1, read as the reverse complement.
TACGGTCTCGGTGACTGTGAATGCTCCTGACTTAATCTCAGTGATTATTCCCTCTACTCCAAATGGTACTAAAATTTTATGAACGATTAGCTCAGTCTCTTGTACTGTTCCTAATATATCTCCAGCTTGGACTGTATCTCCCTTTTGTACTACTGGTTTGAATTCCCATTTTAGCTCTCTGTCTAGACTAGGAGCGGTCAAACCTCTTGTAATATATTCAGAATTGAGTCCCTGAGCGGCAGCTTTCTCAGCTATTACATTGAGTGGTCTTAGAATTCCGTCGAATAATCCAGCTGTTAATAGTCCTGGGCCTAATTCTATACTAAGAGGCTCTCCTGTGGAGACAACTGGCTCTCCTACTACCAAACCAGAGGTATCCTCATAAACCTGAATTGAGGCGGTACTACCTTTTAATTCAATAATTTCTCCCATTAATTCCAAATTTCCAACTTTGACTAAATCATACATTTTAGCTCCAGTCATAGAGTCAGCGATAACTAATGGTCCTGATATTTTGATAATATTTCCTGTATTCATAGTAATTAGTTTAATCAAGAGGTGAATAATTTGTCTAGGCTCATACCTACTGCTTTTTCGGTGAGATGCTTTAACTCCTCAACGGAATTGCTATCTGAGCTAATAGGTATCTGCGAAATAGGTATATTGAGTGAGTTAAGGAGTTTTCTTTGTTTAGGAGTTAATATTATATTAGAGGCTATAAATATAATAGCATACATTTCGGCATCCTTTTGAATATTAACGATAATTTGATCCATTTCTAATTCATTGCTATTCAAAGTCTCAAACCCAAATAACTTGAATAATAAAGTTATATCAGCATCGGCAATTATAACTGGTTTTTTATAGTCTAACATATATTGGAATAATCTATAAATCTTAGTTTAGCTTGCTTGGAATCAAATTTCTTAGAATGCTGTAAAATCAGTAATTTAAAGTTTGAAATAGCATATTGTAATCTCTCGGTATATTGAATAATTCTATCTCCAGACATACCGCTAAATTGAGCTCTATTTATGGTCTTGATTTCATTTTTAATAAGGGTGTTTTCAATATTGATGGTATTTATATCTACAGGAGCTAAATTTAAATATTGACCAATATCTCCTAACACGTCTCCAAAACTAAATCCTTTTACCGCATTGATAGCAAAACTTCCTTGAATTGGTAATAAGTGTCTTAAAATATGCTCTTTAGATTGACCTTTTTGAGTTCTAGCTAAAACATTGAGTAGGGTATAGCTATCTATTTTAGCTAAAATGAAGTCTTTCATAATTTTATTCCCATCTTTTAAATTTTCAAATAATAGGGTTAAAAATATTTCTTCTAAATAAGAAATGAGGCTAAAGCTATCGTGAGAGTGAATTAATTTTTCCTCTTTAGCTAATAATTTTGATTTAAACTTATCTGAATAATATAACTTACCAGGAGTTTCGTTTATCATTTGTTCAAACCCTTTTTCTCCCAGAGGTTCTCCATAAATAGTTTTATTAATAGCTATGTTTTTGAGCTTCTCAAAATCTTGTGATAGGTTTAGATATATAAAGGAAGCAGAATTTGCTGGCAACAAAGACAAAACCTCACTTATCTGTTGATTATAATAGTCATTAAGCTTTAATATAACATTATCCAGATTCACATCCAATAGTCCGAAAGATTCTTTAATTAAACTTATACAATAGTCAATATTATCTATATTAAACAAACTTTTAGTTTCATTAGATGATGGTATGCGCTCTAACCTAACTAAATACCTACTAGTAACGCTAGTTATAGGAAGTTGTAAACTCATATTTCCTTGATTATGTAAGCTAATGTTTTTTTCTTTACAGCATCTAAAATGTCCTCAACAGTAATTTCTAGACTAATATGATTTAATGAGGCAGTGATTTTACCTAAACTAGCATTATTTTCAACTAAATTAGATTTATACCCAAAGCTACTGATAATAGTTTCTAAATTTTTGCTATATTGTCCAGTTATGTTTAAAGTTGTGTTCTGTGGAATATCCTGAAGAGTGTCTTGAATTAAAGTTTTTACAAAGTTAGAAGCTAGAATTTCTGGTAAAGATTCAGTATAAATTTGCTCTAATTGGGATTGTATAGCATAGCCAGAATTGAATTTACTAGTTTTGCTATTTTGGAATTTTTTGAAGTTAATATTAATATTAACTTCTTGATCAATCTCATCATTATGTGTTTTTTTAACAGATGCTAACTCTCTATCCCAATATTGTTTAGTATCATTAAATTCAAGCTCTAAACTTTCTCTGAGCTTATTTAACTCAATATCTACTTTATCTTGAATATATTTACTTAAATCCATAGTTATGTAAGAGGAACTCCATTAATAATAAGAATAGATATCAAAAGTCCGAATACAGAAAATGTTTCAACTAAAGCAGCCAGAATAATTACTTGACCCAATCTACTTTTATCTTTTGATATAATTTGTATTCCACTAGCAATTAGATCCCCTTGATACTTACCAGAGGCTAAAGCAGTTAAACCTACAGGGATAGATGAGAAAGCTAATATAAGTCCCTTTTGCCAGCTAATCTCAGAAAACTCTCCTGACAAAATCCCAATATTTTGTAGAATGAGTAGAGCAGCTAACAAACCATATATAGCTTGAGATCCAGGTAGAGCAAGTAATAACAATACATTACCAAATTGTGTCGCATCTTCTACAATGAGTCCTGAACCAGATTGCCCAGCTTTTGAAACTCCAATCGCTGATCCAACGCCAGCAAGACCAGCTGCAACAGATGCCCCTAATACTGCTAGACTAATTCCTAATACTTCCATAAATTTATCTTAAATTCATAATTGAGGATACTCTTTTGGTATCCTTTCCACTATATTTCTAGTTAATAACTAGCCATATAGAAGAAAGGATATCAAGATTTCTCTATTATACTATATTGATGACTTCTTGAAACTGGAGTCCAGGGCTCTCCTCCAGTTTTAAAAAACTTACTGAAGAATTCTACAAAATGAAGTCTACCAACATTGATATATGTAGCTAAGAGAGAGAGGACTATATTAAATATATTTCCTATTAAGAATATTATAACTATAATTATATATCCTAGTATAAAATAAACTCCACCTTTTTCCGCCAAACCTCCACCAGCAAGACCAGCTAATGTTCCTACAACTTCTGCAATAATACTTCCAGCAAGACCCAAAGCCACAAGACGAGTATAGGATAAAATTTCAGACACATAGGCTATAACTCCAAAAAATAATTCATATAGACCCTTTCCAATTTTAGCAGGGAATGATTTCATATTACGACCCAATATATAAACACTTGCTAAAACTATAATTCCATATACTATTTTCAGAATTTGAGTAAGGTTATTTAAATCTTTACCAAGAATTCCTTGATTTGCCAATAAAAGCAATATTCCAAACACAAGAACACAAAACCATGCTACTGACTCTATGCCTTCTTCCCAAAAATCTTGTTTTTTTAGTGATTGAACAAATCCTAATACAAGCCCAAATGATATATGAATAACTCCAATTGAGGCGGTTAATATCATAAATCCTACAACATGCTCTAGAGGATCAACAATATGAATGGCTTGTAAAAAACCTAGTAAACCGATTGATTCCAACCACAATACATGTGGTAATGCCGTCGCCATATCTACTTTATCAGGAACTAAACCAAACCAATTACCTGTAATAGCTCCAATAATAAAGCTAAATATTGATGAAACAAAAATTATTACAAACATATTCCTAATATTTGATTTCAATCTAGGATGTAGTAATGCAACTCCAGTAACAGCTAGAAAAAGAAGAGCATATCCTGCGTCAGATAGTGCAATCCCAAACATAATAGGGAAGGATAGAAGCAGGTATGAGGTAGGATCAATAGCATTCCCTTTGGGTAATCCCATTGTTTTTGTAATAGTTTCAAAGTTTTTAATAATTACTGAGTTTTTTACTATCACAGGGGCAACTTTTTTAGATTGATGAGCTGTGTTCAATCCACAGTCTTTTATAACGGATGTCAGCTCCTTCTGTATCTGGTCTAGCTTATCACCATCAACCCATAGGTCTAAAGTAGCTTTACCCTCTATTTTGTTAGTAAACATGTGAAGATAGGAAATCAGATTCAGATTAGAGGTTATTATATCACTAACTATATATAAATCTTTTAAATTCACATTAGCTGATTTAAGATTCTTATTTAAAGAGTTTAGAGTTTTTTTATTATCTTGCAATTCCTTTAAGCTTTTATGATAAATATCATAAAAAGAGCCAGAAACTTGAGATGGGAAATTTATGAGAGTAGTTTTACTCTCAAGTATATCGTGAGCTATTTTTGTTTCAGAATTTGGTACTGCTAATACATAAAGATAATCAGTCCCAATTTTTTTAACAGACTCTAGTACAATTGATGATATACTTTCTTTTAATTGCTTTGTAACAATATGAGCACGAGATTCATCAACCAAAAATGGTAAAAAAGATAAAAATTTGTATGATCCAAATATGTCTATCTCAATATCTTTAATAGGTTCTACTCGGGAAATAATGTCTTTCAATACATCTTGTCTATCTATTAAATCATCTTTTCTTTCAGCAATATCATTTATTATGACTGCTTTTGCTATAATATCGATCATATTGTCTTCATAATGATGAAGAATATTTTCTGTTATGGGGATTTTATTGTCAATAAAGTTATCCCAAATCGATTTTTTAGTAGGTTGATAAATTTTATATATATCAATTGTTTTATTAATAATATCAAGTTTTTCTAATAAATCTTGCTGTAATTCAATTGAATCTTTATCAAGAGGAGTAGTTTCTATTTTTTCTATAATTTGACCTATGGCATTTTTCTGAAGATAGGATAATAAAGTTAACCTATCATTATTGTTGACAGTGATTTGAATTAGTTTAGATGCTTTAACTCCCATATAAATTTATCTATTTACAAGTAATATTATTAACTTTATAACTGACTTAAAATAAGTTTTTTGATTTTTTGAGTGTCTAATTTGATTTCAGTAGGGGTAGAATCATTAGATTGTTTTTCAAAAGAAGCTAATCTTTCATTTACAATTTGATTCTTGTTCAAAATCTCTTTTTTAAGGACTGCAATATTCTCTTTAGTCTGAGCAATATAGTCCTGAGATTGGGAAGTATAGTCTTTTTGTAAAGATTTTTTCTTACGATTAAAAGACTTTTCAATTTCAATCAATTCAACAAGTTGTTTCATAGGTGTTTATAAATACAACTCATTATAGTCTAGAGATTGAAATTTGTCAATTATTTTTTGAGATTGGTGGGGTTGAGAGAGTCTAACTCCCAGTTTATAGGATTATTTATAATATATTCTTGGATTCTTAGTAAATCATTATCATTACGAATGATATGATCATAAAAAGATTTTTGCCAAATTTTATTAAAGTTAACTCCTTTAATATTTCGTAGCGGAGGGTTTATCCCTCCATTTTTATTTAACTCATCTCTGACCCTTTTTTGAGTATATGCTTTTAATAAACCAACAACATCCCCTAAGGAAATCATTTTTTGAAAATTAACTCTAGTAGCACCTTCATCAATAGAAATAATCAAATGAGTATGATTGGGCATAATAATATAATTTTCAACTTTTGTTTTACGAAAGTTATTTTCCAAATTCAAAATTTCTTGTTCCACTATTTTACCCAAAGAATTGAGTATAAATTTGTTGTCTTGGAGGGATAAACCCTCCGCTACAAATATACATTTCATATCATCTGTACATATAGTCACAAAATACCAAAAACCACCAGTATAAAGCTCTTTAGATAATCTATTATACTGCCTTTTCATACAAAATATCCCTACACAAAAAACTTTTTGCGGATGTTTTCGTCTTGTTCTCTTTGCTTCTCTTCAATTAAATTGATAGCTTTGATTTTTAAATCTTTTAGGTCTTTGGCAGCTAGAATCTGAGCTTGTGACTTGAGATAATCAACATTATTCTTACTTGGGTCTTCAAGAATTTCAGCTAATAATACATTGAGAATCATACCTATCATAGGTCCTGCTGGAATGTTTAACTCTTTAATCAGGACATTCCCATCTATTTTGAGCATAGATAAATCAATTGGGTCTAATAAAACCTTCTCAGTCATATATTCAAAATGTCTCAAGCGATAGGGTCTTGCCTTCGGAGTTCCTGAACCTATGCGGTCACATTCTCTGAGTTTAATCAGGTCCTTTATATTATCTGACCCTACATTACGAATAAGCTTACGAATAGAAGCTTCAGTCACTTCATTGGTATCATAATAAAACATATGATAACGCACTAATTTTGAAATTCTAGCTGCAAATTTCTTAGGATAATGTAGGCGACCCAAAATCTCATAAGCCATGCTGGCTCCCACTATTTCATGATTATGAAAAGTACAAGTTTTGCCCGTACCTTCTTTAGTTCTCGGTTTGGCAATATCATGGAGCAGTCCCGCCATTCTCAGGTCAAAACTCCAGTCCATATCACAAGCATGTTGCATAGTCCGTAAAAGATGCTCCCAGACATCATAAATATGATGCCCATTTTGCTCAACCCCAATTCCTTCCAATAATTCTGGCATTATAAACTGCAATAAATTGGTATCTCGCAGTAGAATATATCCATTCATTGCTCTTGGAGTTTGCATCATCTTGGTGAGCTCATCTCTAATTCTCTCCTTGGCAATATGCTCGAGATTGGGAGCAAGATTTTGGATAGCCTCTAAAGTCTGTGGCTCAATAGTGAAATCTAATTGTATAGCAAATCTCACCGCTCGCATTAATCTCAAGGCATCTTCACTGAATCTGTCTTTAGGCTCACCCACAGTACGGATAATTCTAGACTGTAAGTCATCTAGTCCACCAAAGTAATCTTTAATTTGACCTTGTTTGTCCATAGCTAGAGCATTCACCGTAAAGTCTCTTCGAGCTAAATCTTGGGAAAGTTCGGAGACGAATTCAACTTGCTCAGGATGTCTGTTATCTGTGTATTGAGCTTCTTTGCGATAAGTAGTCACTTCAATAATCTCTGTAGTATCATCAGGACGGCGATATTTAACCCCCACCGTACCAAAAGTATTCTCATACACTGAATCCGGGAATAGCTCCTGAATTTGATCAGGTAGGGCATTGGTAGTAATATCCCAATCTACAGGTTGTTTGTTTCCTAGTACTAAATCTCGCACACTACCACCCACGATAAAAGCCTCAAATCCAGCCTCTTCTAAGGTATGTAGGATGAATATGATATGAGCCGGGATATTGTAATTCATAAATTTTTTGTAATAAATTGTGGAGCCAATGGTGGGGATCGAACCCACGACCTATGCGTTACGAATGCATTGCTCTGCCAGACTAAGCTACATTGGCACATCTTCAGTATAGTCTAAAATAGCAACTAGAGCAATACTAGTAAGAAAAAATCCCGCTAATTTAGCGGGGTGGTGATTGAATTATTGTATTGTCTTCTTATTTTTTTGAGCTTTAATTTTCTGCGTCTTAACCTTTCGATTAAGTGATACATGTTGATGTCTAATAATATCATTATATGATCAGATTCATTTTCTTGTTCAATGCTATGACGTATTTGACTGATTGCTAAATCGATTGTTCTGATAGAATTCCCAGTTTGCCCTATATCATTCGTGTCTTTTTGGGCTTCTCTCTTTCTAAAACCATAGTACCTCTCTACAGATTGACTTTTTGAACCTCTTGCCCTTTGTAGTAGGGTTAAAATATTCTCCCAATTCTTTTTAGAGTATTTGCAGGGAATTGACATTAGTTTTTCCTCATTGAGAGTGTTATTTATAGTATTAAAATTTTCTATTTTTGTCAAATGGGGTATAGTCCTCCTCCGTCCCCTCCCAAACAAAGTATTGGAGGGACCACCTCCCCCTACGGGGACTCCCTCCAAAGGGAGACAAAATATCAAATACAGGCGACTGCAAGGTCGCCCCTACGAAGGAAAAAGAAAAAAGCCCCGCTAGTTACTTGTGGGGCTTTGATTGGGTCAGTAATATTTTCTACAATTTACTAAACCATTAAGAGGGGGTAGAAATTCCCCATGGATTTTATTGATAACCTTTGATATTTCTTCCTGCGTTTTTGAGTCGATATTATTATTATATTCTACCAAGGGCTTATCATTAATAAATATTGTATAAATATCTGGGGTTTCTCCAGGTATTGTTCTGTTTATACCAAATGCTTCTCTCATAGGTTTAGTTTTAACCATATTTTCTAATGCTGTATAAATATCATTGTATCTACCCAAGTTATTTATCTTTTGTATGTCAGACATTAGTTCTGCAATCTCATTACTCATGTCGGACCAAGGAGACACTATTTTATAAAGTATTATTAAAGTATCTACTATGTGCGTATTGTGTTTTAGTGTCCATAGTGACACCTGGCTTTTTCTAGCCATATTTATTTTTTCTCTAATTTTTTCTCTAATTTCTGTTTCTAACCGAAACTCTCCTGTATGACCAAAAATTAAACCATTAATTTTAGATAGAGGATCCATAAGTCTCTCTGGTTGAGTTTGCAAGTGAGAGTATACTATAAAATAATTAAATTATCAATAGGTTCATATAAGCTTGCTATGTCTTGATAATCACACTTTGCCCGTCTTTATCTTGGATTGTGTAGCCTAAATTGAGCAATTCCTGTCTTAATTTGTCAGCTTGTGCGAAGTCTTTATTAGCTCGGGCTTGATTGCGTTGATTGAAAATCTCTATTATCTCAGTGGGGATTGAGGTTTTGGTAAGTGGTAAATCTAGTGCCAAGACTCGCTCTAGTCTCTGGAATAATTTGATTATATGCCTTCTTGGGATGGGGTCTCCAGCATCTATTGAGCTATTTACTTCTTTGATAAACTCAAACATAAGGGCAATAGCTTTGGGTGAGTCTAGGTCGGAGAATAGGGATTTTTTGAAATTATTATAAGTATCTCGGATTAACTTTTGGAGTTTTGGGTTTTTGCGATGTGGCTTGATAGCATTCACTCTATTGATAAAGTCTATAATTCGCTGGCGGGTTTGTTTGGCTTGAGTCAAAGCTTCCCAAGAGAAGTCTATATCAGAGCGATAATGTGCCATCAATACTAATAATCTTAAATCTAGTGGGGAATAACCCTCTCCAATAATCTCATCAAGCGTGATAAAAGTCCCAGCAGACTTGGACATCTTGGCTGTGTTGACGGTCAGAAAATAGCTATGTAGCCAATAATTTGCCATTGATTTGCCAGTATCTGCTTTGAACTGAGCTATTTCATTGGTGTGATGAATTGGGATATGATCCTTGCCTCCGGTATGTATATCAAAAGGCGCGTGGAGTAGAGAATCAGCCATCACTACACATTCCGAATGCCATCCTGGGAAACCAATTCCCCAAGGGCTATCCCATTCCATTTGTCTTGTCTCTCCTTTGGGTGAGAATTTCCAGAGTGCAAAATCTGAGTTAGACTTCTTCTCTCCCATCTCTACTCGAGCTCCTGCTTCCTGAGCATTAAGCTTGAGATGGGCAAAATTAGCATATTCTGGGAATTTAGTAGTATCAAAGTATACTCCGTCACTGGTAATATAGGTATAGCCTTTATGTTCTAATCTTTTGATGAGGTTAATTTGCTCTCTTATATATTCTGTGGCTTTAGGGTAATGGTCGGAGGGGATTATATTGAGTTTAGCTAAATCCTCTTGCCAGAGTTTGGTATATTTGAGAGCGACTTCTTGGGCGGTTATTTTCTCTCTTTTAGCTCCTTTTTCTAATTTATCCTCCCCAGCATCCTCATCGCTAACTAAATGTCCTACATCAGTAATATTAGTAACCGAGTAAACATTGTAATTATGTAATTGCAGGGTTCTTTTTAGTAAATCATCAAATAAAGCCTTTCTCAAATTTCCAATATGTTGTCTATCATATACTGTGGGGCCACAACTATAAATTGACACTCTCTTTGGATGTATTGGCTTGAATGGCACTATACCTCTAGTTGGTGTATTATAAAGTCTAATCATAATACAATTATTGTAATGGGTTGGAAGTGACTTTATTAGGTGGTCGATAAGTAGAGTAGAAGGCATCTCTTTTTATCATTACATCTCCTTCATAAATCTCTCTATAGGCTACCGTTTTCATTGATCCGTCTGGGCTGGATTCTAAGATTACTGGCTCGATGGTTTTGGCTGTTTTTCCAGTGGAGGTTCCATAAATTTCATAGTATAGAACTGTTCCTACAATATAATGTTGAATCAAAATATGATGATTTGTATCATTTTGGAATCTAAAGTCAGGTTTTGGTAGATAAATGGTAGCATCAAGTCCTGGTTTTCCATAATAATTAACTACATAGGAGTGAGCTCTTCTTTCAGTAATGGGCAGTCCCGCATTGAGAGCAGCTCTGAATAGGGTAGTGGATACCTGGCAAATTCCTCCTCCATATTCTGGTATTGTTTTATTCCCTTTTATTACTAATTCAGGTAAATATCCATTACGGGCATCTACTTTTCCAAGAGTGTTGACAAAAGAAAACTCTTCTCCTGGTTTCAAAAGTGTGCTTGAAATTTTATTAGCAGCTACATTAATATTTTTAACTCTACTTCGACTAGATCCTCTAAAGTTAGATTCACCCTTACCTAGAAGGGTTCTCACTCCTAGAGCGTCAAATTGAGATTCATCAATTAGTGGGGATGTGACCGCTACAAACAATTCAGTTTTTGTTACCCCTGCTAGAATATCAGTTCTAATTCTCTTAGAACTTTCTTCCATCATTAATTTAGTTCCTTCTTTACCGGGCTCTAAGATTTCAATTTGTTGAGTTTCCGGGTTAAATCTTAATTTAGCATTGACTGGCTGGCTGGTTAGAGTTTTCTGTACTGATTCTAGGTATTCTTTGATAGTGTCTTGGGAAATATCAATTTTTTTAGTAGTCTGATCAATTGTAATCCAAGTTACTATTTCCTCCGGAGTGATTTTGATATTGGTATCATTAAAGAATATATTATGTTCTCTTATTAATGATTCTAAATCAGATTTTTGAGTTTCCCATGAACTCGTAGATATTGAAGGACTTTCTTTGATTAGGGGAGTTTCTAATTTAACTTCTTCTTTGGTAATTATGGGCATTATCGAAGAAGCTATTTTAGATACATCTAAACTCTCCCCATCTTGTTCAGGTATGATTATGATCTGTCCATCTTTATAGTCTAATTTGGCATCGGCCATAGTCTTAAGAGCTGGGTTGATTTTAGCTCCAAGGACAGATTCTAACACTTCATTATCACTAGTATAGATCCAATTAGTATCAGTTGTTTGAAATATTTGGGGCAAGCTAGATAGAATGTTATTTTTCCTTTTGATTCGATAGGCTTGAATTAAAGTCTCGTCAGTATTCAATTTTATACCCAACTCTTCTAAAGTTGTATTATATTCTTGTTCTTCATAAGTAAGAATAATATTTTTGGTACCGAGGTTTTTATTCTTTTCATCTAGTATACTAAAGGCTTCTTTTAAAGTTTTAGACCCGATATCTAAACCCTGTACAGATACTTTAGGGTATACAGAATCACGATAAGCATAGGCTACTCCGCCAACAGTAATAGAAACTACCACTAGCAATATAGCTAGGATTATAGTGGGTAGTTTAGCTCTTTTCCAAAATGATTTCATAGACACTACATATTTTCTATTATATTTTACTATAGCTTGAATATATTATCAAATTACTTTGCCCCTTATTTTACGAAATAGACCATACAAAGTAAAGATTATTTTGTTATGAATAGCTATTCTGCTATCAGGATAATCTATTGTGCTACCTCCAAATTGAGTTTTGAATCTAGAAATTCCTTGCCAAGATTTTTTAGTTTTTGAGACTCCCCAAAAATCATATACTTGCTTCCCAAGTTTTTTAGCCTCTAAAATCGCTTCCCATTGTAATAGGGGAGGTGCCATTAGATTACGATTTTGACTACTAGAAGCTCCATGCAAGTAAACTCTCTGCTCAATGGTGTCAAGAATCATATTAGCAGCTAAGACATTCTGCTCATATTCTGCTATTATTAGGGATACTGTAATATTCTCAGAAGAATGTTGTAATAAATGTCTATAATGAGATTTAGGGTGAATTGCAAAATCTCCTCTTTTGGCAGTCTCCTGCATCAATTCAAAAAAGATATCAAAATATTTTTCAAATTCCAGATGATTTTTAGATATGGTCTGAATTCCAACTCTTTTTTTCTTGGCTAGCCTAATATTATATCTCATTTTGGGATGCATATTTTGGAGTAAATCTTCCTCTGATAAACTCAGATCTAGGACTTGAGTTTGATGAGGCAATCTCTCAATTATAGTATTTTGGGAATACTCATCCAATAAATCATTACAATTATTATATAAATCTTGAGCAGGTTCTATTAAAGTGAATATAGCTTTATATTTAGCGACAATGCTCTCAATATCTTGCCAAAATTCTTGAATTTGAGCTTGTGATATATTGTCGGTATATAAAATGGGTCCTCGAGGTATATAAAGTTGTGTATATTTGTAAATTAGCTTATAAATATAAACTTGAGCAAAAATTATAGTATCTCCATTTTTATCTTTTATGCTTATTCTTTCTAGACTAAGATAATCTTTTTTGATCAGATGAGCCCAATCTAAAAGCTGATAATATTCTGGTATATGAGTGGGGGATGGCTGTTCTGGTAATAATATCATATGGACTGTGGCTCTAAAGTTTTAGATATTTCAATAATTTCATCCATAGTGGCAAGTCCATTGACTGAACCTATTTCTCGCAATACTGAGGAGCTTTGTATAATACCCCATTTTAAAGCTTCAGATATATCTTGCGATTGAATAAAATTAGCTAAAAATCCAGCAGCAAAAGCATCCCCAGCTCCAGTAGTCTCTCTTTTCTCTACTACTCTGGCTGGTAAATATAAGATAGTATTCTTATCGCTAACATAAGCCCCATTGTTCCCATCAGTCAAACCAATAAGATTTACCCCCATATTATGTAAGCCTTTAATTAAATTAGGAATATATTCTTCGGTGGAATTTATTATATATTGAGTTTCTTCTTTATTGACAAACAGTAGTTCAGTTTTTGGTAAAATTTGATGAATCAAATCAAGATTATTTTTGAGCAGATATGATCCTGGGTTAAAGACAAGTTTATTGGTAGTATTATTAATTAATTGTCTCAACAAATCCTCACTTCCCTTACTCAGAGATGTAATATATGTCCATTCAGTCTCAGGTAGGCTCAAATTAGTATAATCTTTATCTTTATGATGGGACAAAACTATTCTCTCTCCATTTATTGATAAAATTGTAGATTGATTAATTCCAGATTTTGGACTAGATACTAGATGTTCTGTATTGAGATTTGCCTCTCTCAAGGCCTCTAGAACATACTGAGATATGTCATCCGACCCCACAGATGATACCAAAGCTGTATTAATACCGAGTAAACTCAAACCATAAGTCACATTATAGGCATTCCCCCCAATATATTCATGCATTTCTGAGACTGGGATTTTATGTCCAATTTCTAAATTCACTACAAAATTACCAGGATTAATATCTGATTCTAATATATCTAAATTAGATAATAATAAAAATCTATCTAAAGTGATATCTCCAATTACAGCACATTGATAATACATATTGATTAAGGGTTAATATTAATATTTCTCTCACTTGAATTAATGACCTCGAAGCTTATCTTGGTATGAGGTAGATTTTCCCATATTTTAGCGGTTTTACTAGCCCATTCGATTAATACAATATTATTGGGGTTAGAAATTATATCCATAATACCTAAGTCTAGCACCTCCCATTCTTGATTGAGTCTATATAAGTCTAGATGATATACTTTATATTCTGATGAGGGTATAGCATAAGACTTCATAATCACAAAGGTAGGACTGGTCACTGCTTGAGTTACTCCTAGACTAGCCAAAAATCCTTGACTAAAGGTGGTTTTCCCTCCACCTAATTCTCCTTCTAATAGCACAACATTAGCTCTTTTGTTTGCTATGATTTCTTGAGCTATATTTTTAGCTATTTCTTGGGTCTCTAGACTAGATTTTGAAATTATCTTCTCCATAAAATTATAATACTTTTATCCCCAATACTCTTTCCAATTCGGCAAAATCAGTAGTATGGTCTAATACTTTTAGAATACCAGAAACTTCCAAAGTTGTCATTCCCTCTTCAATAGCCAGTTTTTTGATATTAGCCGTTGAAGCTTGCTGGATAATAACGTCTTTAATTTTAGGAGTCAATACTAAAACTTCAAAAATGGCTGTGATACCATAATATCCATTTGGATGATCGGGACTAGCATTAGCCTCTAGGATAGTGTCTGGAATTAAATTATGGTATCTGTCTGGCAATTTAGATTTAATAATCTCTTTTTGCTCCTGTGATAGGTTGATAGTAGTAGCAGTTTCTGGATCAATTTTCCTAATAATTCTCTGGGCTATAGTTACATTCACAAAAGTAGCTATCTCAGACAATCCAACTCCTAAATCATATAATCTCAAAATGGCAGAGGCGGCATCATTAGTGTGTAGGGTAGATAACAAAAGATGCCCCGTTGCAGCAGTTTGCATAGCTACCTTAGCTGTTTCGGTATCTCTTATCTCTCCCATTAAGACAATATTAGGATTCTGTCTAAGTAAAGCTCTAATAGCATTGGGAAAACTATATCCAGTCTCTTCATTGATGCTAGTTTGCAAAATACCAGATAATTTATATTCAATCGGATCTTCAATAGTAATAATTTTTACCCCAGGCTGATTGAGAGTATTAAGGGTAGCATATAGAGTAGTAGATTTACCAGCACTAGTAGGTCCTGTAACCAAAATAAGTCCGGTAGTAGCTTGTAATTGCTCTTGTAGGAGATTAATATTATATTCATCCATACCGAGATCTTGCAATTTGAGTTTGGCAATATCTGACCTTAATATTCTAAGTACGATGGTTTGTCCATAGCCTCCTGGAATTATAGAGACTCTCACATCAAAGTTTTTATCAGCAAAAATAGTAAATCTTCCTTCTTGAATTTTATTAGCAATATCAAGAGGTAGTCCTGTAAAAATTTTAATTTGAGTTAGAATTTGCGGGTATAGAGATTTTGGTACACGAGCTTCCTCATACAAAACTCCATCAATTCTAAATCTGATAATCAAATCAGCCATATCAGGCTCAAGATGAATATCCGTAGCTCTTTTTACAAGAGCAGCATTGGTAATAGCAGTTAACTGATCATCAATAGACATAGATTCAGAGAGATGGGTAATTTCAGGCAGAGTATTGCTTGATTTTTTGATATGAATTCCTCTAGATAAAGCCGAGCTTAGAGTAGACTCATAAATCTCGTCTATATACCCTATATCTCCTGCCACAGATAAAACTTCCTCAAGCGAAGTTTCTCCGTCTATTGTATGTAAAACTCCATCTTGAAATAAAGTCACCATCCCATTTTCAACCGCTTTACGGAATATTTTAAATTCTGGAATATTATTAATAATTAAATCTCTAATATTATCCTTAGCCTCGAACAATTCATATAAAGCAATTCTACCTTTATAACCAATTCCATAACATTTCACACAACCCTTAGGTTTATATAGTTTTTTGATTTCCTGAGGGAGAGTAAGATTAGATTTAGGTGAAATAATAGCTAAAGTCTTTTTGATTAAGTCAACTTCTGACTCAGTAGGAATATATTCCTCTTTACATTCACATAATTTTCTTACCAATCTCTGGGCAATAAATAAATTCATAGCTGAGATAATAAGTTGAGGAGTAGAGCCAAATTCTTTTAGTCTTGTCACAATACCCACAGAGTCATTCGTATGAATAGTAGAAAACACCAAATGTCCAGTAATAGAGGCATTTACAGCTATATTCGCAGTCTCATTATCTCTAATTTCACCTACCATAATTATGTCAGGGTCTTGCCTTACAATAGCCTTTAGCCCATTTGCAAAATCATAACCTTTTTTAGTATCCACTTGAGTTTGATTTATATTAGGTAATCTATATTCAATTGGGTCCTCAATAGTAATAATATTGGTCTCAGATCGATTCACATAATTTAAGAATGAATAAAGGCTAGTTGTTTTACCAGATCCAGTTGGCCCTGATAACATAATCATACCTTGTGGTTTATCCAAGTTTCTAACTATAGTATTCAAAAAGGATTCTCGAATGCCAAAACTATAAATATCTAGATTATGAATTTCAGCATTCAATAATCTCATCACAATAATTTCCCCAGTTTTACTTGGTAATATAGAAACTCTTACATCAATAGATTTTTTAACCCTTCCATTTTCCTCTTGAATAATAATACTAAATCTACCATCCTGAGAGGTGCTTTTAATATTCAACACAAGGGAAGCTAGATTTTTTATTCTTGAGATTAGCAACTCATATAATGCATTATCAAAATTCAGAATATCCTGCAAAACACCGTCTATACGATATCTAAGACGCGTAATATCTCCTTTGGGCTCTATATGAATATCACTAGCCAAAGAGGTAATAGCTCCGGCACAAATTATTTGAATTAATTCAGAAGTGTCAACAGAGTTAATTTTACTAGCAAAATCATCTAAATTTACTACTCCTTGCCTTACATCCTCCAGCATCATAAAAGGAATTACTAATTTATCTTTGACAACTTCACTCCTATCTTGTAAAAATGCGTAAGCATTATATCCCTTTTCTAGACTGTACTTTGACACCAAATATAAATCTAATTCATATTTATTTTGATATAATTTTTGTAAAATAGTCTTAGCAACAGGATTAGATATATCCTGTATAGCTATCTTGAGATGTAGTCCAGATCTTTGAAAAATAATCATTTTAGCCTTTTGAGCCTGTTCTTTGGTTAATATTTTCAAAGCATCGGGATTGATAGGAATAAATTGCAAATTCAGATAAGCCATACCAAGATTGTCAGCTAATCTTTGAGTATTAAGTTCTTCTTCTTTTTTGTGAATTACCGCTAAATTAAGCTCAACTGCATTATCAGAATGCAATTTGTCTCTAAAGCTTTGACGATTAGATTTTTTTTGTTTTAATACTGAACTCATAAATATAAAAGTATATATTATTATTATAGCATAAAATACCAAAAATAGCAAATTTTGTAGTAGAGGGCGGGCTAGAATTAAGAATTAAAAGTTAAGAAATATAAATTATTCTTGTAATCGTAGGGCTTTAAGTCCCT
Organism: uncultured bacterium; assembly: GCA_937864235.1. Lineage (GTDB taxonomy): Bacteria > Patescibacteriota > Minisyncoccia > SW-4-49-11 > SW-4-49-11 > CALRBF01. The sequence goes on along the minus strand of CALMJI010000018.1, from coordinate 55,392 downwards.
CAATTGTGTTTTGTGTTTGTAGGGGCGGCCTTATGTCGCCCGAGGTATTTTTGTACTGGAGCTTTTATCCTCTTTAGGAGGGGGGTGTCATGCTCCTACGAAAAAATGGAGGGATAAACCCCATCCCAAACAAGGTATGGGATAGACTAAAAGCCTCCGCTACGAAGGGATGATATAATTTGCAATTCACAATTTATTGAGTTTATGATATAATATTTTCATATGAGATATATAAAAGATTATAAAACCTTATTAGAGGGGAAGCGATTTTTACTAAGAATCGATGTCAATGAACCGGTGGATGAGAGGGGATTCCCTCAGGATACCTTTCGTATAGCTAAGGCTTCGCAAACTATTAATTTTCTCAGGCAGGCTGGGGCTAAGATTGTGCTCATAGCTCACTTGGGCGATCCACAAAAGGAGGGTAGAGCGGGCTTGTCGCTTAGTCTAATTATAAAGAAGCTAGCTGAGTTGGGTGGATTTAAGATTAATTTTATTGCAGATGATATTGCTGAAGTTAATCCTAATATTAGCTATGATATTTCTGATGGGGAAGTGATTTGTCTAGAGAATCTTAGATTTGATGCGAAAGAAGAAGAAAATAGTCAGGAATTTGCCCAAACTCTAGCTCAATTTGGTGATTTGTATGTGAGTGATGCTTTCTCAGTGATGCATCGTAAACATAGCTCAGTTGATGCTATTACCAAGATTTTACCTAGCTTTGGAGGTCTTGTTTTAGAGCAAGAATTAGCAGCTTTAGATTATATTTTGACTAATCCTAATAAGCCGGCTGTTGCTATTATAGGAGGAGCAAAGATATCTACTAAGTTACCAGTCATTCAGGTCTTAGAATCTAGCTTTGACTATATTTTGGTAGGTGGGAAGATTGCTAATGAATATATAGATGAGTACAAAATTGCTCAAAGTGAGAAAATTATTTTGCCTGTAGATTTTGTTGAGGCCGATAGATATGATATTGGTATTGAAACGAGGGAATTATTTGCTGAATATATTGCTAAGGCATCAACTATAATTTGGAATGGTCCAATGGGTTGGTTTGAACAAAAGCCTTATGATGAAGGGACTAGAGCAATAGCTCAAGCTATTGCTAAGAATGAGGAAAGTTATTCTGTGATAGGTGGTGGGGAGACTATAGATGAGGTTCATAATCTACATCAAGAGTCTAAAATAGACTTTATATCAACTGGCGGTGGAGCAATGTTAGAATATATTGCCAAGCAAGGTCAATTACCTGGAATTATAGCTTTAGAAAATAATAATTTAGATATATGAGAATAGCAGTACACGGTTCACATTTGTGTCAAGAGCGGGAGGATGGAAATCAGACTTATATTTTAAATTTATTTCGATCCATTCGTGAGATTGATAAGATAAATCAATATACTTTTTATTATAATAAACCTAGTAATAAAAAAGTTGAAGCTCCGAACTTTGAGCATAAAGTACAGCAAGCTCCTTTTATGTGGACTCAGCGAGTATTCCCATTTTTATTAAGGCGAGACAGGTCAGATGTATTGTTTATGCCAATTCAAATGCTTCCATTTTTGAAGGCAAAAAATCAAAAGTCTGTTGTCACTATTCATGATTTAGCTTTTCTTTTATATCCTGAAACTTTCCCTGCTAAGGATGCTTTTTTGCATAAACTTTATGTAAGAGAAGCAATTACAAAAGCTGACCATTTAATTGCTATTACTGAGGCTACCAAGCAAGATATTATTAAATTTTATAAAATTAATCCAGATAAAATTACCGTTGTTTATCACGGTGTGGATAAGGATAGATTTCGACTAATGCAAGAAGGAGAAGAAAATTTGGTAGCAGATGTAAAGTCAAAATATAATATTACCAAACCATATATTTTATATATTGGAAATGTTCAGCCTAGGAAAAATATTCAAGGTCTAATCAAGGCTTATCAGAAACTCAGAAAAACTACTGATCATAATTATCAGCTAGTCATTGCAGGAGCCAAAGCTTGGTTGGTAGAAGATGTAATGAAGGAAATTGGAGATGACTATAGGGAAGATATAATTTTTACTGGTAGATTTGAGGATGCAGAATTATCTCCACTTCTATGGGGATCAGATTTATTTGTATTGCCTAGTTTCTACGAAGGGTTTGGATTGCCAATTTTAGAAGCAATGGCCTGTGGAGTGCCTACAGTAGTATCTAATACTCCTAGTCTGGTTGAAGTTGGGGGAGAGGCCAGTCTATCTTTTGACCCACATAATATTGACGATATGGCAAAAGTATTAGACAATATAATAAGTAATCCAGATTTGAGGCAAACAATGAGAGTTAAGGGATTAGAAAGGGTGTCAGAATTTTCTTGGAATCGTTGCGCTAAGGAAACTATACAAGTTATAAAGGAAGTAAATTCACTATGAAAAAAATTATACCTAATGATCAAAAATCTAAGAAGAAGATGAAGCCATGGAAGAAAAAGCTTTTGATTACCTTTGGTATTATCTTTTTTATTGGGGCTTCTGTATTTGGATATTTTGCCTATAGAGCTAATAAATCTATTAATAATATTACTGGGGAGAATCAATCTATTTTTGATACAGCTAGATCATTATTATCTGGAGCTACCAACAAGCAGTTAAAATCAGATAATGGTAGAACTAATATAGTGCTTCTTGGTATGAGGGGGGAGAATGATCCAAACGGTGGGCTATTGGCTGATTCTATAATGATCCTTTCTATGCAACAGGAGTCAAAAAAAATAGCTATGGTCTCAATCCCTAGAGATTTAAGAGTAACAGTTCCAGGGACTAAAGGTTATAGCAAGCTCAACGCAGCTCATGCTATTGGTTTTAGACAAAAGCCTCCACAAGGTTTGCAATATACTATGCAGGTTTTAGAAGATGTTACAGGTATGCCAATGCATTATGGGGTTAGTGTTGATTTTATTGCTTTTAAGGGGATAATTGATGCTCTTGGCGGTATTACAGTTAATGCTGAAAGTAATTTTTATGACCCTAATTATGATGGTGGTATTAGAGTCAAGAAAGGATTGAATGAGCTAGACAGTGATAAAGCTCTTAAATATGTTCAAGCTAGATTAACGAGTAATGATTTTGATCGCTCTCGTAGGCAAAGAGAAGTTATGACAGCTATTAAAGATAAGGCTGAACAGAGTGGTGCTATTAAAAATCCTATTTTTATGCTTAATCTTTTAGAGAATTTTGGAACTAATGTTAGAACTACAATGACAGTTGAAGAATTAAGAATTGCTGTAGATACTGTTAGCACCTTGGATATGAATAATATGATTCAAAAAGGATATGACACATCTAATGATGGTCCATTTACTTCACAAACCCTACCTGATATAGGTTATGTAATTATTCCAAGAAGTGGTAATTTTACAGCTTTCCAAAAAGATATACAGGGTATATTTGGTACTGAAATTACAGAACTTCAACGATAGATATGCAAAAATATAAGGTCGCTCTCACCATTGTAAACTATAATACAAAAGACTTACTCTTATATTGTCTGAAAAAAATTTATCAAGCAAATATTACCATTCCTTTTCAGGTAATCGTGTTAGATAATGCTTCAAAAGATGCTGATGAATTGGAAGAAGATATCAAAAATCAGTATCCTTTAGTTGAGTTTTTAAAGCAAACCAAAAATTATGGTTATACTAAAGGGGTTAATATTTGTGCTAAATATGCTCAATCTGATTATATATTTAATCTAAATACTGATGCTTTTTTGGAAGCTGATATGGTTGAAAAAATGGTAGATTATTTAGAAAAAAATCCATCAGTAGGTCTTATTGGACCTCAGTTACTAAACTTTGACGGTTCTGTACAAGAATCTACTTATAAATTTTTGACACCATTGATAGCATTATATCGCAGAACTCCAGTTGGATTATTCCCATTTGCAAAGAAAGCTGTTGATAGATTTAAGATGTCAGATTGGGATCATAAATCTATTAGGGAAGTAGATTGGATTTTGGGGGCGGCCTATATGTTTCCTAAAACTTTAGTAGAAAAAATAAACTATCTTGACGAAGATATGTTTTTATATCTATCAGATACTTATTTTGCCTGGCAGGTTTGGTCTGCTGGATATAAAGTAGTTTATTATCCTAAGGTAAAGATGTATCATTATCATCGCAAATCTAGCCAAAATGGTTTTGTGTTGAATCTATTATTTAAAAAAATCTATTGGATACATATTAAAGATGGTATCAAGTTTTTCATAAAAACTTGGGGTAAACCTAATCCACATAAATAATTAATCTCTAATATACTATGAAATTTTCTAACTTTGTATTTACAGCTATTCTTTTAATAATATCTTTTGTATTGGGAGGTTTTTATTTCCAAGATTATGTTTATAGCTTCATTTCTCAAAATAATCCTACTTCAAATGGTGTAAATACAGCTTCTTTACAAAAAGTATATGATTTCTTACAAAAAGAATATCTTTATCCAGATAAGATAAACAATAAATCAGAAGCAGAGTTGGGTGCAATTAAAGGTTTGGTAGAATCTCTAGAAGATCCATATACTGTGTATTTATCACAAAAAGAATATAGCGATTTTTCTGAAAGTTTGGAGGGTCAATTTCAAGGGATTGGAGCAGAAATTGGTTTAAGAGAAGATCAGTTAATAGTTGTCAGTCCAATTGAAGGTACTCCAGCTAGTAAGGCTGGATTATTGCCAAGAGATGCTATAGTTTCCATAAATGGAGAAAGTACATTTGGATTGAGTGTAGAGAAGGCTGTCACTAAAATTAGAGGAGAAAAAGGAACAGAAGTTAAATTAGAAATTGCACGTGAGGGGGAGTCAGATTTATTAGAATTTAAGATTATTCGGGATATTATAGATGTCCCAAATATTGAAGTGGAAGAAAAAGATGGAGTTGGGGTTATAGCTATGTCTCAATTTCAGTTAGAAACAGCTAGTGAATTAGATTTAGAGATATCAAAATTAAAAGAAAAGGGAATCGATGAGATAGTTTTAGATTTAAGAAATAATCCTGGAGGATATTTACAATCAGCCGTAGAAGTAGTGGAGCTATTTACACCAAAAGGATCAATAGCAGTTATAGAAAAAGGTAAAGAGTCTGATATGGTGAAAGAATTAAAAACAAAGAAGAATCCTAAATATGAAGATATAAAACTAGTCTTATTAGTTAATCAAGGCTCAGCCAGTGCTTCTGAAATAGTAGCTGGGGCTTTAAGAGATATAAAAGATGTGAAATTGGTAGGAGAGCAGACTTTTGGTAAAGGGTTAGTTCAAAGTACCAAAGAATTTGCTGATGGTTCAGTCTTAAAATATACTATTGCAGAATGGGTGACCCCATCGGGACTAGCTATTAATAAAGAGGGTATTAAGCCAGATTTTGAAATCAAGTTAACATCTGATGATATTAAGGCAGAAAAAGATCCACAACTAGATAAAGCAATAGAGATTATTAAATCTAAGTAGAATATATAAGATAGATTACTTTATATTTTGTCGAATGGAATTATTTGTCCATCAATCTCTACTCCATTCTGGGCTATGGTTTTGGAACTAATAATAATTCTTTTATTAATTCCAATTAAATCTGCTTCTGCAAATTTTATACCAGGTCTTTCATTTCTATTGTCAAATAAGACATCTTTCCCTTCTTTCTGCAACATAATATATAATTCTTCTGATTTTTTGACCACTTCCTCAGAGTCTGTATTAAGAGTTATTAAATGTATATCAAATGGACCAACAGATTCTGGCCATAACATTTTAGATTCATTCACGGCAAAGACTTCTACTAAAGTCCCCATTAATCGAGAGATTCCAATTCCATAACATCCCATAATAACGGGTTTATTTACCCCACTCTCATCAGTAAATTCCAAATCAAAAGCTTCAGAATATTTAGTCTGTAATTTAAATATATTTCCAACTTCAATAGACTGTTTTTGAATCAAGTCAGAATTATCACATTCTGGACAAGTTTTTTGTTCTTCGATAATTTCTTTATTAATTGCAATATTACATTTCTCGCACACAAAAATAGTATCCTCTCCAATATCTGATATAGTTTGGAACTCGTGTGAATACTTACTAAATGTTCCTCCAGAAGCATAAGTCTTAAGAGTAATATCTCCTATTCCAAGTCTTTTATAGATATTCAGATATGCTTGAGTTACTAGTTCATAATATTTATCCAAATCATCAGTTGAGCTGTGGAATGAATATAAATCTTTCATAATAAACTCTCTACCTCTCAAAATTCCAGACTTTGCTCTTTTTTCATCCCTAAATTTAGTTTGAATTTGATAAGTAGCAAAGGGTAAATCTTGATATGATTGAATAAAATTCTTAGCAATTGGAGTAATAATTTCCTCGTGAGTAGATCCTAAAGCTAATTCGGTAGAAGTATAATAAGATTTAAATCTATATAATACATCTAAACTCTCCCATCTTCCAGTTTTCTCCCAATAAGATTTTGGGTGTAGTGCAGGCAAGAGCAGCTCCTGTGCAGATATTTTATTGAGTTCTTCTCTAACTATTTGCTCAATATTTTTTAATACTTTATATCCTAGAGGTAAATAAGCATATACCCCAGCCATAACTTGTTCGATATATCCAGATTTTATGAGTATTTGTGCATTCAAAGACTCTTCTGTTTGAGAAATTTGTTTTCTAGTTTTGGAGATGAGGTTAGACTGATACATGGTATTTAATTATTAAGCAATTCGGTTATTTTTTCTGGTGAAAAGTATTTCATTACAATATACCAGACTGGCTTACGATACTCGTGTAAAAACTTTCCAATTTGTGCTTGTGAAACCCACAAAAATCCACCCAATTCACGACGGTCAACTCTTATTGATTGAGTGCTCCCATTGAATCTTAACAATATAATGGTTTGTTTTTGTCCCAAATTCTCATCTCTAATCAATCTTTTAGGGAAATAAAAGGTGTGTTTTTCGGGACATTTATCTAAAATTGTAAAGTCTGTAGTATTTAGTTCTTCTCCTAATTCTCTAATAATAGCTTCTTCATTAGTCTCATTTTCATTCACCCCACCTTGGGGAAATTGCCAATGTAGAGGATCATTGGCTCTGGAGACAATTAATACATTTCCATCTTTATCAAATATGATTGCCAGTACATTTTTCCTTAGTTTACCATAGGACATATATTTTATAATTAAATTACTATCATTATTATATATATTATAACTTATATTTTGTGTTTTGTATATACAGTGAATTTTTTATTGGACAAAAAATATAAAATGTGATATAATTAATTTATAATAATTAATATATTATAAATATGAGTAAAAAACTATTAGAAAAGCATCCAAGTCACAAAGAGTTTATTTATAAGACTGAGATTATAACCCGTTATGCATTAAAAGCAATGGTAATTTTGGTTACAGTTACTTTAGTTCTGTATCAAGTTCTATTCGCATTGTCATATTTGGGATTAACTTCATATCAAGAGTATAAGCAAGAACAACAACAGAAGCAGCAACAAGAAGAACTTCAAAAATTACAAGAAGATAAGAAATAGTAAAATTTGTTTTAGTTTTGTTACAGTAAAAGCCGGTATTCCCGGTTTTTATTGTAAAGATTACAAATATAGTATAAAATAAATAAAACTTGATAAATTATACCCTTAGTTAAATATGAATATAGTTGAATTTAAGACTGCATTTCAGTCTGTATTAGCAAAAGCTATTGAGTCTAAATTTGAGGAATATGCTGTATATACTCAAGATGCAGAAATTTTAAAAATTATCAATTATGCTAAATCTATTATTGGAGGAGGTAAATGTATACGGCCTTATATGGCATATACCTTGTATGAAACTTTAGGTTGTGATAATAGGGAAGAAATAATGGACTTATTAGTCTCATTGGAAATCTTTCATGCTTTTGCTTTAATACATGATGATGTTATTGATGAGGGTAAGATGAGGCATCGAGTAGATACCCTACATACTTTTGTCTCCAAGGGTATGCACGACAATCATAGAAATGTTGCTAATAGAATACACTATGGTCATTCTCAGGCTATATTAGTAGGAGATTTGCTATTCTCATGGGCTATTGGTAGATTCCATCAATTTAATCATTTGCCAAATTATGCTGAGGCTTGGAAGGTATTTTATCAGATGATAGATGAGGTGGCTATAGGCCAGATGATAGATGTTAATGTTATTACCAGAGAGGCTATTGATATGAGCTTGGTGGAGACTAAGATGAGACTCAAAACCGCTGGGTATACCTTTGTAAGACCAATGCAAATAGGAGTGACTCTGGCTGGGAAGCAAAAAGAGCTTTTGAAATTCTGTGTGGATTTTGGTACAGCTTTGGGACTTGCATTCCAAACTCAGGATGATATTTTAGATATTATTGCTGATCCTAAGGTTATTAAAAAATCTATTTTATCAGATATAAGAGAACATCAACATACCTTTTTAACCCAATATGTCTTAGAAAATGCTAATGCTAAAGATATACAAGAATTAAAAAAATATTGGGGCAATCCTAATATTACAGATAATGACCAAGCTCAAATTATAGAGATTTTCCAAAAGACCGGAGCTCTTGATTATACTAGAGATAAAGTAAATAAGTATTTGGAACAGGCTAAGAATATCACAGCCACAGAACAACATATTACTCCCGAGACTAAATTAGCGCTCAATTCACTGATTCAATATATAGAGAATAGAGGTTATTAAAAATATGGACAAATACACTCAAGCAGTAGAAGCTGTCACCAAGCAATTTGGGACTAGTTATTATTTTGCAACTAGATTTTTGCCTATGAATTTAAGGCAAGCCACTTATGCTTTATATAGTTTTTTTCGTATTCCAGATGAAATTGTAGATAATGCTATTAACCAAAATCCAGAAGCCATATTACAAGAGTTAGAGGATTGGGAAGCAATGTGGCATCAAGCCTATGCAGGGGATAAGACAAAATATCCGGTTTTGAATATTACGGCTGAGGTCTTTAGGAAATATGAAATTCCCTATCAATATAGTCTGGATTTTCTTACAGCTATGAAGCAGGATGTGTATACGAATAGATATCAAACCTATGCCGACTTGCAAGCATATATGTATGGTTCAGCCTCAGTGGTAGGATTGATGATGAGTTATATAATTGGGTTTAATAATATCAAAGCTCTGGAATATGCCCCATATTTGGGGGAGGCAATGCAATTAACTAATTTTATTCGAGATATTGGAGAGGATTATAAAGAAAGGGGAAGAATCTATTTGCCACAAGAAGATATGCATAAATATAATGTAACAGAAAATAATATCAGAGATAATAAAATTAATGCAGATTTTATAAAATTAATAAAATTTGAAATCAAAAGAGCTAGAAATTTGTATAGACAGTCTGATAGTGGTCTCAAATATCTCAATAAAAGAGGTAGATTTGCAGTAATTATGGCCAGCCGTATGTATGAAGCTATTCTAGATAAGATTGAGCAAAATAATTATGATGTTTTGACCAAAAGAGCAAGAACCTCTAAAAGAGAAAAAATTTATATATTAGGTAAATCAGCTCTAGAATACGGATTTCAGGGATAAATTTTTAATATTTGAAGGTAAATCATTTATATGATATAATTAATTTAATATTAAATAAGAAGTAATATGGCAAAGAATAAATCTAAATCCACAGATAAGATTAGTAAAAATGAGAAAATACAATCAGTCTTAGAAGATATTAAAAGTAAATTCGGAGATGAGTCAATGATGAAGTTAGGAGATGTCAAGAAAGTTGATATCAAAGCTTATTCGACTGGTTCAATTTCTCTTGATAGAGCTCTTGGTATTGGAGGGATGCCTCAAGGTAGAATTATAGAAATTTATGGACCAGAATCTAGTGGTAAAACTACAATTTGTTTACAAGTAATCGCGAATGCTCAAAAAGAAGGTGGAGTTGCTGCATTTATTGATACAGAGCATGCTCTAGATCCTGAATATGCCAAAAAGCTCAAAGTAAATACTGACGATTTGTTAATTTCTCAGCCTAACACTGGAGAAGAAGCTTTGTCAATTGTAGAAGCTTTAGTGCATTCAGGCAATGTAGATATTATTGTTCTTGACTCTGTGGCAGCTATAGTGCCTAAAGCGGAAATAGAAGGAGATATGGGAGACTCTCATGTAGCTATTCAAGCTAGGTTAATGTCACAAGCTCTACGTAAGTTGACAGCTATATCTGCTAAAGCTAATACTACTATTATATTCACTAACCAAACTCGTATGAAGATTGGAGCTATGGGGTATGGTAGTCCAGTTGAAACACCAGGAGGTAAAGCTTTGAAATTTTATGCCTCTGTTAGAATAGAGATTAAACGAGTGGCTCAGATCAAAAAAGGAGAAGAAGTAATTGGAGCAAGAACAAAAGCTAAGATTGTAAAAAATAAAGTTGCAGCTCCTTTCAAAGTTGCAGAGTTTGATATTATGTATAATGAGGGGGTTTCCCTAGAGACAGATTTGATTAATTTAGCTCTTAAAGTTGGTGTTCTTAAAAAGAAAGGAACTTATATTCAAGATTTAGAAGGTAATACTATAGGGCAAGGATTAGAGTCGGCTCGTAAGTCTCTTAGAGATAATCCAGAGACATTGGATAAATTATATAAAGAAGTATTAGCTAAAGAAGATGCTAATATGGATACTTCAGATGTAGACGATAGTGTCATTCCTAATTCAGATGAAGAATAATTATGGCCTATACATTAGTTCTAATGAGGCATGGAGAAAGTGTCTGGAATCAACTAGATAAGTTTACTGGTTGGACTGATGTAGAATTGTCTGTGACTGGCATTCAAGAAGCTAGGGTAGCAGGAGTAACTTTATTACAAAATGGATTTGTATTTGATATAGCCTACACCTCTATGTTGGATAGAGCGATAGATACTTTACAGTATGCACTAGAGGGAGCTCATATGACTTGGATTCCTGTCATCAAAGATTGGCATCTTAATGAAAGACATTATGGAGGACTACAAGGTAAGAATAAAGCAGAGTCAGTAGAAGAATTTGGTGAATATCAGGTAAAAGTTTGGAGAAGAGCCTTTTCAATTAAACCACCTTTATTATCTGAATATGACTCTAGATATCCTGCCAATGATGAGCGATATGATGATATCCCCGTAGAGCAATTACCAATCGGAGAGTCTCTTAAAGATACCCTAGATAGAGTGCAACCGTATTGGGAGTCGGAATTGAAGCCAGCTATTTTATCAGGAAAAAGACTAATAATTTCTGCTCATGGTAATAGTTTGAGGGCTATGCTTAAGTTTTTGGAGAATATTTCAGATGATAAAATTATAGATATTGAGATTCCTACTGGTAATCCATTAGTATATGAATTAGAAGAAAATACTTTGAAAGTATTGAATAAATATTATCTTATAGGTGGTACAGACAGAAAAGCTACCTTCTTAGAGAAAATAAAGTCTATTTTTAAGTCAAAATAAATTATGTCAAAGATTATATTAGTAAGACATGGGGATAGTCAATGGGACCAAGAAAATAGATTTATAGGTTGGGCTGATGTACCTTTACTGGAGCAAAAAGATGTCTTAAAGTCTATTGGAAATGTATTAATAAATAATAATACAGATATAGATATAGTTATAACCTCAGTTTTAGAAAGGTCAATTGTTAGTGCTTGGACTATAATGAATAGTATGTATCATTCTTGGATTAAAGAAATTCATGATTGGAGATTAAACCCAAGACATTATGGTGCAGTACAAGGCTTAACTTATCAAGAGGCTCTTTTAAAATATCCTAATATTAATGAGATTAATGCTAGCTGGGACCAAACAGCTAATCCAATTGCAATAGATCATAGATACCACCCTAGTCAAGATAGAAGATATGCTAGTATTCCGCCAGAAAATTTACCTTCAGTAGAAAGTCTCAAAGATGTATATGCTAGAGTAGAACTTTTTATACTGGATACTTTATTACCAATTTTAGAGAAAAATGAAAATGTCTTGATTGTAGCTCATCATGATAGTATTCGATCTATATTAAAGTATTTTCAAAAACTATCTATTGAAGACACCATTAAATTTAATATTAACCCTTCTCAAGCGGTAGTATTAGAATATGATTACAATACAGGAGTGTCAACACAATCTACACTTGAATAATTAATAAAATTAAAAACTATGCTATAATAGTATAATTAAACTTTTTATTATATGTATAATCATAGAATTATTGAACAGAAGTGGATTCAGAAATGGGCAGAAGGCTTTGTAGACTATAGTTTGGATAAACAGATTTCTGATGATAAAAAATATATTCTAGTAGAATTCCCATTCCCTTCAGGTGCAGGATTACATGTAGGGCATATTAGAAGTTATGTAGCTCAAGATATCAAGGCTCGTATGTATCGTATGCAAGGGCAACAAGTATTATATCCAATTGGTTGGGATGCTTTTGGTTTACCAACAGAGAATTATGCAATACAAAATAATATCTCCCCAGCTATAGCTACTGCAGATAATATAAATAATTTTAAAAAACAATTAGCAGTTTTGGGACTGTCTTTTGATTGGAGCCGAGAGATAAACACCACTGATCCTAAATATTATAAATGGACACAATGGATTTGGTTGCAAATGTTCAAAGCAGGACTTGCTTATCAGGATACAACCCAAGTTTGGTGGTGTGAAGAACTAAAAACCGTCCTTGCCAATGAAGAAGTTATAGACGGTAAATCCGAGAGAGGAGGACATCCTTGTACCAGAGTTCCATTAAGACAATGGATGCTAGCTATTACCAAATATGCAGATAGATTGGACAAAGACTTAGAGACAGTCGACTATTTATCAGTTATCAAAACTCAACAGAGAAATTGGATAGGCCGCAGTGAAGGAGTGCAATTAAAATTCCAAATTGCTAACTCAACTCAATTTGTAGAAGTCTTTACCACCAGAATAGATACTTTGTTTGGGGTGACATTCTTGGTATTAGCCCCTGAGCACCCACTTTTGAATAAAATTACAACAGCAGAATATCAGAGTCAAGTCCAACAATATCATGAGCAAACCAAATCCAAAAGTGACTTAGACCGTCAGCAAGAAAAATATAAAACAGGAGTATTTACGGGAGCCTATGCAATACATCCACTTACCGGCAAGCAAATCCCAATTTGGACAGCCGATTATGTACTTATGAATTATGGAACCGGAGCTGTAATGGCGGTACCTGCTCATGATGAGCGAGACAGAGAATTTGCCGAGAAATATAATTTAGAAATTATTAATGTCATTACAGAGCAAAATATCCTAGAGAACTCAGAGTCATATAATAGCTTATCTACAACCGAAGCTAAACTACAATTAACTCAAGAATTAACAAATCAGAATCTAGGTCAGCAAAAAATTCAATATAAACTTCGAGATTGGGTATTCTCTAGACAAAGATATTGGGGCGAACCATTCCCAATAGTATGGATTAGTGAGCATGATTATAAAATGTTATCAGGTGAGATTACTGAATTCCTACCCCCAAAAGCAATTACTAGAGAAGTAGATGATATATTACAATATGCAGTCCCACTTGCCATCTCAGATTTACCATTAGAATTACCAGAAATTGAGTCATATATTCCACAAGGCTTAGGAGATGGACCTTTAGCTCAAGCCAAAGATTGGGTGGAAGTTTGGTATAATATTATTACAGGACAGGCAATCTCAAGACAAAATCCAAGACCAGATAATACTTGGGTAGAGGGAATGCGAGAGACAGATACTATGCCAAATTGGGCAGGAAGCTCTTGGTATTATCTTAGGTATATTGACCCTAATAATGACGAGGTTTTAGCTGATAAAAATTTACTACAAGAATGGCTACCAGTAGATTTGTATAATGGAGGAATGGAACATGTTACAGTACATCTCTTGTATTCAAGATTTTGGCATAAATTTTTATATGATATCGGAGTAGTACCAACACAAGAGCCATATCAGACCAGAATTAAGCACGGTATGATTTTAGCCGAAGGAGGAGTCAAAATGTCAAAATCCAAAGGTAATACTGTTGATCCAATTGAAATGGTAGAATCATTTGGTGCTGACTCCTTGCGAGTTTATGAAATGTTTATGGGGCCATACGATGAAGCTATTGCTTGGGACACCAAAGGCTTAATCGGGTGCAGTAGATTTTTAAAGAGAGTCTATCAATGGGTAGAAGATATCAAATCCGATAATCTGGAGCCGATTCAAGATCAGAATAAGCTAGACTATGATATTAACTATTTAATTCAAAAAATAACTCAAGATATAGATAATCAAAAATACAATACCTGTATTAGTAGCTTAATGGAATTTTTGAACTCTTATCAAAAACAAAATATTCAAATAGATTATATCAAACAATACCTCAAGCTCTTAGCTCCATTTGCCCCACATTTAGCAGAAGAATTATGGGAAATGTTAGGAGAGACAACAAGCATACATCAATCTCAGTGGCCTCAATATGATGAGACAAAACTAGTGCAGAGCAAAATAGATTATCAAATTCATATTAATGGTAAAATGCGAGATATAGTTACAGTCTCAGCTGATGCAACTGAACATGGTATTCAAGCCCAAGTTCTAAATTCACCCAAAGTACAGCAAATCCTAAACTCCAATACTCCCAAAAAAATTATAGTTAATCAAGCTAAAAAGATAGTTATTATTATATCTTAGTATTTGTTTTCTCTCCTTTTGGAGGGATTACCCGCAGGTGGAGGGGGCTGTTTTTGTAGCTTGCTTTCTGTTCCCCTTAGGAGTAAGTCCCCGAAGAGGTAGGGTAGATAATTTAATATTCACAATTACAACCCAAACATATCCACAATTGCAACCGTTGCCAAAACCCAAACTAAGGTATATAACAAAAAATATATATAAAAACCATTCAAAAAACTTGACAAAAGCTCCGGGGGGGTAAAATAATATATAGAAAGCAATATAAACTAATATACATATATGATACAAAATCATAAAAGAACAAGAAAAGGATTTACATTATTAGAGATACTCTTAGTAATAGCAGCAATAGGAATATTAGCAGCAATAGTATTAGTAGCCATAAATCCAAACAGGCAAATAGCCCAAGCAAGGAATGCACAAAGAAGGTCAGATGTAAATACAATATATAAAGCCTTAGAACAATATCTAATAGATAATGGAAGATATCCAAATAGTATAAGTACAACGCCTAGATATATATGTAATACAGGAGTAGAGCAGGTAGGAGGATCAACAAACTGTACTGATAGAGCAGATTTGAGAGAATTAGTCCCAACATACATAGCAGGCATCCCAAAAGACCCCCAAGCAACAGGAGCAAATACAGGATATAATGTAGTAATAAATCCTAATAATAATAAAGTAGGAGTATCTGCAGATTTATCAGAGAATAGATTAATTTCAATTAATCCATATGTAATAAATAATGGACTAGTTTTACACCTAGATGCAGGGAATGCAGCAAGCTATCCAGGGACAGGGACAACTTGGTTTGATCTTAGTGGAAATAATAATGTAACACTTGTGAATGGGGTTGGATATAATAGTGCTAATCTAGGTAGTTTGGTTTTTGATGGAGTTGATGATTTTATTAATTTAGGATCTTCTTATTTTATATCAACTTCTAATCCATTTACCATAAATTTATGGATGAGTGTTAATCCAAAACCCAAAGTGGGAACTCAAGCTGATTTTCATAGAATGATTACATTAAGATCATCTGGTACATCTACTCTTGGAATTGCTTATGTAAATCAACTAAATTCTGGATATGAAGGACTTTATATTGCAAATAATAATGGTTGGGTAAAAGCAAAAACTTCATTTTATCCCACCCCAAATCTATGGGGAATGTTAACGATAACATATATGGGGTCTGGAAGTACAAATATATCTAATTTTAATATGTATTGGAACAACTCTCCTCTGGTATTTAATACTAATGGATTAAATACCCCAGCAATCACTACAGATAACAACTACTTAGGGGTAAGGCAGTCTGGAGATATCCAGGCCTATAGAGGGAATATTTCTTCATTACAAATTTATAATAGAGTATTGTCTTTAAGTGAAATACAACATAACTTCAACGCAGCAAGAGGAAGATTTGGGTTGTAAGTATTTTTATTTTTCTCCCTCCAAAGGGAGACAGTTAGTCCAAGGCTTGTCCTTACCAGTTTAAGAGGGGATTGATACTCTTAATTTTTTGTCCTCCTTAGGAGGAGGTGGCACGGAGTGCCGGAGGTGGATAGACGATTGAGCAATAAACTTTACTAAAGTTTATACAAAGGGACAATTATTTCAAAATTACCCTCACAAAACTCCTTTTTCCTTTTTGTAAAACTAATCCTTGCTGGGTGATTATAAGCTCTGGATTGGAATTGACTGTTTTACCATCAATTTTTATCCCATTTTGTTCTATTACTCTTTTTGCTTCTCCTTTACTTTCAACTAAGCCTGTTTCAAGTAAAATTTCAATTAAGGATACCTTAGATTTATCAGTTTTATACTCTTTGATTTCAGTTGGAATATCTTTATTTTGAAATGTATTGATAAAATATTCTTGAGCTTTCTGAGCTAATTCATCGCCGTGATAAATTTTGGTAATTTCAAAGGCTAATTTCATTTTTAAGTCTTTTGGATTGACTAGATTTAGCTTTAAATCTTTTCGTATTTTTTCAATATTTTCTAAACTTTCATAAGTACAATCTACAAAAAGCTGATATATATTCTCATCGGGTTGAGCCATTATTTTTCCATACATATCAATATAGCTCATATTTAGAAACACTCCAGTCCCAAGGCTTTTGGACATCATTTTTTCCTTGGTGATAGGATTTTCCAAAAGAGTTGTGATTATCACAAATTTTTCTTTTTGCTTATATCTTTGTAAAAGAGTTCTTCCACATAGAGCATTGAATTTTTGATCATTTCCACATATTTCGGCATCTACATCAAGATAAACACTATCATAACCTTGCATTAGGGGATAAAAAAATTCATGCACATAAATAGGCTTTTCTTCTTTTAATCTTTTCTCAAACATATCTCTCTCTAACATTCTCTGTACTGTAAAATTAGAAGCTAAGTCTATTACATCCTCAAAATTCATTTTAGACAACCAATTATGGTTATAGACAATTTCTACAGGATTATTTTTATCATCAAAAGAAATTATAGGACTTAATTGCTTAATCCAAGTTTTGGTATTTTCAATTACTTGGTCTCGAGTCAATTGAACTCTGGTTGCAGTTTTGTCAGTAGGGTCTCCAATTCTAGCTGTAAAATCTCCGATTAAAAGTATAATTTTATGACCTAATTTCCTAATTTTTTCTAATAATATGTAATTAGTGGCATGACCAATATGTAGAGCAGGTCCAGTAGCATCAGCTCCGATATAAAGCCTTAATTGTCTCCCAGACATCAATTCTTTTTTTAGAGCTTCTTTAGAGGGAAGTATCTCGGCAATACTACGAGATAATATTTCATCTATAGCTTTTTCATCTACAATAATTTTACTCATATACCAATTCTGGTTAAATAATTTATAAATATATATTACCTTATTTTTAGATTTTATACTAGTTTTAATTTGACAATTGAGTATTATGAGTATATAATATTTTTATATGATATGGCTAAATTTATGATAGATCTGCTTTTTTTAATAAAGAGTAGATCTATTTTATTTCATATGGTATTATTATAATAACATTAAGAATATTAATATGTTGAATGCTAAACAATTTACTTTTGCTATCACCCAAATCGCAGAAGAAAAAAACATCCCAGAAGATAAAATTATTGAAGTAATTGAGACTGCTATTGCTGCCGCTTATAAAAAAGATTATGGAGAAAAGAGTCAAGTTATTAAAGCTAAGTTGAATAGAGATTCAGGGGTTTTCTCTATCTTTAGACATAAAACTGTAGTAAATGTAGACGATGAAGGTTATGTTATACTAAGTGATGACCAGAATGCTGAGGATTTTGGTTCTGCTCAGGAAGAGGGTTCTGATGGAGTTAGAAGAATTAGATTCAATCCTGATAGACATATTTCTCTTACTGATGCTCAGGCTATTCAAGCAGAGATAAAAGAAGGAGAGGAAATTGTTGAGGAGCTAGAGCCAAAAGAGGATTTTGGTAGAATTGCTGCTCAAACTGCCAAACAAGTATTAATGCAGAAAATTCGTGAAATTGAGCGAACCACTGCTTTTGAGGCTTATAAGGACAGAGTCGGAGAGATTATTACAGGTACAATTCAGAGAATGGATAGAGGTATTATATTTGTTGACCTTGGTAAGGGAGTGGGGCTACTATTCCCATCTGAGCAAGTATATGCTGATAATTATCGTGTTGGTAATAGGCATAAATTCTTGATTCAAAGTGTTGAGACTACAGAGAGAGAGCCTAATATTGTGCTATCAAGAAGAAGTACGGACTTTGTGAAATCTTTGTTTGCTTTAGAGGTGCCAGAAATATTTGGAGGAACTGTAGAAATTGTATCTGTTGCCAGGGATGCCGGAATCAGAACCAAATTAGCTGTAAAAGCTAAAGGTGAAGGAATAGATCCGGTTGGAGCTTGTGTAGGGCAGAGAGGAACTAGAGTCCAGTCTGTGATTAATGAATTAGGTGGAGAGAAAATTGATATTATAGAGTATTCAGACAATTTACAAGACTATATAAAAGCAGCTATTGCCCCTGCTCAAGTGGAAAATATTACTATTGATGAGAATAATAGACAAGCTACTGTAATTGTACCTAAGGATCAATTGTCTTTGGCTATTGGAGGATCAGGGCAGAATGTGAGATTGGCCTCTAGGTTAACTGGCTATGATATTAATCTTAATCCAGAATCTAAAAATGAATCAGCTCCAGTGGTTGAAGATTTGTCTTCTATAACTCCGGCTCAAGAGTTAGTAAATGAAACTTCAGAGACAGTAGCTGTGAAGGAAAATACCACCAATAATACAGAGTCTGAAGCATAATTATTAAATAATTAATTAATAAAGAAACATATGAATCTATATACTGATGTACCAAGATTAGAATCTTTACCAGAAGAATTTAATATAGTGGTAGATATCCCTATGCACTCTACTTCCAAATTTGAATATGATGAAAAGGGAGGATACTTTAAATTAGACAGAACCTTGTATTCTCCTTTAATTTATCCATTTGAGTATGGGTTTATACCTCAAACACATGGAGAGGATGGAGATGCTTTGGATGCTATTCTTTTAGCTACTAGGCCAACTTTTGCAGGATGTGTGGTTAAATCAAGAGTAGTAGGAGTTCTTAAGATGAGTGATGAAGCAGGAATAGATCACAAATTAATTTGTGTTCCTGTAGCAAAGTTAGATCCTCGATTAGCTCACATTCAAGATTTAGAAGATATCGAATTACATCTAATTAAAGAGATAGAATTATTTATGGCTGACTATAAAAAATTAGAGCCAGGTAAATATGAATTTGTCAAAATTGAAGGCTTTGGAGATAGAGAAGAGGCTAAACAAATTTTGATCAAAGGTGCTCAAGCCTATGACAATAAATAAAAATTATGACAAAGCTATTTTTGTGGTTAAATAGTATATTACTATTAATTGCAAGTGGAGGAGCTTATTATATAATATTTAGGATAAATCCTACTGAAGTACCTATATCTCTAGTTTGGGTTTTATTAGTTTGTATAGTGATTATAGTATGGTCTATAACGGCATATTTAGGATATGCTACAAGGTTATTTTTATCCCATAATTTATTTAAAAATCGAGATACCAGCTATATTGCACTCAGATCTCAAAGACAAGGTTTACTTTTAGGAATTTTATTTGGATTACAATTAGCTTTACAGGGTTTTTTGCTTTTTAATATACTTAGTGCTACAATATTAACAATAGCGATATTTTTACTTGAATTTTTCTTTATCGCTCAAGAGAATAAATAATAAATTTTAGAATATGATATCAATTGAAGAGGTTATAAAAGAATATAAAGATGATAAAAAGGATTCCTTAGATATAGATAAGTTAGAGCATAAATATTTATCTCGTAAGGGTTATATTGCTGAGTTATTTAAAGGAATTAAAGATATTATTCCAGAAAAAAAATCAGCTTATGGACAGAAGCTTAATGAATTAAAGCAAGACATTGAGGAGTATGTCGCCAAAAATAAAACTCAAGAAATAGAGTCTAATATAGAGATTTATCCAATTAATCGATTAGATATGCAGTCTAGGTTGGGAGGGCTATCTCCTATTTCAAGATTAATATTCAAAATTCAAGATATTTTTGCTGGGCTTGGCTTTTCTGTTGCAGTAGGACCAGAATTAGAATCTGAGAAGTATAATTTTGATATGTTGAATATCCCTGAATCCCATCCTGCTCGAGATGTATGGGATACTATATGGGTTCAAAATCCAGCAGGAATAAAATCTTTACTTCGTACTCACACTTCTCCAGTACAGATTCATTATATGGAAAATAATAAGCCTCCAATTAGAATCATAGCTCCTGGAAAAGTATATCGTTATGAGGCTACAGACTCTACTCATGAAACAGTATTTCATCAGGTAGAGGGTTTGTGTCTGGATGATAAAGCTAGTATTTCCACTTTCAAAGGAGTAATTAATTACTTTTTCAAAGAATTATTTCAACAAGATGTCAAAATTAGACTAAGGCCTAGCTATTTCCCTTTTACGGAACCTAGTTTTGAAATAGATATTTGGCTAGAGGATAAATGGCTAGAAATTGCTGGGGCTGGGATGGTGAATCGTAAGGTATTAGAGAATGGAGGAATTACTGATCCCAATATACAAGGATTTGCCTTCGGTTTTGGTGTAGAGCGATTAGCTATGATTTTATATGGTATTGATGACATTAGATTAATACACTCTGCTGATATTAGATTTGCATCTCAATTAGGTAAAATACAATTATGAAAATTCCATACTCAATTATAAAAAACTTTGTTCCAACATTAAAGCAGTCACCAGAAGAATTAGCAGATTTAATAACACTCAAAAGTTACGAAGTTGACTCAGTTTATAATCCAGGTGAGGCTCTCAAGAATGTAGTAGTTGGCCATATACAAAAAGTAACTCCACATCCTAATGCTGACAAGCTCAATATTGCCGAAGTATCAGTAGGAAATAATGAAGCTTTGACTATAGTATGTGGAGCTAAGAATATAGAATTAGGCCAGAAAGTGGCAGTAGCTAAAATTGGAGCGACTCTACCAAATGGCCTTAATATTCAAGCTGTAAATTTAAGAGGACAAGATTCATTTGGAATGATTTGTTCCGCCCAAGAACTAGGATTGCAAGATGCATCAGATGGAATTTTAGTTTTACCAGGTCTTGCTGAGGTTGGGACTCCAGTAGCAGAGGTTCTAGGGTTGAATGAGGTAATTATTGACATAGATAATAAAGGACTAGGAACTCGAGCTAGCGACTCATCATCGTTTTATGGTGTAGCAAGAGAAGTTGCTTTAATTACAAATAACCAATTGCAACCAATGGAATTGTCTCCAATTCCATTTAAACAAAAACTCAAAAAAAACATTAAAATTAAGACTAATTTATGTCAGTATTATTCACTATTAGAACTTTCAGGACTTAGTAAATATAAATTTGACTCCAATATATTAAGTAAAGGTACATATAGAGTAGATTTGTATGTACAAACTGATATATTCAAATTAGATTTTAATATTCATCAAACTTTAGCTATTTTAAACCAGAAGACTCACCATCCAGCTGTTGATCTAGGTAATTATATTCTGTTTGAAACAGGTCAACCAGTACATATATTTGATGCTGAAAAAGTCAAGGGGGATAGCATTATAGTAAGAGAGGCTAAGAAGGGAGAGATCTTGAATGCTCTAGATGGAGCCGAAATATTACTAGAAGATGGAGATATTGTGATTTGTGACTCAGAGGAAATTATAGCTCTAGCTGGAATCCTGGGTGGTCTCTCTACATCAGTAGGAGATGGCACTACTCGTGTGTTGATTGAAAGTGCTAATTTTGACCATAGTCGCATTCGTAAAACAGCCAGAAGATTAAAACTCTTAACCGAATCAGCCAAAAGATTTGAGAGACAAATTCCAGTCGAACTTGCCGATGTTGCAATTCAGAGAATTATTAATCTAGTTGAAAAATCTGGATTAGAAACTCTTGGTTATAATAATCATGGTGATAATCGAACTGAGCACTCAATAGTTCATTTAGATTATGACTATATTAGAAAATATATAGGAACAGATATTGGTGATAATGATATTAATCAGATATTAAAATCATTAAATATAGAAGCACATAAAGCATTTGGTTCCAAAAAATATAATCTAACAGCTCCATATTGGAGATTAGATCTAAATACCCCAGAAGAATATATTGAAGAAATAGCAAGAATATACGGATATGATAATATCCCAGCTAAATTAGATATTACTAAAATACAAAATAAATCAGATATGGTATTTAATTTCAAACGACAATTATCTGAAGAATTGGCTAAAATTGGTTATACAGAAATCTTAACCTATCCATATACTGGAGAAGGCTCTCTACAATTAGTAAATCCAGTAGATGAGACAAAGCCATATCTAAGACAAAATCTAATCAAGTCTATGACAAAAGCAATAGATAATAATGCAAAATATACAGATACCCTAAAATTATTTGAAATTAGTAATGTCTTTACTTCGGAGCAACATTTACATTTGAGCTTAGGTTATTATTATAAAGAAAATGATAATAATATTAATGCTAACCAAACCTATACAGATTTTCTAAGAGTAATCGCTCAACTAGGTTTTGATTACACCAAGTTTTCTACTAAATTGATTGAATCTAATAATATTATTCATTATTCAGAACAACCAGTTGGTTGGGTAGATGCATCCGGTATAATAGAAATAGACTTAACTGTTCTGGTTAATATTTTATCTACAATGATGGAGAAATATCAATCAATTCCAAAATATCCAGCTGTAAAAAGAGATATTACAGTAACAGTGCCAAATACAAGTTCAGCTCAAGATATATATAATATAATTCAAACTTTAGTCTCCCCAAGATGTTACTATATAGGTTTTAGAGATAAATTCCAAAATGGAGATTTTACTAACTATACTTTCCATCTAGAATTTAGAGATTTAGATAAATCACTTTCAGACGAAGAAGTAAATACAGAAATAGATTTAATCCAAAAGCATTTTATTTAATAAATAATCTCTAATTTAATATTGACAAAAGGCATCGATCATTGTATAATAAATTTTAATGTTAGATAATTAATTAGTATGTTTGCAATTATTCGTACCGGTGGAAAACAATATTCTGTTGAAAAAGGAACAGTTTTAAAGATTGAGAAATTAGATCAAGAAGCAGGGTCAGAATTAGTTTTTGATGATGTTTTATTAATAGAGAATGCTTCAGATATTACCGTTGGTACACCTAAAGTTGAGAAGGCTAAAGTTACAGCTAAAGTACTAACTCAAGGTAGAGGAAAAAAGCAGATAGTTTTTAAATATAAGAATAAAACTAGATATAGTGTTAAAAATGGACATAGACAACCTTATACTGAAGTTGAAATTACAGATATTACTTTATAATAATATATTCTACATCTAGTTATGGATGTATATACCAAAATACAAGAAGTTTTAGAAGAAATTAGCCCTATGCTAGAGGCTGATGGAGGTGGTGTAGAGATACTAGAGTTCAAAGATGGTAATCTTACCTTGAACTTACTAGGTGCTTGTTCAGGATGTCCTATGTCGTCTATTACCTTTGGAGTGGTGGTTGAAAATAAACTTCGTGAAGTATGTGGTGACAAAATTAAGAATATATATTATAATAAAGATAGTCCAGATCATAATTATCATTTAAGTAAATAAATATGGCAATTAAAACCTTAGCAATAGACCGAGACCAATGTATAGGAGCTGCTAGTTGTGTAGCTGTTTACCCAGATGTTTTTGAAATTGACGAAGAGGCTAAAGCAGTTCTCAAGCTCAAAGGTGGAGAAGTTACCTCAGATAGAACAGATATTACCGCTCTTGATGTAAGCTCTGTTGATGATGATACTTTACTTTTGGCAGCACAGTCTTGTCCAACCGCAGCTATTTATCTATATGATGAGACAGGGGAGCAAGTTTTTCCAGCCTAAATATAATATTGTAAAATATAAATCTAACTATGCTCAATTTACAATTCTTAGAATTTTTGAGTGAATATAACCTTAATTTACCAATTTGGGGGATATCATTTTTATTTGCTTATAGTTTAGTTTTGATTTTATCTTTAGAAAAAGCTACTAGAAAAGGTGTCCCTACTAAGGATATATTTAATTTAGTAAGTATTGTTGCTATATCTAGTATGCTAGGGGCTAGAATGTTGTATTTAGCTACTGTACAAGTTGATTTGGATTGGGTTAATATATTAAGTTGGGGTGAAATTTTTTATGATGGAAAACTCAATATCATAGGTGGTTACTTAGGTGGTTGGGTAGGGGGATGGTTTTATTTACAAGGATTTGATGCTATCAAAAGATCTGGTATGTCATGGTTAAGATTTTTTGATACATTTTTACCTATTATCCCTATAGGAATGATATTTGGATATATTGTACTATTATTTATAACTATAGATAAAGGTGCTATATCAACAAATGAATATCCATGGTTATTGCTAGTTGGAGATACTTATGTGCATCCTTGGGCATTATATATAGCTTTTGGTTACATAATTTTGTTTATTATAATGTCATTTTTATATAATAAGTTCTATGATTTTAGAAGGTCAGGATATTTGACAGCCTTCTTTGTAGTAGGAGTTTCTTTAATTCATTTTATTACTGATTTTTGGCAAACTACAGACCCCCAATATAGTATATTAAGAATTAATGGGCTTACTATCACTCAGTTAATTGCAATATTTATTATAATACTAACAACTATAGGGCTGTTATTGATAAGATATAAGTCTGCACATACTAAATAGATGAATAGGTGGCTTTAAAGTTGGTAAATTTTTTATGAATAATGAGACAAAAGATTTAATCAAGCAAAAATTAGATATAGTAGATATTATAGGAGAATATATTACCCTAATTCCGGCGGGCTCCAATTATAAAGCTCTGTCTCCATTCCGTAATGAAAAAACCCCATCTTTTATAGTAAGTCCAGAGCTTCAAATCTATAAGGATTTTGGTGGAGACAAATCAGGGGATATATTCCAATTTATTATGGATATGGAGGGGGTATCGTTCCCAGAAGCTCTCAATATATTAGCCCAAAAAGCAGGCATATCTCTTAAGTCTTATAGTAAAAATACTGAATTCCAAGTAGATAATAAAAAAACTTTACTTCAAATTCTCAGTGATAGCACCAAAATTTATCACGCTATTTTAAAACATATGCAATATGGTCAAAGAGGTAGAGATTATCTAAATTCTCGCGGTATCACTGATGAGTTAATAGATTTGTTTGAAATTGGTTTAGCTCCTCAAAGTTATCATACTTTAAGTAAAAAATTATCACAAAAATATTCTAATACCGATATCGAATCTTCTGGTATGGTGATTAGTAGTGATAAAAATAATATTTATGATAGATTTAGAGGTAGAGTTATGATCCCAATTCAAGATACCTTGGGTCGAATAGTAGGATTTACAGGTAGAGTTTTACCAGAATATGAGGACGGTAAAATGGGTAAATATGTAAATTCTCCTCAGACTATTGTTTTTGACAAAAGTAAAATATTGTTTGGTTTATCACAAGCCAAAATAGCTATCAAGAGTAATAATAGGGTTATTATAGTAGAGGGACAGATGGATGTTATTATGTCTCATAAGGCAGGAGTTAAAGAGGTGGTTGCTGTTTCAGGAACGGCTCTAACAGAACAACATATTACAACATTATTAAGATATACAAATAAATTTATATTAGCTTTTGATAATGACAAAGCAGGTATTAGTGCTTGTCTTAGATCCGCCGCACTAATAACTAAAAAGGGTGGTATAGTCAAGGTGATTACTATAAATGGAGGCAAGGATGCTGCTGATCTAGTAAGAGAGAATTCAGATCTATGGATTAATGCCATTGAGCAAGCCTCTGACTTTATTGAATACTATATTAATAATATAGTGTCTAAGATTAAGTCAGAGGATACTCCAGCCAAAAATCAAGCTTTACAAATTTTAATAGCTTGGATACAAGATATAAATGATCCAATTACTAAAAATTATTACATAAAGCGATTAGCTGATTTATTAAATATGTCAGAAAAAGATATATATAGTCAGCTAAAAACAAAGAATATCCAGGGGGAGGTAAATGTCAAAAACCATAATATTGAAACCCCTTTGATAAAATTACAAAAACAGATTATTGCACATCTACTTTACAAACCTACAAATCATGATATTCTTATATTAGAGCAATCTTTATTTACTCAGCCTAAATTGAGAGACTTATTTATTAAATTAAGAGAATATTGCATTCAAAACTCTCCACAAAAATTGAGTTTAGGTGAATGTAAACAATTTCTCTCAGAAGTTGAGTATACAACCCTTGAAGAATTGTTATTACCAATATTATATAAAATTGAACAATTACAACCCAGTGAATTACAAACTCAACAAACAATTCAAGAAAATATACTACTTTTAAAAAATCAATACAAGAGTCTTGCCCGTAAAACTTTGCTAAAGAAATTAAAAGAGGCAAAGAAAGTAGGAGACAATACTAAAATACAAGAAATTCTTAAAAAGTATAAGACATTTACTTAAATATCATCTAATCAACTTATTTTATATGAAAAAATCTACCAACTCATCTTTAGAAAAAATTATTAAGTCACTTGTTTCTCAGGGCAAAGCAAGGGGTTATGTTACAGAAACAGAGATTATGTATGCTTTACCAAATATCGAAGATAATTTAGAACAGTTAGAAGAGGTATATGATGCTCTAAAGGAAAGGGGAATCAAAATACAGGATGAGCTAGAATTTTTACCACTAGTTACTGTAGATGGAATAGAGGATGGAGAATCTCATACCCAGTTAGAAAAATGGGAGGAAGAGTTACCAGATCCAGTTAATATATATCTAAAAGAAATTGGAAGCATTCCACTTCTTAGTAAAGAACAAGAAATTTATATTTCAAAAAGAGTGCTCGAAGGAGATGAAGATGCCAAAAAAGAATTAGCCGAAGCCAATCTGAGATTGGTAGTGTCTATTGCTAAAAAATATGTCGGTCGTAGTCCCAACCTTACCTTATTAGATTTAATTCAAGAAGGTAATTTAGGTTTATTTAAAGCTATAGAAAAATTTGACTATTCAAAAGGTTTCAAATTTTCTACCTATGCAACTTGGTGGATTAGACAAGCTATCACTAGAGCATTAGCTGACCAATCTCGAACTATTCGTATTCCAGTTCATATGGTTGAAACAATTAATAAATATTCTCAAGTTGTCCGTAATTTAGTTCAAGAACTAGGACGCGAACCTCTACCAGAAGAAATTGCTGCAGAAATGGATTTAGAGGTAGAAAAAGTTCATCAGATTATTAAAATTAATCAAGATACAATTTCTCTACAAGCTCCTGTTGGGGATGAGGATGGAAGCTCTTTAGGTGATTTCATAGAAGATACAGATTCTCTAAGTCCAACTCAAACTGCTAGTCGTAATCTTCTAAGGTCACATTTACAAGAAATTCTAGATGATTTGAATGATAGAGAACAAAAAATTCTACAAATGCGATTTGGCCTAGAAGACGGAATAACCCATACTTTAGAAGAAGTTGGAGCTGAGTTTAATGTAACTAGAGAGCGTATAAGACAAATTGAGGTAAAAGCCTTGGAAAAAATAAGAGAGCATATTAATATTAGAAAGCTAAGAGATTACTAGTATATAAGTATGTTAAATATAAAATTTTGACAAGATTCAAAATATAAGGTAATATTATTTGTACTATTAAAGAATATAATGATAACTAAGCCTATTCAATATATCAAAGAAGCTCAAGTAGAAATTCAAAAAGTCACTTGGCCCTCTAGAAAACAATCACTACAATATACAGCTATTGTCGTGATTATAT
Source organism: uncultured bacterium (assembly GCA_937864235.1). Lineage (GTDB taxonomy): Bacteria > Patescibacteriota > Minisyncoccia > SW-4-49-11 > SW-4-49-11 > CALRBF01. Next base: position 27,238 of record CALMJI010000018.1, on the reverse strand, counting down.
CCATTGCATCGACAATTATATTAGGAGGTTTAGATATATTATTTAATTATATTCTGACTCAATTTATTTTATAACTTATACTTTCTCTATATGGCAAAACAACACCCTATTAGTACTGAAAAAAATTGGTATGTAATCCATAGTATATCAGGTCTAGAAGATAACGTAGCTCAGAATCTAAAGAAAAGAATAGAGTCTTTGTCTATGGAAGATTATATATTTGATGTAATTGTCCCTAAGGAGAAGAAGATTAAGGTAAAAAATGGAAAAAGAGTAACAGTAGAAGAGAGAATTTATCCAGGATATGTGTTCGTAGAGATGATTGTGACCGATAATTCTTGGTATGTCGTCAGAAACACACCCAATGTAACCGGGTTCATTGGGGCAGGGACTACACCTATTCCTGTTTCTCCAGATGAGATGAATTTTATTACCAAAAAGACTAACAAAGAAGAGCCTAAATATACACTCAATGTAGATGTAGATGATTTAGTTAAGATTATTGATGGTCCATTTAAAGATTTTGAGGGAAAAGTTTCTGAGGTAGATGAATCTAAAGGAAAATTGAAAGTTTTAGTGAATATGTTTGGAAGGAATACTCCAGTAGAATTAGATTCTCTTCAAATTAAGAAAGTTTAATACATATATAATCTCATTCAATGAGAAAATTTACTCGGAACAAAGAAAATTTTGTCTGTAAAAATTGCAATCAAGCTGTAGAAGGAAATGGTTATACCAATCATTGTCCAAGTTGTCTATACTCTTTACATGTAGATAAATATCCAGGTGATAGACAAGAACTATGTAATGGATTGATGGGACCTATAGATATTATCACTAGAGGAGGGGAGGCTAAATTTGTTATTCACGAATGTGGTCTTTGTAAAGTCGTAAAGCAGAATGTTTTAAGTGAATCAGACTCAACTCAAGCTGTAATTAATGTAATGCAAGATAAGGTCAAAAGAGAAATGATGCGTTAGCTTATTTTTATTCTCAATCTATGATATAATAGAAACAATTAATAAAAAAAACTATATGGAATATACAAATCAACTAATCCCAATAGGTTTGATTATATTCAGTGGATTGGCTAGTTTAGTTATAGGAATATATATATATTTATTTGTATATAAATTATCTAATAAAAACCATATTTCAGCTAAGTACTTAACATATATTTTTTTTGGTGTATTTAATTGGACTTTATGGATTATAATACAAACATTATATATTCTACCTTTAGATAATATATATTTAATTTATATAAATAATATTTTTATCTATTTTTCTTTTATAACTATTATTCAAAATTTTGTATTTTTTGCAATATCATTATTTGTTAATACCAAAATTCCTAAAAAATATAAATTTCTATATTATCCATATATATTTATTTTAGTTTTAATTCTAATTCCACAAATTGGGTTGTTAAGGTTAGATTCTATAAATCCTATTGCTTATAATTCAATACCTTATTATATAGTTGCTTTATATACTATTTCTCACTTTATTTTATATATCAAAATATTACTTCATAAATATAGTATAGTTAGATTGAAAAATGAGAAAAATAATATAGAATTATTTTTAATATTACCATCTTTAGCCATAATATTATCCTTGATAACTAATATCATAATCCCATTCTTGAATCAAAATACAAGTCTTATATATTATGGTCCAGTATTTATGTTAATACTAGTTATTACAGTCCTAATTGGTATATTGAAATATAAATTATTTTATATCAAACTACATATAATTAGCTTATTATTAACGCTAATTATAACCCTTATTTTGTTAATAATGAGATTCTCCATAATAGATAGTCGTATACTGGAGCAGTTACAAACCAATATATTATTCATCTTTATGTTCAGCGGTATTTATATATTTTTAACCAGAGAAGTATATATGGGATTAAAAAAACAATTATTGCTTGACATAAAAAAGAAAGAGCTAGAAGTTGCTCTAGACTCTAAAAATAATTTTCTCAAGAATTCTTCTCATCAGTTTAGAACGCCACTTACGGTTATATTGGGTTATTTAGGTATGATTATAAATAAAGAAAATTCTAAATATGAACTTAATAAATTGGCATTAGAGGATCTGAATAAAACTTATATTAGTGCGAAAAATTTAAATGATATTATTAATGATGTATTGGCAGCCAATGATATTAACACTGGTAAGTTTGGAGTGAATATTGTGGATAAAAATATTGATCTAAAGCAGTTGATACAGTCAATTATTTATGAAAAAAAAGAATTATTATCAAGTAAATCAGCTACAGTTAACTTAAAGATTAAGGGTAAAAATACAACCGCAACTATAGATCGTACCAAAATTAAAGAAGCTATTAATAATATTTTTGATAATGCTATATTCTATGGTAAGGGGCAAATAGATATTGTAATTGATTATACTCTTAATGAATTTTTTGTTATATCAATCAAAGATAATGGTATTGGGATTACAGCAGCTGACTCCAAAAAAATATGGAAGAAATTTGAGAGAGGTAAAAAATCGCCTCAAATTAATCCAAATGGTTCAGGGCTAGGTCTATATTTGGCTAAACAAATAATATCCCAACATGGAGGAGATATTACTGTAAAATCAGATGGATTGAATAAGGGTAGTACATTTACATTAACTATACCTAAATATATTAACCCACTTTCAAACCAATCAAAATCCTAGAAAATAGCTTTTTTAATAATAATATGATATAATCAGCCAGAAATAATATAATTTATGTCGAAAAAACTGTATATCGCTAGCAATTCAATTGGATTTAAAAGTGGACTGAAGCATATTCTAAAAGATATCTCTATTACAATTCACAAAGGAGATAAAATTGCCTTGGTCGGTAATAATGGAGCGGGAAAGACAACCTTACTCAAAATTATAGCTAATCTAATCAAACCAACTAGAGGTAAAATAGAGGAATTGGCTACAGTTTGGTATTTCCCTCAATTACATCTAGATATGTTAAGTTCAAATTTAATTATATCGGAATATTTAGCTAGTTTGGTTGAGGAATGGTGGGAAGTAATTGTAAAGGTAGAAAATGAATTCAATTTGCAAATTGACACTACAAGAACCATATCAAGTTTAAGTGGGGGAGAGTTAGTCAAATTACATTTAGGAATTATATTTTATATAAAGCCACAAGTTTTACTATTAGATGAGCCAACAAACCATTTAGATATTCAAGCCAAAGAGTGGTTAATTAAAGGAATAGAGAATTATCCAGACAGTGTTATTATTGCCTCACATGACACCTCTTTTGCTGATAGAGTAGTCAATAGAGTCTGGGAATTGGAAGATGGTTATATTAGAGAGTTTGGAGGCAATGTATCTTTTTATAGAGAACAAAAAAGATTGGAAAATGAAGCTAGACTCCGCCGTTATGAAGTAGCTCTAAAGGATAAAAAAAGATTAGACAAATCACTACAGCTAGAAGCCAAAAGACAAGAGAAAAATATACAAGTAGGAATCAAAGCCAGACAAGATAGAAGTATGTCTCGTATGGATAGAGGCTATCTCAAAAGCAAAGCCGAAGTTAGAGCCGGACAAAAGAAACAAATGTATGACTCTAGAATACAAGAAAATAAAGATATTCTTAATGAACTAGAACCACAAATCAAGAAGACAGTACAGTATATAGTCAATCATATCCCTAGACCAACTACAGATATAATTTTAGATATTAGAAGTGGAGTGATACAAGTAGATAAGAATCAACTAATCAATAATATTAGATTAAGCCTGACCGAAGGCGAGAGAATAGCTATTCTAGGAGCTAATGGTACAGGTAAAAGTCAATTTTTAAAATTACTTGCTCAAAAACAATTATCCTCAGGAGAGATAACAATTAGCGATAAAACCAATATAGTCTATATGGATCAAACCTATAGTATAGTAAAACCAAATCTTACTATTATAGATAATATGAAGGTCTATAATCCGAAAGCTTCTCTAATGACAATTCGACAAAAATTAAGAGAATTTTTATTTTGGGACGATTATCAAGTTAATCAATTAGCAGGAGATTTATCAGGAGGTCAGGTAGCTAGACTAGCTTTTGCTATGATTAGTTTAAGCCCAGTAGATATGCTATTACTAGATGAGCCAACCAATAATCTAGATATACAAACCCAAGATGCCATCATACAAGGGTTATTGAACTATACAGGGACATTAATAGTAGTCTCACACTCATTAGACTTTTTAGAAAGGATTCAAATTGATGAAGTATACTGTATCTCTCAAAAACAATTACTACCACACCCATATAAAATCCAAGATACTAGGTTCCATACTAAACTATTAGATATTCTAGGTAAAGGAATAATTGAGTAAATATTTTTCGTAGCGTAGAGTTTATTCCTACAGTATTCTGTGGTATTTCTGTCCTCCTTTGGAGGAGGTGGCCTTTAGGCCGGAGGTGGATATTGGTTAAAGTTCATACTATAGTTTTAATTTTATCCACCCCGCCCTACGGGCACCCCTCAAGAGGGGAATTTCGCTCAGTTCAAACCCGGCACTCCTTGCCACCCTTCGCGCCCCGACGAGGGACAGACGTAACTGTCCTCCCTCGGGGGAGGTGTTGTCACTATAACTTAAAATTCAAAACCCATAATTCATAATTACAAACAAACACTTGACTAAATTACAGATATAGTTTATAATAGGCAAGAGTATGTTTGACTCATCTAAGTTTTTATTAGGTTAAACAATAATAATTAAATAACACTTCTATGGCAACAGAGAAATACGAGCGCACAAAACCCCATGTAAACGTTGGAACTATTGGACACGTAGATCATGGGAAGACAACTTTGACCGCAGCTATTCTTAATGTACTTAACTTAAGAGGAAATGTAGTTACCAAAAAAGCTGTTAATGAAATTGATGCAGCTCCTGAAGAAAAGGCAAGAGGTATTACCATTGCTGTAGCTCATGTTGAGTATGAGTCAGACACAAGACATTATGCTCATATTGATTGTCCAGGACATGCTGACTATATCAAGAACATGATCACCGGAGCAGCTCAAATGGATGGAGCTATCTTGGTGGTATCTGCTGCCGATGGTCCTATGCCTCAGACTCGTGAGCATATTTTGTTAGCAAATCAAATTGGAGTTCCTCAAATTGTAGTCTTCTTGAATAAAGTTGACCAAGTTGATGATCCTGAGCTAGTAGAGTTGGTAGAAGTTGAAGTTAGAGAGTTGTTAAGCAAATATAGCTTCGACGGAGATAATGCTAGAATTGTAAAGGGTTCAGCTCTTAAAGCTCTTGAGACAACAGATGTTAATTCAGCTGATGCTAAGCCAATCTTAGAGCTTATTGATGCTTTAGATGAAGCTATTCCTGAACCAGTAAGAGAAATTGACCAAGATTTCTTGATGCCTATTGAAGATATTTTCTCAATTGAAGGAAGAGGAACAGTTGTTACTGGAAGAATTGAAAAAGGAATCATCAAGGTAAACTCTGAAGTAGAAATTGTAGGTCTAAAAGACACTCAAAAAACAGTTGTAACTGGAGTTGAAATGTTCAAGAAGCTTCTTGATGAAGGTATGGCTGGAGATAATGTTGGTCTTCTTCTTAGAGGTATCAAAAAAGAAGATGTTGAGAGAGGTCAAGTTCTTGCTAAGGTAGGTTCTATTACTCCTCACACTGAATTTGAAGCTGAAGTCTATGTGTTGACAAAAGAAGAAGGTGGAAGACACACTCCATTTGTATCAGGATATAAGCCTCAATTCTATATCAGAACTACTGATGTAACTGGTGAGATTACTTTATCTGAAGGATCTGAATTAGTTATGCCAGGAGATACTGTTACTGTAAAGGTTTCCTTGGTAGCTCCTATTGCTCTTAGCGATCAACAAAGATTTGCTATTAGAGAAGGTGGGCATACCGTTGGTGCTGGAGTTGTAACAAAAATTATTAAGTAGTTTCTCCGTAAGAAAAAGGTATGTCATCTAAAAAAGAAGAGTACAAGTCGATAATTAGGATTAAGATCAAAGCTTATGATTATAAGATTGCAGATCAATCCGCTGTGCAAATTATTAATACTGCTTTAAAATTTGGAGCTAATGCTGTGGGACCTATTCCACTACCTACCTCTATTAAAAAATATACAGTATTAAAATCTACTTTTGTGCATAAAGATTCTAGAGATCAATTCGAAATGAGAGTGCATAAAAGATTAATAGATATTGCAGAGCCAAATTCTAAGGTTATCGACGCTCTTATGAATCTGAATTTGCCTGTAGGAGTAGATATATCTATCAAATATTTGAATTAGTAGTTAAGGTGAGAGTATAAGTATGAAATTTTCGTTTGCTAAAAAGATTGGAATGACTCAAATTTTTGAGGGAGGTAAAGTAATACCTGTCACTAAGGTTGAGTTATATCCAGATGTAAAAGTACAAGCTCTCATCGAAGCTTCTAAAAATGGATATAATGCCGTGCAAGTTGGTGCTAAATACACTAAAAAAGTGAAAGACTCTGTGCTTCCAAGAATTATGAAAGAAATTAGAGTTGATGAGCTTCCAGCTATAGAATTAGGTTCTGCTTTAGATATATCTCAATATGAAGTTGGTAATATTTTAACTGTTAAAGGTATATCTAAGGGAAAGGGTTTTGCTGGAGTTGTCAAAAGACATAATTTCTCAGGAGCCAATGCTACTCATGGAACAAAGCATACCGAAAGAGCTGGAGGATCAATTGGATCTGGGTATCCAGAGCATGTTTTGAAAGGTCGTAAAATGCCAGGTAGAACTGGATTCAAAGCTCAAACTCTCAAAAATATAAGAATAGTTGATATTGATGTAGAAAATAATCAATTATTATTAAAAGGAGCGATTCCTGGTCCTAATAATGGATTATTACAAATTGTTGGTTAGATAATTATATGAAGATTCAAGTAGTTAATACTAAGGGAGAAGCAAAAGAGCAATATGAATTGCCAGCTGAGATATTTGGTCTTGATACCAATGATACTTTAGTTCATCAAGTTTATAGATATCAGGTTCTTAATACCCTGTATCCAGTAGCTCATACCAAAGATAGGTCTGAAGTTCGTGGAGGTGGTAAAAAACCTTGGAAGCAGAAAGGTACTGGACGAGCTCGTCATGGATCCACTAGATCACCAATTTGGCGTACAGGAGGTGTTACTTTTGGTCCTACTAGTTTGAGAAACTTTGCTATATCAGTGAATAAAAAAATGAAGAGAAAAGCTTTATTTATGGCTCTATCATCAAGAGTTTCTAATGATAAATTTGTGTTATTAGATGAATTTGCTCTATCTCAGATGAAGACAAAAGAGGCTTTATCAATTCTAAATAATCTCAAATTAGACTCTACTAAAACTTTAGTTGTATTTGACCGTAAGGATAAGAATATTGAAAAGTCATTCTCTAATATTCCTAATGTTTCACTAATTCCTTCTGATTCATTGAATCTAATAGATATTTTGAAGTCAGATACAATTTTAACCGACATTGCTTCAGTTGAAAGTATTAAGAGTATTTATAGTAATTAATTTTTCAAGATATGGCAAAGAAGAAAGAAGTTAACAATGAATCTATACAAGAATTAAGTCATAATGTTGGGTCTTATCAGGTTTTGATTAAACCTATTATTACTGAAAAAAGTTATTCTCTATTTCAGAATAGAAAGTATTCTTTTGAAGTAGGTAAAGCCTCTAACAAACAAGAGATTGCAAAAGCTGTAGAATTGTTGTATAATGTCAAGGTTTCTCAAGTAAGAGTTATTAATATTAAACCAAGAAATGTATTCGTTCGAGGTAAAAAAGGAAAGACCAGTAGTTATAAAAAAGCTATTGTTTCCCTACAAGAAGGATATAGTATCACTATTTAGTAAGTATGATTAAGCACCGTAAACCTACCACTTCAGGAAGAAGAAAAAGTTCAGTAGTCGACTATCGAGCTGTTTTAACTAAAACTACTCCAGAAAAGTCTCTATTAGCTCCAATTAACTCTATGTCAGGTAGAAACTCAAGAGGAGTTATAACTGTTAGACATAAAGGAGGACGCAATAAGCGAATGTATAGATTAGTTGACTTCAAGCAGAAGCGATTTGATATTGATGCTATTGTGAAGTCTATAGAATATGATCCTAATCGTTCTGGATTTATTGCACTTATTACATATACTGATGGTGTTAAGTCATATATTTTGGCTCCATCTAAATTATCTGTGGGGCAAAAACTAACTTTTAGTAAACAAGCTCCATTAGTAGCTGGAAATCGTTTAACTCTTGAGTATATTCCAGTTGGTACCGAAATTTATAATTTGGAACTATTCCCAGGTAAGGGAGGTCAAATAATTCGCTCAGCTGGTAGTGCAGGTCAAGTGCTTGCAGTTGAAGAGAATTATGCTCTTGTAAAATTACCTTCAGGTGAAGTAAGAAAAGTACATAAAACAGTATATGCTAGCATTGGCAGAGTTAGCAATGAATCTCATATGTTAGAAAATATTGGAAAAGCTGGACGAAATAGATGGCGAGGTGTTAGACCAGCTGTTCGAGGAAGTGCTATGAATCCGGTGGATCATCCACATGGAGGAGGAGAAGGAAGACAACCAATTGGTCTTAAATCTCCTAAGACTCCTTGGGGTAAAATTGCTCTAGGTAAAAAGACTCGTAAGAAGAATAAGTCTAGTAACAAGTTTATTATAAGTAGAAGAAAATAATTATAAGTATATGTCAAGAAGTCTTAAAAAAGGTCCATATATTGATGAAAAGCTTATTGCTAAGGTTTCAGCCTTGAAACCAGGAGACTCTACTATTATCAAAACTTGGGCTCGTCATAGTACAATTACCCCAGAAATGGTAGGTTTTACCTTTGGAGTACACAATGGAAAAACTCATATCTCAGTTTATGTTAAAGAAGATATGGTTGGTCATAAATTAGGAGAATTTTCCCCAACTCGTAAATTTATCGGTCACGGAGGTAAGAAAGTTAAATAAGTATCTTTATGGAATGGAATGCAACTCTTAAAAATCTTAGAATCAGCCCAAGAAAAACTCGTCTTGTAGTAGATGCTGTGCGTGGTAAATCAGTGCGAGAAGCTATTTTGATACTTGATACTGTTTATAAAAAATCTAGTTTACCAGTCAAGAAACTAATTCAATCAGCTGTAGCTAATGCTAAAAAACAAGACTCTGTATTAGAATCTCAATTAAAAATCGATAAGATTTTTGTAGATGCTGGAATGACATTAAAAAGATTTAGACCACGTGCATTTGGAAGAGCTTATACCATCCGTAAAAGAAGTTCACATATTAGTTTGACTTTAACCGAATTAGATATTGTCAAGAAGCGTAAATTAAAGACAGAGAAGACAGAAGAGAAAGTGGTAAAAGAAGTTGTAGCAACTAAGTCTGAAACAAAATCATCTAAGCCTAAAGCTACAGTTGCTAAAAGTACCAAAAAAACTACTGTACCTAAAAAAGCCGTTACTAGTAAAGCTACCAAAAAAACCGTTAGCGATAAATAATTTAGATATATGGGAAATAAGATTTCAGCAAATTTATATAGATTAGGAGTTACCAAAAATTGGAACTCTCGTTGGTTCGGTACTACTCGTAATTTACCTAAAGATTTACAGGAAGATGCTAAAATCCGTAAATATATCAATAAAACTTTACCTAAATCAGGCATAAGTAATATTGATATTGAAAGAAGTCCAAGACTGATTAATATTATTATACATACCTCAAGAGCTGGTATGATTATTGGAAGAGGTGGAGCTGGAATTGAGGCTTTGAAGAAAAATATTAAGCAATTAATAGGAACTCAAATTGACCTTAGATTAACTGTGGAAGAAATAAAAAATCCTAATGAAAATGCCTCTATTATAGGAGAAAATATTGCTGAGCAATTAGAAAAAAGAATTCCATTTAGAAGAGTTTTGAAGCAAACCATAGATAATGTTTATCAAAGTCATAATGTAAAGGGAGTAAAAATTCTATTAAGTGGTAGACTAGATGGTGCTGAGATGTCCAGAGCAGAATATTTGACTAAAGGTAAAATTCCTCTAGCTACTCTTAGAGCTAATATTGATTTTGCTAAAAAAACTGCTTATACCAAGTATGGAACTACAGGAATTAAAGTTTGGATATATAAAGGCGATGTAGTAGCAGATGAGAATTAATTAACTTAAGAATAGTATTATGTTATTAGCACCAAGAAAGACCAAGCATAGAAAAGTTCATAAAGGAAAGCCTTCAGATAAGCTTAGCCCTGCTTCAAGAGGTATAGAGCTATCATTTGGTTCATATGGACTCAAAGCTACTGAAGCTAAGTGGATTACCGCAAGACAAATTGAATCAGCCAGAAGAGCTATCACTAGATATACTTCTAGAGGAGGTAAGGTTTGGATTAGAATTTTCCCACATAAACCTATTACTGCTAAAAGTGCCGAAGTAGGTATGGGAAAAGGAAAAGGAGCCGTTGATCACTATGTGGTTAACCTTAAAGCTGGTAAAATTCTCTTTGAGATTGATGGTGTTTCTCCTGAAGTAGCGGCCGAAGCTTTGAGAAGAGCAGGAGCAAAATTACCTGTTAAGACCAAATTTATTAGTAAAGACTAATAAAAGGCTTGACTTATGCTAAAAAATTAGATATAATATTCTTTATGCTATATTAATGTGTTAAGAAGATCATAGGTTATGAGTAAGGAACTATACAATAATAAGTCACAAGAAGAATTACGTAATATTCTATCTGACAAACAAGTAGAATTAGGTAAGTTGACTTTTATAAAAAGTGATCCATCTCAAAAAACTAATAGTTCATCTTTGACAACACTTAGAAGAGATATTGCCCGCATTAAAACATTATTGAATCAATCATCGAAATAATTATGTCCGATACTATAATCACATCTAATACAGCTAATAAGAGAACTCTAAAAGGTAAAGTGGTATCTACTGCTATGCAAAAGACTGTAGTTGTTGCTGTAAACAAGACTAAATTAGATCCTCTTTATAAAAAGAGATATACTGTTACCAAAAAGTATAAAGCACATAATGAGAATGATTCAATTCAAGTTGGAGATGAGGTAATGATTAGAGAATCAAAGCCTATGTCTAAGCATAAGAGATGGATAGTAATACAATAATATGATTCAGAAAGAGACTAAGTTAAAAGTAGCTGATAATTCAGGAGCAAAAATTATTGAATGTTTCAATGTTTTAGGTGGAACTCGTAAAAGATATGCTCAATTAGGGGATATTATTGTAGCTTCTGTTAAAAGCGCAGAACCAAGAGCAACTGTCAAAAAGGGAGATGTTGTAAAAGCTGTTATTGTGAGACAATGTAAAGAATATCGTAGAGCCGATGGTTCTTATATTAGATTTAATGAGAATGCAGCAGTTATTATTAATGGTAATAAAGAACCTGTAGGTACTCGTGTATTCGGACCAATTGCTAGAGAAATCAGAGAGTCTGGATATATGAAAATCGTATCATTAGCACCAGAAGTGTTGTAATTATAGTAATAGTATGAAGATTCGTAAAAATGACATTGTAGAGGTTATAACCGGGAAAGATAAAGGTAAGAGAGGTAAGGTTATAGAAGTTATTCCATCTCGAAATAGAGTTCGTGTTGAAGGCGTAATGCTAGTCAAAAAACATCAGAAACCTCGTCAAAATGGAGAGATTGGAACTATTATAGAGAAGCCTTCTACTATACACATTTCAAATGTAGCTTTTGTAGATTCAGAGACCTCTACTCGTACTAAAGTTTCATATAAATTATTAGAGGGAAAAAAAGTGCGATATAGTCATAAGTTGAATAAAGAATTGTAGTATGTCAAGTTTGAAAACACGTTATCAAGAAAGTTTGAAGCCAGAGCTAATGAAAGAGTTTGGTGTAACTAATGTATTTGCAGCCCCTAAAATAGAGAAAATTACTCTCAATGTTGGAACTGGAAAGAATTTTCGTGATGTACAAAAATTTGAGAAAGTTAAATCTGTCTTAACTACAATTGCAGCTCAATATCCAATTTCAGTAGCTGCTAAAAGCTCAATTGCTCAATTTAAAACTAGAAAAGGTATGACTATAGCTCTTAAAGTTACTTTGAGAGGGGATAGAATGTATGATTTTCTAGATAGATTGATTAGTATTGCTCTTCCTCGAACTCGAGATTTTCAAGGTATCGAATCTACTAAAATTGATGCTAAGGGTAATGTAAACTTTGGTATTAAGGAACAGATTATTTTTCCAGAATTATCTAATGAAGAGCTTGGTATTAACTTTGGGATGCAAGTTAATATTACAATTTCTAATTCTAATAAGGAAAAAAGTCTTTATTTATTAAAATCAATGGGATTCCCATTTAAACAATAATATTATACTATATGGCTACAGAAGCACACATTGCAAAATCTAAGAAGAAGCAAAAATTTATGACTAGAGGAGTAAATCGATGTTTTAGTTGTGGACGACATCGAGGTTATATGCGAGACTTTGGATTATGTAGAATTTGTTTTAGAGAAATGGCTTCACAAGGAGTAATTCCAGGTGTTAAAAAATCTAGTTGGTAATTATAAGATATATGAATACTTCAGACCCTATTGCAGACATGTTAACCAGAATTCGTAATGCTCAGCTTGTTAATAAGAGAGAGGTTCTTATTCCTTTCTCTAAGCTTAAATTTGAAATTGCTAAATTATTAAAGACTAGAAAATTTGTAACAGCTGTAGAAAAGCAAGAGCAAGAAAAAGGCTTCCCTTTAATTGTAATCACTCTCAAAAAAGATGGTATTAAAGGTATAGATAGAGTTAGTAAGCCAGGTAGAAGAGTTTATTCTGGAGCACAAGATTTGCCTACTCAATTTAAGTATGGAAAAGGTACTGTAGTAGTGTCTACCTCCAAAGGTATTATTGATGCCAATACCGCCAAGAGAGAAAAATTGGGAGGTGAAATTATCTGTCAAGTTTGGTAGTAATAAGGTAAATATAAGATTATGTCAAGAGTAGGTAAAAAGCCAATCCAAATCCCTAAAGATGTCTCAGTAATATTAGAAGATAACATTTTAAAAGTTACTGGACCTCAAGGTAGTTTACAACAAGTAGTAAGCCATCCAATTTCCTTTGAAATAGGAGAAAATAAAGTTTTTGTAACTCCTAAAGAGCAAATCAAAAATGTTAGTGCTTTTTGGGGATTATATAGAGCTTTACTTCAGAATATGATTACAGGAGTAACTGAGGGATTTACAAAAAAATTAAGAATTGAAGGAGTAGGATATAGAGTAGTTCTACAAGGTCAGACTTTGGTTCTTAATCTAGGATATTCACATCCTATTGAAGTAACTGCTCCAGAAGGAATAACCTTTGAAGTAGAAAAAAATACCATTTTAGTAAAGGGTATTAATAAAGAATTAGTTGGACAGGTTTCTGCAAATATTAGATCTACCAGACCACCAGAACCTTATAAAGGTAAGGGTGTCAGATATGATGATGAATTTGTAAGAATGAAAGTAGGTAAGAAGACATCTTCTTAATACTTGAAATATTAAGTTAAATATGATATAGTATTGTTTATAATGTATATAGTATGAAAGAAATTTTGGATAAACAGAGTAGATTAGCAAGAAGAAAAGTAAGAGTTAGAGGTAAAATCTCTGGAACCTCTACTATTCCTAGATTAGCTGTATCTAAGAGCAATACTAGTATCTATGCTCAGTTAATAGACGATATTAAAGGAGTTACTTTGATCGGAATTCATAGTAAAGCAATTACAAGCTCCAATAATATTACTGTAAGTGAATCTGAAAAATTAGGTCAAAAATTAGCAGAGATGGCTCTTCAAAAAAACATTCATCGAGCTGTATTTGATAGAAGAGGTCGTAAATATACAGGTAAAATAGCTGCTTTTGCTGAAGGAGTTCGTAAATCAGGATTAATAGTTTAATAATTATGTCAAAGCGTCAACAACAATCACGACAGCCAGAAAAAAGAGAATATGATCATAAAGTACTTGATATAGCAAGAGTAGCCCGTGTTATGGCAGGAGGAAGAAGATTTTCATTTAGAGCTGCTGTAGTTATAGGGGATAGAAATGGTAAAGTAGGTGTAGGTGTAGGTAAAGGAGCTGATACCTCTATTGCTATTGATAAAGCTATTAATGCTGCTAAGAAAAAATTAGTAAAAATTGATGTTAATACAGGTACAGTGCCAGTGGATGAAACTGCTAAATTTGGAAGTGCTAAGGTTATTCTAAAACCAGCTAAAGAAGGAAAAGGAATTGTAGCTGGAGGAGCTACTAGAATAGTAGTAGATTTAGTAGGTATCAAAAATATAACTGCAAAAATGTTGGGTGGTAATAATAAGCTAAATAACGCCAGAGCCACTGTAAAAGCTTTATTAAAGACACAATAGTATGCATATTCACACATTATCTTCAAATTTATCACAAAAGTCTCGTAAGCGTATTGGCCGTGGTGGAAAACGGGGTACTTATAGTGGGAAGGGACAAAAAGGACAAAAGTCTCGATCAGGAGCCAAAATATCTCCTCTATTTACAGGAGGTAGTGCTGCTTTAGCTGGTCAAGGGAGTCGAGTTATTCATAAAAGACGAGGACAATCTCCGGTACAAGGACATCACAGAATTGGTAATGTAAAAGGTAAAATAAGCTATAAAATAGTTAATATTGAGTCAATTGCAAATATATTTGATGATAAATCTGTTATTAATTTGAACAGTTTAGTTGAAGCTAAATTGGTATCTAATAATGTAACCAAAGTAAAGGTTTTAGCTAAAAATACAGGTGAGTTAATTTCCAAAAAATTTACCTTTGAAGGTTTAGTAACTTCCAAAACAGTACAAGATTTATATAGTATCTAAACCTTTTGATTTAGATATATTTTATAGGCTGTAAGACTAATATTAGATTAAGACATAGATATGAAAAGGTGGCTATATATAGCTAAAACCCCAGAATTAAGAAATAAGTTATTATTAGTTTTAGGACTTTTAATTATATATAGATTAATAGCCTCAGTACCTATCCCAGCTATTGATGTAGATCGTATTAAGGAATTTGCATCATCCAATCAGATATTTGGACTACTAGATATATTCTCTGGCGGTGGGTTTTCTAATTTTTCTTTAGTAGCTTTAGGAGTTGGTCCATATATTACAGCTTCTATTATAATGCAGCTATTTACAATGGTTGTACCTTCTCTTAATAGTTTGTATAAGGAAGAGGGAGAGCAGGGAAGACAAATATTCAATCAATATACTAGAATGTTAACCGTACCTTTGGCTATTGTACAAGGTATGTCTACTTTGACATTATTAAGAAGTGCTGGGGTGGTGCAAGAAATTACTAGTTTACAAGTAATTACAGTAATAGCTTTATTGACAGCTGGAACTATGGGATTGATGTGGTTAGGAGAGATTATTACCAATCAGAAAGTGGGTAATGGAATATCTCTGATTATTTTTGCAGGTATTATTGCTAGCCTACCCACTACTATTAATCAATTCAGACTTAATTTTAACAGAGCTGATGTACCTACTTATTTGATATATTTAGCAATTATAATAGCAGTAATTTATGCTATTATAATTATTACTGAAGGACAGCGAAATATACCAATTTCTTATAGTAAGAAGTCCAGAGGAGCATTGGTCAATAGTCAAGTTGATACTTATCTTCCAATGAAAGTCAACCAAGCAGGGGTGATGCCAATTATATTTGCAGTTTCCTTAGTATTATTTCCTCAAGTTATTGCTAATTTATTATTACAGACTAATATTGATTGGGTAGTGAATATTGCTACTAATATCAATACATTTTTAGCTAATCAAGTCGCTTATGCAAGTATATACTTTGTATTAGTTTTGATATTCACCTATGTGTATACTACTATAGTATTTGAACCTAAAGCCGTAGCTGAGAATTTACAGAAACAAGGCGGATTTGTCACAGGTATCAGGCCAGGAGAGAAAACAGCTCAATATTTACAATATGTATCTAATAGAATTATTATATTTGGAGCTATTTTCTTAGGTTTAATTGCAGTATTACCATTTATAATGACAGGGTTTACAGGTAATCAATCTCTTACTATTGGAGGTACAAGTATGTTAATTGTAGTATCAGTCATTCTTGAGACAATGAAACAAATAGATTCTCAGATTATTATAAGAGACTACGATTCACTTTAAGATAATATTTTTTAATTCAATTTTGTTAAATCACATCTCTACTTCTAAAGTATAGATATAAAACTAAAGATATACTAAAAGCTATCATTGCAGCTATAAAAAATGCTAAACTATTATTCAAAAATTCCATCCTAGCATTCATACCTAATAACCCAACAAAAAGTGTGGAAGGTGCTAATGTCGTAGAGAATGTAGTTAAAGTCTTAATATTTTTGTTCAATTTATGAGATAAAAGTGTCTGATTAGTCTGGTCAAAGGCTTCAATAGCTTCTTTCAAATTCTCTGTAATATTCCAAATATGAATATTGCTAGATACAATATCGGTGATATGCTTAGATTTGACTTGATTATCAGGAAAATACTGAGGAATTAATCTAATAGATGAATCTATAACAGATTTATGTAGTCTAATAGTTTTACGAAAATCTAGTACATCTCTTTTGACAATAGAGATTTCAGATATCATATCTTTCTCATTCCCTTTGAATATTTCCTCTTCAATAAAATCAATTTTACCCGCTATACGATTAAGTGGAGTCATACAAGAAGATAACATTTTTTCAATCAAGTGAATATACAAATCCACAGGACTATTAAATCGAGAGGTTTTTCCCTCTATATTAGTCATCATATTATCTATAAAATGTACATTTTCTTTGTGTGAAGTGACAAAATAACTTTGACTTAAAATACAATCTATTTCAACTGCTTGATTTTTTCTTAATTTTTTATCATATAAGGGGTAATGTAATATTACCGCCATATAATCAGGGTACTCCTCTAATCTTTGTAGATGAATAGGAGATTTGAGAGTTTGCTCAGTAGTATCTTTGAGATTGATAATATTATCCAAATTATCCAGATCAGCCTGAATATCCGGGTTAATATCTATCCAAATGAAAGAAGAAAATTGAATTTTTTTCATATATATATTAAACTATAATTAATATAAGTGTAACAGTTATATCATAAAAGTCAAGATTATTATGTTCAAAACTCAATACCATAGAGATATCCCTACTCGAATAGATAAATTTCTAGCAAAATTTTTGCAGGATATATCTAGACAACAAATTCAGGTTTTGATCAAAAATAATTTAGTCTCTAAAAATGGTCAAATTATCACAAAACCTAAAGAATTAGTTTCTATAGGAGATATTATAGAAGTAAATACTATAAAAATAAAGCAAAAATCAATCACAATGGATGATAGTATCAAGAAAGATTTAGCAAAACAAGTGCAAATAATATTTGAACACCCAGACTTTTTGATAGTCAATAAACCGGCTGGACTATTAATGCATAAAACGAATAATATTAACTCTTATTCTCTTGTTGATATACTAATTTCACAATACCCAGAAATCAAACAAGCAGTAGATCCAGAGCAAAACTCAGAAGCAATAGCACAACATAGATATGGCATAGTCCATAGAATAGATAAAGATACCAGTGGCTTAGTAATTATAGCTCGTAATCAGAATGCTTTAGTCAATTTAAAGAAACTGTTTAAAGATAGACAGGTTTATAAAGAGTATATTTGTTTAGTAAGAGGTATAGTCAAAAATGACTATGGTAATATAACATACCCCATTATCAGGTCAAAATTAGACCATACCAAAAGAGTAGCGGTAATATCTAACAAACAATCTAGAGGCAAACAAAGAACAGCACATAGTGAATATTGGGTTCTAGAAAGGTATACGGATAGTACTATTTTGAAAGTAGTTATACATACAGGTAGAACTCATCAGATTCGCGTACATATGCAATCTATCGGACACCCTATAATAGGCGATAAGCTATACGGTGGCAAATTAGAGAAAAAAGATAAGAATTCTATAAGTAGACAATTCTTACATGCAAGTAAATTAAAATTTGAATATTTAGGTAAAGAATATACATTTTCATCAAATTTACCCAATGATTTAATAGTATATAAATCATCTAAGACCGACTTATCCACAATTATATGATAGAAAAGCGGCAAAACTATATGGTATAATAAGTAAGTATAAAATTAATCAATAAATATGCATAAGAAATATAAAATTTTAGCCATATTTGGGATAATATTAAGTCTATTGTCACCACAGTTAATATTAATAGCACAAGAGGAGATAGAGACAGGAGAATATACAGAAGAAGAGATAAGAGAATTAGTAAAAGAAAGAGGAGATGAGAAAGTAGAAATAAAGGAATTATCGCCAAATCCACCCACAGCAGAGGAGATAGAGAAGCTAATACAAGAAAGGAAAGACAACCCTCCTAAGGATGAGAATATAGAATATACAAGTAATTTGAAGCAAGAAGGATTAAAGAATGCAACATTAGGAAATTGTTCTGATGTATATAAATTTAATAATATACATGTGAGTATCAGTCTAGATAAGAGTGAGTATGAAGCAGCAGGTTTTATAAGATTAAAAGGTAGTATAGAGAATAAGAATAATTACCCAATGCCAGATTTAAAGATAAAAGGGAAAATAGTAAAAATAGAACAAGAAGGAAATAGAAGAATAGTAAAGACAGTAGAAGAAATAGTAATAAAAGATAAAATAAATTTAGCAAGCTTAGGAAGCCAAGATATAGATGAGTTGTATAATATCCCAATAAAAGCAGCAAAAGGAGAATATGAGATATTATTAACAGTAGTACAAAATGACCAAATTAGTGTAGCTGGATTAAGCTTTACAGATGATGTATATATATCTAATCCAAGATTTAAAATAGGAGGAAATAATATAGAAGATATCTCAATAAAACAAAGTGGGATAACCATAAATGATAAAGAATATAATAATTTATCATTTAATCCTAAATATAGAGATAAAAAGCCAGTTACAATCAAAGTACCGATACAGAACAATACAAATACAGATAAAGAAGTAGAAGTAGAATATGAAGTATATAGCTGGAGTGATGATACAGGAAAAATAAAGAAAGAATTAAAACAATTAAAAACAATAGCCAAGCAAGGTACAAGTATAGCAAGCTATACAATAGAAGAACAAGCAGAAGGAGTATATTATATTAAAGTAAAAGTTAGAGGGAATAATATGCCCACAAATATGAGCTGGGGAAATATAGCAAATATAAGATTTGTAAATGAAGATATAAGTGAACCTAGAATAGCAGTAGTCACAATGAATACAAGTCCATATTCACCAGAAGGAGAAATGCAATTAGTAAGCTGCATACATAATACCAGTGAAGGTGAAGTAGAAACAATATTAGAAAATACAATCAAAGATGATGCAGGTAAAGTTATAGCAAGTAGTGAATATAAAGGTACGGTCACAGGACAAGTAGACGGAATATACACCCAATTACCAAAAGATAAAAGATATAATAGTATTATAGTTACCAGTAGTATAAAAGACAAAGATGGTAATGTACTAAATACAGTAGAATTAAAATATGATTGTAAAGAGCTAGATCCAAGTAAATGTATAGATGAAAAAAACAACAACAATATAGTATACCTAATAAGTAGTATATTAGGTATACTAGTATTAATAATAGTATCAGCTTTTGGATATAAGAGATATAGGAGAAGTAAATTAATACAGTAATAATAAATATATGAAAGATAATAAAATCATACAGATTATACAAGAGTATAGATTAATATTAATAGGAATAATATTCAGCCTAATATGTATATTCCCCACAATTACAAATGCAGTTTCAGTGCCTATAAATTATACTAATATTTGGACATATTATAGATATCATACACTAGGTGGCTGTGGAGGTCCTCCTAACTTTTATGCAGAAACAGATTTTTGGATGACTTTAAACAAACAGTTTGATCTAACAGCTAGTGGTGTAAAAATCTTAGCTCAGAATGAAAGTACTATTATCCCAACAGGAGTAAATTTAATAGCAACTAATTATAATGTTACAGGCTCATATTCATATTCATCAGAAGATAAAGCAACACCACCAATGGATGATCAAATACATAATTGGGATTATAAATCATCACCAGGAGCGTGTGCTGGTGGCTATGATGTAAGAAATCAGATGCGGGGAGGTATATCTAGTCAAGTAGGATATACTCTTATAAGTAGTGATAATAATATTATAGATTGTAGTGCGGGTACTTCCTGTATTACCAAGAATAATGGAACTGCTACAGTAACAGTCAATTTCCCAGGTTCTGGATCATACTATGTGGAAAGAAGGTATAGTTTCGGAGACGAACTATATAGAGAGCAAGCTCAAGAATATAAATCTTATACAGAAAGTGTAGAAGCCTACGGTGACATATATAATGTTACTACGGAGTATATAGCATGTTTAGAAACAGGAGACACAGTTCCTATCTATACCTCTTGCGACTCGGATGGTGGATGTAATAGACAACAAATCGGCTGGTGTCCTATGGTTCCTACAAATAGTTATAATCATTCTATAACTGGGGCATGGGAATATAGTTTATCACCTATAAGTTATACAATGACGGTAAGAAAACCAAATCAAGCACCGACAGTAAATTATACGAATACCACATTAATAGAATATAATACAGCAACATCAAACTGGAGTTATAGTGATCCAGAAGGAGATGTGCAGACATATGCACAAGTGCAGGTGGCAACAGATACGGGATTTAATAATATCGTATTTAGTAATGGACAAGCAGGTGCAGCTACAAATATGCCAATAAATGGATTAGCTCCTAGTGCAACCTATTACCCAAGAGTAAAAGTTTGGAATAATGAAAATGGTGAAGGAAAATGGGTAAATGGACCAGCCTTTAGTACAAAAGTAAATAATCCACCTAATCTAGATCAATTAAGCTGTGGAGGGACAGGAACAGGATATATAACAGGTAATATAAATTGGAATTATACAGGAACAGATGAGCCAGGAGATGAATTAATATTAAAGGCAAGATGGAGAAGAGAAGGAGAAGTAGATTGGGTATGGAGCGACTTACCATATAATACTAGAACAGGAAATATAGATATTAACAATCTAATATCAGGATATACATATGATATACAAGTAAGCCTAAATGATAATAGAAATAGTCATCTAGGAGATAGATGGAAGGGGTGTGGGACATTAACCCCCCAAAACTATCCAGCCCCTAAAGTTACATATAGTATAAGTAAAACTGGAGATTCTAGCAAATCTGAAACTAATGGTGAAACATTGGTGTTAAACACAGGAGATAATGTAAATGCCACTTGGTCAATTACTGATACAGTAGGTCTAGAATCATGTGCATTATCTACAACAGGAGGAGCTAATTTGACAGGAGAGCAGGCTTTTAGAGAATCACTATCCCTAACAGATGCAGGATTTAGTGGAAATATATATAATAAACAGGTCCCTACAATACCAGAAGATAGAACTTACTCTGTAAACTTAATTTGTCCAGGAAAGCCAGCAGAAACAGTGATGAGTGTAAATCAGACAATAAATCTAAAAGTGGAGTCATATCCAATAGTAAGCTGTAGTATAGAGAATGATAAGAGGTCAGTGCAAGAGGGAGATACTGATATAACTATAAAAGCAACTGTAGGGAATGTAAATTCATACACATGGAAGATAGGCAGGGGTATAAATGATACAAACCCAATAAATTCAAATGGAGCTACTAGTAATTTAAATTTGACACAAAATTTAAGTTATGTAGGACTAGATTTTGGAAGATATAGTCCATGGATAGAAGTAACAAAATCTGGAGGAGATAATAGAACAACGGGTAAGAAGAGTTGTGGAACCATCACTAACTTTGGAAGTAGAACCATTAGAGAAGTTAATCCATAGATACTTTATCTGATAAAATTAAACTTCACAAATTAGCACAAGGTAGTGTTATAACTAATACTACCTTATCTGGTTTTAGGTTGACTTACTTTGATGACTTACAAAAAAACTATATATTAAAAAATAAAATTAATTATTATATAAAAAATGGAGCTATAATATATGATAATAATCCTAATAATATAATTGTAAAACCAATAAAGAATCCTACTTTCTTAATGATTTTTTTAGCTTTGAACTTCTTCTTCATATTATTCATACAGGTATTTGAAATTTTATAAGATATAGTGTATAATATAATTATAAGTATAATTATGTCAAGTTAAATCTATATGAAAAAGGAAACATTATCATTATCAGTGGAGAGAAGAGAACAAGTCGGTAGCAAAAAAACAGCTATTCTAAGAGCTAAAGGTATAGTTCCAGGAGTTTTGTATGGTAGTGGTTTGGGGCAGGATAAACCAGAGTTAATTCAAGTTGATGCTTTGGAGCTTACCAAATTATTGTCTGAAATTGAGGAATCTACCTTGGTAAATGTCGTTTTGGAAAATAAAACTTATCCTACTTTGGTTAAGGATATCCAAAAAAATCCTCTTAAATCAGAAATTTTATCTGTAGACTTCTTTGCTCCTGACCTTAATGAAGAAGTGGAGACTCCAGTGGTACTTGAATTTGAAGGAATTTCTCAATCAGAAAAAGCAGGAAATACTTTGATCAAAATTCATCAAGAAATTGAAGTAAAGGCTTTACCTAAAGATTTACCAGAACATATTGTAGTAGATTTAACTAAGCTTGTTACAATTGACGATGTCATTAGAGTAAGCGATTTAGTATTACCAAAAGGCGTAGAAGCTCTCTTGGATGCTGATGAGCTGATCGCTATTACAGAAATTCCACAGACAGAAGAAGAACCAGAATTGACTAAAGAAGAATTAGATGCTCTTGAGAAATCTCAGACTGATAAAAATGCTAAAGACCAAAAAGACGAATAAACTTTAACCATAATAATATGAATCAAAAAAATCAAAAAAAACTAATAAGTAAAATACAGAGTTTATCCATTATCTCTATTATTACTTTATCTCTGATATCTTATCCTGCTAATAATATCTTAGCTAATTCTAAACTAGAAGAAACTAGAAAAAATCTAGACCAAGAATTAGTTAAAATTAAAGATTTAACAGAGACTAAAAAAGAAACTGATATTCAGGTTAGAACATTAGCAAAAGAGATAGATGCTTTGGATAATGAAATTAATTCTGCTCAAAAGAATCTAGATATTACTAATAAGGATATTGAGTCAATTAAGTCAGAATTAAGTGAGACTAGAGCTTATATTTCTACTTTGGAGCAAACTATTAGAGCTCAGAAGTCTTTGATTAGAGAGTATGTAAGTAGTCTTTATGTTCAAAAAGATGTATCTTTATTCGAAGTAGTTTTGTCTCAAAATCAATTATCTGATCTTTTGGGTTCAGTACAGAAAACTGGAGTTATGCAAGATTCTATCACTGAGTCTATTACTCTTATTACAGCTAAAGAAAAAGAAATTGTAGCTGAAAAACAGCATCTTTTTGATAAAGAAGAAGAATTGATGTCTCTTAAACAGTCTCAAGAACAACAAAAGAGTTTATTACAGCAAACTCAAGAAGATAAAGAGACTCTATTAGCTCAAACCAAAGGACAGCAGTCAGAATATGAAGCTTTACTGAAAGAATCTTTCTCTACTAAACAAAATCTACTCAATAGTATTAGAGTATTAAATGGGGCTGATGGTAGACCTGGAGCAATTTCTCTGGAGGAAGCCTATAGTTTAGCAACGGCTAATTCTGCAAGACTTTCTAATAAAATTAGACCAGAGTATTTGGTTGGAGTTATGAAAATTGAATCAGGTTTGGGTGGTAATGTTGGCCGATCATTCTATAAAGATTCTTTGAGTGGTTGTGCTGCTCGTGAAGGCAATACTACTAAGTTGAACTTTGCTAGAGAAGAACAAGCTTTTGAAAAAATCACCTCAACTTTAGGGATTCCTCTAACTCAGCCTGTATCTGGATGTCCTTATCCAAAATATATTGGAACTGGTGGTGCAATGGGGCCAGCTCAAATTATGCCAGCTACATGGCTTGGCTATGAAGCTAAATTAAGATCGTTCAAAGGTGGTGCATCTGTTAATCCTTGGAGTATGGAAGATGCTATGTTAGCAATGGGTATGATTTTACTAGGTAAGGTGGGAGATCAATCTATTGCTGGGAATGAAGAATTAGAGAGAAGAGCTGCTTTATGTTATCTTGGAGGATGTAATGTCAAGAATATGTGGTATGCTGATAAAGTTTTGAATGAAGCTGCCCGTACAAAAGAGTTATTAGGTAAATAAAAACTCTCCTTACTCTAAACAGAATAAGGAGAGTGGTTAAATTGTAAATTTAATTTTTTATATTTATTATAGTGACGTCACTAAATGAGTATATCTACTCCAAGCTTGTGTTTCTTTATCAGATAAGTTTTGAGCTTTTTCTAATGTATCAGCTAAATCACTAATTTCAAATTCTAATTCTTGAGATAAATTTAGATGATGCTTATAGTACTTGTTTTTTAATACTGTCTCAGCATATATTTTTTGCTCTTTTGATAAATTAATTTCTTTATCTTTTGAGTATTCAGCTACAGCTTTTCGTGCTAAATGTGTAACCCCATCTCCAGCATTGGCCTTGATAGTAATCTTAGTCTCAGATTTTTGAATATCGGTGTTCTCTGTTGCTACTTCTTGTCCAGCCTCATCACTACTTGCTTCTGATTCTTCTCCTTCCTTTTTGATCTCTTCTACCTTTTCCTCTACACTTTTGTCTTCAGTATCTCTATTAAAGGCATATACACCACTCACTATCAAAAAGACTATTAAGATAATAGAGATAATATTTTTAGCCCAAAAACCTTGTTCTTCTTCTGTCTGCTCTTCTGTTATTTTCTTTTCTTCACTCACTTCTATTCACCTCCTTTCTTGATTATTTAGTTAAATTAATTTTCAATGAGAATATGTCTGTCTAAACCTTGCAAATCTTTATAAATTGAAATATTAGATCTGGGGAGTATAGATTGCACATATGACTTTAGTGGTCTTGTTTGTTCTGGATTTATTTCTAATATTATATCAGGGTATAATGTAAAACGACTCTTAATTGCTTGTAACAACCTTATATAATGCTCTAATCCATCATTAGGAGAGTATAGAGCTATATCAGGTTCAGCTAGAATAGAGTCGTCTTGATATTGATTTTGATTCAGATAAGGTAGGTTTGCAATTATTATATCAGGTTTTGTATCTTGTTGGGTGAAGGGATTCAATAAGTCTCCCTCTAACCAAGTAATATTATCTTGCTTACCTGTTAATATTATATCATTATTTTTAGCAATCTGTAAGGCTTGTGGCGAAATATCACTAGCTAATATCTGAGCTTGAGGCATCTCTAAGGCTAAGGTAATGGCTATACAACCGCTCCCAGTCCCAATTTCCCAGATTATGGGAGCGGAATCATCATCAAGAATTTGCTTTGCAATATCTATGATAGCTTCAGTCTCAGGTCTTGGAATTAGGACATCGCTATTCACTATAAATTTTCTGCCATAAAACTCTTTATAACCTATAATATAGGCCATAGGCGTATTATTAAGACGAGATTCTATACATTCATTAATCCCTATAAGTTCTGTATCTGATAAAATATAATCTTCCTGCAATAGCATATCTAATTTACTAAGTCCCAAAATATATTCCAAAATTAAAGTGGAGTCCAAATCAGGAGTAGAGGATTGAGCTTTTAGAGCATTCTTAATTTGTAGGTTGATTTCTTTTATATTCATCAAAGGCTTCTAAAATAGGAGTAAAATCTCCTAATAACACGGCTTCAATATTAGAAAAATTTTGCTTAATTCTATGGTCAGTAATTCTATCTTGAGGAAAGTTATAGGTGCGAATTTTCTCAGACCTATCTCCAGTTCCAATTTGGTCTTTTCTAAAAGCTGCTTCTTTTTCGAATTGCTCTTGTCGCATTTGGTCTAAAATTCTAGTTCGTAGAATTTTCATAGCTTTATCTTTATTTTTTAGTTGTGATTTTTCATCCTGACAAGAAACCACTATATTAGTCGGAATATGGGTTATTCTTACTGCTGAATCGGTGGTATTAACACTTTGTCCTCCTGGACCACTAGAGCGAAAAACATCAATTTTCAAATCATTAGGATTAATCTCAATATCCACTTCCTTAGCTATTGGCAAAACGGCTACTGTGATGGTAGAGGTGTGTACCCGACCAGCTTTTTCTGTCTTAGGAACTCGTTGCACTCGATGTACTCCACTTTCATATTGCAGATACTTATAAACCTCATTCCCTCTAGCCTCTACAATTACTTCTTTTAATCCACCAACAGAATTCTCAGAAATAGATAGAATTTCAGTTTTAGCTCCGTTTTTTTGTAAAAAATTTATATAAGCTTTGAATAATTCTAAAGCAAATAATCCAGCTTCATCTCCTCCAGCTCCAGCTCTTAATTCAATAATAATTTCATCAGCAAAAGTCTCTTTTGGTTTTATTAAATCTTGCCACTCGGCTTCTTTTTGGGCTAATTCTAAGTTGAGCTGACTTAATTCCTCCTCCGCCATTCCGCTCATTTCAGGGTCTTGTAATAGAGTTTCAGATTCCAGGATCTGCGATTTTAGACTTGCAATTGATTCTAATAATTCAATTTTATGCCCAATTTCAGTGTGTTTTTTGGAAATATTAACAAAATCTGGGCTACTAAATATCTTGGGATCAGACATTTGTGAAGATAGCTCAGAATATTCTTTTTGTAAATCTACTAAAGAATTACTCATATTTTATCTTTAGTATAAAAGGTTTTATTTACTAGATAATTGCTCTTTTTTCTCTAATTTAGCTCGGAATTTTTCTACTCTACCAGCGGTATCAACAAGAGTTCTTTTCCCAGTATAAAAAGGATGACATTTGGAACATACTTCTACAGATCCAATTTCTCTAATAGATCCAATAGTAAATTCAGTAGAACAAGAAATACATTTGACAGTTGTATAAGAATATTGAGGATGAATTCCAGATTTCATAGTAATTATATTAAAGTAAGTGATTATTAAATATAATTATAGCACAAATTTGGTATAAAGTCAATTTTATGTATAGGACGAATACATCGTGGAAAGATTGGAAAGAAAAGAGAAGGGGGATAAA
>CALMJI010000017.1 GCA_937864235.1 uncultured bacterium | reverse complement strand
CGGTATTTGAAGGTGCGGGTGGCAATGGTGGCTCTGGTATCGTAGTTGTGAGGTATAAGTTACCAACATATTAGATCAGTGTATACTATAGAATCTTCCATATTAAGCTCTATACTTATAGTTTTTCATAGTGGAGGGGAGATGCAATTAAAAATGAGAAATTAAAAGTTAAGAATTATAAATTGTTTTTGTATTCGTAGGGCTTTAAGTCCTTATGTATTCTATCGTAGGGCTTTTGTCCCTCATATTAGCTATGTTAAGAGATATTAGGAGGGGGCGACCTCCTAGTCGCCTGTAATTTTTTTGTGGAATAGGATAAGTGTGAACTGAGCTAATTCCCCTCTTGAGGGGAATTTAAATACAATACAGGCGACTAAAAGGTTGAGTACATCCGCCTCGGGCGTGACGCCCCTACGATTGATATTAAAAAAAATTATACCTCAAAAAACTTTACGGTGTCCCGTAATAATCTCTTAGATTATTTTCAATATTAGTTCTATTGCTTAATTTATTCCCATCGTAAATAATTAACTCAGCCACATTCCCATTTAGAAAGTTACCAGCACTGCCAGCTCCTATAGCAAGCGTACTATTTATAGCGGATGTTCGTATAGCGGTATATAAGTTGAGAGAGTTTTTAGTATCTCCTCCAGTTGTGGCTGCTGTATTAGATCTATTCAGATAATAACTATTAAATAAATCAGGAGAACCTAATATAGCATAATTAGTAGATCTTGCCATAAATGATTGATTATTAGCAAGTCTACTAGCGACAAAAAAAGCTGTAGAATTAGTAGGATTATTAAAGGAATTACTAACTAATTGGTCATCAGTCCCATCAAATCTAAGAACCGGCTTATTATTCATCCTAATAATACCATTTACCCCATCTACTATTTTAGGTTGTGAACTTGTAGAAGTTTGAGTAGCATTATTGCGATTGCCAGACTGGTCATACCAAGTTGTTACATACCCATCTCCTGTATTGGCATTGGCTAAAGTTTGCTGATACGGCTTCAAGGTAGAGCCAAGATGTCGCATAGCTCCCCAGACAAATATAGAGTCGGTAGCTGTGGTTGTGTTTATACTCTCTAATCTAGCTGAACTAGCTGAACTCACAATAGATAATACCATTCTACCAGATCTAATTGAATTAATCGGGGAAGATGTAGTTGAATTAGCTGTAG
Source organism: uncultured bacterium (assembly GCA_937864235.1). Lineage (GTDB taxonomy): Bacteria > Patescibacteriota > Minisyncoccia > SW-4-49-11 > SW-4-49-11 > CALRBF01. The sequence goes on along the minus strand of CALMJI010000017.1, from coordinate 40,795 downwards.
CCGTAAGAGAAATTCTATACCAGCCATTACCAACACTTTGAATATTAGCCTGTCCTGAACTTATTCCAGATGAGCTACCCAAAGTCCCATTGCTAAGATTATAATTCTGATAAGCTGTAGTTGAGAATTCAGTATCTGGAGCTATCTGCACAAAATTATAGCCATTAGCTTTGACATAATAGGATTCAGTATAGGTAGAGCCGATAGTTAAATTAGTGTTTTTGGTAATAGATTTATTATTATTCCCTGCACTCAAATTCACTTTCTCAGCCGTATTTGTCCCATCAGGGGCTTGAGTATTATCAGCCGTAATTGATATAGTGTCATTATTATCATTAATATCTTTGGAAAATACCCACCCACCAGTAGTAGTAATATCCTCAGAATAACTCAAAAAATTTTGATAACCCACAAAATTTTGTAGAGCTACTTGGTCTAATTCTCCTTTAGAGTTAAATCCTATATCCATTTCAGTTTGGTCCAAACCTCTATCTCTCCTGACTCGAATAGCTGGTCCATTATAGGCTGAAGATAATTGATTAGGGTTAGTATTGAAGCCAGATAATTTCCTTAATCCATAAGCAACTCCATTGGCTCCAGTTGGGTAAGTATTGAGAATTGGTTTAAAGGCTTGGCTTTGCTTGGATAAACTAATTGTGGTCTCAAAGAGTTTTTCTGCTTCATATTCATAGCTACTAAATTCAGGTTTATTATAACGGAGTGTGAATTTTAATTTGATAGATTGAGAAATACTAGATTTATTACTATTATCCTGAGTATCAATTTGCTCAAAAGATAGGGTAGTAGCTGGGTCATTTACTACTAATATACCAGTAGTATTAAGATTATAAGAGGGATCACCATTACTATAGCTAACAGTAATATTATTGGATTCTTGCTTGATAGTAGTCTCTACATTATCTTTTCTCAAGATTATTTCATCATCAGCATTCGCCCCAAGTTTAGGGCTTATAATATTATCTGCTTCATTTGCTAAATTTTTAATTTGCTCAATTATAGAATTAGCTGTTTGATTCAATTCATTATTAACTCTAAAGGAAGTGGACAATCTATTTAGTTGTGCGAATGAAAATACAGCAACAACCAAAGTCACACCTCCTATAACTACATATAATAATATTTCTAATAATGTAAATCCAGAGTATTTTTTCATATTATTTTTAGTAAATACTATATTTATTATTAAAATATGTTCGAACTTTTGTTAATTCAGTATCACTTAGTTTTTTATTATAGACTAAAATTTCAGCTATATCTCCATTTAGGAAGCCCGTACTTCCCTGATTATTAGCTCCAACTATAATAGGCGGCTCATTAGTAGTGGCAATGGTATTAGCTCCAGTAGTTGTGGAGGTTGTGTTATTATTGATAGATATACTAAGCTGCGGGTTAGTTGGTGACCATAGAGCAGATAATATATTAAAGTTGGTATTATTATTTGAGAAATTTAGTGTATCATTCACCACATTAAATTCATCATTTTGTAATCGCCATTCTCTATTGGTGGAATTGAATTTAGATATATAAGTTTGATTACTATTAGTTGTATTTGATGTTTTACCTACTATAATTACACTAAGACCATTAGTAGTATGTATAGAAGTTGTAGTACTAGTTAAGAAATCATCTATTCCATCAAATCTAAGTGCAGGCCTATTATTAATAGCATTAGTAACTAATGTAGGAGCAAGATTAGGAGTTGTAATAACTTGAGCAAAATCTATCAAATCATCGGTAGCATTCTTGACACTTAAAACAGGCTGTCCATTATTAGCCTCAGCTCTATCTGCTTTGAGCCACAATCTTAGTGCCGATGGGGCTATTAGATATGGGTTATTCTCTTGACTTTGATTGAGTTCAGCAGATGTAATTTGTTTTTGATAATCAATTACTATACTAGGGTTAATTTGTTTGATTTTAGTCTCTAATATAGTAGAGTCTACTTTGGTATGAATTATTCTCTGTCCATTCCCAGTTCCAGATATTGTATATACTCGACATCCATCCTCAAATGTCTCATCACCACCATAAAATTTGTAAGCTCTTAGCTTAGCAAACACTTTTTCCACACAACTTGAATTTTGTGATTGATTTAACGCAGCATCAGTAATGTTAATATTAGTTTTAGCAATTTGAGTGCTATTACTAAGTGCATTAACAGCTAAAGCTACTCCTATAGCTGAGATGATGATTGTTAGTAATAATACACTATACCCGGATTTATACATTATTTTAATATTTATTACCTATGTAATGCATTATATCATAAAAATAAAATTTCTGATATACTAAATTTAGATAATATTTATAAACTAATATGATAGAATCACAAAGACGCATAAAAAAAATCATAATTGCTTCAATATATTTATTGATTACAGCTACAATTATATTTTTTATCGTAATAAATTTTTTCCCACCCACTCCAATAGTAGTTGAAGATAAGCCTTTGATACAGTCATTACAAGTTACAAGATCTGGTAAAGTTGACTTAGGAAATGGACTTGTTGATTTTTGGGCTGAAATTAGCAACCCTAACGATGATTTTGGTGCTTCTAATCTAGAATATAGCTTTGTTCTAACAAACTCTAATGGGGAGGAAATTACAAAAAATGGAGATACATTTATTTTGCCCGGAGATAAAAAGAGATATGTATTATTATTTGATATGCCAGCAGAATATGAATTACAGAGATTTGAGATGACTAAAGATCCAGAATGGACACAATTATCTAGATTCAATTTGCCTGAATTAGTGATTAGAAATACAAAAATAGGTGATTCGCCAAAGGTTGGGAATGATTTTACGGCTTTTGGTACTTTGACCAATGCAAGTCCAGTAAACTTAAAGAATATAGAAGTCATAGCTGTCATTACCGATGATAAAGATAATATAATAGGTGTGAATAGAACTATAATCAGGGATGTTCTGACTCTAGAGGCAAGAGATTTTGAGATGACTTGGCAAAATGAGGTTGTTGGAGCTTCTATATTTAATACCAAAATATATGCCCAAAGTAATGTGTTGAATAACCGAGCTTTATTAATTGAATTACAGCAAACTCCTATTTTCGATAGATAAGTTATGAGAAAGTTTTTCTTAGAAATAGATTGGTTGACAATCTTACCAGTACTGGCTATTACAATTATGGGGCTAATTATATTGATTAGTCTAAATATAAATGGAGTTACAGTAGTTAGTCAGGGTTTAATTATTAAGCATATTATATCTATTTTACTTGGACTGATTATAGCTATTATAATTTCTAAAGTTGACTATAGGAGTTTTTCAACTCTAATACAACCTTTATTTTTTAGTATTAGTGGGCTGTTATTGTTAGTTTTAATATTTGGAGTAAGACTAAATGGAGCTAAGAGTTGGTTTTCTATTGGTCCACTGAATTTACAACCAGGCGAATTTGCAAAAATAGTATTAGTACTTATAGTAGCTCATTATTTTTCTAGATATCATCATAGACTTAATAACTTTTTCTTAATCTTATTGTCATTATTACCAGTATTATTAATAGTTACTTTGATTTTATTGCAACCAGACTTTGGAACGGCTATTATTTTGATCTTTATCTGGCTAGGTATGTTTATTTTTGGTGGTATTAAATTCAAACATATTTTAGTTCTATTTACTCTTGGGTTAGCTGGTTTTGCTACTTTATGGCTTTGGGTGTTTAGAGATTACCAGAAGCAGCGAATTATAACTTTGTTTGACCCAACTTCCGATCCTTTGGGCAGTGGTTATAATACATTGCAGTCTATGCGAGCTATTAGTTCTGGTGGAATGATGGGAATCAAAGAACAAATTATATTAGTACCAGAAGTCCATACTGATTTTATCTTTTCAGGCTTTGCTCAGCAATGGGGATTTGTAGGAGTTTCTATCTATTTTTTAATTATATTAATAATTATTGCTAGAGTTATGTATATAGGATTTAAAGCTCAAGATAGTTTCCCTAAAATGATTATATTAGGGGTGATTTTGTCTATTTTGATTCAGCTAGTAATTAATATCGGTATGAATATAGGGATACTTCCAATTACAGGGGTGCCATTGCCATTTATGAGTTATGGAGGGAGTGCGATGTTGGTTTATTGGATATTAATAGGGCTAGTATTATCGGTACAAAAACATAAATTGTCACAAGGTACAATATTTATGAAAGATAATCAAGATATATTTGGCTGATTTTGAAATATATAAAATTATGATATAATAAGATTATAAACTTACTAGATAATATAATTAATAATATGTCTACAGAATTAAATCAACAAAAGATAGCAAATATAGTTTTAATAAGTGTTTTAGCGTCATCTCTAACTGGATTCTTAGGAGGGGGTATAGCATTCTCATATATAGATAGAGTACAAAATACTAATACTCAAACTAGTACTCTTAATGTCTCAGAAGAGCAGTCCGCTATTATTGATTTGGTAGAAAAGTCTAATCAATCAGTTGTTAGTATATCTATTTCAAAACAGATTCCTCTGAGAAGATCTAATCCCTTTGATTACTTTTTTGGCATTCCAGTACAAGAAAACAATCCACAAAATCAAGACATAGATAGAACTATAGGAGGGGGGACTGGATTTGTTGTATCATCTGATGGTCTGATTGTTACCAATAAGCATGTAGTTTCGGATTCCACAGCCAAATATAAAGTATTGTTTAATGATGGTTCTGAAGTTAAAGCTGAGGTTAAGGCACTACATCCTACTCAAGATTTAGCAATTATAAAAGTAGATAAAAATAATCTCAAGCCAGTTGAATTTGCAGATTCGGACAATCTAAAAGTTGGACAAACTGCAATAGCGATAGGAAATGCTTTGAATGAATTTGATAATACAGTTAGTAGGGGAGTTATTTCAGGTTTGAGAAGATCTATTGTGGCTTCAGACAATATGGGTAATTCTGAGCAATTATCTCAGGTGATTCAAACTGATGCTGCTATTAATCAAGGTAACTCAGGAGGTCCTTTACTAGATATTAATGCTAAAGTAGTAGGGGTAAATGTAGCCACAGCTACTGGGGCACAGAGTATTGGTTTTGCCATACCCTCTAATGTGGTTGTCAGAATGATTGAGGACTATAAAAAATTTGGTAAAGTAAAAGTCCCTTTTATTGGAGTTAGATATAATATGATTGTACCTGGTTCAGAGCAAGCTAAAGAGTATGGAGTAGAAAATGGGGCTTTAATTATTGGGGATGCTCAGGCTCCTGCCATAGTGCCTAATTCACCTGCATCCAAAGCAGGTCTAAAAACAGGGGATGTAATCATTAAAATTAACGATAAAAGTTTGTCCTTAAAGCAACCATTAGTAGAAATAATCTCACAATATAAAATAGGTGATAAGATTGAACTTTTAGTAATTAGAGACGGTAGAGAAGAAAAATTATCTTTAACTTTAGAAGAAAGGCCAGAATAATATATGTCTAATCAACAAAATAAAATATCAATATCAAAGAAATCATTTTTAGTTTTGATTTTATTCTCAAGTTTAGTTTTGTTCTTAGTATATATAAGATATTTGATATTAACTCTTATAATAGCTTTTATATTAGCATCATTTACTAAATACTTTGCTAAAATAGTGCAAGATAAATATAAAATAGCTTATAAATATGGGCTAATATTTATATTTATAATTTTATTAATTCTTTTCATATCTAGTTTTGTTCTGCTATTACCATTATTGATAAAAGAGAGCTATGCTCTCATTGAGGTTATTAATATTTTATTGAAGCAAATAGAATCAAGTCTAATATTCACAGGCCTGCCTATAGAAAATTTTAAATTAAGTCAATTTACTAATTTAATACCAAATTTAGGACAATTAACATTAAATATTGTATCTGCACTAGGGCAAATCCTGACATATACTCTTTTAATTTGTGTCCTGTCATTTTATATCGCAGTTAATGATACTGGTCTCCAAGCTTTGATAAGGTTATTTGTTCCTACAAAGGCAAAAGAAAAAATACCTAGTATAATAAATAAATTACAATATCATATCGGTAAATGGGCATTTGTAGAGGCTAGTCTTGCTCTTATTATGGGAATATTTGTATATACAGTCCTTTCTATTTTGGAGTTTCAGTATGCTGTAGTCTTAGGTATATTAGCTGGTATATTACAGCTAGTGCCAATTTTGGGGCCTGCACTTATATATTTAATTATTATATTAATTGCATTTATGGAGTCCCCAATATTAGGGCTGATTACATTGACTTTAATTATAACTATACAACTGATTAAACAATTTTTACTTTTACCAATTATTTTTAAATCATTAAAAACTACAAATCCACTCTTAGTAGTATTTTCCTTAATGATAGGGGGTGTACTAGCTGGGGCTCTAGGAGTAATTATTGCTATGCCTGTTGTCTCTCTAGCCCGTATTGTTTATAAAGATATTAATTTTTATGATAAGCAGTAAATTTTCTAATATATTAGTATTTGATATTGAAACTATTGGTAATATAGCATCACCAAATTTTGTAGATGAGATGCAAATCACTGTAGTAGGAGTATATAGTTATGCTACAAATGAATATAAAACTTATTTTCTAGAAGAGTTATCTGAATTGGAATCAGACTTGAAGCAAGCAGATTTATTAGTTGGTTTTAATAATGATCATTTTGATACTCCAATTCTCAATAAATACTATCAATTTGATCTCTTTAGTATAGCTTCTTTTGATATTCTGAGGGAATTTAGGGTAAAAACTGGTAAAAGACTTGGGTTAGATGCTATTGCTGGTATGACATTAGGATTTAATAAATCAGGTACTGGGTCAAATGCAATGACATTATATCAGGAAGGCAAATTGGAAGAGTTAGCAGAATATTGTCTTAATGATGTTAAACTAACTAAAGAAATCTTTGAATATTGTATTACAAAACAACATCTAATTTATCCATCCAAAGATGGTTGGTTGAGATTAAAAGTTGATATGAAGTACGATGTGGATAACTTTATAGAGCAAAATACTCAAAAATCTCAATATAGTCTTTTGTAGATATAACTATTTTTATTGACATATTTTTATATGTGCAGTATAATAATTTTATTAGCAGTCTAGTTATTTAACTGCTAAAATAAATTCGATATTAAGTAAAGATATAAAGATATGAATATACAGCCATTATTTGATAAAGTATTAATCAAACCTCAAAAGGCCGAAGAAAAAACTGCTAGTGGTATCTATATTCCAGATACTGCTAAACAAGATAAACCTCAATTTGGTGAAGTAGTAGCAGTGGGTGGTAATACTAAAGTAGTATCATCAGGTCAAAAAGTAGTCTTTGCAAAATATGGTCCAACTGAAATTAGTATTGAAGGAGAGGATTATCTAATTGTCAAAGAAGAAGATATATTAGCTACTCTATAAAATCAATTATTAATTATAATTAACATTAACTTATAAATATATGTCTGCAAAATTAATTTCATACAGTGAAGAAGCTAGAAGAAAACTCTTAGTAGGAGTAGATAAAATAGCTGATGTTGTCAAAGTAACTTTAGGTCCAAAAGGAAGAAATGTAGTTTTGGACAAAGGATTTGGAGTACCTGTCATTACTAAAGATGGTGTTGGTGTAGCCAAAGAAGTTGAATTAGAAGATAAATTAGAAAATATTGGAGCTTCTATTGTAAGAGATGTAGCTTCTAAAACTGCAGATATTGCAGGAGATGGAACTACAACATCTACTATTTTAGCTCGTAGAATGGTAGCTGAGGGATTCAAAAATGTGACAGCAGGAGCTAATCCAATGGAAATTAAAAAAGGTATTGAAAAAGGAGTCAAAAAAGTAGTAGAAGCTTTGGTAGCTTCTTCCGAGCAGGTAAAAGATGATAAGTCAAGAATTCAACAAGTGGCTACAATTTCAGCTAATGGAGATGAGGTAATTGGTAAAGAGATTGCTGATGCTATGGAAAAAGTAGGAGCGAATGGAGTAATTACAGTTGAAGAAGGTCAAACTTTTGGAATTATTAGTGAGGTAGTAGAAGGAATGCAATTTGAGAAAGGATATATTTCTCCATATATGGTAACTAATACCGAGAAAATGATTGCTGAGATGGATGATGCTTATCTTTTGATTACAGATAAAAAGATTTCATCAATTCAAGATATATTGCCAATTTTAGAAAAAGTAACTCAAGCTGGGCGAAAAGAAATTGTAATTATTGCTGAGGATGTAGATGGAGAAGCCTTGACTACTCTGGTACTTAATAAAATGCGAGGTGGATTCTCTGCTCTTGCTATTAAAGCCCCAGGATTTGGGGATAACCGAAAAGAATTACTAAAAGATATTGCAATTTTAACTGGAGGACAAGTAATCTCTGAGGAAATTGGACTCAAATTAGAAACTACTGAATTATCATCTCTAGGAAAAGCTAAAAAAGTTATTTCAGAAAAAGAGAAAACAATTATTGTAGTTGGAGATAATAATGAACAGGCAATTCAGGAAAGAGTAGAGCAAATCAAAGTACAAATTGAGCAGACTGATTCTGAATATGATAGAGATAATCTCAAGAAAAGATTAGGGAAATTAGCTGGTGGAGTAGCTGTAATCAAAGTGGGTGCTGCTAGTGAGGTAGAGCAAAAAGAAGTACAAGATAGAATAGAAGATGCTCTTGCAGCTACCAGAGCCGCTGTAGAAGAGGGAATTGTGCCGGGAGGAGGAACAGCTCTTATTCGAGCTATTGACTCTCTCAATTCATTAAAACTGACTGGAGACCAGAAAGTTGGACTTGAAATTCTAAAAGTTGCTATGGAGGAACCAGTTAAAATGATTGCTAATAATGCAGGAGTAGAAGGTTCAGTAGTAGTAGAGAAAGTCAAAGAGAGTAAGGATAATATCGGATATAATGCCGCTAGTGGAGTGTATGAAGATATGGTGAAGGCTGGAATTATTGATCCAACTAAGGTCACTAGAACCGCTTTACAAAATGCTGCTTCAGCTGCGGCTACCTTACTTACAACTGAAGCTGTGATTACAGAATTACCAAAGTCAGATGATGATAAAGGTATGCCCCCAATGGGAGGAATGGGAATGCCGGGAATGATGTAGTCTATATTATAAAAATAGGGGGTATATAATCCTCCTATTTTTATTTATATTGTCAAAAATACAAATGCAAGGTATAATAAAATTATTAAATAATAAGATATATTTATGATTAAAGAAAGAACATTGGTAATAATAAAACCAGACGGTGTACAGAGAACTATAATTGGAGATATTATCTCTAGAATTGAGCGAACTGGACTCAAAATTATATCTCTTAAGATGATACTTGCCAACGAAGATACTCTCTGGAAACATTATAATAAAGATGACTCTTGGTTTATTGAAAAAGGAACTATCGCTATAGAATCAAGAAAAGCTCAAGGACTCTCAGTAGAAAAAGAGGCGATTGAATATGGAAAAGATATTCTAAGAGCAAATATTGAATTTATGACCTCAGGTCCTGTAATAGCTTTTATTGTGCAAGGTAATCAATCGGTAGGAATAGTCAAAAAATTAGTTGGTGGAACTGAACCACTTACCTCTGATGTAGGTACGATTAGAGGAGATTATACTGTTGATACTTATTCTTTAGCTAACTCCTCCTCAAGAGCTGTTAGAAATTTGGTACATTGTTCAGATAAAGTCTCAGAGGCAGAAAGAGAAATTAGTCTCTGGTTTGATGAGTCTGAAATTATCAAATACAATTTAGCTAATGAGAGAATACTCTATGATGTCAATCTAGATGGGATTTTAGATTAAGATTGATCTCAAATCATACAAAAAAGCTCTCTTAATAGAGAGTTTTTTGTATATGTAAATTTTATAAATATATTTATTTTTTATTAGCTACTAAATCCTCAGCTTTTCTTCTCAAAAATACTTTTAGTACTATAAAAATAGAAAATGATACAATCAAAAAATTAATAACTTGATTGATAAATAAACCATACATAATAATAGGAGCTTTAGCAGCTTGAGCATCTGCTAGAGAGTTAAATGAGCCATTAAGAGAAATATAAAGACTAGAAAAGTCAGTACCTCCAATAATCCATCCAAAAATCGGCATAACTAAATCTTTCACCAAAGACTGTACAAGAGAATTAAAAGCAGCTCCAATTATAATACCAACTGCTAAATCAATCACATTACCTTGTAAAGCAAAAGCTTTAAACTCCTTAATAAAATTGAAGCTAGATTCTTTAATTTTAGTGGGATCAATATCTGGTACCAAATCAGGAATATTAATAACAGGTTGTTTTGATGATGACTTACTTTTCTTCACCTTACTCATAATTTAAAATATTACATATTATAAATTATAGTATATTTAAGGTTTTTTGTGAATACTATAATTAAATTGGAAATTTAGTACAATCTATAGTATAATTAATTTATACATATTTAAGTTATGAAATTACATATACAATCAAAATACATATATCGTATTATCATAGGAATTGTACTAATTAGTCTTGTGTGGCTGCTTTGGTCGCAGTCACAACAAATTCGACAGTTCAGGCAAGAGCAAATTCAGAGGAATAATTTGATATCCAAAGAATTTGTAGAAGAGCCTATATTAAATGGATTAAAACCACAAATTATTAATATTCAAGAAAAAAAACAAACTTTATATTTACCAGAAGAATTTAAAATCAGTGTTTTAAGTCAAGGTTTTGAGTCTCCTCAATTTGTCAAATCTGATGATAAGGGAAATTTATTTGTAACTGATAATAAAGCCAATACCCTTTGGATAGTTCCAGTGCAGAATCCAAAAGAGCCTAAAGTAGTAGATAATAAATTAAAAGGAATAATGACATTATATTGGTATGAAAATTCTGTTTTTGTGCTGACTGATACAAAACTAATACAATATATAGATATACAATCAGACGGTAGTTATAAAGAGAGAAAAACTTTAATTGATAATTTACCAAGACCTAAAAATAATACATATCATACTATAGCTATCAAAAACAATAAAATTTATATAGCAATTCCAGCTAATTGTGAGACTTGTAAGCCTAAAGATAAGAAATTTGGTAGTATTATGTCATATGAAATAGATGGTAGTGATGAGAAACTTTTTGCACAAGGATTGAAACAAATTACAGATATGGTTGTAGAAGAAGATAATTTGATAGTAGCAGATATGGGTAGAACTGGTATTAGTACTCAATTACCAGCGGTTGAAATTAATAAAATAGAAGAAGGTAAGGATTATGGTTGGCCATATTGTTATGGAGATGCCAATACCGACCCTAAATATACTGAACAGACAGATTTTTGTAAAAACAAAGCAGAGTCATCGATAACTGAGCTACCAAAAGGAAATGGTTTAGCTGGATTTAATATTATTCCTAATACATTTTTTAATAAATTTACTAATCAATATGTCTTTATTTATCAAGGTGGTCAGAATAAATATATCCCAAAAGGTTATAAAGTAGTAATTAAAGATATAAATAAGGACTCTACTGCTAAGAACTTTATTACAGGTTGGTTATTGGAAGATGGGAATGCCTGGGGTAGTCCTAAGGGGGTAGCTTTTGATAATAATGGTAATATGATTATCACAGATCAGAAAAATGGATTATTATATAAAGTAACTCAAGAATAATGAAAATTTTCAAATCAAATATAGCTTTAGCTTTTATTTCTTTCCTACTCTCAGCTGGAATTGTTGGAGCAGGAGCTTGGATTTTATCCCAAAATTCTCAAAACATCCCAATTATTCAAAACTTAAATCCAGTTAAACAAGATAAAATTATTAATAAGCCAGATAAGGAAACAATTTTATTATTAGGTAAGGGTGGTGAGTCTCAAGCAGATGGTGGAAATCTTACTGATACTATTATGATTGCTCAGATTCTGAATCCAGAAAAACAAATCAATTTAATCTCAATACCTAGAGACTTTTTAGTATTCGATGAGGAAGGGTATTATAGAAAGATCAATAGTGTATATTCTCATAACTTAAGTCAAGGTAAAACAGAAGCCGAGGCGGTCAAATCCCTCCAAGATAAAATAACCGAAATCACAGGGATAAATTTTGATTATTATGCCGAAGTAGACTTTGCTGGATTTGTAAAAGTAGTAGATAAAGTAGGTGGAGTAGAGGTAGATGTAACTGAGGCAATTGATGATCCGTACTATCCAGGACATAATTATAGTTATCAGAGATTTACTTTACCAGCAGGACAGCAAACCTTAGATGGAGAAACTGCTCTCAAATATGCTCGTACAAGATATACATCAGCCGGAGGAGATTTAGATCGATCTAGAAGACAGCAGCAAATTTTAGGTAATCTCAAAGATAGAATATTTAGTCTCAACCCCATTTTAGATGCTCCCAAAATAGTATCTCTATTAGGTATTGCAAGAGAGACTATAAAGACAGATTTATCCCTGACCGATATGAAGAGCTTATATGATACTTATCAGGATAGCAAAGATTATACGATGAAATCTCTTGTAATAGGTAATAATCTATTGACTGGGAATATCAAAGAAGGGTTTAGACAATTTGGTATAGCTAGAGGATATATTCTGGAGCCAAGAATAGGAGAGAAAAATTATTTAGAAATACAGGAAGAAATAGCTAATATCTTTGATATAGCTAAATATGAAGAAAAGTTAACTAATTTAAGAAAAAATAAATCTGAATTAGATATAATTTTGGCAGATAATTTGACCAAAATAGAGAAAACTCATATTCAAGAATTTTTACAAGCAAGAGGATTTGTAGTAAAAGTAATTAGTTCTAATCAGTTAGATACTATACCAACAGAAAACACTTTATATTTAGGAACCAATCCATACCAGCAAAACCAAACCGAATCCTCCTCAGAGATAGAGAATATTAATATATCCAAAGAATATATTCAAGATACTTTTAAGCCAAGTCTGGACACACAACTTATCTTAAGTAAGGATACTCCAATTTTATATATCGCTAAACCCTTAAAATTCTAAATTATGCAATTAATCGTAGGACTTGGTAATATTGGAGATAAATATAAAAGCACCTATCATAATATAGGATTTGAATTCTTAGATTTTATTACCAATCAAGCTGAGTTTGGTCATAAGAAACAATTTTTAGGAGCAATTTATAAAAATGGAGATACAATTTATCTCAAGCCACATACCTATATGAATAATTCAGGACAGGCCGTATTAGCAGTCAAGCAATATTATAATATCCCAGATGATAAAATTATAATAATACACGATGACTCAGATATAGTTCTCGGAGAGTATAAAATTCAAGCCAATAGAGGTAGCGGAGGCCATCATGGTATAGATTCAATCTTTCAGCATATCTCATCAGCCGTCACAAGAATTAGAATCGGTATCAGAGCCGAGCGATTCATGGGACAGAAAGCCAAAGAATTTGTATTGAGAGCTATTTCTGAAGAAGATAAAGTAATTCTGGATCAAGTGTATAAGACATTACAAGATATTTTATAAATATGTAGTGATAGGGGAATCACTTTGCTAAAATTGATTATATCTCAATATAATTCTCCCACTTATATTGATTTATTAGTATATTTACGATACAATAGAAAGTAGTCAATAATTAGAATAAATTCACACTGTATATGTCGCTTAATCTGAAAAGCCCTTTAATATATTTATTAGGAATAGAAAAGGTCAAAATCTTAAAAGTATTTATCAAAGACTCCACCAAAAAATTAACTCTGGAAGAATTACAGACCAGAACTCATATCCCCATCAATACTCTCAGAGCAGAGTTAAGGCAGGCTATCAAATATAATATTATTCAAGAGATAAAAATAAAAAAAGAAACAACCTATATCCTTAACCCAATTGAAGAAGTCTTAGCACTGGAACCCGTTATATTTCGTTTGGGACAGTCTTTTTTCGATACTCTTGCTCAAAAACTTGATAAAATTGGTAAAATTCATCTTTGTATACTAATGGGGGCATTCTTGCAAAGAGATAAAGATAGAGTAGATATGTTCTTGGTAGCCGATGATATAAATGAAAAAAAATTTGAAGCTCTAATCCAAGACATAGAAACAGAATTAGCCCAAGAGATAACCTATACAGTACTGACTCTAAAAGACTTTGAATACAGACAGAATATGTTTGACAAATTCGTCTTAGATATACTAGAGAATAAAAATACTCAAATTATCATTGACAAATCTTCAATTTCATTAGATAATTAATACATAGCCTCGATAGCTCAGGTAGTAGAGCACAGGTCTGAAGAACCTGGTGTCGTAAGTGCAAGTCTTACTCGGGGCACAATAAAGTAAATTTAATCCAATATGCATACCAATCCCAGTATATTCAAAGCTTATGATATTAGAGGTGTTTATGGGACTGACCTTACTGATGAGACAGCCTATAGATTAGGTAGGGCCTATGGTCAATTTTTGAGACAAGAATATCCAAGACAAGCTGAACTTACAATAGTCTTAGCCCGTGATATGCGAGAATCTGGTCTGGCTCTCGAAAATAGATTAAAACAAGGACTTGCTGATGAGGGAATTAAAATTATCAACATAGGACTATCCTCAACTCCAATGATGTACTATGCCGTCTTAGAATATGGGGTAGATGGGGGGATTATTATAACAGCTTCTCATAATCCAGCTGAATATAATGGATTCAAACTAGTCAAACATAATGCCATCCCAATCTCAGGAGATAAAGGGATATATCAGATGCGAGATATAGTGATGAACAATACACTAGAAGCTCAAAATTTACCTATATTAGAGACTATTAAAACTAATACCCTACAAGATTATATTCAAAATGTTTTGACCTATCGAAGGAAAGAAATTGAGATAAAACCTCTCAAAGTTGTGGTAGATACTGCTAATGGAATGGGATATCCGGCTATTAAAGCTTTCTTGGATAATTTCCCACAATTAGAAGTTAGTTATTTATACCCAGAACTAGATGGAAATTTCCCTAATCATGAAGCAAACCCTCTCAAAGAAGAGACATTATTAGACTTACAGAATAAAATTAGAGAATTAGAAGCTGACTTTGGAATAGCTGGAGACGGAGATTTTGATAGAGTGTCTTTTGTAGATAATACTGGCAAGACAATTAGACCAGATATTGCGACTGCTCTATTAGCACAAATGTTATTGACAGGCAGAGAAGGAGCTAAAATATTATATGATCTTAGATCATCTAATATTACTCCAGAGGAAATCACACGACAAGGTGGAATTCCAATGCAGACTAGAGTTGGGCACTCTTTTATCAAAGCTCAGATGCGAGAAGAAAAAGCTTTCTTTGCTGGAGAATTCTCGGGACATTTTTATCTAGATGTGATGAAAGGTTCAGAACATGCCTATTTTGAAAATCCACTCTTTGTAATCTTAAAGATTCTAGAATTATTATCTGAGAATGAAATAAGCCTCAATACACTTACCAAAGATTTGTTTATATATGCTCACTCTGGAGAAATTAACTTTGAAATTGAGAGACCTAAAGATGAAATATTAGCAGATATAAGACAGGAATTCAGCCAAGGAAATCTAA
Source organism: uncultured bacterium (assembly GCA_937864235.1). Taxonomy (GTDB): domain Bacteria; phylum Patescibacteriota; class Minisyncoccia; order SW-4-49-11; family SW-4-49-11; genus CALRBF01. The sequence continues at coordinate 25,211 of CALMJI010000017.1, read as the reverse complement.
ATGAATTAGATGGAATTAGAATAGATTATCCAGATTTTTGGTTCTCAGTGAGAGCATCTAATACTGAACCAGTATTGAGATTGATTGTAGAGGGTAAAAATGAACCCAAGATGGAAGAAATTAAAACTAGACTTATATCTATAATTACTAGATAATATATCTTATTCTAATACTCATTATAAAATATATTGTTTTTATAAAACAATATATTTTACTTAAATAATTTATATGGTTTATCTTTTAACTATATAATATAATGTTAAACTTTAGTATATATAGATAAAAGAACAATTAAAAAACATAGTATTGTTGTAAAATTATAAAAACAAAAAGATGGGTAATATTACCCATCTTTTTGTATATTCTATATATAGAATATAATTATCTAGTTACAGATATTGTAGCAGATAATTCAGCATTAGGAGCAGCTACTGTAATACGATTATTAGCATCTTTTACTATTGTATATCCACTACAAACAGCAGTAGCCCCCTCAGAAGGATCTTGTGGGACTTGTGCTAAATATAGTGGAACAATATCAGCTCCAGCATCACTAGCTACAGCAGCTAAGTCAATAGGAGTACCAGTACATCCTGTTGTTCCTGTAGTAGTACCGCTTTTATAAATTTCTGCAACAGTAGTAGTTATTGCAGTTAAGGTATTTGATGTACCAGCATTAGCCTCATCAATAATTTTTTGATATACGGCATTAGAGATAGCTAACACATCAGATCTTCTTTGAGCATTACGAGCTTGAGCTAATTGACGATTAGGGTTAATAGCAACTAGGACAATGGCAGCTAAGATACCAATAGCAGCAATAACTAATAAGATTTCTAGTAAGGTAAAACCTTTTCTTTGAGGGGCTGAGTATGTATTCATATGAGTTTTGATTAATGTTAATGATAACTCATATATATATTAAATTATATACTGAATGTTGTCAATATAAGTTACCCACAATTTTGTACTTGAACTTATTTGAGATAGATGATATAATAAAAAATATAGTATATATTACATAATTACAAAATAAATATTTATAAATAATGACTCACCCAATTGTACAAAACATATCTGAAATCAAAAGTAATAAAATTATATTATTAGGATTTTTGTTTCTGGCTATATATTTATTTAATATTAACATTACTTCAGCCAATACAGGTATTAACCCACAGATTCCATATTCTGGAACTATAGTCAAGAACGATGGAACTCTTTTAGAAGGATCATATAGAGCAAAGTTTATATTATATAATACTAGTTCTGCTGGTACAGTTATATATGAAGAGATAAGAGATGGGTTTACCAACTATGCAGGAACAGGCGTATCTCCATTATTATCTGTCAGTGATGGGAGATTTGAAGTTCTATTAGGAAGTCAGAATACAACAATTAGTACAATAAATGATGACTCATTGTGGCTAGAGTTACAATTAGATATGGATAATAATGGCTCCTATGAGGAGGTTTTCTCTCCTCGTAAAAGAATAGGGTCAGCAGTCTCAGCAATTAATGCTATGAGATTGGTGGCAGCTAATGGTGGTACTGATACTGATACATTATCTTTGGACGTAAGTGGTAATGTAGTTGCTACTTCACTAGGTGGAACGGCTAATGCATCCACACCGGTAGGTTTTGATAGAGTATTATTAGCTAATAGTAGTGGTCAGTTTAGTCAAGTAAATTTGAGTTCATTAAATAGTGGGTCCTTAACTACAAGTACAGGTTGGGCATTGGCAGGGAATGCAACAACAGATGCTTGGAATGGAAGTAGTGGTACAAGATTAGGAACAACAAGTGCCCAGCCTCTGATATTAGCTACCACTAATCCAACCGCTCAAGATATAAGATTCTTCACAGGAGTTAATGGTGCTAATGAGCGAATGAGGATTCTAGGAACTGGTAATATTGGTATAGGCACAACAACACCAGGTTCAGCTCTGGATATAAGAGGAACCTTGAGATTATCTGGATCTACCTCAGGATTTGTAGGCTTTGCCCCCGCTGCAGCTGCTGGAAGTACAACTTATACCTTACCAAGTGCAGATGGTACAATCAATCAAGTATTGAGTACAAACGGTAGTGGAGTATTAAGTTGGACCAGTGCCGGTTCTGGTTCTGGCTGGTCATTAACAGGTAACAGCGGGACGAATCCAACAAGTAATTATCTAGGGACAAGTAATGCACAGGCATTGTCAATAAGGACAAATGCGACAGAGAGGATGAGAGTATTGACAGATAATACAATAGTGGTGGGAACGGGAGAGGGAACAGCAGCCACTTTGCCTGCAGCACAAATAATAGGAGCAAGCGCTGTAGTTGGGGAAAATTACTCAGTGCATCAAGGAGCAGACCTTAATCTCAGTGCTGGACGAGGGTCTGTTGGTTATAGTGGGACTTATTTAAGGAATGCAACTAGTGGTTCCATTATATTTAATACAGGTATTAACGCATTTTATACTGGTGGAGTGACTACTTTATCACGGAGGATGATAATAACTCCTGGCGGGAATATTGGGATTGGGACGGATACTCCAAACAGTCTTTTGCATGTCGCAGGAGGGTTAATGATTTCATCCTCTTCAGTTTCCGTGCAGTTCAATGCCCCGTCAACCGGTAGCAATACATCGTATACCTTGCCGAATGCAGCAGCTACGGCCAATGGACAAATCTTGACAAGCACTACTACAGGAGTTTTAAGCTGGACGAGTCCAAACAATTCTTTGCTCTGGGCAACAACAGGTAACAGCGGGACGAATCCAACAAGTAATTATCTAGGGACAATTGATGCACAGGCATTGTCAATAAGGACAAATGCGACAGAGAGGATGAGAGTATTGACAGATAATACAATAGTGGTGGGAACGGGAGAGGGAACAGCAGCCACTTTGCCTGCAGCACAAATAATAGGAGCAAGCGCTGTAGTTGGGGAAAATTACTCAGTGCATCAAGGAGCAGACCTTAATCTCAGTGCTGGACGAGGGTCTGTTGGTTATAGTGGGACTTATTTAAGGAATGCAACTAGTGGTTCCATTATATTTAATACAGGTATTAACGCATTTTATACTGGTGGAGTGACTACTTTATCACGGAGGATGATAATAACTCCTGGCGGGAATATTGGGATTGGGACGGATACTCCAACAGCTAAATTACATTTAGCTGCTGGTACGGCTACTGCTAATACTGCTCCGCTTAAATTTACTTCTGGTACTAACTTAACCACTCCAGAAGCTGGTGCTGTGGAATGGAATGGTACGAATTTATTCCTTACTACTAGTGGGGGAGTAAGACAAACTATCAATCAGGGACTTACCGCTACAGCTACTTTAGATTTTGCTTCTACTAATAATGGTAGCTTTACTGATTTGACAGTCACTGTCACTGGAGCTAATTTGAATGATGTAGTATCCCTTGGAATTCCTAATGGTAGTGTTCCGGCTGCAAATTCTAATTTTACAGCTTGGGTGAGTGTTGCTAATACTGTTACAGTTAGGTTTAACAATAACTCTGGAGTAGCTCAAGATCCTGCTAGTGGAAGCTTTAAGGTTTTTGTGACTGAGTTCTAGTGTATATATGCACTAGAACTTATGTATGATTCATGATATAATAAATATTATAAATAGATTTAAATATGGCAATAGATTTAAGAAATCTCAAAGAAAAGGTAGTATCTAATAAAGAGGAAGTAGAAAATATTTCTAATATTACTGGTATAAAACAATCAGAGATTAGTGAATCCACCAAGACACAACCTGAATTAGTAGAATTCTATAATCCAAAATCAATACAAAAAGAAAAATTTTCTGATGAGAAAAATGTTCTTAAACAAAATCCTGATATAATATCTGAGAAAAATCAGAATGATAAATTATCTAAACCACAATGGATATTGTTAATTTATACAACGATATTCTTATCTATATTATCTGCTATTGTAGTTATAGATTGGGCTAATATTTGGCAATTGCCTAAGTCTATTGGATTTGTATTTGGGATAGCTGGACTTTTGATATTGTCTAGTGTGTTATGGATATTTGGTGGAATTAAACATATTGTCAGGATCAATTTAGGGGATATTATTTTATTTATATTTGGATTAGTTGTGTTGATTATATCTTTTGTTAACCCTAATCAAATTGCTTTTTGGGGTAGTATAACTCGTATTTTTGATGCTGGTATATTTATTGGATTTTTGATTTTATTATATATATTATTAAAAGTTTTCTTTAAGAAAAAAACATTTGATATTTTATTATTTTCTTTCTCTTGCATATCTTTGATTGGATTATTAGTTGGAGCTATTGCAATTTATATTCCAAAATTTACTTCTTTATTACCAATTCTAACGAAGTTACAGACTACAGGGTCATGGTTGACTGAAGCTCCTCAGGAATTAATATTTATTAGTTTATTGGTCTTTAATATTATTTTTATATTTTTCTTTCAGAATCAGTCTAGGAATATATCAGCTAAAATCTTAGCATTTTTATATCATATAGCTGTATTTACACATATTGCAATATTAATTAGATTGCCAGATTATTCTATGTATATTCTGACTGTAGTAGCTTTAGTAATTAATACTATATTTTATATAAATAAATTAATGAAAAATAATCTATCCCAAAATAAGAGATTAATTACTAGTAGAGTATCTTTTATATATGGAATTATCGGGATAGTATTAATAGCTCTAGCTATAATTAGACCATTTCAAAATAATTCACAATTTCCAGAATATTCAACTTTAACTGTACCTAATATTGATACTACTTTATCCATTGCTAAACAAAGTTTACAGACAGATACTTGGTTTGGTAGCGGTAATATAATGTATGCTTGGAATAAATTTACTCCTTCTGTGACTGAAACACAAATCTCAGACTTTAGTTTTGAAACATTATATAATGAGATAGCCAACATAGTGGTTCGTAATGGAGTGATAGTTAGTATTATAATTTTAGTTTTGGGAATTTGGATTTTGGGTGGAATTTTGCGATTATTATTTATTCATAAGACTATTCCTATTGAAATCTATACCCTAGGAATAGCTATTAGTGGTTTATTCTTGATCCCATTTACTGTAATTACAAAAGTTTTATTTATTATGATTTTGCTTTTGTGGAGTAGTATTATATCTAAATATTTCAAACCGATATTTAACTTAAATTTAGATATTAGTAAAGTTCCAGCTTCAATTTCATCTTTATTGACTTTTATTATATTATTTGGTATTGCTACAGTATTATTTGTCTCTACAAGGTTTTATAATATTATAAAATCACAAGAATATATTGTAAAAGCTAGTCAGGTGCAGGATAATTTATCAGATCAAGTAGTTTTGTTAGCTCAAGCTCAAAATAAGTCTCCGTATATTATTGAATATGCTCAATTATATATTCCAGCACTTATTCAACAAATTGATAGAGATGCTATTGAACTTGCTAATTCTACTAGAGAGTCTGATAGTAGAAATATAGATTCTGAAAAACAGAATAATTTACAAAATAAAATTACTTCTACTCAAGCTATGATTGATAATTATAAGAAAAGTTTTCCATCAGATGCCAGAACCGTGTATTGGAAATTAGATTTATATTTAACTATTCAAAGGTATGGAGTAATTGATGAAAATGAGTACTTGTCATTAATATCTCAAGGTAGAGAATTACAAAGAAACTCATTATATTGGGACATTTATGAAGCTCAATATTATGCTAGACAAGCTCAAAAAGGTCAGGAATTTAATATTGAACAAATTAATAAAGCCAAAACAATTTTGAAGTCTTCAATAGAAAAGAATATATACTTTATACAGGCTTATCAGAATTATTATGATATTTTAGCTCTTAATCAAGAATATGCTGAGCAAGTTGATATTTTAACTAAATATGTTAGTTTCACAGTTTCTAATAATTTAACTACTAATCAAGATCTGGCTTATTTATTAGGAGTAGCTTATCAGAACAATAAGCAATACACTGAGGCTTTAGCAGTGTATAATAAACTATTAGAAACCTTCCCAGAGTATACAAATGTATATTTCAAATTAGGGGAATTATATGAAGCTCAGAAAAAAACTGATTTAGCTGTACAGAATTATCAGAAAGTCTTGGAGCTAGACCCTAATGCAGAAGCTGCTCGTCTCAAATTAGAGCAATTACAATAATATAATTGAATAAGATTAAAAACATCGTAGACAATTTACGATGTATGTAAGCTAAACTTATATTTGCTTGTACTTTTATAATAAAAGAATTCTTACTTTTGTCTCCCTTAGGAGGGAGTACCCGTAGGGGGAGGGTGGATAAAACACAAACTATAACTCAATCCACCTACGGTCACTCCGTGCCACCTCCTCCCTGCCTACCGCAGGCAGGCAAAGGAGGACAATTTACAATATATTTTGTCTAAGTTCATCTCATCTAGTATATGATATTGTATTTTAGATTTGTATTTGATATAATATATTCAATTCTTAATATAAATATATATGGAGTATATTCAAGATATAAATACAGTAATAGCGGTGGTTAGAATCTTTGGATTTGCTGTTTTGGCTTTTGTCTTCGGAATTATATTAACTCCGTTTTTGACGGAATTTTTATTCCGTACTAAATTGGGGAAGAATATTAGAGAAGAGACTTGGGATAATAAAGCTGTACCAATTTTTAATAAATTTCATCAGCATAAACAAGGTACTCCTACTATGGCAGGTATATTGTTCTGGATTATTACAGCTTTGTTGACTTTGGCTTTTAATCTGACTCGCTCCGAGACTTTTTTGCCTCTTGCTTTTTTGGTTTCGGCAGGTCTATTGGGGGCTATTGATGATATTGCTAATATTAGAGGTATTGGTAAAATAAAAGGCTTAGGGGTGAAGTTAAAGTTAGGTCTGCAACTATTAATTGCAGGCTTTGGAGCTTATTGGTTTACTTTTAAGCTAGAATGGACTTCTTTTCATATTCCTGGAGGGGCAGTACTTGGCTTACCAACAGATATCGAATTAGGGCTTTGGTATATTCCTATATTTATAATCTTGGTTGTATTCATTATGAATGCGGTTGATATTACCGATGGGCTTGATGGTCTCTTGGCAGGATCTATAATACCTCCATTGGGTGTATTGTCAGCATTAGCTTTGGTACAAGGTAATATATCCTTGGCAATATTTATGAGTACCTTGATCGGAGCCCTGATGGCTTTTTTATGGTTTAATATTCATCCAGCTAGATTCTTTATGGGAGGAACAGGAGCTTTTCCTCTAGGTGCTGTATTAGCAGTTGGAGCTATGCTGACTAATTCTCTGGTGATATTACCAATTATTGGGTTCCTATTCTTTGTAGAAGGATTTTCATCTATTGCTCAGATGTTGTCGAAAAAATTTCTAAAGAAAAAAATATTCTTAGCTGCTCCAATTCATCATCATTTTCAAGCACTTGGTTGGCCTGAGACCAAAATTGTGATGAGATTCTGGATTATATCTTTGGTGATGAGTGTTATAGGACTTACTATTGGTTTGTTAGGGCTATAATTATGTATGATATTATTATTAGAGATGGCTTGATTGTAGATGGTACGGGTAAAAAGCCTTATAAAGGTACTGTTGCAATTAAAAATGGTCAAATCTCCAAAATCACTTCTAAGGATAATGGGTATAGGTCTAACTTTAAAATAATAGCCAAAGATAAGATTATTACTCCTGGATTTATAGATGTGAGTAGTCATTCTGATACTTACTTAACTTTATTCACAGCTCCATCTCAAAAAAGTCTTATTACTCAGGGAGTAACTACTTTGATTGGAGGTAATTGTGGAGCATCTCTAGCACCTCTCATTAGTAATTCTGCTATTGCTTCAATCCAAAAATGGACAGATATGTCTAATATAAATATAGATTGGCATACTTTTAGGGAATATTTAGAAGTTTTGAACCAAAAATCTTTTGCTCCTAATTTTGCTAGTTTAATTGGCTATGATACTGTCAGAAGAGGGCTAATTGGAGATGAAAACAGAGCCTTAACTGATGTTGAGTTAGAGATTATGGCTAAATTAATCAATCAATCTCTAGAAGAGGGAGCAATTGGAGTTTCTCTTGGACTAGCCTTTTCTCATATGCAAGCTGTGGATAAAAAAGAATTATTGCAACTAGCTAATATTGTTAGAAAACATAATAAAATTATAACAGTACATACTCGTAATGATGGAGAAAAAGTGGTAGATTCTATACAAGAAATTATAGATATTGTCTCAAATACCAAGGTCAAAACTCATATTAATCATCTCAAAATCCTTGGTAGAAAAAATTGGAAATATGCCCAAGAGATAAATGAAATAATAAATAAAGCTATATTAGATAAATTACCATTAACCTTTGATATATTCCCATATACTGCTAATAATACAGTTGCTTATTTATTATTACCAAATTGGGTATCTCTTGGAGGAAGACGAGTTCTACTAGAAAACTTAAAAGATACTAGTATTAGAGAAAACTTAGTCCAAGAAATGAAGTCTAATTCTTATGATTATAGTAGAATTATAGTCTCAGATAGTCCTATGAATAGGTCTATTATCGGTAAAAGTATAGTAGAAATAGCTAAAAATCAAAATATGGGAGTAGAGGATGCTGTGATACAATTGGTTATAGCCTCTGAGGGTAGAGCTAGAGTAATTGTAGATTCAATCTCAGATAAACATATTAATGAACTTCTAGATTTTGATAACAGTATGTTGGGTTCTGATTCAGCTGGTTATGATGATAATTTGATTAAATACAAAAATTATGAACATCCAAGATCTTTTGGAGCATTTACTAAATTTTTACAGGATTATGTTTTGACAGGGAAATTAGATTGGCAACATGCTATTCCTAAAATAACGTACTTACCAGCTCGAACTTTTGGCCTGAATAATATTGGTATAATTAGAGAAAATATGAGAGCAGACCTTGTAATTTTAGATCCTAATAATATTCAATCTTGTGCTACTTTTAAGCAACCAATTCAATATTCTACAGGTATCGAGACGGTTATTATTAATGGAAAAATTGCATTGCAAGATGGGGAAGTAGTGAATTTGGAAGGAGAAGTCTTTAAGTTATAAATATATGAATTTGCAAGGTAAAAAAGTAATGGTAATGGGACTAGGGTTGAATGATGGGGGACTAGGGTCAGTTAAATATGCTATAACACAGGAAGTAGCAGAGTTAATCATTACTGATGCCAAAACTGCTGATATATTAAAGCCAACTATTGATAAAATTCAAGCTTTACCCACACATAATGTCCCAATTAGGTATATTCTGGGTGAACAAAAGACAGAAGATTATACTCAAGTTGATATTATTATCAAAAACCCAGGAATACCTAATAATTCTCCTTATCTGGAAGCTGCTAGGGAAGCAGGAGTTATGATTACAACAGATATAGAGTTATTTTTTAGTCATATTAATGCTCTAGATTATAAACCAAAAGTAATAGGTATTACAGGTACCAGAGGTAAATCTACTACTACAGCTTTGATCCATCATATATTAAGTGATTATTATGGCCAAGATAAAGTTTTATTGGGAGGAAATATCCGTAAATCTATATTTAATTTTTTAGATAAAATACAAAAAGATAGTTATATTGTCCTAGAATTATCTAGTTTCCAATTAGATTATGTCAAAAATTCTCCACATATTGGAGTTTTCACCTCTTTTTTTGCTGACCATTTGGATAGATATAATTCCATAGAAGAGTATTTTGATTCTAAAACTCATATTGTAGCCTTTCAATCTCAGAGTGATTTTGCAGTGCTTAATATAGATAATGATAGAATTAAAAATCTAGCTACTCAATTGCAATCCAAAGTTATTACTTATTCTTTTGATAATACAGAGGCAGATATTCATATAAATAGAGACTATATTATCCAAGCAGGAGTACAATTTATGCATACAGATAAAATAGCTTTATATGGATACCATAATAAATATAATGTAATGGCAGCTATAGGAGTAGCTTTGAGTTCTAGTATTCCAGCGGATAATATTATATCCTCCATACAAACTTTCAAAGGTATTGCAGGTAGGCAACAGTCATTGGGTGTGGTTGATGGAATAGAGATAATCAATGATACTACCAGCACTATGCCAGTGGCGCTGATGGTAGCAATGGATACCTTTCAAGATAAACCTTATGTTCTAATTTGTGGTGGAGAAGATAAGGGGCTAGATTATTCTGATTTAGCTAAACAGTCTTATAAAAACCTAAAGGGAATAGTGTTATTACCTGGTTCAGCAAGTATTTTAATTAAAAAATATCTTGCTAATATTCCCATATATGAGGTAAATACTTTGTCTGAGGGAGTGAATAAAGCTTTTGTCTTAGCAAATTCTGGGGATAGAATTGTTTTCTCTCCGGGAGCGACTAGTTTTGGAATGTTTTTGAATGAATTTGATAGAGGAGATAAATTTGTAGCTTTGATTGAATCTCGAAAAACTAATTAATCCAATAATGAAATCAATACCAAAATTAAATGGCATAGACTCTCCATTTATAATAGCAATAGGGCTTCTCTTATTAGTAGGTTTGGTTATTTTACAATCAGCCAGTGGACCTGTTTCTAATGATAAATATGGGTATATATATTATGAGCTTGTTAATCAGTTAGTGAAGGGAGTTTTACCAGGGATTGCTATTTTCTTTTTATTTGCTTATATAAAATTTAATTTATTTAGAAAGTTTGCGATTTTTGGATGGATAGTGGCGATAGCCTTGAATATAATGGCATTATTTCCTCCATTTGGAGTTACAGTCAATGGAGCTGCAAGATGGCTTGATATAGGTTTTTTTAGAATTCAGCCTGCTGAGATTTTGAAATTATCTATTATTTTATGCTTGGCAGTGATTTTTACTCAATTGGGTAAAAAAATTAATAATTGGTGGGCAGTGTTAATGGTTAGCTTTATAATTGGGTTAGGAGCTATTATACTTGTAGAATTTCAAACTAGTTTGAGTAATGGGATTATTCTATTAGCTATCTCATTGAGTATTTTATTCCAGTCCAAAATAAATTTAAGATTTATCGTAATATTAGCTATAATAGCAACTATATTGGTAGGATTTGCTTTATCAAATGAGGAATTTCGTGGAAAAAGAGTTAATACATGGCTAAGCCCTGAACAAGCTACTCCAGATGAAAGAATGCAAATTGAAAATAATTTGATAGCTGTTGGCTCAGGTGGATTGACTGGAGTAGGTTTAGGGGAGAGTAGGCAAAAGTTTTTCTATTTACCAGAAGCGAGCACAGATTCAATTTTTGCAGTATTTGCAGAAGAGACGGGCTTTATAGGCTCAGTACTGCTAATAACTTTATTTATATTTATAATCGCAAGAATACTGTGGTTGCACAGTAAAATATCTGATGAATTTAGTAGATATATTTTGATCGGAACAGTTACTTGGATTGCATTACAAACTCTTCTTAATATAGCTACTACTATTCAATTAGCTCCTGTAACAGGGGTAACCTTGCCTTTTATTAGTGCCGGAGGAAGCTCGACAATAGTTTTTTGTGCCTTATTTGGTATTATAGCTAATATTAGTAAATATAGACAGTAAACCTCATCTCATACTGAATAAGATGAGAAATATCATAGACAAGTTGTGACTTGTGTAGGTGATAGATTATCGTAGTTTATATAGTTATAAAAAAGGGTTCTTACTTTTGTCCCCCTTCGGAGGGGGGAGCCTGAAAGGCGGGGGTGGATAAAACATAAACTAGAACTCTATCCACCTCCGGCCACTCCCGTATAAATACGACAGTGACCACCTCCTCCAAAGGAGGACAGTTTCTATACTAATTTACTTTTATTGTTTTAGGAATGTATATAATTACTTTTATCTATGATATATTAGTCTAGTACATACACTTGATTTATATTATAAAATGTAGTATAATTTTATAGATAATATACTTAATTTATATACTTAGTAATAATTAACAATAGTTATGGTAAATACACGCCCAACAATTTCCCTTGAAGATATGGCAAAAGCAGGTGTACATTTTGGACATCATACATCCAAATGGCATCCAAGGATGAAGGAATATATATACGGAAGTAGAAATTCTATACATATTATAGATCTTAATACTACTAAAGAAAAGCTAGAAGTAGCTCTTGATTTTATTTCAGAAACTGTAGCTTCAGGGAAAGATATTCTATTTGTATCTACCAAAAAACAAGCTATCCCTATTGTGAAGAGTATTGCTGAGGAAACAGGAATGCCTTATATGGTGCGAAGATGGGTTGGTGGAATTTTTACCAATTTTAAGGCTATTAATAAAAGAGTAAAGCAATTAGTAGTCTTAGAAGAGAAGCTAGAAGCTAATGAGCTAAAGGCTTATACTAAAAAAGAAAGAAAGGTATTTGGGGATAAAGTAGAAAAAGGGAATAAAATATTTGCAGGAGTAAAGGATCTTAAAACTTTACCAGGAGCTATATTTGTACAAGATATAATGAAAGATGCATTGGCAATCAAAGAAGCTCAAGATTTGAATATACCAGTAATTGCTCTTGCTGATACTAATGTTAATCCAGAATTAGTAAATTATGTAATACCTGCTAATGACGATGCTATTAGCTCTATTCAATATATTTATGGATTAGTTGCTCAAGTTATTGTAGATGCTAAAGCTAAAAGAGTAGCTCCAGCTAAAGAAGTTACAGAATCTAAAACTACTAATAAAGAATAATAATTATGATTACTGCTCAAGATGTTGCTAAATTAAGACAAATTACAGGTGCTGGTATGATGGATGCCAAAAAGGCTCTGGAAGAATCTGCAGGAGACTTTGAGAAGGCAAAAGAAATATTGCAAGCTAAATATGCTCAAAAAGCTGAGAAAAAAGCAGATAGAGAAACAGGAGAAGGATTTATTGGAACTTATGTTCACAATGGTAAGTCAGCTTCATTAGTAGCCTTGGCCTGTGAGACGGATTTTGTCGCTCGTAATGATGAATTCCGAGAATTAGCTCAGAATATAGCTATTCATATTACTGCTCTGATACCTGAAGATGCAACTATTGAAGATATATTAGCATCTAGCTATATTAAGGATCCTAATTTGACAATTGCAGAATTACTAAAGAGTAAAATCGGAGTTTTAGGAGAAAATATTCAAATTAAAGATTTTAAGAAAATTTCTCTATAAATCTAAATTAACTTTCAATTAAATAAAGCTATGACAACAGCTATAATTATTGTCATTTTAATAGTGTTTTTGAGTGTAGGATTGTTCTTTTTGATAAAAAAGCTTTCATATGCCTCTGGTTTGGAGCCTGAGATATATGAAGAGGAGGCTGCTATTACTGACTTTAATTCGTTACCTCAAGATGTTGATGAAGATATTGACGACAATAATATTAATAGGTCTCAGTCAGAAGCAAAATTTGCTATAATTATAAGTAAGATTTATAAATTCTTTAATAATCAAATGCAGAATTTGAACAAAATAATCCTTCAATATAAGCAGAGGCAAGCTGAGAAGATTAAAGAAAAAGAAAAAGCTATACAGGAAGCTATTCAAAAAGATTTAGAAGCTCAAGAATTAGAAGAGAAGCAAAAACAAGAATCTATAGTAGAAGAATTAGATACATCTCACTTTGAAGCTGAAGTTATAGTGTCAACAGATATACCAAATGATGTCAAAGATAATGATGTTAAGCCTAAACAGCAAGTTAACCCAGAAACCAAAGCTACTGACTTTGTGGAACAATTATTATCTGAGGTAGATGCGGTTACTGATATAAACTCAGACGATATATCTGATACTTATTATTATGAGTATATGGAAAAGAGATATATTGATAGAATTGTAGCTAATTCCAAAGATATTGAGGCTTATAAAAAATTAGGGGACTTGTATGTAGATATGAGAAATTATAAAGATGCATTAGAGGCTTTCCAATATGTATTAAAATTAAAGCCTAATGATACTATGGCTAGTCGTCGTGTCAAGGATATTTCGAATCGTTTACAAAAACAAAATTAAGTTGTATTACTATTGTCTAATCTAGTGATATAAGATATAATATATACCATATGAGTATAAGAGTACAATAGTGAAAGTAATGAGTTTTCATATTTTGGAAGATCCTTTGAATGGAGTGACAGATGTATTTTTGTCTCATACTAAATTAACTGATATAGATCCAGATATCTGGCAAGATGAAGAGTTTGATTGGGAATCTAGTAGTGATTTTGAGCTAGAGGCTATGGATAAAGAAAAAATATTTTCTATACTACATAATCCTGTAATTATCAATAAATATTTTGATTCTCCAGAAATGTTATATGTAGTAGCCAAAGAAAAGTTAGAAATTAGTGATTATTATGAATTGGTACATAGATATATCACAGAATTTTGTGAATTTATAGACCAAGACTATGCGATTTATTTTAAAGTTAACTCCTAAATTGATTATATGAAAGATACAACAGTAAAATTAGCACCTCTCATTGCCCTCAAGAATAAAGTCTTATTCCCTAATGAAGTGGTATCTTTGATTTTTGAGCGAGAGCAATCTCTTTTGGCATTAAATAATGCAATGGATAATGATATTAATCCAGTTTTTGTCTTTCAAAAAACTGATGATCATAATATTACTGCTGATAATTTGTATAGAATTGGTACAGTTGGTAAAATTATTAGAGTTTGGAAAATGCCAGAAGGACCTACAGGTGTTTTGGTAGAGGGTTTATATCCAGTTATGATACATCAAATTGATGAGACAGACTTAGGATTTGGGGGGCATTATAGTATTTTGCCACAAGATAAATATGAGTCTAATATTGAGGTGGAGGCCTTGATTAGAAATATTACTAATGTCTTTAGAGATATAGTCAATATGGGAGTGTCTATTCCACTTTCAGTAATGAATGAAATTATCAATGACACGATTGACCCAGTTACTTTATCTTATTTGATTACTTCTATACTCTCAATCAAGAATACTGAGAAGCAGGCTTTATTAGAGAATACTAATTTAGTTGAAAGATTAAAGCATATTAATATTTATATTACGAAAGAACGAGAAATCCTAGAGGTTGGGCAAAAGGTACAAAAAGAAACCCAAAAACAAGTTGGTAGATTCGCCAAAGAAGCAATGCTAAGGGAGCAGATGAAGGCTATTGAAAAAGAATTGGGTGTTAGCTCAGATCAAGGAGAATATGCAGATTTGAAGAAAAAATTAAAATTAGCCAAAATGCCATCTAATGTAAATAAAAAAGCAATGCACGAATTATCAAGATTAGAGAAAATGCCACCTTTCTCTCCAGAAAGTTCTTATATTCAAAATTATCTAGAGGTTTTAGCAACTATTCCTTGGAGTAAAAAAGCTAAAGTTAAGAGAAATATTATTGAGGCTGAGGCTATTTTAGAGCAAGAACATTATGGTTTGGACGAGGCCAAGGAGCGAATTACAGAATATTTAGCTGTAGAGCAATTGACCAAAAAACCACAAGGTACAATTTTATGTTTTTATGGACCTCCTGGAACAGGTAAAACTTCTATTGGAGAATCTATTGCCAAAGCTACTGGTAGAGAATTTGTTAAAGTATCTTTAGGTGGAGTAAGAGACGAGACTGAAATCAGGGGACATAGAAGAACTTATGTTGGAGCTATGCCTGGAAGAATTATTCAAGGGCTTCGTAATATTAAGACTACTAATCCTGTCTTTATGTTGGATGAAATAGATAAATTAGGTTCTGACTTTAGAGGAGACCCATCAGCTGCCTTATTGGAAGTCTTGGATCCAGCTCAGAATAATGCCTTTGTCGACCATTATCTTGACACCGAATATGACTTGTCAGATATTATATTTATTACCACTGCCAATGACTTAGGATCAATCCCAGAGCCGTTATTTGACCGTATGGAAATTATTGAATTCAGTGCTTATACTGATGTCGAGAAGCTTAATATTGCCAAAAAATATTTAATCCCAAGAGTTTTGAATAAAAGTGGACTTACTTACAAACAGCTAAAATTTACAGATTTAGCTATTAAGACTATTATCACTAAATATACTTTTGAGGCTGGACTTAGAAGTTTTGAGAGAGAATTATATAAAATTGCAAGAAAGGTGGCTAAAGAATTCTTATTAAAAGGCGACAAAAAACTAGCTATAACTATTCAACCTGAGAATTTAGAAAAATACCTCAAAGGTGAGAAATATGAGGAAAGTCGTATTAATACAAAAGATGAAATTGGGGTTGCAACTGGGCTTGGCTGGCATCCGTATACTGGAGCTATATTGATGATTGAAACTAATATTTTCAAAGGAGAACCACATCTACAAGTGACAGGAAGTGTATCTAAGGTGATGCAAGAATCTGTACAAGCTGCTTTATCTTATCTCAAAGCCAATGCCAAGAAATATAATATTGATGAGAAAATTCTGAAATCACACACTATTCATGTACATATTCCATCAGGAGGTATACAAAAAGATGGGCCTTCCGCTGGACTGGCTACTGCAACCTCAATACTCTCGGCTTTGACAAAGCAAAAAGTCAAGTGCACAGTGGCTATGACAGGAGAAATTAATATTAGGGGTAAAGCTCTCAAAATTGGAGGTTTGAAAAACAAAGTTCTAGAGGCTCATAGAGCAGGTATTAAGACAATTATTATACCTAGATCTAATAAGGTTGACTTGGATGAAATCCCAAGTTATGTTAAGGCAGAAGTTAAATTTGTTTTAGTAGATGACTTTGATGATGTGTATAAAGTGGCATTTTAGAAATTGTGTGCTATACTAAATAAGGATAATAAGAAATATATAATTATGAATAATACACTGGATAAATATAATTTAAGGCAAGTAATTCTAGAAGCTGTAGATCAAATTCAACATCAATATACAATTGAGAATATACCTAGCTCCATAGACTATAAGTTTGATAACATTATAATTAATGGAATGGGAGGTTCAGCCCTTCCAGCTGAATTACTATCCGAGACTTTACATCAATATTCAGAAAATGGTGTAGTATTGCCAGTTTATATTCACAGAGATTACGGTAAATCTAGATATATCACAGATTCATCTATAATGTTTGCGATTAGTTATTCTGGTAATACAGAGGAGACTTTATCAGCCTATGAGAATGCGGTTGCAGAGGGTAGAGTAATAATTGCTATGGCAGCAGGAGGAGCTCTGATTGAACGAGCTCGAGAGCTAGGTAAACCTTATGTTGTAATCCCTAATCCTAATCCAGATTTCCAACCACGATATGCTACTCTCTATATTCTCAAAGCTATTATTGAAGTATTAATTCAATTTGGAATTTTATCAGCTGAAGCTAGAGAAAAAGTAGTGAATTTACTCAGTCAAGTAAAACCATCAGACTTTGAATCTCAGGGACAAGTATTAGCTGAGTTGATCAAGGGAAAAACTCCAGTTATATATGCAACTTGTGATTATAAATTATCCGCCCATCTATGGAAAATTAAAATCAATGAAAATGCCAAGACCCCTTGTTTCTGGAATTATGTACCAGAGCTTAACCACAATGAAATGGTTGGCTTTACTAATCCACAGGCTAATTTTCAATTTATATTATTGCAAAATGAAGTGGAAACTTCTCGAAATATCAAGAGATTTGAAAAATTACAGCAATTATTTGAAAGTAGGGGATTGGCAGTTAGCAAAATATTAGTACCTGACTTTGGAAATAAGTTAGCTAATGTGGTAGCTATGACTTTGATTGGAGATTGGACTGCTTATTATCTGGCTCTTGCCTATGGAATTGACCCAACTCCTGTAGATATGGTAGAAGAATTCAAGCTATTAATGAAAGATTAAAATATGAATTATAATGTACAAGATATTGCTAAATTAGCACATATTAATCTATCATCAGAGAGAAATGAAATGCTAAACCAAGATTTTGGTAGTATATTGGATTATGTAAATACTCTTACAAGTTTAGATTTACAGTCACAGACTATTCCGACTTATCATACTCAAACCTTGCGACAAGATTTGGCTCTAGATAATAATCCAAGATTTAGCCAGAATATCAAACAGAATATCATACAAGAAATGCCATTAGTAGAAGAGGGGTATCTGGTAGTTAAATCGGTTTTGAAAAAATAATATGTTGCCATCTATCGAACAACTTAACCAATCATATAATAACTCTAGTACAACAGTCAAGAAAGTAGTAGAGGATACTCTAGCTACTATTAATTCTAAAGATACAGAAATAAACTCCTATACTGAAGTTTTTAATACTGAAGCTCTGTCTCAGGCTGAAAAATTAGATGCCAAACTAGCTCGAGGAGAAAAGCTAGGCTTGCTTGAGGGTATTCCTATTTCAGTCAAAGATGCAATTTTAATTGAAGGACATAAAGCCACTGCTTCATCTCGAATGCTAGAAGATTATACCGCTACTTATGATGCTACGGTAATCAAAAAGCTAAAAGAAGCCGGAGCTATATTTTTGGGAAAAACAAATTTAGACGAATTTGCTATGGGAGCCTCTACCGAAAACTCAGCTTTTGGAGCTACTCGCAACCCAGCTGATACTAATAGAGTTCCAGGAGGTTCTTCAGGAGGATCTGCCGCTAGTGTTGCAGGAGATATGGCATTAATTTCAATTGGCTCAGATACAGGAGGCTCAATCCGCCAACCAGCGTCATTGACTGGAATAGTGGGACTGAAGCCAACTTATGGTAGAGTTTCTAGATTCGGTCTAATTGCGATGGCATCATCACTAGACCAAATCGGACCATTTGCCCATAGAGTTATTGACACAGCTCATATTCTACAGACAATAGAAGGTAGGGATGAAATGGATGCCACCTCCGCTCAATTAGAAACAAGTCAATTATTAGATATTGAGAGTATTCGTCAGGCTAATGTCAAAGGGATGAGAGTTGGTATTCCAAAAGAATATTTTATAGATGGAATAGATGCGGATGTTAGAAAGGCAATAGATGAGGTGATAGAGGTCTATAAAACTCTAGGAGTAGAATTTGTCGAGGTAAGTCTACCACATACTGAATATGCTGTACCTACCTATTATATTATTATGCCAGCCGAGGTCAGTACGAATCTTGCTCGTTTTGATGGAATTAGATATGGATTATCCGAATTACAAAATTCCCAAGATTTGCAAGAAGTGTACCGAGCTAGCCGAGCTAAAGGCTTTGGTAATGAACCGCTAAGAAGAATAATGTTAGGAACTTATGTATTGTCTAGTGGATATTATTCCTCTTATTATGGTAAGGCAAAACAAGTGCAAGATATGATAAGAAAAGACTTTACCAATGTCTTTGCAGAGGTAGATGCGATTATTACTCCAACCAGCCCTCATACAGCCTTCAATATTGGAGAGAAGGTTAATGATCCAGTTTCTATGTATTTGGAGGATATATTTACAGTAGCTACCAATTTAGCAGGAATACCAGGAATTTCTGTGCCTACTCTATCCAACTCCGGACTACCAATTGGATTTCAGTTAATGACCAATCATTTCGAAGAACAAAAATTGTTAACTTTAGCCCAAGCTATAGATAATATTAGATATGATAAATTCAATAATTAATAATATCTTTTTATTGGTACAAATAATTGCAGGAATTGCTTCTTGGATAATGTTTGTGCTAATAATTTATCTTGCGATTAAAACAGATTTTTGGCAAAAGAAAATATATAATGTCTTTATAGGTTTTCGTAAAATACCAGAAGTAGATACTGAACATAGTCTCAAAGTGACTCAAGAATGGGAAAATATTCTCAAAAGACTAGAAGCAAATGATGAGGCTAATCACAAATTAGCAGTTATAGAAGCAGATAAACTTTTAGATACAGTCTTAAAAAAGTTAACTATTCCAGGTGCTACTATGGGAGAGAGGCTCAAAGCAATCCCAGTCTCACAATTACCTAGTATAGATAATGTTTGGAAAGTGCATAAACTGAGAAATCATCTCGTACATACCACAGAATTTGTTTTGACAGATAATAAGGCCAAACAAGCAATAGATATTTATAAACAAGCCTTTATTGAGTTAAAAGTACTCTAATATGATAGCCATTCTACAGGCAGGAGATAGGGACTATATTACAAAATGGGATCTGGATTATATTATTGGAATTGATGAGGCGGGTAGAGGTACTCTGGCTGGACCAGTAATAGCAACAGCAATTGCAATTTCAGCTGATATTTTGTCTAATTCAATTTGGCAAGAAGCTCCACTCAAATATACCAAAGACTCCAAAAAAGTCACCCCAGCCAGAAGGCAAGCCATATATGATGCAATTAAAGATAAATATACAATTGGTTTAGGAGTGATATCAGCCAATACAATTGATACAATTAATATATTGGAAGCCAGTAAATTAGCTTGGTTAGAAGCTTTGGACAACTGTCTTTTACAGCTACCATTAGAGTCAAAAATTGGAGTCATCATAGATGGTAATACCGTCCCAACAGGTATAGAATACCCACATAAGGCAGTAATAAAAGGGGATAATAAGCATCTTAGTATCGCTCTAGCCTCAATTTATGCCAAAGTGCATCGAGATAATCTAATGACTGTGTACCACACACAGTACCCCAATTATGATTTTGCTAAACATAAAGGCTATGGTACTAAGTCACATATGGAAGCTATCCAACAATATGGGTTATCCGATATACATCGAGTTACCTTTTGTAAAAATATTATAAAATAGAGTTAGTCTAAATATTTTTTGAGAATATTTTTGTTTTCAATCAATGGTCTCAAAGATACTTCCTCAGTAAGAATCTCATCTTGCGAATAGCCAAAAGGATTATCTAAGTCTTTGATAAAAAATATCATATAAATTAGAATCAAACTCACAAAAGCTGTGAAAATAATGCCTTCATAAATTGGATTAAATCCAATAAATAACATAGTAGCAATCAATATAAAACTAATAGTCTCTACAATAGCATACCCAGTACCCAAGAAAGAAGTCTCTCTAATAGTATCAGCACGATTTAGTAATTTTCTCAAAGTATTCTGTTCTTGTTTTAATCGAGTTAGAGAAGGCGGAGATATGAGAGGAGATAGTGTATGAAAATATTTATTAAGTTTACTAAGCTCCTCCATAACATTCATAGTGCTTGTTTTCTGATGAAACCAGTCAATATAGGTTATGTTTAGTAATTGGATATGTGCAAGGTATTCACGTGCTTCTTTCTCTTGTTCTTTGTTTTGTAACACAATAAAACCTTCATCAGCCAATGATATAATAGCTGACGCCATATCTGAGGGAATTTTCTCACTTTCTTTATAATCTGATAAAACTCCTGAAATCAAAAAGCTAATCAAAAAAATATTAGCCGAAATAATAGCAGTAAATAAAGCACTAAACTGTAAAATATCATAATTAAAAAAATCAATTAAATATTTTACAATCAGAATAATTATAATAAAAGGAATTGTTTTTAAGAGAAGACTCCATCTGCTATGTAGGGGAAGATTTTGAATCATAAAAGTTATATTTTAATATTTAATATTATAGCATAATCTGGCAATAGTTGGTATTTGGAGGAAAGTTTTGTCACCTCATTGTTTACCGTAATGTCGACCTCTCAGTCGCCTATATTTGTTTTTCTGTCCTCCTTTGGAGGAGGTGGCACGGAGTGCCGGAGGAGGATATTGCTACGGGCGTAGATTGAACTTATGTATTTTTGTCTCCCTTTGGAGGGAGTACCCGTAGGGGGAGGGTGGATTGAAGTTAATCCATAATTCACCATATATAATATATAATTATATACTTCTATGCTATAATATCATTATATAAATAAATTAAAATATGAAAAAGCAGAATTTATCCAAAACAATAATCTATCAAGCCCCAAATGGAGCTATAGAACTCAAAGGAGATTTGAGTAAGGAAACAGTATGGGCAAATCAGGCTCAAATAGTAAAGCTTTTTGATGTAGATCAATCAGTAATTTCAAGACATATTAGAAATATATTTAAAGACGGAGAAGTTGACCAAAAAAGTAATATGCAAAAAATGCATATTGCAAATTCAGATAAACCGGTCGCTTTTTACTCTTTAGATGTAATTTTATCTGTTGGATATAGAACTAATTCTAAGGTAGCTATTGATTTTAGAAAGTGGGCAACCCAAACTCTCAGAGAATATTTAGTTCAAGGCTACACCATCAACAAAAAAGTTCTACAAAACAATTACAACCTATTCCAAAATGCACTATCAGATATACAGAAAATTTCTCAAAACAAACTAAACTCCAATGCAGTCTTGGAACTCGTCAAAGTATTCAGTAGCACTTGGTTTTCACTCGATGCTTTTGATAAAGACCAATTAGCTCATCATAAAACCACCTCCCAAAATATACAGTTAGAATCTGAACAACTCTACAAAGATATAGAAATATTCAAACAAGAATTACAAAGTAGGGGAGAAGCTAATGAACTCTTTGCATAAGAGAAAGAGAATGGTAGCCTATCAGGAATATTCGGTAATATATTTCAGACAGCTTTTGGACAAGATGTCTATCCCAGCATAGAAGCTAAAGCCTCTAATCTATTATATTTTATAGTCAAAAATCATCCATTCAATGACGGAAATAAAAGAACCGGAGCTTTTACTTTTATTTGGTTTTTACAAAAAGCAAAACTTCCATTTCACCACAAAATAACCCCAGAAGCCCTAACCGCCATCACCCTCCTCATATCCACCAGCAATCCCAAAGACAAACAAAAAATGATAGATCTAGTAAGTATGATGCTATCCTCTTAGCAGAAGCTTTACTGTATTTCGTAGGGCCGACCTCTCAATCGCCTGTATTTTGTTTTATATCCTCCAAAGGAGGACATAAGCTCAAAGTTGCAAAGCTCAGTCCACACCCACCACTTCGTGGTACCCCCTCGCCAGCGAGGGACAAAACACCAAAGTACAGGCGACTGAAAGGTCGCCCCTACGAAAGGTATCAAATTTACTCAGCGGCTCGCTGTAATCTGTCCATAATAGCAAGTCCTAAACCTTGATGTTGGAAGCTCTCTGATAGGATTATATCTACTTTTTGGGAGTCAAAATAATGTAGTCCAGCATAAAGATTGGCTGATATATCCTTATAATTCTCTTTTGACCCTAGATCAAAAGCAATGACTGCATTAGGCAGGGTATTGTATATTTCACTAGAGACTAGGGCTCCAACTTTTAGATTTTGCTTTATATACAATTCTATTTTATCTAGGATATTCTCTCCCAAAGGGATTAATTCTAATTTGGCTTCTGGGGCATAATGTCTGTATTTCATCCCAGGGGATTGGACTTTGGTTTGTTTTTGAGCTACTTCTACTTCTTTTCCTAGAACTTCTTTAATTTGCTCTTGGGTGATGGCTCCTTGTCTTAGAATTATTGGAGTTGGCTCTAGTGCATTGATAACGGTGGATTCTAGTCCAATTTCACTGGGCTCTCCCTCTACTACAAATATCTGATTCTCAAAATAATCTCGGATATGCTGAGGGTTGGTAGAGCTTGGTTTGCCAGAGGGGTTAACTGAGGGGGCTGCTAGGGGTGCTCCACATTTAGCAATCAATTGTTGGGCAATTGGATTGTTAGGAAATCTTATAACTACTGTATTGAGGCCGGCTGTGACTATATCTGGGACAAGTTGAGATTTGGGGAATACAATTGCTAGAGGTCCAGGCCAAAAATTATCTATTAACTTCTGATTAGTCTCGGATATATTATTTACTAATTTGGGTAACATCTCAAGTGAGCTAATATGGACAATTAGGGGATTATCGGCTGGGCGATTTTTGAGCTTAAAAATTTTAGCAATAGCCTCAGGGTCAAAAGCATTAGCCCCTAATCCATAAACGGTCTCGGTAGGGAAGGCTACTAAGCCTCCTTTTTGTATAATTTTACTCGCCTCTAATATTTGGTCTTCTAAATCTAATTGCATATATCAATTCTATAATTAAAATAGTATAATATATATGAGAATCAATATCAATAAGATTAAAATAATGGACAAAGACACTCTGAGCCTACATTGCTTCAATACTCTGCCTCAAATTGGTCCTAAGTCTTTGGCTAAAATTCAACAAGCTGGTGCTCATAGGCTTTGGCTTACAGGTAGTCTAGCAGAGTTCGAGACTGTTCTTGGGAATAGGGTCAAATTGGATTGGTATCAGGATTTTAGTAAACTGAATCGAGCTAAATTCTTGGAGCAGGAGTTGGATTATATTAGCCAATCTAATATTCAAGTTTTGACTAGACAAGATGAGAGTTATCCAAAGGCTTTATTGGAAATTGCTACTCCGCCGACAATTTTGTATGTCAAAGGAGATATTAGTGGACTTGAAAATGCTTTGGCTATAGTCGGTACTCGCAAATATACTCCGTATGGAGCAAGAATTGCTGAGAAATTGAGTCGAGAGTTATCAGAGGCCGGAATTCCAATTATTAGTGGTCTGGCTCTGGGGATAGATAGTATAGCTCATCGGGGTTGTATGGATGGGAAAAGTAAAACCATTGCTGTGTTAGGTGGAGGAATATCTCCAGAGGCTTTATATCCCAAAACTAATCAGGCTTTGGCCAATGCAATTATTGCTAGTGGGGGAGCTTTGATTAGTGAATTTCCTCCCAAGAGCAAACCGAGGCGAGAGAATTTCGTTTTGAGAAATCGTATAGTCAGTGGTATAGCCAGAGGGATATTGGTAATAGAAGCTCCTATAAAAAGTGGTACAATGACTACAGTTCAATATGCTTTGGAGCAAAACCGAGATGTCTTTGCTATTCCTGGGAATATAGATGTCAAAAATAGTGAAGGAACAAATCAGCTTATCAAACAAGGGGCTTATATTGTGACTAAAGCTGAGGATATACTCAATGTCTTTGATTTGGAAATAATCCGTAGACAATTAGATTTGAGCCAATTTGAGCCAGAACAGCGAGATATACTACAACATCTCATCCAAACCCCACTCAAAATAGAACAATTAGCCGAGCTGACTCAACAGGAAGTGATGGACATCATGGCTATTTTGTCAATTTTGGAATTATCTGGTATTGTGACATTAGGATCACAGGGAGAATATTCTCTGAATATAGAGATAGGGTAAATTTGATTTTTTGTCTCCCTTAGGAGGCTTTAAGTCCCTCCTATACTTTTGGGTTTAGGAGGGGGA
>CALMJI010000016.1 GCA_937864235.1 uncultured bacterium | reverse complement strand
TCTCATATTAGAAATTTCCCTCTCTGATCTATACCATATTCTGTGGGAGACCCTATTTTATTATTAAAAATCATCCTTTGAATGATGGAAATAAAAGATCAGGTGCTTTTGCTTTTATTTGGCTTTTGAATAAGACCAAAACATTGAATACTTCTAAAATAACTCCCCAAGTATTGACTACATTAACCTTATTGGTTGCTGAAAGTGATCCTCACAATAAAGATCAAATTATAGGTTTGATTCTACAAATATTGAAGTAAGCGTTAGTAACTATTACATATAAACAGAGACTAAGAGGTCGCCCTTACGAGGACAGAATCCAATCCACCCCTGGCACTCCGTACCACCCCTACTCCACTCGAGGCGGATTAAAAAAGTATGGATTAAATTCTATTCTATATTATCAGTTTAGCTGTTATTAAAACTTGACAAATTTGGATCGATGTGGTATAGTTCTATCCAATGTGGTCATAGATGTCGTTTATACTAAGTATGTATATGATTGGTATCTATATTCCATATCATATTTTTTAAACATATTTTGTATGGCGTACTCTAATAATAGTAGTAGTCGATTTTCGAATCGCTCTAACTCTTCTTCTAATAGATATAATAATTCTTCTCGTAGTTCTTTTGGTTCTAGATCACGTTTTGGTGGTGCTGGAGGTGGTAGAAGATATGGTAGAAAAAAATCAGGTCCGAAGCAATTGGATCAGTCTTTATTTGTAAAGGTTGCTAAACCTACACCTGCTGCTGAAGTTGTGATTTCTCACACTTTTGCTGACTTTGGTTTTGCTGATTGGATTCAACAGGCTTTAACTGAGAAGGGGATGATTAATCCTACTCCGATTCAAGATCAGTCTATTAAGTCAATTATGGAAGGTAAAGATATTATTGGTCTGGCTGCTACTGGTACTGGTAAGACTTTGGCTTTCCTTTTACCTCTTTTGCATAAGATGACTAATAATCCTAAGGATTCTGCTGTTATCTTGGCTCCTACTCGTGAACTTGCTTTACAAATTGAGCAGGAATTACATAAGATTACTAATCGTGGTAAGGGTATTTATAGTACTGTTTGTATTGGTGGTACTCCGATTCGTAAACAAATGTTTCGTCTTTCCCGTCATAATCAGTTCATTATTGCTACTCCAGGTAGATTCAAGGATTTGATTAACCGTAAGTCTATTGATATGAATAGTTTTTCAACTATTGTCTTGGATGAGGTGGATAGAATGTTGGATATGGGATTCATTGATGAGATTAGATATATTTTGGAATTACTGCCTAAAAACACTCAAAAATTATTCTTCTCTGCTACTACTGAGGGTAAGACTAAGCAATTGATGGAGACTTTCCTTGTGGATCCGGTTAGTGTATTGTTATCTGAGAATATTTCTAGTAATAATGTGCATCAGGATATTGTACCTGTGACTCGTAATGATAATAAGATGGACTTATTGATGGATATTTTGAATAAGGATGAGGTCAAAAAGGTTTTGATTTTCTGTGAGACTAAGATTGCGGTTGAGAATTTGTATAGAGATTTACAACAGCATGGTTTTGATGTAGAGTCGATTCATGGTGATAAGACTCAAATGCATAGGCAAATTGCTCTTAAGAAGTTCAAAAACAATGAGGCTTGGATTATGATTGGTACTGATGTGGCTTCTCGTGGAATTGATGTTGGGGATATTACTCACGTGATTAACTATGAATTGCCAAGAACCGAGGAAGATTATATTCATAGAATTGGTCGTACTGGTCGTGGTGGTAAAATTGGTTGGGCTTTGACTTTTGTAAAGCATCAATAAGACATTGTAGTAGGGGATAGGGTGGATAAAGTGTATTTCCACCCCGTCCTGCTTACACAGTCCACCCCTCAAGAGGGGGATTTAAGCTCAGTCCACCACCGGCACTTCGTGCCACCTCCTCCAAAGGAGGACATTCATGCAAAGGTACTTATAAAAATTTGACCAAAAATAAAAATTTTGTTACAATAGTCTAATCTTATTGGCCTCGTCGTCTAGTCCGGTCTAGGACGCCAGGTTTTCATCCTGGTAACACGGGTTCGAATCCCGTCGAGGCTACTAATTTTCTTTATTTTGCTCCTGTGGTGAAACTGGATATCACTACGGTCTTCGGAACCGTCATTCGGGGTTCGAACCCCTGCGGGAGCACAGATTATATCAATATGCTAGTAGCATATTGATCAAGGGGTTCGAAAGTCGGAGCCAGTGTGATTTGGATAACCAAAATAAAGTATGAATAATATGAGATACATCGTAGACAAGGTGTGACTTTTATAGGTGACACATGAAAGTAGTTTATATAGTTATAAAAAGAGTTCTTAATTTTGTCTCCCTTCGGAGGGAGTACCCGTAGGGGGAGGGTGGATAAAATATAAACTATAACTCAATCCACCTCCTGCACTCTGTGCCACCTCCTCCAAAGGAGGACAATTACTATCCAATTTACTGTTATTAGTCTAGTAATGTATATAATCCCTTTTGTCGACGATTACCTCATCTCGTACAACACCTTGACTAAACTCAAATTTAGGTGTATAATGAGAAGAATGGATGAGTGATGAGAGCGACTTCATATTAAGTATAAATATTGTCAAATTTGATGATAATACAGATATTAGTAATTAGTAAATTCTAAAGTAACGGGATAACCTTTGCTTATTTTTTGTTTATTACTGGTGTCGATATACTTAATTTCTTTGATATTTATTAGATAACAGAATGCAGCATATGTCAAAAAGTCAGAGAGTTTTCTTTAAAAAATCAGTTGATTTGGAATTACCAAATTTAATTGAACCGCAATTAACTTCTTATAAATGGTTCTTGCAAGAAGGATTGCGAGATTTGTTCGAAGAGCATTATCCTGTTTTGGACTGGACTGGTACTGAATATAGATTGGAATTTGCAGGTTATAGAATAGATGAGCCTAAACTCTCTGAGGTTCAATCTAGAGCTAAAAATGTTACTTTTGAAGCTCCGCTTCGAGCTAAAATCACTCTTGTCAATAACGAAACTAAAAAGAAAACTACTCAGGAGGTTTTCTTAGGTGATGTACCTATGATGACTGAGCGAGGTACTTTTATTATTAATGGTACTGAAAGAGTAATTATTGCTCAGATTCTACGCTCTCCGGGAGTTTTCTTCACT
Source organism: uncultured bacterium (assembly GCA_937864235.1). Classification (GTDB taxonomy): domain Bacteria; phylum Patescibacteriota; class Minisyncoccia; order SW-4-49-11; family SW-4-49-11; genus CALRBF01. The sequence goes on along the minus strand of CALMJI010000016.1, from coordinate 28,812 downwards.
GAGAATATTACTCGTGATAAAAGATATTTTGGGGCTAAATTAATTCCTACTCGTGGAGCTTGGATTGAAATTGAGACTGATGGTGCTGGGGTAATGTGGGTAAAAATTGATAGAAAGAGAAAGGTGGCTTTGACTGCTTTGCTTCGAGCTTTTGGTTTGAGTAAAAATCAAGACCTTATTTCTACTTTTGCTGATGTTGATACTGGTAATGTAAAGTTTATCAAAGAGACCATTGCTAAGGATATTGCTACTGACCAAAAATCAGGTTTTGTAGAGGTTTATCGTAGAATTAGACCGGGTGATTTGGCTACTGATGACAATGCTAGGCAATTAATTGAAAGTATGTTCTTTAACTTTAGTCGTTATGATCTTGGTAAAGTTGGAAGATATAAGGTTAATTCTAGATTGGGTGTTGACCTTACTGAAGAGCCAAAATATAGAGTGTTGCAAGTTGAGGACTTTATAATGATTGTAAAAGAGATTATTAGACTTAATAATACTCCTGAGGCTATGCCTGATGATATTGATAATCTTAGCAACAGAAGAGTTCGTTTGATTGGTGAGTTGGTTCAAGAGAGGGCAAGAGTTGGGTTTGCTCGTATGGAGAAAATTATCAAAGATAGAATGAGTACTGCTGATCCTGAGACTATTACTCCTACTAGTGTTATTAATGCAAGGCCACTTGTAGCGGCTATTCACGAGTTTTTCTCTTCTAGTCAATTGTCTCAGTACATGGATCAGATTAATACTTTGTCTGAATTAGAACATAAGAGAAGAATCTCTGCTCTAGGACCAAATGGTCTTGCTCGTGATAGAGCTGGGTTTGAAGTTCGTGATGTGCATCCTACTTCTTTTGGTAGAATTTGTCCTATTGCTACCCCTGAGGGACCTAATATTGGTTTGATTGGACAATTGGCTACTTATGCTCATATTAATGAGTATGGATTTTTGGAAACTCCTTTTAGAAAAGTTGTTAAGGGTAAAGTAACTGATGAGGTTGTTTACTTTGATGCTGCTACTGAGAAGAATCATCTTATTGCTTCTGCTGTGGTTGATATTGATGAGAAGGGTATGATTCAAAATGAGAGAATTATTGCCCGTAAGGATAGTAATGTTATTGTGGCTGATAGAGATGAGATTGAGTTTATTAATGTTTCTCCAAAGCAGTTGATTTCTGTTTCTACTTCTTTGATTCCTTTTGTGGAGCATAATGACTCTGCTAGAGCTTTGATGGGTTCAAACATGCAAAAGCAGGGAGTGCCGTCTATTAAGAGCGACTCTCCTATGGTGGGAACTGGTATGGAGAAAGATGCTGCTATTTATAGTGGTCAATTGATTCTAGCTCCTGAGGATGGTGTTGTGATTGAGGCGGATGCTGCTCATATTGTGTTTGAATCTGCTAAATCTAAACAAAGAACTAGGTTTGAGCTTACTAAATTCTTAAATTCTAACCAATCTACTAGCGTTAACCAAAAAGTTAAGTGTGTCCCTAGACAGAAGGTTAAGAGAGGAGATTTATTGGCTGATGGATCATCTATGCAAGATGGTGAATTGGCTTTGGGTCAGAATTTGAGAGTAGGATTTATGTCCTATGAGGGAAGTAACTTCGAGGATGCTATTATTATCTCTGATAGATTAGTAAAAGATGATGTCTTTACTTCGGTTCATATTGAGGACTTCTCAATTGATGTGTCTGATACTCGTCTTGGAGAAGAGCAAGTGACTAGAGATATTCCTAATGTATCTGAGGAGAGATTGAAGGATTTGGATGCTGAGGGTATTGTGAGAATCGGAGCTACTGTTAAGGCTGGAAGTATTCTGGTTGGTAAAATTAGTCCAAAAGGTGAGACTGACCTTACTGCTGAGGAGAGATTATTGAGAGTAATCTTTGGTGAAAAGTCTCGTGAGGTCAAAGATACTTCTCTCAAGATGCCGAATGGTCATCAAGGTAAAGTAGTTGGTGTTAGAATCTTTACAAGAGCGAATGGAGATAAACTTCCCAGCGGTGTTATCAAAAGAGTTCAAGTTAGTGTGGTTCATTTAAGAAAGGTTAGTGTTGGAGATAAATTAGCTGGTAGGCATGGAAATAAAGGTGTTATTGCCAAAATTCTACCTCAAGAAGATATGCCATTCTCAGCTGATGGAATGCCTTTGGATATTCTATTGACTCCTCTTGGAATTGCTTCTCGTATGAATCTAGGACAAGTTTATGAGACTCACTTAGGACTTGCTGTAGCTGCTCTTGGTATGAAGGTTGCTACTCCTGCTCTAAATGGAGTAAGCTTGGATAAGATTAAAGAACTCTTGAGAGAGGCTAATTTACCAGAAGACGGAAAAATTCAGTTATTTGATGGTAAAACTGGTGAACCTTATAGAGAAAAGACTACAGTTGGAGTTATGTATGTAATGAAATTAAATCACTTAATTGAAGATAAGTTGCATATGCGATCAACTGGACCTTACTCTCTTATTACACAGCAACCTCTTGGAGGTAAAGCTCAAATGGGAGGTCAGAGACTAGGAGAAATGGAAGTCTGGGCTTTTGAAGGTTATGGAGCTTCTCATATGCTACAAGAAATGTTAACTATCAAATCTGACGATGTAATTGGACGGTCAAAAGCTTATGAATCTATCATTAAGGGTGAGACTATTCAAGCTCCATATATCCCTTCTTCTTTTCATGTATTGGTAAATGAATTGAAAGGACTTGGAATCAATGTCAAATTGAAAAATGCCAAAACACTCGTAGAAGCACCTAAAGAATAATCATCATTTAATAAGATATCTCTATGAATAATCAACTTACCCCTAACAATACTCCAGAGACCATATCTATGAATGTGGTTGACTTTGATTCTATACAATTAAATTTAGCTTCTCCAGAGGATATTCTATCTTGGTCTCATGGTGAGGTTACAAAACCTGAAACTATCAATTATCGTACTCAGAAAGCTGAGAAAGATGGTTTGTTTTCTGAGAAAATTTTTGGACCAGTTCGAGACTATGAATGTTCTTGCGGGAAATACAGAAGAATTCGATATAAAGGAATTGTTTGTGACAAATGTGGTGTAGAAGTTACTAAAGCCTCTGTAAGACGAGAGAGAATGGGACATATTGAACTAGCTGTACCTATTGCTCATATTTGGTTCTTGAGAAATATTCCTAGTCGAATTGCTTTAGTGCTAGACCAAACTTTAACCGATGTAGAAAAGGTAGTATATTACTCTAGCTATATTATTACTGAAGTTGATGAAAATCTCAAAAAAGATTATATCAAGCAAGTAGAGGCAGAGTATAAGTCCAAGCTAAAAGATTTGACAAGTACTGGTAATGATAGTGAAGAGGCTTTGAAGGAAATGTTTGATTCCAAACAACAGAATTTAGACTTCCTTAATTCACTTGAAAAATGGAATATAATTTCAGAAATTGATTATAGATTGATGTCTATGAAATTTGCTCCTGTATTCAAGGCTGAGACTGGATCTAATGTATTGAGAGAAATTTTTGCTGGCATTGATTTGGAAGCTGAATTAGCTAATCTTGATAAGGAATTAGAAGTTGCTGATGGAGCAAAAGCTCAAAAGATAATGAAGAAAATCCGATTCTTAGGAGGACTTCATCAAGCTGGAGTAAGACCAGAATGGATGTTCCTTACTCATCTTCCTGTTATACCTCCAGATTTAAGACCTATGGTGGCTCTTGATGGAGGAAGATTTGCTACTTCGGATTTGAATGACTTGTACAGAAGAGTTATCAATAGAAATAATCGTCTCAAGAAATTGATGTCTCAAAGAGCTCCTGAGGTAATTGTTAGAAATGAGAAGAGAATGTTACAAGAGGCAGTAGATGCTTTGGTTGATAATTCAATGAGAAAAGGTCAATCTACTACAGTAGCCTCAACCGGACAAAAAAGAGCTCTCAAATCTCTAGCTGATTCTCTTAAAGGTAAGCAGGGAAGATTTAGACAGAATTTGCTTGGAAAAAGAGTTGATTATTCTGCTCGTTCTGTAATTGTGGTTGGACCTAATCTCAAGATTAATGAGTGTGGTATCCCGAAAACTATGGCTTTGGAATTATTCAAACCATTTATTATCAACCGTTTGATAGAGGACGAATTAGCTCACAATATTAGAAGTGCTACTAGATTAATAGAACAAGGAATTGATGTTGTTTGGGATATTCTAGATGAGGTGATTGAGCATAGATATGTCTTGTTAAACCGAGCACCTACCTTACATAGATTGAGTATTCAAGCTTTCAAACCAGTTTTGATTGAAGGTAAGGCTATTCAATTGAACCCAATGGTATGTAGCCCATTCAATGCTGACTTTGATGGTGACCAAATGGCGGTTCACGTACCTCTATCTGAGGAAGCTGTGAGAGAAGCTGGTGAATTGATGGTTTCTGACCATAACTTGATTAAACCATCTGATGGTAGTCCTTCATCCGCTCCATCTCAGGATATGGTATTGGGAATCTATTATACTACTCTTGCTGATGATGCTAAAAAAGAACTCAAAGTATTCAATACTTTTGATGAAGCTGTAGGGGCTTATGACCATAATCAAATTGAATTAAGAGAATTAGTAGAGATTAGAAAAGAACCTAAACTTAATGGGGAAGTAATTCAGACTACAGTTGGTAGAATCTCATTTAATGAAATCTTGCCCGCTAACTTTGATTATATCAATGAAGTGGTTGGTAAAAAGCAACTTAAGAGTATTTTGAACAAGGCTTTATATGAATTCTCTCAACCAGAAGTTGGTGAATTATTAGATAGAATTAAGAAATTTGGTTTTGAAGAAATGACTAAATCAGGATTATCTTGGGCTATTAGTGACTTCACTGTATCTGATGAAAGAGATAAATTGATCAAAAAAGCACAGGATGGTGTTGAGGAAATAACTAATCAATTTGCTGATGGACTTTTGACTGAAAAAGAAAGATATGCGCAGATCATTGATGTCTGGAGTAAGGCTTCAACTGAAATAGGAGCATTGGTTAAATCAGAAGTTAATGTTAAGGGACCTGTATTTTCAATGATTGATTCTGGAGCTAGAGGATCTTGGGGACAATTAACTCAGATGGCTGGAATGAAGGGATTGGTTGTATCTCCATCTGGTAAAATTATTGAAACTCCAGTTACTTCTAGTTTCCTCAAAGGATTAACTGAATTAGAGTACTTTATCTCAACTCATGGAGCTCGTAAGGGACTTGTAGATACCGCTCTTAAAACAGCTACTTCTGGATATTTGACTAGAAGATTAGTAGATGTAAATCAAGATGTAGTAGTCAAAGAAGCAGATTGTGGTGATACTGATGGATTATTATTATCTAGAGTAGATGCTGAATATGCTGGAGATAGTTTTGACAATTTCTTATTTGGAAGAAAGGCAGTAGAGGATATTATTGATCCTAAGACTAAGCAAGCTATTGTAAAGGCAGGAGAAATGATTACTCATAAGCAAGCTAAGACTATTGATGAGTCAGGAGTAGATAATGTTAGAATCAGAAGCTTAGTTAGCTGTAAAACTATTCGTGGAGTTTGTCAATCTTGTTATGGAATTGACTTAGGACGAAATGAATTAGTAAAAATAGGGGAAGCTGTAGGAATTGTAACCGCTCAAGCTATTGGAGAACCTGCTACTCAGTTGACTATGAGAACTTTCCATCAAGGAGGTTCAGCTGGAGCTGCCGATGTAACCAAGGGTCTTCCTAGAGTAGAAGAGGTATTTGAAGCTCGTAATCCAAAAACTCCTGCTATTATGTCAACAGTTAATGGAGTAGTAGTAGATGTGATTGAAACTGCAGGTGAGGTTAGAGTTAAGATTAAAGCTGATGAGACTAAAGCTGTAAAATCTAAAGCTGAGATTAAAGAAATTGTGGCTGATCCAATTGTAGATATAGTGATTGTAAAGGTAGGAGATAAGGTTACTGTCGGACAGCCTATAACAGAGGGACATCTTGATTTAGAAAAACTCTATAAACAAGCTGGCATTGAGACTTTGACCAAATATATTATCCAACAAATTCTAGAAATCTATAACTCTCAAGGAGCTGGAATTGCTATTAAGCATGTTGAGATGATTGTAAGACAGATGACTTCTAGATATATGGTTACTGAATCTGGTAAATCTAATTATCTAAAAGGTCAGACTATTACTAGAGATCAGTTATTAGAGTTCAATACTCAGACTGAAGTCAAAGAAGATCAGATTCAAGTTGAGCCTCTTCTACAAGGTATTACTAAGGTTGCTCTTAATACAGAGAGCTTCTTGTCAGCTGCTTCCTTCCAAAATACTACAAAAGTATTGATAGAAGCTGCTCTATTTGGTAAAGAAGATCACTTAAGAGGACTCAAAGAGAATGTCATCATTGGAAGATTAATTCCAGCTGGTACAGGATTTGAGACAGAAAGATAGATTTCACAAAATTAAGTTATTAGTGTATACTAATTATAACTTAATAATAAAATAAAAAAGTATGAGCAGAAAAGCCATTATAATATGGGGTGTAGTAATAATAGTAGCTATAATAGGTATTATTATTACTTCTATACTTCTGAATAATGGCTCTTCTGATTCCAATAGTAATAATAGTCCAACAGAAGATAATAAAAATAATAATGTTAATACCTCAGATTTGCCAACTGAATCTGAAATTGTATCTATTGAAGCAGGTCAGGGTAGTGGAGACTATTACTATTGGAGTATTATGCCACTTAGATTACAGTCTCAATTACCTAACCCAAGAAGTTCTAGTACAATAGATCATTATTATTCTAAAGAATTAGGTATAGCTTTTTCTTATGAAGTTATAAGCCTATTAAATAAAGATAAATTTTTAGCTATAACTCCACCAGAAGATAGGAGTAATGACACCACTATTTATTTACATAATTTTGAAGAAACTAAAGAATCTGGACAATCTATTGAAATTATAGATATAGAGGATAATCTTAGATTTAATACTATCCCTGAAATTATTAATCTACAAGTATTAGATGAGAAACAAAGAGAACTATGTAGGATAGAGGAGCAAAATAACCGATATAGTATAATTGCAAAGGATACTAAAGTCAAAGATTCTACTCCAATTTGTGGTAAATATGCCAAAGGTAATAATAGATTTTTTATCAGACCAAGACAAGAAGGTTCTAGTATTACTAAATTAATATTTGTCAATGCGGGTAGCCAAGAATTAAGTTATGATGGTACTATGCAGGGTCAATATTGGTATGAATCTGTTATAATAGAATAGTTTATACTATACATAATTTGTATATTTATGATATACTAAAAGAGTATACAAAATATACACTTAATTTATTATAGAATATTATATGACTACAATACCATTATTGTGGTTTGGATTAAGCTCATTAGCAAGTATTGGAATAGGATATGGTCTGAGATTATATATTGTTAAAAAATCTATTAATGCAAAAGAAGCTCAAATTCAATCACTACAAAAGCAATTTGAAGAGAAATCAGCTGAGCTCAAAAAAGAAGCTGAAAAAGATGCCGAATCTATAAAAGACAAAGCTAGACAAGAAGCATCAGAAATTAGAAAAACAGCAGTCTTATTAGAAGAAAGTGTTCTTAGAAGAGAAAAAGATTTAGAAAAACAAACAAAAGAATTAGAACAAAATCGGCAAGAGTTAAAAGGTAAAGCTGAAAAAATCAAAGAATTATACCGTGAGGTAGAGGATTTAAAGCAACAACAAGTAGATAAACTTAGCACAATAGCCAACTTAAATAAGGATCAAGCTAAAGCTGAGTTACTAGAAAAGGTGGAAGAGACTTCTAATGAGGAATTATTATTACAAATTGAAAGGTTAGAAGGAGTTCGTCGCAATCAACTAGAGCAAAAGGCTAAAAATATTATGGTTTTAGCTATGCAAAAATATGCTCAAGGTCAATCTGCTGAGTTTAATACTGCTACTGTGTCTATTGAAAGTGAGGAGGTAAAAGGAAGAATTATTGGTAAGGAGGGAAGAAATATTAGAGCCTTAGAAAATGCTACAGGAGTTCAGGTTATTATTGATGATAGTCCGGATAGTATTGTCTTATCTTGTTTTGACCCAATTCGTAGGCATATTGCCAAATTATCTCTGGAGGCTTTGATTGAAGATGGGAGAATACAGCCAGCTCGTATTGAAGAATTTGTAGCTAAGTCTAAAGAATTAGTACAACAGAATATTAAAGAAGCTGGAGAAGCAGCTCTTTATGATACAGGGATTACAGGTATTGACCCTAAGCTAACTTATATTCTGGGAAGATTACAGTTTAGAACTAGTTATGGACAAAATGTCTTGATGCATAGTGTTGAGGTAGCTCATTTAGCTGGAGCTATAGCAGCGGAATTAGGGGCCAATGTAATGATAGCCAAAATGGGTGGATTATTCCATGATATAGGTAAAGCTCTAGATCATGAGGTTGAAGGTACTCATGTGGAGATAGGAAGGCATTTATTGAGCAAATATGGGATTAAAGAAGAGGTAATCAAAGCTATGCAATCTCATCATGAGGAATATCCTTATGAGACTATAGAATCACGAATTGTGCAAGCAGCTGATGCACTTTCAGCCTCTAGACCTGGAGCTAGAAGAGATTCTGTGGATAACTATATCAAAAGATTAGGTGAATTAGAAGCTATTACTAATAATTTTTATGGGGTAGAGAGAAGCTATGCTATTAATGCTGGAAGAGAGATAAGGGTATTCGTTAAACCATATAAAATTAGTGATATACAAGCCAAAAAAATGGCTCGTAAGATAGCTATGAAGATAGAAGAAGAGCTCAAATACCCAGGAGAAATTAAGGTTACTTTAATCAGAGAAACCCGTATAATTGACTATGCAAGATAAAAAACTCTTTACAATTCCGCATATATACTATATGATTGAAATAGGATAAATAATATCCAACTAAAAAATAACTTAAATATATGAGAAAGGGGGTGTGTGTAGATGGCAACTAAAGCAGAATTAGTATCAGCAGTAGCTGAGATGGCTGGAACTTCAAAGAAAGATGCTGAGGCTGTGCTTCAAGCTTTCCTTGATGTAGTAACCAAAACTCTTTCTAAAGGTGATACCGTAACTTTAGCTGGATTTGGAACTTTTTCAGTAACCCAAAGACAAGCAAGAGAAGGTGTTAACCCAAGAACATTAGAGAAGATTAAAATTGCTGCAACCAAAACTCCTAAATTTAAAGCAGGAAAGAAGTTGAAAGATGCAGTGAAATAAATTTGTACTTTGCATTCATAGAAAAGCGTCTACACGGCGCTTTTTTATGTTGGGGGTATAGTGATATTATTTCGTAGCGGAGAGTTTATCCCTCCATTGTGTTTTATATTCGTAGGGGGAGACCTTTCAGTCGCCTGTATTTGTATTAAAAATTCCCCTCTTGAGGGGTACCGTCTTTAGACGGTGGGGTGGAAGATTTTGCAACTTTAGTTTTCTGTGTCCTCCTTTGGAAGAGGTGGCTGTCAGGCCGGAGGTGGATAGAATGTAAATATTATTTTTAGTATATGATAATTATGTTTAATTTTAAAGTATAGTTTGACAGTTATCCACCCTCCCCCTACGGGTACTCCCTCCAAGGGGAGACAAAAAACCAAATACAGGCGACTGAAAAGTCTCCCCCTCCTCATATCTCTTTTGAAGAAATAATAGTAGGTACTTAAACCTCCTCCGTCACCTACGGTGCCACCTTCTTCCAAGGGAGGAAACTAAAACTGTCACTCGCCGGCGAGGGTGTCGACGAAGTCGACGGGTATGGGCATAGAATTCTAAAAATATTCCACCCTGTCCAGCAGAGCTGTCCACCCCTCAAGAGGGGAATTTTAGAACAGTCTCCCCCCACAAAAAGACTTTATATATTACAATTCACCAATTCTATGCTACAATAAAGCTATATGATAATCCCAATCAATAAACCAGCTGGTATTACTTCACATACTGTAGTTAATAAACTACGGAGACATTATGGTATCAAAAAAATTGGGCATGCTGGGACTTTGGATCCTTTTGCTACTGGTGTCTTGATTTTATTAGTCGGGAGAGAATCTACTAAACGAAGTCAAGAATTGATGAAACAAAATAAAATCTATAGAACTAAGCTCAAATTAGGTTATATTAGTGACACTTATGATAGAGATGGTGTAATACAGGAGTATAATATACAAAAAGTGCCTATAAGGGCAGAAATTGACCAAATTATAGCTTCTTTTGTAGGAGAAATTAGCCAAATACCACCAATGTACTCAGCTATCAAAATCAATGGCAAGAAAATGTATGAATTAGCACGAAAAGGGCAAACAGTAGATATCCCACCTCGATTGGTAAATATTTATAATATTAAAGTTTTAGATTATACTTATCCCTACCTAACTCTGGATATATCTTGCAGTAGTGGGACTTATATCAGGTCGCTTGGATATGATATTGGGATTAAATTAGAGACAGGAGCTTATCTTGAGGAATTGGAAAGAAGACAGTCTGGAGAATATACTATTGATAATTGTTATAGTCTGGATAATTTACCAGAATTGAAATGAAAAAGGACCGGACACTGGGTGCCGGCCTTGGTGATGGTAAGGAGACATAGAAGTCGTCAAAATCATCTATGTCCTCTAAATGAAAGATCGTGTACGCTTCAACCAAAAATATGCCGCACACATAAATATAAGCCACACTAATATCAAAGAGTACATAAGATGCAAAGTGATTTTGGATTTTTTAACAATGCTAGACTCATGTCTTTGGGTAAATCTGACCAGGTCGGGATTATTGTATGGAACCCGATATCAAGTTACATCTTTTTTTTGCACACATACAGTGACATAATGATCTTCACCTGAATACCCATTTCGGTCAGACTCCATTGCTAAAGTGGGGGCTCCTACCAGAATGCAGAGAGCTGAAGCGGCTGAAGCGATTAAAAGAATAGATGAAGGAACTTTCACGGCTGTTGGTTGAGGGAATAACCCTCTTGAAGGTCGACAAAATCATAGCATATTTCTTCTATTTTATCAAGGGTAGATAACATCACTTTTTGAGGGGGTGGAAATTATCATGGGTGTCTTTGGCATAATTATCAGAAGCATGCACATATTTGGTGGTGGTCTCGAGGGATTCATGTCCGAGTAGGACTTTGATAGCGGCGGGATTGGCTCCTGATTCAGCTAAATAAGTGGCAAAACCGTGTCTGAGGGTATGGGCGGAGATAGGGTAGGGGATATTGAGTAATAATCGATAAGATTTGATTTTGGATTGGAGATAATTCTCAGAGATATGGGAATTGAGTAGGGAAGAGGGTAGTGTCTGGTCTTGGATTTGCTCAGCTAGGGTATCAAAAGTTTTTTTGGTGATGAATACATATTTGAATTGCTGTATATACTCCCCTGTTTGATATTGAGAGGGGAGAGCTTGTTTGATAATTTCTGATCTGGCTTGTAAGTAGGTGTTGAGAATATTTTGAGCTCTGGGTGTTAGATAAACAAATCTTTGCTTATTCCCCTTTCCATAAATTAGAATCTTGGAGTCATCTTGTTGGATTTGTTCCATTGTCAGATGTGTAACTTCAGAAATTCGCATTCCTGAGGCAAAAATTAATTCTAAAATAGTCTGATTTCTAAGTCCTATGAATTTATTAGATTCTAATTGGATGGGAGCTTCTATAAATTGTATTAAAATATCTAACTCGGGTAAATGTAATTTGTACTTCCCTAGTTTCATCAATTTGATTTGCTGGGGTAGTATGGGGCAAGGATACTCATTGTCTATCAGATACACAAAATATGACCTGATACTGGTTAGCATTCGGTTGATGGTTTTTGGTTCGAGTGGTTTGACTTTGTTTTGATTGGTTTTGAGTTTGAATAATTCTCTATCCTCAGCCATTAGATCTGCTTGGTATATGGTGATGGTTTTTTTGTTGATATTCTGAAATTCAAAATTATTATCATTGAGAAATTTTTCAAAAACTAATAAATCTCGCTCATAATTACGAATAGTTGCCTTTGAGTAGTTACTAGTAGTCAAAAAAAGTAAAAAGTCTTCTAATAGGGGTAATTTTTGGGCTATTGGCATATATATGCTATTTAATTGGTATTGGGGTTTGGGATGAGTGGTTTTGAATTGATAGACATTAGATTTTTACTTAATCTCAAAATCCACCCCCGCCTTTCAGGTACACCCTCCCTGCCTACCGCAGGCAGGCAAAGGGGGACACAATAGTTTAGAGAACAATCCACCCCGTCCAGCGAGGCCATACCTACGGTAGGCAGGGACAGTTTTAGTGTCCTCCCTTTTTATCGACCGTAGGTGGAGGAGGAGGTGTCACAATAGGTGGCCGGAGGAGGGCATACAAAAGGGGAGAGTGATTAGGTCTAAATTTATTATACTCTAAGATTTTTGTATATACAACGGAGTATAATAATGATTATACTCTGTTTATTTAATATAGTCAAGAGGGGTAAATTCTTATACTCCCCCTTTTATATTCTTATCTCTGAACTTATCTTTATAATATTCTATACTTACTTTTTACTTCTAACTGCTATACTATTATAAAGAGCTAATATAAATATAATCAAGAATAATACTCCGCAGATAAATGGCATTGTGATAAATCCAAAATAATTAACTGGAGCATCTGCACAACTAATTCCATTAGGATCACATAATAAAGATTTAGCAATCCAGCCTCTTTGTAAACTATAATGATAAATATCCAAAATCAATCCTAGAATAGTTAATGGGATTATATAATCGGTAAATTTATTATCATTTTTGAATATGCCTACTGCTGCAATAGGAAAAATAGGGAACATCAGTACTCTAGCATACCAACAGAGGTTACAGGCGGGAATTCCCAATTCAGGGTTAAACCACTCCCCTTTTCCAGCTAAATGTAAAAAGAAATCACCATAATATAAATAATAACTAGCTAAAAGAATTGCTAGGAGAGACAAAACAAATATAGCATATTGTGAGAAAGTGGTTAATTTTTTATTATATCTTATTTTCATACTGTTAATATTGAATCTACTATTATATTATAGCATACTTTAAGCCAACCACACTTGAAACAAAAACATTATATAAAAAGCTGCAAATAATAATATACTTGTAAAAGTATAAAATTGTTCGAATAATTTACTTTTAGCGCACCATATGGCTAATACTATATACATAGGAAAAAATCCCAATACATATCTAGGCATACTAACAAGAGACCCAGATATAATTGGTATCATTAATAATCCCCAACTCCAAATAAGATATGGGGGTCTGAGGGTTCTTTTAATTGTAATCCAGATTAATATCCCAACAGCAAATAATGTCATCCATAAATCTGCTCCTCCTATTATAAATATACCCTCATTAGGAATTTTGGCAATAGTTTCAACTAATTCATTCCAAATAATACCAAATGGGTTATGATACCCTCCCCTACTATGTACCTCTGCCCAATATTTTTGCACATTTAGAAAGTGTAAAAAATCACCAGTTCTAGTATAGTTAAAGTAAGCATAAGATATTAAACCTAATACAGGAGTAATACTAGCAAAAAGTCCAAATCTAATCTTTTTGAAACTCCAATCTTTAGAAGATAAATATTCCCAGAATAATACTGGAGCCATCAAAATCCCTAAAAGTCTAGTTAATGGAGCAAAAAATCCAAAGAAACCTGCTAACCACCAATTTTTTTCTCTAGCAAAATACCATGTAGCAAGTGTTGTAAATAGAAATAAGCTTTCTGTGTATACTGCCATCATAAAATAAGCAGTTGGGAAAATTAACATTAACCAAGCTGTTTTATAAGCTATATTCTTTCCCCATTCTTTTTCTACTAATTTTACCAAGAAAAATAAAGCTCCCAATAAAGCTAACCTAGATACAATAACTCCAGCTAAAGGATAGGATATATCTAAAATATTAACTAATATTTTAATCAATATCGGTAATAAAGGGAAGAAAGCATATAAAGATTCTATGTTATATCCTTCTCTTGCTATTACAATATAATTATTCCCATCCCAATTAGTCCAGACTGATAACTCTTCTCCTATTCCATAATAGCTATGTATTGGACCAGAGACTGGAATCCGGCCAAACATAATAGCTCCAACTAATATTAATATTGTCATCCAAAAAATCCAGATCGTGATTATATATTTAAGATGCCAATTTTTAATAAAAGATAAAAATTTAGATTTCATTAGATTTGTATTTCTCACTCTCTAACTTCTTCTGCCCAAACTACTTCAGGTATAGATGCTACAATACCAAAAATTAACCAAGTGAATCCCATTAATAGATTATCATTGAACATTCCAGTTATCAAAGTTGCCAACATACTACCAAATAATATTGTCGCTAAAACAGAATCTTTTTTGATAATAATAAATCCTTGTTTTGTTATTATATATAAGAATGATAGGAATACTGAAATAGCAAATATCCCTCCCGCTACTGCTACAGCAAGCAGAAGATTATTAGTATTATAGCCCTCTCCTACCATATTCTCATATCCTGCCAAACCAACTCCTGTAAAAATATATTTATAAATTATAACTCCAGCGTTGATATAGCCATCTTTCCTACTTATTACATTTATATCCGTCTGCTTTTCTACTAACAGATTATCTTTATTTTTTATATCATTAATATCACCCATTGCCTTTTTCTCTCCAGTATTACTATCAACTTCATAGTAATACGTTGTTTCTTGACTAATAATTGATGTAAATCTATCTTTTAAGTTAAAGTCAGTGAGACCTAATTGACTCATACCAGCAGCTCCAAATACTACAGCAAATAATACTATAACAAAATTCAATAATTTGATATATTTTCTTACAAAAATAGCTTGATATAAGATATATATAGCTGTGATAATTATAATAGCTAGCCAACTTGCTCTAGTTACTGATAAAATAGACATCAATACTACTCCTAATAATAAAAACCATAATAAAAATTGTTGCTTGAATTCTTTAGCTACAAAAGCTAATGGCAAGATGATAGCATAAACTATAGCTAACCACATTCCAAACCAATTTGGCTCTGGGAGTAGTGCATCCACTCTGCCTGGAAAAATTTGAAAACTATTCCAACCCAATTGGAATGTTATAGCCTCATATAAAGAAATAAGTATTAAAACTCCTGTACTAAGAAATATTATATTGAAAGCTTGATATAATCTATCTCTTGTATTGATATATTTATAAATAGTATAAAATACTATAATATACCCTAATAATACTATATTTCTGACTATGGTTGTCTTTAAGTCTCCCCCATTGATAATCCCCCCAATCAAAATTATTAGCCACATTAATGATAATAATACTAAATGAATATTATTATAATACCAATCAATTGAAGTTATATTTTTCAATATATCTTTAGTTGGATCTTGTTTGATAATTTTGGGAATTAATGATAATACCGTAATTGCTAAAATAGCTTGATTTAGTCTAATATCTAATCCAGATATTGAAAATTGCAATGTTTCAAATGGTAATGTAAATATAAGTAGTGAGATTAGTATTTTTAACATATTGATTAAATTATATTCTTGATAATATCATAGGTTTGTTCAATTTCTTCTTCAGTAGTAAATTGAGAAAGTGAAATTCTAATACTTTGTTTAGACTTCTCTTGGTTATTAGGGCTAATAGCTTTTATTACTTCAGATTCTTGCATAGCTCCACTATGGCAAGCCGAACCAGCTGAGATAGCCAGTCCAGCTAAATCAGCAGCTATGACAATTTTCTCAGAGTTTTGATTTTGAATAGATATATTTATATTTTGAGGTAGTCGCGTTTGTCTGTCTCCATTGAGAGTGATACTTTCGATTTGCAACAATTTATCAAGTAAAGTATTCCTTAAATTTTTAACTTTTGAAACCATTTCTTTATGTTCTGGTAAAGTTAATAATCTAATGGCTTCTCCCAGTCCAGCAATCCCAGGAGTATTTAGAGTTCCTGCTCTTATTCCATATTCCTGCCCCCCCCCATACATTATAGGATTGATGGGGGTGTTTTTCTTTATATACAAAGCTCCTATTCCTTTAGGTGCATACATTTTATGTCCAGAAATACTATATAAATCTAAATTGGAATAATTAAAGTTAATTTCCTCCGACCAAACTGCTTGAGCACCATCTGAGTGAAAAAGTGGATAAACTGAATCTGGATTATATTTTTTGAGCATTCGGCCTATATCTCGGATTGGCTGAATTGTCCCAATTTCATTATTAGCATGAATTATACTTACAAGCACAGTATCAGGAGTAAGTAAATTTTGAATATCCTCAACTTTGATTATACCACTTTCATCAATAGGAGCGACTTTATGAATAATTCTATTAGGATATTGATTGACTATAGCTTTAATAGGAGCAATAACAGCACTATGTTCTATTGGAGTAGTAATAATTTCCACTTTTTCTCTCGTTTGTAGAGCTTGTAATATAACTCCTAAAATTGCTATATTATTACTCTCTGTAGCTCCACTAGTAAATATAATCTCTGAGAACTGTACTCCAAAATAATCAGCTATACTTTTCCTAGTATTATCAATAATATGCATAGCTTTTTGCCCCAGCATATGCTGACTATGAGGATTAGCAAAATTATCCTGCATCACTTGAGTTGTAAGTTTTAGAACTGCAGGGTGTATTGGGGTACTGGCTTGATTGTCTAAATAAATCATAAACTAGATAAAATTTGCTCAAATTTAGTCTTATTATTTTCTAATATATTACCAATCAAAGCTAAGTTAAGATGCTCTGGGTTTGCATACTGTTGCATAAATTCTAGAATTTGCTCTTTGGTTACGGCTTTATATTGTTCCATTTCATATTCCAAGTCAAAAGGCTTATGTAATAATAATTCATTCATACCTATAATAGCTGCAATCTCATCACTAGATTCAAACCCCATAACTGTTTGTCCTTGAATATGTTCTTTAGCGATATTTAATTCTCTATCACTCACTCTATAAGATTTTACATCTTTTAATTCTTTTAGGATAAGCTTTAATGTTTCTTCAACTTTAGTATTTTGTACTCCTGTATTAATATTAAATACACCTGTATCATCAAAATGGTGGCTATCTGCTCGAATATAATAGGATAATCCTCTTTTTTCTCTAATTTCAGTGAACAACCTAGAGCTCATATAACCTCCTAGAATTGTACTAGCAATAGAAGCTACATATCTATCTTGAGTATGGAGAGAAGGAATATGGAATCCAAGCATCAAATGGGTCTGATCAGTTTTCTTATGCCTAATATTTACTTTAGGCTTATCTTGCTCAATTTCTATATTTACTTTTTGAGGGGATTCAGCTTGTCTAGCATTATTAAAAGAGGCTTCCACTTTATCTAGAATATTAGTATCTACCTCTCCAGCTATAATAATATAAGTATTATTAGTAACATATTTATGATTAAAATAATTTACAAAATCTTCTCTACCAAAAGAATTGATTGACTCTTTAGTCCCAATAATTGGTCTTCCTAGAGGGGTGTTATCCCCATATAATAAAGTTTGGAAATCACTATGAATTTGCCTAGTTGGCATATCTAGATACATATTCAACTCCTCGATAATAGCTCCTCTCTCAACTTGTATATCACTTTCTTGTAGAAGAGAATTTTGGAATATATCAGTAATGACATCAAGAGCAATATATTTTTTCTGATTCCTAACTTTGACCCAATAACCTGTATATTCATAACTAGTGAAAGCATTATAGGAAGCTCCCAATCCATCTAATTCTTGAGCAATAATTTTAGCATTTGGTCTTTTTTTGGTACCTTTGAACATCATATGTTCCAAAAAGTGAGATAGGCCTTGCTCATCATCTGATTCATATCTAGAGCCCACTCCTACCAAAGTCAAGACAGTAGTGGTCTTGGAATCTTTGAGAGGAATTCCAATTATAGTAAGTCCATTATCTAATTTACGAGTTTTATATATCATATTCTAAATTTATCTAATTACAAAGGAATCTAGCATTCGCTGATATATTTCCTGATAAGTTATAGTTTTATTATAGCATAAATATAGAGATTTATCATCTATGTCTAGTTTTTTCTCACAAGTTCCAGCTGAGTAATTGGGTTGTGTATCTGTCACCTCAAGTATAAATTCAAAACCATCACTAGAACTAAACTTCACTGGATATCCATTTTGATTAGCCATATTTACAGAATCAGGGTATTGTAATTCAAAGTTTGGATCTTCAAAATTTTTCCAAGATTTGACTTCAGTGAATGGCCTCACCTCTTTATTTGTATTAGAGTTCTCTGTAATAGAACTAGATTTCTCTAACCAGGGTTTGTTTGGGTATTTTTTAATTAAATAATCATATAATTTAGTATACTTACCAGTAGTCTCATCGAATAGAGGAGTTCCTCCCATATATACTGTATCTGGCTTATCTCCATATTGATTATATCCATTTTTTTCTAACCAAGCTTCAATTTGGGCTTTCTCAGATTCTGGCAAATCTAAATTTAATCCCTCTTGGTTTGGTGATTGTTCTTCATTAGCTACATTTTCGGTATAGGTAACTCCATCATAAGTACACTGAGCTGGATAAGACTTAGTTATAGCCCCTCCCCTAGCCTCTTTACAAGACTCAAAGTCGGTAACTTTGACTTTAGGCTTGTCAAGCAATATAAAGTATACATATAGGCTACCAATAGCTAAAAATACTATTAGTCCTAGGGGGAAGATTAATCTTGGATTTTTATTTAGCCAGTTTTTCATATTTTTGATTTATTTATTATTTAAAATATGCCCCACAACAAGCCATCACCTATATCTTGATAATATGTTTTCCCATTATATTTACATTCACATGGTGGTACAATAGGACAAACTTGCTGAGAGTCTATTTTTTTTGTACAGGAGTTGTAATCGCTTACATTTCCTGGTACAAAATACATATATAGATTATATGTGATCAGCCCTATAGCTATGAATATTACAAGCCCTAAAGGGAATATTAGTTTAGGATTTTTATTTAACCAGTTTTTCATATATTTGATTTATTTACTATTTACCGTGACATTTTTTATATTTTTTACCACTACCACAAGGACAAGGGTCATTTCGCCCTGCTTTTGAGATATTTTGATCTTGTAATTTACTCTGAGCTTCTATAGCTTGAGTATTCAGGGTTGGCTCTACTCTTAAAATTGTATTGATATAGTTATTTTGTATAGAAGTTAATAATTTTTCAAATAGCATAAATGCCTCATTTTTATACTCAATCAAAGGGTCTCGCTGAGCATAACCTCGAAGCCTGATTCCAGTTTTGAGATAATCTATAATTTCCAAATGATCCATCCAGAGATTATCCAAAGTCTGAATATACACAGAATTCATAATAGCCTGATATTGCTCATCCGATACCGATGCGAATCTATTAGTCAAAATATTTTCTATCATCTGCACTAAATTATTAGTAATAGCTTCTTTTTTACCATCCATTGTACCCTCTTGATCTCTAATAGCTTCAAGATTAGAGCTAAAATCTAATTTACTACCAACAAGACCATTAATATCTTCTTTGATAGCATTCAAATCCCACTCCCTAGTACTTTCACTAGAAGTATAAAAAGATACAATCTTATAGACACTTTCTTTTATTAAATCAGTAGTTTGAGACTTAATATCTGTTTTTTGCATCAATATATCTCGTCTTTTTCGATATACAATTTCTCTTTGTTTATTCAAAACATCATCATATTCCAATAAATGCTTACGAGAGTCAAAGTGAAATCCCTCAATCTTAGTCTGAGCACCTTCTATGGACTTTGCAATCAACATATTTTCAATCGGCTCATCTTCTGGGAAATTAAATCGCTCCATCAGCGACTTAATTCTATCTCCACCAAAAATTCTCATAATTTCATCATCGAGAGACAGATAAAATTGAGTAATTCCAGGCTCTCCCTGTCTACCAGATCTACCTCTAAGCTGATTATCTATTCTCCTTGCCTCATGCCTTTCGGTTCCAATTACATATAATCCACCTAAATTTAGAATTTCATTTTTCTCCTCTTCAGTAGCATTGGCTCCACCTAATTTTATATCTACTCCTCGACCAGCCATATTTGTAGCAATTGTAATAGCTCCTTTTTTACCAGCATCAGCAATAATAAGCCCCTCTGCCTCATGCTGTTTGGCATTAAGAATTGTATATTTTAGATTAAATTTATCAAAAACTTTACCCAAAGCCTCGCTCTTTTCAATAGAGGCTGTACCTAATAGCACGGGTTGTCCTTTTTGAGAAGTTTCTTTTACCTTTTGGGCTATGGCTTTGAACTTAGCTTTTTCATTTTTATATACTACATCAGCTAAATCAATTCTCTTGATTTCTCTATTAGTAGGCATAATAACCACATCCAAATCATATACTTTATGAAACTCTTCAGCACTAGTAACAGCTGTTCCTGTCATACCAGCCAACTTATCATACATACGGAAATAGTTTTGTAAGGTAATAGAAGCCAAAGTCTTAGATTCCTGTTGAATTGTTACTCCTTCTTTTGCCTCAATAGCCTGATGCAACCCTTCAGAATATCTTCTACCAGGAGTTAATCTCCCAGTGAATTGGTCTACAATAATAATTTCACCGTCTTTGATTACATACTCTTTGTCTAAGTGAAATAAAGCTTGAGCCTTCAGAGCCTGCTCCAGATGATGTACAAAAGCAATCCCTTTTTCTTCATAAATATTACTAATATTGAGAGCTTTTTCTACTTTATCAATTCCAGATTCGGTAATATTAACTGTTCGCATTTTCTCATCCACAGTATAATCAACCTCAGGCTTCAAAGTAGGTACAATAGAAGCAAAAGTCTTGTATAAAGCCGGAGATTCCGTATCTGGCATAGAAATAATCAGTGGAGTTCTAGCTTCATCAATCAAAACACTATCTACCTCATCTACAATAGCAAAACTATATTCTCTTTGCACCATATTAGACTTGGAAGTCGCCATATTGTCACGAAGATAATCAAAACCAAATTCATTATTAGTCCCATAAGTAATATCAGCATCATAAGCCTCTTTTCGTGATACTAAAGTTAAGAATTCAGCTTCTACTTCATAAGAACCTTTTTCATCTCTTTCTTTATCCTCTGCTGGGACTTCTCTATACAAATAAGAACCTTCCGCTGTGACAATCCCCAGAGAAAGACCCAAAAAATTATAAATCTGCCCCATCCAGACGGCATCTCTTTTAGCAAGATAGTCATTGACCGTCACCACATGCACTCCCCTACCAGTCAAAGCATTCAATACTGTGGGCAAAGTAGCTACCAAAGTTTTACCCTCTCCAGTTCTCATCTCAGCAATTTTACCCTGATGCAAAACAATACCTCCAATCAACTGTACATCAAAATGTCTCTGTCCTAAAGTCCTCCGAGAGGCTTCCCTCACTAGAGCAAATACTTGAGGTAAAACCTCATCCAAACCAGTCCCATTCTCTTGAATATCTGATTTAATCTGAGCAATATCGGCTCTAATCTCATCATCAGATTTAGCTTTATAAGTCTCCTCTAGAGAATTAATCTTGTCTACAATAGGTTGAATTTTGGATAAAGTTCTAGCATTTGGGTCCCCAAATATTTTTTGTAAAAATGTCATATACTATATTTGCTATCGATTAATTTATTTATATAGTATACACTGCTTTGAGGTAAAGTTCAAATAAAATTATCTACCTAAATCAATATGAACATGAAAAGTTTGATTAGCATCCGTACCAGGGTTAACTCTAGAAGCTGGAATTCCACATTGTTTAGCAACATCCATAATACATTTACCAGTTGGTAAAAGTGTAAAATTATCATTGGCACCATCCGCAAAGTCTACTGCTTTACCAGTTTGGTGAAATGAACCAGAACTCCACGGCCTATATGCAGAGGATATCTGAAAATTTCCTTTTGATGAACATGTTTTAAATATTTCTGTTATAACAGGGTATAACTGTTTATCTACACTATTTAAACCAAAGTAAGAATCACTACAACCTCCTCTTTGACATTTCCAAATTGATTGATTAGTTTCTTTACAATTACCCGATAATGGAGTAGTTCCTCCTTCACCCCCAATTGTAGCTCCACTGCCAACCGAAGGAATGCTACAATTCCCTTGTAATAATCCCGGATTTATAATATTTATAATTATAAAAATAGACAAACCTATAATAAGTCCTGTTATAGTATTGGTAAATATTTCCTTAGCCTGATTGACTTGCCCAGCATTCACCCCTGCTGTCACATACATATACCCTCCATATAAGAACATACCCAAAACGGAGGTCAATAACACCGCAAAACCTAATAACCATAAAGCTGTAGTCAACTGACACAAATCACTAATTCTACCCACTCCAGGGAAATTAGTAAATGACTCATAGGTAACTGTACCAGCTGTGGTGGAAGGAGTGATAGTTGATGGAGTTGGAGTATTTGTCTGTGGAGCAGTTTGACCTGTAATGGGAGGTGTATTAGTTCTTTGATTTTCAGATTGAGTATTAGTTCCAGCATTTGGTACTACAGTAGGATTTGTACCACCAACTATAACAGGATTAGCATCTGGTAACTGTGGTCTATTGTCAAATCTATCATTAGGATTAGCTAAAGTAGTATTAAAATTTAATATTATGAAACTTATTATAGCTAATCTTAAAGATAATTTTTGATTCATATTTAATTTTTGTAAATTTAAAGGACAAGCAGTTGTCTTGCTTACCCTAAGAGCAGAGCGGGTAGAGGGATTCGAACCCTCATCATCTGCTTGGAAGGCAGAGATAATTAGCCCTTATACGATACCCGCATTTATATTTAACATATTATCAAATTTATCAGCTATAGTCAAGAGTAATTTTTATATTCTATTGCAAATTTTATAACTTCAAGGTATACTTATTATACTTAGGCGCATAGTTAAATGGTATAACAATGGTCTCCAAAACCATCGTCGTAGGTTCGATTCCTACTGTGCCTGCCAATTTTTATTAGCTCTATATTTTATTTGTATGACACTGGAGGCTAGAGTCTTTGCATATTTGAGAACTAAAAACATCAGAATTACCAGGCATATTCAAACTGTATTGAGTATAATAGTAGCTAAAAACACTCCTATAGATGCTAAGACTATACATAAAAGAGTTATTTCTCAAGATCAATTTATAGACTTATCCACAATTCACAGGATTTTAGACCGTTTACATAGAATTGAATTATTAGAAGCTCTATACGGAGAGAGATCTAAATTTTATGAGCTGTCATCTCAATTTTTACCCCATCACCATCACTTTACTTGTATAGAATGTGGGGAAATTATAGATATAGATATATGTATGATAAATCCAATTATAGAGTCCATATCTAATGTCGGAACTCCTTTATCACATTCATTTGAAATAAAAGGTATTTGTAATAATTGTAAATAAAAAAAGAGCTTAATTAAAGACTATCTTCTTTATAATCTAGACTATAGATTATTTTTTCATCTCTCGGTGTAGAGTATGTCGTCGCAAATCAGGGTTAAATTTCTTTAACTCTAATTTTTCAGTATTCTTTTTCTTATTCTTACGTGTATAATATCCAATTCTACCGGTTTCTGTACACTGTAATTTGATTAAGTTATCTTGACTCATAGTATTATGATCTTAAATATAAATTGATATAGGGAGCCGATAATCAGGATTGAACTGATGACCTCACCCTTACCATGGGTGCGCTCTACCGACTGAGCTATATCGGCTATAATGTAATATTAAAATATTATACATTAATATTACACTTTTGTCAAAAGTTTAGGTTAGGTATAAATAATTTTACACCAAGAATATCTGTATAGATTCTCTATTCTGTTCGGTAATATCTACTACTACAAAATAATGTCCATCTACCCCATCATCAAAATACATTTTTTGAATATTGCTGATAATTTTATAGGTATCTTTATCCTCTCCATTTAACATTCCTGTTACTCCCCAGGTCAATGCAGTGTGATAAAAATATTCTCTATTCTCTGTGATCACAAAAACTGGGATTTCGGCTCTAAATTGTGACATATACTCTGCTACTCCCTTACCCTCTCTGTCTATTACAATGATTCCGTCTACTTCACTGGCTCTAGCTAAATGTTGGGCTCCATAAGCTAATTCTTTATAAATATTTTTCATATCCTCATCTGAGATATATTCATCAAAAAAGTTATCATAGGCTGATTCCTCAGTAGATAATATAATTTTTTGCATCATAGAGACGGCTTCTAGTGGATAATCTCCCCCTGAAGTTTCTCCAGACAACATCACCGCATCAGTATGATCAATCACCGCATTTGCTACATCGGAGACTTCAGCCCGAGTTGGACGAGGATTTCTAATCATAGAATCTAGCATTTGAGTAGCAACAATGACTCTTTTACCTTTCAGTAAAGCTAATTCTATAATATGTTTTTGGATAATTGGGACTTTCTCTGCCTGGACCTCAATTCCCAAGTCTCCTCTGGCTACCATAACTCCATCTACCTCCCTCATAATACTCTCAATCTGAGATACTGCATCTGGTTTTTCAATTTTGGCAATCACTAATGGATTACTTGTTTTATTAGACTCTAATTCAATCAATTTTCTAAGCTCCCTGATATCCTCAGCTGATCTTACAAAAGACATAGCTATGAAATCTACTCCCTGCTCCAAACCAAATTTCAAATCAGCCTTATCTTTATCTGTAATTACAGGAAAATCTACAGCACTACCAGGAAAGTTAACACCCTTTCTACCCTTAATCTGTGAATTAGTCTTAGCCTCAGCAATTGTATAATGTTTTTCTGGGATAGCTTCTTTAACAAAAAGCTCTATTAACCCATCTTCAATCAATACAGTCTCTCCTGTCTTTAGAATTGGGCTAAGGTCATGATCAATTGGCAAAACTTTGACTCCGTCTGCAAAATCATAATTATATTCACTATTGGTTATATACACCATATCCCCCACTATGATATCAAGGGGAGTATCGAGAGCCTCTACTCTTACTCTTGGTCCTTGTAAATCTTGAAGTATAGCTACTGGAACTGCTAAATCTTGTCTCACTTTTTTGATAGTCTCAATCATCTGAGCATATTCCTCATAACTACCGTGAGAAAAATTAAGCCTAAAAACATTAGCCCCAGCTTTTATGAACTCTGTTAAAGACTCTTCTGTTGCCACTCTAGGGCTAAGAGTACTTACTATTTTTGTTCTTTTTAATTTGGTAGCTTGTTGCATAATTATAATGTTAGTTAATTTATTTTGATACCTCTGAGGGCTTCAATGCGCTTCGATGTAGGAGGATGAGTAGACATCCAGTCTTTAACCCTGCCTCCTTTTAAGGGATTAGAAATAAAGAGATGAGCTGTAGCACGATTCGCAACTTCTAGAGGTTCAGTATCTTGGCTAATTTTCTCTAAAGCACTAGCCAAACCTTCAGGATAGCGAGTTAACAAAGCTCCACTAGCATCAGCTAAATATTCTCGTTTGCGAGAAATAGCGAAATGCAATAATTGTACAAAAATTGGAGCTAAAATTGCTAACACAACCGCAATTATACCTACGATTAACCCGAGTTTACTATTATCATCATTATTATTATGTTTCCCACCACCCCAAAAACTAATTCGCAAGAACCAGTCAGATAATAAGGCTACTAGACCGACCAAAACAACAGAAATTGTCTGTATTAAAGTATCTCTATTCCCAATATGAGATAATTCATGAGCAATTACACCCTCTAGCTCAATTTGTTCCAATCTATCAATAATCCCAGTAGTCAGTGCAATAGCTGAGTGTTCAGGGTCTCTACCAGTCGCAAAGGCATTCATCGCCGTATCTTGAATAATATACAGTTTTGGCATAGGAAGACCAGCAGTAATAGCTAAATTCTCTAATAATCTATATATTCTCTTACCCTCAGAAGTAGAAGTGTCGACAAGTTTTGCATTAGAAATGGATAAAACAATACTATCTGAATACCAATATGATATAAAGTTCATAAATAAACTTCCAATCAAAGCCCAGACAAAAATCATATGATTATCAAGAGTATAGCTAAAAACCCAAGCTATACCAACTACCACCACTACAAAGATAAACATTAATATCCATGTTTTACGAATATTTTTATCTTTTTGCTCATAAAGATTCATATTGTATAATCTAAAAATCTATTTAGAATGAAACTTTGACATTTTCTTTTTCACCCTCAGCAATTTCAAAGTACTCTTTTTTCTCAAAACTACCTATTGAGGCAATAAGACTGTCAGGGAAGCTCTCAATTTTTGTATTAAGAGACATAACTACACTATTATAAAATCTTCTAGAGGCCTGAATTTTATTTTCAGTATCACTAAGTTCTCTCTGAAGTTCCAAGAAATTCTCATTAGCCTTAAGTTCTGGATAATTCTCAGAAATTGCAAATAAGCTCTTAAGAGTACCTGATAGCATATTCTCAGCCTCAGACTTATCATGCAAACCACTAGCATTCATAGCTTGACTACGAGCCTTAGTTACATCCTCGAATACAGTTGATTCATGAGTAGCATAACCCTTCACTGTCTCTACCAAATTCGGAATAAGGTCATATCTTCGCTTTAACTGGACATCAATATCCGCCCAAGCCTCAGCAACTTTTTGTCTCAAAGCTACTAAAGAGTTATACACAGCTATACCATAAATAGCTATTATAACTACAACACCTACGATAATCCAAATTGTGAGCATTTCCATATATTTTATATTAAACTTATAATTATAAAAGGTCTATAAATAATTATATATCTAAAACCAAAATAATACAATAGCAAGATTAATCCTCAAATAGTTTGATTTTATAAAATAGGAATCTCCATCAAAAGAATATCCACATTCTCTTCAGCCAATAAAGACACTGCTCCCTCTATATTCCCAATCCCAACCGCATCTCGAGACTGTAATTCAATATTATCCCCAATAATAATTTGCCCTGAGATTACAAAAAGATATATGCCATTATTAGAGTTTTTGAGATTATATTTTAATCTTTTATCCTTTTCTAGTATTGCTCTTTGGAACCAAGCCTCCTGATAAATTCCAATGCCCTCTCCATCGCTGTCAATTGGCTTAATAATTTGGTAAAAAGTATTCATTGAATTTTGAATATCAAAATATTTATGTTCATATCTTGGCATCACATTCATTTTATTAGGTATTACCCAAATCTGTAATAAAGTCAAATCTGTATAAGGGTGAGCATTAAACTCACTATGAAATACCCCAGAGCCAGCACTCATCACTTGCACATCTCCAGATTTTGAGACAGCTATATTACCCATATTATCCTTATGTTCCAAGCCACCGGATAAAGTAACTGTGATAATTTCCATATTACTATGAGGATGAGCTCCAAACCCTTTACCTCCAGCGATCATATCGTCATTCAATACTCTCAAGGCTCCAAATCCCATCCTATCTGGATTAATATACTCAGCAAAACTAAAGCTATAGTTAGTCTTCAACCAAACATAATCTGCTGAGCCCCTAGAATTTGATTTATGAACTATATATTCCATATAAACTTTATTATACCATAAAAAAATAGGACTCTACCAGTGTAGAGCCCTTTATCTAATTTGAATCGATATTCTAACAATCGATTGACTGAAATTGTGGACAGCTCATAATTAATCTATGAGCATCATCATAAGGCATACCACCATGAATATAACTTGATTCAGCTTTATCAATATTTGTAAGGAAAATATATTCACGAACTCTAGCAAAGAATGGGAAGGCTCCATCTAGCAATAGGTTTAATCCTGAATAAATACCAATTCCTGATAGATAAGACATCATGGCCACATATATATTTTTCTTTACTCTACCCCAATCTTCCTGTTGATTGGCATATGTTTTAGCCCTATTAAAAACATTTATACGATCTGGGTTATTAATACCGTATATTCTAAAATAAAAAGCACCACTACGATGTATAATAGAAAAGTAGTGGCATATAAAAGCTAAAAATAAGAATATATGAAACATATAGATCTAGAAGAAAGAGTCAAAATAAGCGATTTTGTCAATAAAGGTAAATCTTTAAGAAAAATAGCCATTTTACTAAATAGACATCATAGCTCTATTAGTAGAGAATTAAAAAGAAATACTTCTGCTAATAGTACATATCAACCTTTTAAGGCTAATGCCTTAGCCTTAAAAAGAAAAGGCTACCTAAAAGGTAATTCTAAAATTCTAAATAATCCTTATCTTAAGTATCATATTATTTCTAAATTAGAAAATGAACATTATTCTCCTGCTCTTATTTCTCATTATCTAAAGACTAATTTTTGCCCTCAAAGAGGTTATGTTTATCATGAGTCTATTTATAAATTTATCTATTCTAATTATAAAGATTATTCTAAATTCCTTTTAACTAAAAGAACTAGAAGATATAATAGAATTCCTAAAAGATATTCCTCTAATATCTTATTTAGGAATTCTATTCATTCAAGACCTGAATTTATTAACAATAAGCTTATACCTGGTCATTGGGAATCTGACACTGTGGAATTCTCTTCTAAATCTGCTTACTTATCTGTTCAAGTTGAAAGATATACTGGTTTTGTTTCTATTCATAAAGTTTCTTCTAAATCTGCTAAACTTACTTTATTTACCTTAAGGCAAACGAAAAAACTTTATAATGTTTTTTCTCTTACTTTTGACAATGGCTCTGAAGGTGCTTGGCA
>CALMJI010000015.1 GCA_937864235.1 uncultured bacterium | reverse complement strand
ATGTCTAGGATGAAACAGATCGTGGAAAGAGGAGAGAGGTAGGAAAAGATAGAAGGAGTAGCCGTAAGGCTACTCCTTCTATAGGGAATAGGATATAATAGTAGTACAAATTATTAAGATAAGAACTACTCCCTATGAAAAGAATACAATATAAATTAAGATTAGACAAGTATGCAAGGTGGAGGAAACAAGCAGAGCTTGTTTCCTTAAGTGAGACAGGAAAAGATAGATTAGAATGGATGATACAAATAGATAAAGGGATACCAGTGTCAGATATAGCAAAAGAATATAATATAGGTAAAAGTGTAATCTATAAATGGAAAAAGATATTCTATGAACACTTTATGCAAAGTTTAGAAACAAGAAGTAAAAAGCCACATAATATACGAATAGGAAAAGAGTATATAGAGAAAGAAAAAAGAGTAATAGCATTAAGAAAAGAAAATATAATGCAAGGTAAAATAAAATTAAAACACTTATATAAAAAGATATACAATGAGAAAATAAGTAGCTATTATATACAAAAGATTATAGATAGACATAATCTATACCATATAAGGAAAAAAGAGCTAAAAACAAGGAAAAACAGAGTAAAAAGACTAAAGATAACAGAGTATGGAAAGAGAATAAAAGGATATGGAGAAATAATACATTTAGATACCATAGAGCTAAGACATAAAGATATGAAAAGGTATATAATGACAGCCATAGATTCCCATACCAGAATAGCATATGCCTATGGCTATGAAAAACATAGTGCAGAGAATGCTAGGGACTTTTTAAGTAAAGTAGTAGATCTAATAGGAAAAGACAATATACAGAATATACATACAGATAATGGAACAGAATTTGCAGGAGAATTTGAAGAGTATGTAAAAGAGTTGCAATATACACATTGGTATAGTAGAGTAAGAGTAAGTACAGATAATGGTAAATGTGAAAGATTTAATAGAACCGTACAAGACGAATGGCTTCGTCTTGTAGGATATAATAAGAAATTAGAAGACTTTAACAAGTCTTTAATAGAATACATTTACTATTATAATACTACTCGTCCCCATACCTCTCTTAACTATTTATCCCCCTTCTCTTTTCTTTCCAATCTTTCCACGATGTATTCGTCCTATACA
>CALMJI010000014.1 GCA_937864235.1 uncultured bacterium | reverse complement strand
TCTCATATTAGAAATTTCCCTCTCTGATCTATACCATATTCTGTGGGAGACCCAATTTTATTTATCTTTTAGCCTCAAATGTTATACTTAAATTATTCGTAGGGCTTTTGTCCCTCCTATAGTTATTTAGGAGGGGGAGACCTCTCAGTCGCCCGTGTGTTTTCCTAAAGTAAAAAGCCCCTGCGGTTGCAGGGTCGGAACTGAGGGTGGGTCAATCAGAATATACCTCCCCGTTTTCTGTAATTCCCATGGCAGCCTTCTGGGCTTCCAGAGGTAGATCTAAAAATCTCCTCTGTATAACCACATAAAAACATAAAAATATAGCGATGACTGCGACAGCGACGAAAGCCATAATATCCTCGAAAGAACCCAGTCACTCTATCACATTTATTTAATTTTGTCTATTGTTTGTAGATTTTTATAGTTGAAAGGGAAAGTTAGCTCAGTCCACACCCAGCACTCCGTGCCACCCTCGCCAGCGAGGGACAGTTATTTTGTCCTCCCTTGGGGGAGGTGCCCGCAGGGCGGAGGAGGACATACCTTATAATCACCCCCTACCACTCAGGGTCATAATCAGTATAAGTAAGAGACAATTGCTCCAAAAGATGATCCGGTATTTCATTGATAAACCTTGAGGAGGGATTAGACTGAATTTGTCCGAATATTCGCCTCAATTGAGTATATGTCATATACAATTTATCCTTGGCTCTAGTAATACCTACATAACATAAGCGTCGCTCTTCCTCCAATTCCTTATGCGAGACTAGACTGCGGGAGTGGGGGAGTATACCTTCTTCCATTCCAATCATAAAGACTACAGGGAATTCCAACCCCTTAGCCGCATGATAAGTCATCAAAGTGACCGCTTGGCTCGCCTGCATACCATCAATATCTGAGAGCAAAGCAGTCTCTTGTAAAAATTCATACAAAGCCTCCTCAACAGCAAGATTGTCAAATTTCTGAGTAACAGTAAATAATTCCTCAATATACTCCATCCTAGCTTCATTTTCTTTATTCTTTTCCCAATGACTAGTATAACTGGTTATTTTGAGTATATCTGCCACCAACTGGGATAAATTATATTTCTCCTTCTCAAAATACCCTCTAAGCTCCAAAATTTGCTCGCAGAAGGCTAGAATTCCACTTTTAGCCTTACCAGTCAACTTCAAGCCAAACTTCTCTGGCCCGGTCAATAGTTGAATTAAATCTACATTTTGCTCAATATCGTTAATCCCAGAGTAGACAGCAAGAATTTTATCCACACTAGCCTTACCGACTGATCTCTTTGGTACATTGATAATTCGGCGAAAAGAAGCCGTGTCATTATTATTATAAATAAATTTCAAATAGGCTAACAAATCCTTGATCTCAGCTCGCTCATAGAATTTGGTTCCGCCCACAATCTGATAGGGGATTCTAAGTTGCAAAAAAGCCTCTTCCAAAGCTCGAGACTGAGCATTGGTCCGATACAGACAAGCAAATCCAGACAGCGAATACTTCCCCGAACCGACCAAATCTTTGATGGTGCGAGCTACAAATAAACTCTCCTGATACTCATTCTCAGCCTCTACCAAGTGAATCAAATCCCCAGATTCTTTATCTGTCCAGAGATTTTTATCAGTTCTTTGACTATTCTTCTCAATCACCTGATTGGCAGCATCCAAAATAATCTGAGTAGAGCGATAATTTTGCTCCAATAATACTACTTTGGTGTTTTTATAATCTTTTTCAAAATTCAAAATATTCTTAAAATCCGCCCCCCGCCAAGAATAAATAGCCTGAAAATCATCCCCAACCACACAAAGATTCTTGTATTTATTGGCCAATAATTTCACCAATTCATATTGAGCCTGATTGGTATCCTGATACTCATCAATCATAATATACTTGAATCTCTCCTGATATTTTGCCAATACATCAGCATATTCCTTGAATAATACCACTGTATTCATAATAATATCATCAAAATCCATAGCATTATTTTTCCGTAATTGCTTTTGGTATTCTTGATACAATTCTATAGCTAACTCCTCCAGCGGACTAGTCGGATTATAAGTAGCAAATTGAGTAGCTGAAACTAAATTATTCTTTGCTTTGGAGATTAGATTATGAATAGTAGCAGGCTTGACCTGCTCTTTGGAGATATCTCTTTTTTTGAGCAAATCCTTGATAATATTCTGGCTATCTGTAGTATCATAAATCAAAAAAGACCTATCATACCCGAGAGCCTCCGCCTCTCGATGTAGTATATTCAGACAAACAGAGTGAAAAGTACCTACCATAGGCATAGCTGGTACATCACCCTCAAAAGCAGTCTCCAGCAGATGACTAATTCGCTCTTTCATCTCTTTGGCAGCCTTATTAGTAAATGTAACGGCTAGAATATTAAAAGGAGAAATCCCCTCAGCAATCATATAAGCAATTCGCTTCGTCAAGGTAGAAGTTTTACCAGAACCAGCTCCAGCTAACACCAAGACTGGTCCCTCGATAGTCTCGGCAGCTTCTAATTGCTTATCATTAAGCCCCCTTAAAATTGGATGTATTTTCTCTTTGGACATTGTATTTATGACTTTATAATTTTTATATATAATAAACTGACAGTTGGAGGCTCCAAGCGGACTCGCACCGCTGTAGAGGGTTTTGCAGACCCGTGCCTAACTTCTCGGCCATGGAGCCAGTTATGGGTTTTAGTATATCACAAATCCAGATTTTAGGGAAATTAAAAAGCCCCAATGATAGTAGGGGTCTTTTGAAATTGCTAGAGTTAGAGATAACTCCCTATAACTGATAAAGTTTTGGGTAGGGTTCGTTTGACCTTATAAGCCACCCTTCCTGTATAAGCTCTTCAACTGCCCCTAGTACAGAACCAATATGAAAGTAGCCAAGTAAATCTACAGTATCAACTCGGATACCAGGTCGATTTATGAAATATTGCTTAAGAGCCTCTTTTAACCAACTGCTAGAAGTAGTCATGAAGCTTATGCAACAACAAAAACACCACACCACACTTTCCTAATTTTGTCAAGATGTGTTGTAATTTACTTATAATAATTATCTCTTTTTTATCAATATAATAGCTTATTTGCTTATTTTTATATAATTTTATATTTTGCTATTACTTTGTGCTTTATTCTGAATAATTTTGACTTTCGTATGGCTTTTGTCACTCCCATGCCTTGTCTGGGAGGGGGTAGATCCCTCCTATACCTTGGTTTAGGAGGGAGACGGGGTGGAATGTTCTGTATTCGTAGGGGCGACCTTTCAGTCGCCAGTAGTATTTATTGTCTCCCTTTGGAGGGAGTACCCGTAGGGGGAGGGTGGATTTGTTTTTAATATATGAAATTTTTAAATATAATTGAAGTTCAATCCACCTCCGGCACTCCGTGCCACCCACCTCCTAAATAAATATAGGAGGGACTTAAAGCTCCTCCGAAGGAGGACAGTTTAGTATTTAATTCAACTTATGCTATAATATCCCAATATTGAAATATTTTGCTATGAAAAAGTCTGAAAAGTCATCATATTTTACCTTTAGTCCCGATGAGGTGGGGACTTTACCTTTTGACTCCAATGCAAAGAGAAATGTCACAGATCAATTAGCTTGGGCTAAGAGAGAGGATATTCTAGAGACTATTAACCCTAATAAAATCCCAGTTTCTCTGCTTCTGGTCAATATAGATAGAGATAATAATATTGGCAATATTATCAGGTCAGCTAATACCTTTGGGGTGCAAGAGGTGCTAATTTATGGAAGGAAAAAATTTGACCGCCGAACTAGTGTGGGAGCGGAGTTTTTTATGCAATTTCGACATATTCGATTTATCGAGGAGATAGCCCCGCTAAAGCAAGAGTTTGACCTAATTCTAGGACTAGAGCAGACTGAGTCTTCAGTGGAATTACATAGTTATCAGTGGCCAGAAAATCAGAATATTCTGATATCCGTTGGCAATGAAGGTAAGGGATTGCCTCAAGAAATCCTAGATATTTGTGATACCAACCTTGAGATAGAGCAATATGGCACCACCAGATCCCTGAATGTCTCTGTAGCTACGGGAATTGTATTATATGATTATAGGTTGAAAAAACTTGCTTCTTAGCTTGGATATGCTATAATTTTTGTGCTGTAATTTTAGAAATCCATGTCAAACTCGGAACAAGATTCAAGTGCGTGGGAAGAACTGAAACCTGCTGTATTTGGATTCATTGGCTTATTTTTAATGATTACCTCAATTGCAGCTCCATTTGTTATCTCATCCTTCTTTACCGGAGCTGAGGGAGTTGTTCTAGGCTCTGCTACTAGCCTAGCAAGTGCTTTAACTGGTAGTTTGATATGGTATAAGTTTAGGAAGTCTGATTAGTACTCACCCAAGGGAGGATAAAATAATATCCACTTACACAACCCTTCATAGCCAGTGTCAAAACTGGCTTTTTTATTATATTTAAAGTTAATTAAAACCGGCTGTCAGGGCAGTCGGTGGGTTTGGTTGAATGTAAACACACTCAGGAAGGTTTGAGATCTGGATTGTGCAAAGGACACATACCAGCTTCTTCGAGAAATTTCAGTATAGTAGGTATTTTGTGTTTTTTTCTGGGGTCTGTTTGAGCTTGTTGTATCTGTGCTGTATAATACTCAACAGCAGTCCTGTCTGAGTGGAGGTCAATCATGACTTTCTCCTTAAAGAGCAATTTATAAAGTAAATTATATCACAAATTCTAACTTTTGTCAAAAATTATTAGCTTTTTTGGCTTATTCACTCAATTCATCCAACAGTTTCTCTACCTCATAGGCTTCGAGTGCATCGGTATCTATTTCAAATCTTAGCTCGGGGGAGCGACCTCGAGATAGTATATCTGCGAGATGATATTCATATTCTTTATGAGTTTTTAGTAATTTTTGGAGTACCGTACCTTGTTTATCGGTAGGGAAAACTGTAATTTTTACATCTGCTACTTGTAAATCTGCACTCACAATTACTTTGGAAATGGTAACTAGAATTCCGGGCTCCAAGTCTAATTCTCTCAACATCAGGGAGGATAATTGCTCTTGAATCAATTGCTGATATCTGACTAGATGTCTATCGGCCATAATTATTTCTTAATTTGCTCATATACATACAATATGTCTCCTTCTACTGGGGTAGTTTTCTTGAATGAACAGGCTATCACCATACCACATTCATTGCCTTCCATTACATCGGCTACATCTTGTTTATCTTGTTGTAAATTGGATAATTTTCCTTGCACAATTACTTTGCCTTCTGAGTTCTCAATTTCAATCAAACCATTTCTAACCATTCTACCGGTCTGCACTAGTCCTCCTAAAATAAGGCTCTTTTTGTCTTCTTTGAAAACTTTCAAAACTTTTAGCTCTCCCAAATCAGTTCGGGTCACTTTTGGACCCTCGAGCTGAGTAATCTGGTCTCTAATCTCATCAATTAGCTCATAAATTAGCTTATAATTCTTGATTACTACATCTTTGAGATTAGCAAGTTCTAGCATTTTCTTGTCTTGCTTGATGCCAAAACCTAAGATCACGGCTTGTTTGACCTTGGCTTCATTGATATCATTGGCATTGATATCTCCTACTTCCCTAGATACAATGGTAATCTTAATATCCAATTGCACAATTTGACCTAAGGCATATTCAATAGCATCAAGAGACCCTATAGAGTCGGCTTTGATTATCAAATTCAGAGTTTTCTCTTTTTCTAACATTGACTGAATTACAGGGTTATTAGCTGGTGGTATTTTAGCCGCTTCAATTAGCTCCATAGCTTCATTTTCGGAAGACACTACTCTAAATTCATCTCCAGCTGCCGCAACACCTTTGAGCCCCAATATTCTGGCTGGCTCTGATGGATTGACTTCTTTGATATTAGCTCCTTTATCGTCGGTGAGTCTCCTGACTTTACCATAGACGGAGTTACCCACCAAGACCACATCTCCTAATTTTAATTTTCCGTTTAAAACTACAATATCCGACAATGGCCCAGCTTTGGAATCTAGAAATGACTCCAAAATAAACCCATCGGTAGCACTACTATCATAATTAGCCTTCAATTCCTCCACTTCAGCTACAAGAGAAATCATTTCTAATAATTCTGGCACTCCCTCTCCACTAACTGAGGATATATTCAAAACAATAGTCTGCCCACCCCATTCCTCTGGAGTTAGCTCCAATTCAGCTAAATCAGCCTTGATTTTATCCAAGATTAAATTAGGCTTATCTATTTTGGTAATAGCCACAATAATTGGTAGCTTGGTGCTTTTGGCAAGTTCAATAGCCTCCAAAGTTTGAGGCTTAACTCCCTCGTCTCCGGCGATGACAATAATAATAATATCCGCCGTCTTAATCCCACGACTACGAATAGATTTAAAAGCCTCATGTCCAGGAGTGTCAATAAAAGTAATTTTAGCATCTTTATAAGCCACCTGATAAGACCCAATATGCTGAGTAATTCCACCGGCTTCACCCGCTGTCACATTAGCCTTGCGAATATAATCCAAAAGACTAGTCTTCCCATGGTCGATATGACCCATAATGGTGACTATTGGCGGTCTTGGCTGAATGCTTGAATTTGACATAATAACTAGAGTTTATTGATAAGAGGGGAGTTGATAGCGGTGGCCAAAACTTCAGCTTCCTCCTCGCTTAATTGTTGATTGGCTCGACCTTTTTCAATTGGCTTGGCATAAGAACGACCACCTTGTTCTCTGGTGGAAATATAAGTGATTAGAATACCAGAATTTTCATTGTTCAGTAGGGCAGTGGTAAAACTAGTATCCCCACCCATATCTGCAAAAGGATTGAATCTCTTGATAGCTACTTTATGCAAGGTATAATTTAAAATTATACTATGAGATTGTAGTTCTGTAAAGGTTTTATCCAGTTTAGAATCTGTATTTTGGAACTTTTTGGAATAAGATTCTAAAAGCTCATCGACATTGTCTATTTTGTCAGATT
Organism: uncultured bacterium; assembly: GCA_937864235.1. Lineage (GTDB taxonomy): Bacteria > Patescibacteriota > Minisyncoccia > SW-4-49-11 > SW-4-49-11 > CALRBF01. The sequence continues at coordinate 74,376 of CALMJI010000014.1, read as the reverse complement.
GAAAGACTCCCTTAATTTTATTTTGCAAAAAATTCACTCGCCACCAACTATACACAGCTAGTCCAATAGAAATAAGGCTTAAAACCACCAAAACAATCTCCAAAACCATACTCTCTTGCTAAATATTACTAATACCTTTATACTACAACTATTCCAGCCTTTTGACAAGTAGGGGCTGAGCTTCTATCCTCCTCCGTCACCTACGGTGCCACCTCCCCCCAAGGGAGGACAAAAAACCTATCACTCAATAGCTAGTGTGGCGACGAAGTCGACGGGCATGACCTGTATTTTTGTCTCCCTTAGGAGGGAGTACCCGTAGGGGGAGGGTGGATAAAATATATTACTAAATTTTATTCAACCACCATACCACAGTGTAGTTTTAGCAATTATCCACCTCCGGCACTTCGTGCCACCTCCTCCGAAGGAGGACAGCAAAAGACAATCCTTATAAAAATAAATTCACAAATATCTCAATTCATAATTCATAATTTTCTTACTACCCCATGACACAATCCCAAATCATAAAATTATTAGAGCAATACAAGATAAAGCCTCTCCAATCTTTATCCCAGAATTTTTTTATTGACTCGAAATTATTACAAAAAATATTAAACAAAATTCAACTCCCAGACAATTCCAGTATCCTTGAAATAGGACCAGGGCTTGGCTCCCTGACCGAATTATTAGTACAAACCCGATTACCAGTCATTGCTATTGAACTAGACAAAACTTTTGCCAAAATTTTACCAGAGATATTAGATAATCCTGCTAATCTTACCATACACCACCAAGACATACTCAAATCCAAAGAGGTAATAGATAATATAGCCACCCCCTATACCGTGATTGCCAATATTCCCTATCATATTACAGGAGCCATTATCAGGCTATTAGTAGACAGAGTCAATCCAGCTCAAAGCATCAATCTATTAATTCAAAAAGAGGTCGCCCAAAATATACTCTCAGCCGAGCAAACTCTATTCAAACTCAGTGTCAATATTTATGCTGAAGCTAAGCTATTAGCCAATATCCCAAAAGAATGCTTTTATCCTCAACCTAAAGTAGACTCTAGTTTCATACAGCTAATTCCTCATAATCGCTATACGGATTATGACCGCGAAGCTGTGATACAATTAGCCAAACTTGCCTTCCAACAAAAAAGAAAAAAACTCTCCTCCTCCCTCAAACCCAAACTCACCAAAACAATAGGGGAGTACACCCAAAATATCCAAAACCTCCTCACCCTCCGCCCCGAGAATCTAACTATAGATAATTGGATAGAGCTGTATCAGGGGCTGAAGTAAATGAAAAAGCCCATATCCAAAAATTTGAGCTTTTAATTAGAATATAGTTTCAATATATTTTTTAACAATAAATTCTTTTGATTTGAGATGTTTGAATTAATATGTGAGTAATTCTTTCTGGATCAGTTGACACAATTATTCCATCCTCAGATAGCTCTGAAACAACACCTGTATATGAAGTATACTCCATATCTACAGTAACAGTTTGGCCAAGCTTAGGGTTATGACAAATATTACGAGTTTGAAAAGTAGCAGCTTTTAGACGCACCTCACCACAAGAGGAACATAACGAAATTAGTGTAAAAAATAACAACAATGTAGTAAGTCTTTGCATAAAAGACATAACCCCTCAGTGCATATATTTTATATCATATAACAAAGATTATTACAAAACTTTAAACTCACACAATATAAAGAACTTAAAAATAATAACCCGTCTAATTAGCGACGGGTTTTAGAAAGGAGAAAATGAAAAAGATTATAAAGGACTTATGTAAATATTGTTGCCTCTACAATAACAAAAAGCTCTTAATTTTTGAGCATTACACCTATACTCTATGTCTGAAGCAAATATATTTGGATCAAATAATTTTCCATATTTTGATTTTGCCTGATCTAATGGCAGTACATAATCTAAACCTTGTTGTATTTTTCGTAACACTGTTTCCAGCAAATCATTGTACCAAACCTGAAAATGAGTAGCTCCAGATGTAAGTTTTTGCATGGAGTTTTGAATGTGAATAAACACAAACTTAGATATATCATATTTGATTTTATAAATCAAGAGTAAATTATTTTTAAACAAAAAAGAGGCCGGAACTAGTAGCTCCGGCTGATGGGGATATGGGCTTTTTTGAACCCTGATGCGGGATTGATTCCCGAGAAAATTATTTAGTTGTATTGATCAGACGCCGTCGGCGTCTTGGCCAGCTTCAGCGGAGCCATCACCAGCTTCTTCGCTGGCTTCTTCAGCTCCTTGCTGAGCTTGTTCTTGTTCCACCGCTTCGGCGGAAACTTGATTCTCGCCTCCGTCGAGGGCCGCAGTTGCTTCTTCGGACATAAAAAAACTCCGAGTAGTTGAGGGAGTGCCCAGCTTCGGATCAAAAGATCTTAACTAGACAAATAACAATATATTATATCTTTTCTTTCTTGTCAACAGAAAATTACCGTTTTACAAAATTTATTTTTTATGATATAATCATTTATATGGCTAATACAAAATCAAACATTAAAAATAAGCCGGAGACTAGTACGCAAAAGTACTTATCTATCGACACCATTCAAGACAGTGTAGTAATTCTCAAAGACGGTGGTTTGAGGGCTGTTTTGATGACTTCTTCTGTAAATTTTGACCTCAAATCTTCAGATGAACAGGATGCTATTATTTATGCCTATCAGAATTTTATCAATTCTCTTGATTTTCCGCTACAAATTCAAATTAGTTCTAGAGTGCTAAATATAAATGGATATCTAAATTATCTATCTGAATTCCAACAAACTCAAAAAAACGAGCTTTTGCGACTTCAAATTGGTGAGTATTCTCAATTTGTTAAAGAATTAGTTGATAGTGCCAATATTGTTAATAAAACATTTTACATAGTAGTACCCTTTGATCCTGTTGAAATCAAAGAAGGTCTATTTGATAAATTAAGCAATGCTTTTAATCCCAAAATTGCAATTCAATATAAAAAAGAAGATTTGGAAAAATATAAAACTCAACTTTGGCAAAGAGTAAACGGGGTGATGTATGGACTCAAAAGAGCAGGAATTTATATGACTCCACTAAATACTCAGGAATTAATCGAGTTATATTATTCATTTTATAATCCTGATTCTAAACCAACAGAGTCTCTACACAATGTAGAAGATTTAGATATTACATAAAATATATGGCCAGAAAAACTCAAACAAGTTCAGAGATATTAGAATATTTAAAAGGTCAAAACAGCCTTCGGGATTTAATAGCTCCGGCTAGTATTTTGGTCGACCCTAAATATATTCAAATTGGTTCAAAATTTGCAAGGACTATATTTGTTATGACTTACCCAAGATTCTTGGTAACTGGCTGGTTTAGTCCATTGATAACTCTTGACTATGTTTTGGATATTTCTATGTTTATGTACCCAATGGATAGCGGAGTAATTTTGAAGAACCTAAGAACTCAGGTAACACGATTTCAAGCTCAAATATCTAATGCTCAAGAAAAAGGCTTAATACGAGATCCTCTGGTTGAGACCGCTTATCAAGATGCCGAGAATCTTAGAGACCAATTACAACAAGGCACTGAGAGGTTCTTTAGATTTGGACTTTATATAACTGTTTATGCAGATAGCGTCGCTCAATTAGAAAAAAATATTTCTCAAATTGATGCTATGTTACAGACCAAAATGGTGTATTCAAAACCTTGTCTTTTCCAAACTGAACAGGGTTTCCAATCCACTATTCCAATTTTAAAAGATGACTTAGCTATTGCAAATAATCTTAATACCTCTCCTTTATCTACAACTTTCCCTTTTATATCAGCTAGTATTTCGTCTAATAAAGGAGTTTTATATGGTATTAACCGGCATAATAATAGTCTTATTTTATTCGATAGATTTTCAATGGAAAATGCTAATGAAGTTATTTTTGCCAAGTCTGGAGCCGGGAAGAGTTATCTTGCTAAGCTAGAAATTTTAAGACATCTAATGCTAGGAATTGATATATTAGTTATTGACCCTGAAAATGAGTATTCTTATTTGAGCGAGGCTGTGGGTGGAACTTTTATAAAAATTTCTCTTAATTCCAATCAGCATATTAATCCTTTTGATTTGCCAGTACCTAGAGGTGATGAAAACCCTGCTGATTTGTTAAAGTCTAATATTGCCGACTTATTAAGTATGTTAAAGTTAATGCTACAAGGTGGGAATGAAGAGGATAAATTTCATGCTGAGGAGGAGGCTATTTTAGATAGAGCTCTATATGAGACTTATGCTAGCAAAGATATAACACTTGAGACCAAAGATTATACTAATAAAGAAATTCCGACTTTATCTGATTTGGAGAATATTCTTAATAATATGGAGGGTGGAGAAAGTTTGGCTATTCGTCTTTCTAAATACACAACCGGTAGTTTTAGCGGCTTTGTCAATGAACCAACTAATATTAATTTCGACAATCAATTAGTTATATTCAATACCCGAGATATGGAGGATGAATTACAGTCTCTAGCTATGTTTGTTGTGACTCAATATGTTTGGAAAGAAATTCGTAGAACTCTCAAGAAAAGAATTCTATTCGTAGATGAGGCATGGGTAATGATGAAGGATAAAGCAGTGGCATCTTTCCTATTCTCTCTAGCCAAAAGAGCGCGTAAATACTATCTTGGGCTTACTACTATTACTCAGGATATTGCGGATTTCCTAGCTTCTGAATATGGGAAGGCTATTCTTACCAATTCTTCCATTCAGATTTTACTAAAACAATCACCAGCCTCAATCGATATTATTAAAGATACCTTTTATCTAACTGAAGAAGAAAAATTCTTATTACTAGAGTCAGATGTAGGAGAAGGTATTTTCTTTGCTGGATTAAAACACGCAGCTATAAAAGTAGTTGCATCTTATGGAGAAGACCAAATCATAACTTCAGACCCTGAACAATTACTCAAAATTCAAGCAGCTAAAGCTCAAATGGATGAGGAAGCTGTATCCGATGATATATTTACCCTAAATTTATAAACTTATGTCTAAAACAAAATTATTACTTATTCTAGCTATTACAATAATACCTTTAGGTATAGTTGGCTTTTTGATATTTCAATATAGTTCTCGTCCTCCAGAAGCCCCTAAACCTAAAGAGACCCAATCTGAGGAAACTGAGAATAAAACAACAGCTTTAACAGCATCAAAATTAGTAGATATTACCATAGTTAATGCTACTATTGATGATAAAAATAGTATTAGATATTATTCATTAGATAAAGGACAAACTTTTAGAATTCCTGCCAGTGGGGGAGAGTCTACCATATTAGATGAGACTGTTTTGACTGGACTGACATCAGTTTCTTGGGCACCAACTTCTCCATATGTCTTAACCAAAATTCAAAATAGAGTTTATAGCTATAATTATGCTGAGAATATATCTTATGCTTTCCCAATTGATGTTAGCTCAGCTCAATTTTTATCAGATAATAGAGTTTTTTATACCTTTCAAAATAAAGATGGCACTGTAGATTTATCCGTTAGTAATGCTGATGGATCTAATTGGACAAAAATTATAACTCTAAGCTCAAATGCAGTATTTCTAAAAACTATACCTTTAAAAAATAGTATTAGCCAAACTCTAGTACCTAGTAGTTATAGAGCCTCTGCTCTTAGAATCATCAATATAGATACTGGGCAAGCAACTTCCGTTCTAGATGAGAAAAATGGGCTGAATATCTCTTGGTCACCTAATGGAGAAATTGGAATTATATCCTATAATACCGAGAGGGGTAGCGGACAATTAGCCCTATCCATAGTGGATAAAGCTGGTTTTGAATTATCCAAAATTCCAGATGTAGGAACTATTGCTGAGAAAATAGTTTGGAGCTCAGACAGTAAAACCGCTTATTTCACCAAACCAGAAGTTGCTAATACTAAAATTTTACCTGATGACTATTACACCTCTAATTTAGGAGAATTTAATGAAAGTTTATATAAAATAGATATAGATACAGCTACAGCCAGTCAATTATCTAGTAATATTGGAAGTGTAGATTCTAGAGATTTATTCCTCAACTCCGCAGGAACCGAGTTATTCTTTATAAACCGCCGAGACAATAATTTATACAAAGTCCCGTTGAGGTAGAGGTGCCTTTTTTTCCTGTAATTTTGTCTCCCTTAGTAGGCTTTTGTCCCTCCCATACTTTATTAGTTTAGGAGGGGGTGACCTTTCAGTCGCCTGTTTGCTCTAAAAAATTCCCCTCTTGAGGGGTGCCGTCTTTAGGCGGTGGGGTGGAGTATTTTTATAATTTGAATATATTTTATTTTACACCCCGTCCAGCAAAGCTGTCCACCCCTCAAGAGGGGAATTTAGCTCAAATCCACCTCCGACCTAAAGACCACCTCCTCCATTTATCTGCCGTAGGTAGAAAGGAGGACAAAAAAAACTATCCCTCAATTTTCAATCCCAACACACACTCTTATCAATTAGCTAAATTTATAGTATATTATATTGGCTTCTTTGTTAAAACAATGAAAAAACTGTTTCAAAATTTCATTAAACAATATAATAAATATCAGTTGGGGATTTTACTAGGTATATATACTGGATTTTTTGGAGTAAAAAATATATTTCAAAATAAATTTAACCATCAAAATATCAATTTATATCTAAGTATATTTCTGATCTGTATAGGTATTATACTAATAATATACCCTAGATCCTCAAGAAATAGAAAAGATAAACCTAAGTAGCTCCCTGAGCTACTTTTTTCTTTTAGATTGTTATAAAAGAATATCTATATTAAAGTATATTGTCTATAGCTATTGACATTTTATAGTTTTTATGATATAGTTTTTTCGTTCCCTGCTCACAGAGCACCGTTATGGCTAACTCCATCACCCGTCTTTTTGACAAAATTACTGGCAAAAAGAAGAGGGAGAAAGAATTAGTAAGATTCCGTTTCCATCACTACAAAAGCACTGCCAGGATGCTGGCAATTGCCTTGAGTAAAGGTATGAAGTGTGTTCCAGGTTTTCTAGAAAACCGAGATTTCATCTCATATCTGACTTTAGACTTTAAACCTGACTCCAATATATCATTACTCCTGTTAGATCTAGAACATTTTAAATACTCCTTTCAAGCTCAGAGCTTGAGAAAGTTGAGCGAGAATTATTCTCTAACAATATGTAGTGATGAGGAAAAAATGGAAGAATATATCACACTATTATGGGGTCTCTTTCATACACCAAATCCCCCTATGAGCTAGACTTAGCTCAACCCACAAAAGCCGTAGCTACCCTACGGCTTTTTCCTTTTCCCCATAACTCCATATAGGATCACGAGGAATACTAGAGATAAATCATTTTTCCAAAAAGGAGTATCTAATATCCCGTAAAGGAATATAGACAAGAGACTTAGACTAAGCCAATATATCTCCCATTGGTTGGACTTTATAGATTTAATTAACCTTAAGATTATATATTTTAGCACATAAATAAGCCAAATTATACCTGCCAACCCTAGATGTAGCCAAAAAGCAAAGTATAAGTTATGAGGCTCTGGTACTAACCATTCATAAGGAGGGAAGTATTTATAAGGAATAGTATCAGCATAGACTCTCTGAAAGTCGGCAAGACCTATTCCTAGCACTGGATTATCTTTAATTATTGAAATTGAAGTGTCCCAAATTTGGATTCTAGTAGTTATAGAATTGCGATTATTCATATCGAGCAAACTCTGAAATTTTGGAGTATTAAATTGCCATATTCCAAATCCTATTAAGCTAATTATAATCACTCCCAGAATTGGCAATAGGTATTGTTTTAATATTGGATTAGTAATTATATTTTGTCTATTTTTTTGGCCAATAGATATTCTAGTCAATATCCATATTCCTAATACCCCTATAAGGGCAAAAATGCCCGCGTAGGATTGAGTTGTCATAATACCTGTGAATAACACAGCTATTACAAACCATCTTAACTCTACTGGGATATTTCGACGAGACAAACTCAAGACAAAAATTGGCACCAAATACATCGCAATATAATTAGCAAAACCTCCTTGTGCCACAGCTGGATCAAGCCCCAGAGCATATAAAGCCGTCGGTCTAAACCCTCCATCCAGTCCCAATACCACCACTTGTGCAATAGTTATAATAGATACCACCAAACCACTGCCAATAATTCCCCTAATTAGCGAGAAATAATATTTTGACCCCATTTGAGACAATATTAATAAAAGCAAAATTGGCAAGACAAAATATGCTTTCCAAATTCCTAGACTTGACCTCAATTCCTCACTTACAAACACCCCTATGCTAGCCAAAATTAATAAACTACCAAAAATTAGAGTCTTTGGATTCCAATAATTAGAAATATGGAATAAATTTTTATAATCTCTAAATTGTATCAAAAATATTAGTAATACAAATCCAATCCCAACTTCCAAAACATTAGTCGGAATACCAAAAACTGTAAATCTAATCACATATAGCGGAATAATCAAACCAAGTCCAAAGAATATTCTACTCATAATAATAAAAATAAAATAAATATAAGAATATGTGGGAAGAAAATACTATTTACAAACATCGAATGCACTAGAATCAAAGCCCAGCCAGCAATAATCGATACCCCCCAAACTCTTTCTAGACCTGACTTAGAGACTTTTTGCCAAGATATTAATAGAGAATTGATTATAATTAGTATAAATAATCCAAGCCCAATAATCCCTCCCGTCAGCCAGAGAGTTAAGAGGCTACTATCTCGTCCAGAAGCTGAGTTTAGCTCAGATGGGACAATAGTCTGATACTTAATAGTATTATAACCAATACCCCAAATTGGATTTTTATCAATATCATCCAAAGTCTCCAGCCAAGATTGAATTCTAAGTGAAGCTGTCACATCAACTTGAATTGCACCTTGAATACGGTTTTGCAGTCTAGGATTAGAGATTACAATCAGAGATAAAATTATCATCACCAAGATAAAAGTTTGCCTTGAGATTAGAATTGTAACGATAGTAACTCCAATCAAGAAAGATAATAGAGCACTTCTAGAATAGGTAAGCATCAAGGCTCCTACTACAATACCAAGCCCAATTATCCAACTAGACAATAAAATTATATTTTTATTATTCCAAAGCTTATTTTCTCTCAAAAAAACCAAAATCCTACTCAAAATAATTACTGCAGCCAACCCCAAAAATCCACCCAAGAAATTCGGGTCATACCAAGTGGATAATAGTCTCCCCTGATGTGGGTCCCAACCATATTGAGCCATAAAAGAGAAATCCGGAAATAAAATTAGTTGCACAAATCCCAAGACAGACAAAGTCACTGACGACACAAAGACCATATACCATAACTGATTGTCAACTTTTTCTGGGTTTTGAGACCTATAATCTATCAAGGGTAGTAAAAGAGACATATAGGCGGCTAACCTTACCCAATAAAGAATAGAGCCTATCTCTCCTCCAGTGGCAGGTATAAAATTCAAATTTATAAAGAGATTCCCTAATAAATACAATAGCCAAATTACAACTAAAATAATATTTGAGGAATAAGGTAAGGGCTTATGTTTATCCCTAGTCAACCACCAAAAACCCAAATAAATAGGAATCAAAAAATCAGTCAAAACCCCAAAATCACCAATTCTAGTAATTTGACCCGTAATTACACTAACAATCAAAACCCAATACCCAAACATATTCAATCTAAATTTATACCATTATTATACTCTTTTCTAAATAAATAATCTATATTATAATAAAAAGGTATCAATAAACAATAATATTATGCCTAAAATGATGCCTAAAATCTTCACTTTCATCATTGCTGGAATTGGAGTCTTTCTAATACTCTCAATTGTTGGAGGTGTAATTGTATTTAATACTTTTATAAAACCAAATCTAGCTACCGTAACTCAACCAGTAGCCGAAATATCCCAACCAATCGTAGCTGAAGGGGAGAAAATTGTTCAAGAAGGAATAGAACAAGGACAACAAGAAGCTAGTAATATAGTCTCAGAAATTATCCAAGCTAATATTGAGGCCGTTCGGGAACAGCTAATCTCAGCTTTCACTATTGGTGGAGGAGAGGAGTCAGAGGCGGAGTAGTTTTTTGTATGGGCGACCTTTCAGTCGCCTGTTGTATTTTGTCCCTCGCTGGCGAGGGACAAAATTACTGTCCTCCCTTGGGGGAGCTTTAAGTCCCTCCTATATTTATTTAGGAGGTGGGTGGCACCGTAGGTGACGGAGGAGGACTTATATTATGTTACCATTCTGAGGTGGATATCCATCTCCACATATTTTAAATTCACCCAATCTTGAATTATCTTATAAAAAATGCTGGTTTAGAATTGACCTATGAAGTTTTGATATATGGACTTTAGACTTATAAGATTCTTATCTGCCACCGCCGCTGTAATTCTTTCATTTTACGCACTTACAATTTTTATCAAAATGCTATTTATTCATATGAGGGTATAAAAACCCTCCTTTTATTTTATACTATATACAAAACTATCAAAAAGGTATAGTATAAAAATGTCCTATAGCCTGGGTTAAACTCCCAGCTAGCACCTTGACAGCAGTATCAATTACCGGTGAACAATCTGATCTCCCAGACTTCACAAGTGACACCTACAAAGATGCCTACAGTCGCATCAATGCCATCGTAATCAAGGGTGAACAGGAGGCTCATGACAACTACATCGCTATTGGCACCCTGATGCCAGACCAGGTGGAGGAGCTTGTCAAGCTGGCCCGCATGGAGCTCAAGCATATGAAAGGTTTCACCGCCTGTGCCAACAACCTCGGTGTGACAGCAGATATGCCGTTTGCAAAGGAGTTCTTCGCTCCATTGCATGGCAATTTTCAGAAGGCCATCACTGATGGCAAAGTGGTGACCTGCATGTTGATTCAGGCAATCTTGATCGAAGCCTTTGCGATTTCCGCCTACCACATTTATATCCCAGTGGCCGATCCATTTGCCCGCAAGATCACAGAACGGGTGGTCAAAGATGAATACACTCATCTCAACTACGGACAGGAATGGCTGAAGGCCAATCTCAATGCCAGTCGGGAGGAATTGAAGCAGGCTAACCGGGACAATCTGCCCTTGGTTCGCAAAATGCTCGACCAGGTGGCTGTGGATGCTAAAGCGCTTCACATGGACAAGGAAGACCTGATGGCTGATTTCCTCAGTTCCTATCAGGAAGCTCTGATGGATATCGGATTTGAAAACCGTGAAATAGCTCGAATGGCAGCAGCCGCACTCGTTGGCTGAGTCCCGATCCAACAACTCAATAACAACCCAAATCCCTATTTTGTAGGGGTTTTTTCTTAATTCATCTCACAAGCGACCCCATCTCCGTCCCCGTCCCTTGATTTAGTATAATTCGGGTCACCCTCTCTAAAATTACCCAAACCCAATTTTTTGAGACTAGCACAAGTTCCTGCTATAAATCCATCTTTATTGAATTCTGGACTAATTGGTAGGGGAGTAGTAGATTTAGGCTTTGATCCAGAAGCAGCCTTAGTTGTATCTCCATTACAAGTATTAGTCGCCCAAAAGCCTCGTTCATTTTCTCTAGCCTCTCGCTGATAAATATTAAACTCATCTAATCTAGGATGTGGGAATTGTACATAAGAGTGGGCATAACCCTGTTTTATCATCTCAGCATTATAAAACAACCCATCTTCCCGATAGACATAAGCCAAAGTCCGCCCATACTTATCTTTTTTGTTAGCAGGATCATATTCCAAATACACTTTTCTACCACTCAATAATTCTTTTGCTTTATTACTAGCTTCTCTTCCAAAACACTGCACTGGCTTCCTTGGGTCTCTAGTCTCTGGAGTGTCTATCCCAATTAGCCGTAAAGTTCCAAGAAGACTAACTTTAATCGTATCTCCATCCACTACCTCCGTCACTTGGAATAAATCCTTAACCTGGTTTTGCTCCTCTTTTGGCTCAGGTTTTACTTCTGCCTCTGTAATACTAGTGTTGTCTTGAACTGCCACTGGAGCAGGCAAATTTGCCTCTACAGGGGTGTTTTCCTCTTGTACTTCCTCAGGTTTCACCTCTTCTGGCTCAGAGTTAGCAACCTCAGTCTCTGGAATTACCACTTCCTCTGCTTTTGGCTCATTAGACTGTTCTTCATAACCCTCTGGAAGAGGACTAGCAGCCACCAAAACAAATGAGACAAAAATCAGCATCCCAAACATAATCCCAATCTGCTTTCTGGTAGACTTACCCTGGAATAATCCCGCAAAAACCCTCGGCCTAATCAGACCCACCACTAGACAGACACAAGAGATTAAGAATAAAAGGGTGAATATATAGGCCATAAATTAGCTGTTATTAGTTTCCATTAATTTTGAAAATTTATCTCTAAATTCAGCACTCAGTTGTTGATTAAATAAAGGCAATCCAATTAACCTATAATTAGGATTCTCAGCTTGAATAATATTCTCAGGACCATAATCTTTTTGAATTTTATTCAGAAAATCATTTTTCCAAGCATCCAAAGATAATAATTGCTCACCTTTTGGCTCGATAAATACCTGATAATATAATTCTGTATTTGCCACTCCGACACTCTTTTTATCTTTAGTCTTCAAAAACAGCAAGAAATCTGGCATAAAAGTTCTACCCTTATCAAAATCATAAATCCCATAAATCTCCTCGTTTCGCAAAAGATAAATCTCTTTATATTGCTGCTCCAACTGCGACATAGAGTCTTTGATAAATTCCACCAAATATCGCTCCTGATCTGTGCCCACAAAATTATTCAATACATACCAATCATTTTGCTCAGCAAATTCGGTATTTTCATTTAGCTCATCAATAACTTTAGCTTTAGGAGCTCCAAAAATACTATCCAGACTCTTAGGATAAAACTCCCGACTACCTATATATTCACTAATAGACTCAGTTAATCTACTCTCAATATCTGCCAAAAACAAAATCACCGCATTCAATTTATGCTTATTATCCAAATCCAGATAACTCATCTTTGCTGGGAGCTTGAAAGCCACCTCCATATCCCCCAAAAATTCTGGTTTTAACAAGTCATCAATACTATTGATAGCCAATTCCTGACTCAATTTATCGAATCTATACAGAGAATTTTCTTGCTTAGCCAGAATATGAATCGCCTTATAAAAAATATGCCTCTCCACTTTAGTTAATTTAATCGTATAATTAGCATTAGGATTTGCCATCTGATTCTGCCTAATTTCCTTTTCAGGGTTATTAAAATCCACTCCGTACTCTTTGACACTATAATTTTGCACTTGAAAAGGAGCAATAAAATAATTCTTGTCCTGCTTCAAGTCAGCTAAAGTGTTTTTTCGCCGATTAGGATTAGGGATTTTTTTATTTTGCCAGACTCTGAATTGCTTATAAAAATCTGTCTTTTTGAAATTTTCTTTTAATTCAAAAGTTCTAATATTCCGATTCTCATCAATAAACCCCTCCCTTTTTAACTCGGTTTTTAGCTCTGAAATATATCTACTTTCATTCACACTATAAAAGAATAGCTCCTCCAAAATTCGCTCTCGCTTTTGAGTATCATTATCAAATTTTCGCTTATGCCTATCCTTTTCTGGGTAATCAAAAGGATAATATCTCACCCCTCGCCCAATCAGCTGTTTTTCCTTTGTAGTTGACTCTGGAGTTTTATTAGATTTAAAGTTTGAGCCACCCGTATTTTGCCCTTCATACAGCCGGACAATATCATACAAATTCAAGACATCCCAACCTTCAGTCAATCGCTCCACCGTAAAAATAGCCCGAATATGATTATTCTTATCCTCTAGATTATTCAATAATCGCTCCACCTCAGCATCAGTTTTCTCTTTTTTGGTTTTATTACTTTTGGAATTAGTAATAATTATATTTTTCTCTTGAAAATTATGCTTAATAAAATCTATAATCTCACTACGGCTAATTTTATTCACCTGTATATAATCCACCAATTGCTCCGTTCTATTCTTACCTTGCTCATACAGACTATGATTAGCAAACTTAAAATTCTCCAAAATATAATCCAAGAATTTCAAATCCTCCAAAGACAAATTAGATACCATATCCACAAATTCCTCATAATCCTGTTTAGACTCCTCAATAGTCTTGCTTCTAAACAAAATCACTGGCTTAAAATTAGGAATACCAGCATCTAGAGCTACTTTATGCCGATACCAATGGAAAAGCAAAGCCTGCAAAATTCTATCCTTTTTCTCCAAATTCGACGAAATAAGATTAATTTGCTTAGTATAACCTGCTTGTAAAAACTCCTTTAAGCCAAATTTATAAATGATTTTATCCTCATATTTTTTAGCCACACTCGCCGTAGCTGGAATAGTCGCCGTGAATTCCAAAAGCACATTTTTATTCGCCCGCAGATGATCTTGTGAATTATTTCTTTTCAAAATCAACTCTATAACCGTATGCTCCCAACCCAACTTTTCAATCAAATTTTCACTAGATTTATTATTTAATTCCGCCTCAATCAAATTAGTCTGCAATTTAGCTTTTTTGGTATCAGTGTTAAAATGATGAGCCTCATCTGCCAACATCACCAAATCACGAGACATCAAATCATCCAAGGTAGTCTGATTCTCTTTTTGCAAATGAATATCATTATACAATTTTTGAATCGAAGTAAACTTAATCTCAATTCCAGTCGGATTATCACTAAACACCTCAACTTTCTTTAATTCCACCGTTTCTCTGTCAATAACAATTTTATCCTGAAACAAATACTTATTATGAGCATTATCTATAAAATTATTCTCCGTCTTATCTACAATATTATTTTGATTCACAAAAAACAAAAAATGCCGATACCCCTGCTTATAATAATACAAAATAGTAGCTGCCATCAGCATAGTTTTACCAGTACCTGTGGCCATATTAAACATCAGATGAGTCGGCTCATTAGGAGTTTCAATGTCCTTAATCGCCTGATAAGTCAAAAAATTCTCAAAAGCCGACTTTTGCCAATCAAAAAAACTATATTTCAGATTATCAGTAATATAATCTGGAATTTCAGGATAAGGCAATCTTAGCCTATAAGCCTTTTCTCCGATGATTTCATATAGATTTTTGATCTCTGACATAGTGTTAATTATAAGTTATGAATTACCAAAGGTATCATCTGTTTTAATAGTTTTTTTCTCCTCTTTTTTTAGTTTTCTGGCAATTTTTTTGACATCTTCTTCAGGTGGTAAATTTTCTGGAGTAATACCACGAGTAATAAGAGTATGTCTCACAGATTTATTGTTAGTAATATGCTCATTTGAAATTTGATGCTCTGTTTGCATCTTTTTTTCTTTGGCATTAAAAATAGTAATTTCAGTAGCAAAATCTTTAGCTTTCAGTAATATGGTTGGCATAAAATCAGCAAGAGGCTTATTCTTAATTCCCCATTTACCCTTCATTTGTTGAGTAGTTTGATTAAATAAAGCTTGATCACCTTTACTTCTAATTAGTGCAAAGTTTTGATCACTTCCTGTTTGTTCAAATATTACTTGAGATAGCTCTTTTTCAGTTTCTGCAAGTTTATTTCTAGCCTGAACTCTTTCATATTCAAGGATTTTTTGTTCTATAATTTCAGCTTTTCTGGTTTGTACTGCAAAATAAGTCTGAGCAAAGGCAATTTCCTGTTTTCTTGAGTCTCCATTTTGAGCAATGAGATAACAAGCATAGCGAGTTAACATTAAGTCTTCTATTTCTTTTTCAGCACCTGAACCTATAGAGACCATTTTCCCGACGTCGGCAAAATGGTCTGTAACTTTCTGCCCAGAAATTTCACAAGCTGTTTTTGCTTTACTAATAATATTCTTAAAATTATCCCATTTATCATAGCCCAAAAGATGTTGTAAGTCTCTTGCCAACCAAAACTCTACTCCATAATTTGTCTGATGTGATAAATCTTCGAAATTGGCCGTAAGTTGGTGAATTAATTGTGTTTTCATATATTATAAATTGTTTTCTAAAAGTTTTTTTATCTCACGGTCAAAATCTGATTCAAACAATCTATCTTGCACAATTCTATATTTTTCAAATTCACTTTCTGCAAAGTCCTTTGCTATTTGTGCGGTAATCTTCCCAGCATCTTGAAGCACTTTTCTATCTGCTGCCTCTATAAAGGTATTGAGTCTTTTTGCCCAATCTTGCATTGTCATTGGGATATTTCTCTCTGCCATATCTTCTGCGATATCCAGATATGCCGATACTATTCTTTGTAAACTTGCAAGTTCTTTGTCAGTAAGATAATTTTTGGCAATACTCACATCAAATTTTTGAATTTTCCCTTTTGGTGCATCTTTCCAAGAAGTAAGCCCCATATTTTCTTTTTCTGAATTTGCCCGAGTATAGATCAATTCAGAGGCTGTTTGTCCATGAATTGCCCAGTGAAGCTTGTTTTGTACCATAGCAAAAAACTTTTTTGTCGTCTCTGCACTAGAATCATAATCAATCGCTGTTGCATAAATATCAGTAATTTTTTGATAAAACTTTCTCTCCGATAGCCTTATTTCTCTAATTCTTTCAAGAAGTTGTTCAAAAAACTCTTTAGTTAAAGTGGTACCTCCATTTTTGAGCCTCTCATCATCCATTACAAAACCCTTAATAGTATACTCTTTTACTATTTCTCTTGCCCATTTACGAAATTGTACCGCTCTTTCATTTTCTATTTTAAATCCAATAGAAATAATTGTTTGAAGATTGTAGTGAGCCGTATTATATTTCTTACCATCACTAGCAGTTATTAAGTATTGCTTAATAACTGAATCGTTTATCTCATTATCTTCTGTTAATTTCTTAATATGCTGATTGATGGCCGACACAGATACATCATACAGTTCCGCCAGCATTTTTTGAGTCATCCAAATATTCTCATCCTCATATCTTACTTCTATACTAGACGAATCATCACCATTGGCCGACACAAAAGTCAAATACTGAGCTGTACTTGATTGTATGATTTGAGATAATTGTTTTTTCTCTTTTTTCATAATTCATAATTACTTATAGAACTCCTCTGTCAATTTCTGCTCCTCTTCACTAATACCAAATTTCTCATCAGCCATTTCACTTTTATTGACATACATCTGATTATTATCCAGCATAGCCATAAATATAGCTTTTTGGCTCTCTAGAGATAAAGTTTGGAACTCAGCCTCCAAGATTACCTTTTCTCGAAATTCTTGCATTTTGAGATTATAATTGAGGAAATATTTATCAGATAATTCATCCAAACATCCAATCATCTCCTCCAAACTCTCAGCTGCTTGAATTATTTCTTTAGCCTGCTGATTCCATTTAGCTAGTTCAAAATAGATAAAATCGCCACCACCTTGCCAATTTATAGCTTTGGATATTCCTCCTGTGTCAAAAGAATCCACCCCGTCCTGCTTCGCAGTCCACCCCTCAACGAGGGGAATATTCTCATCTTGAGGAGTACCCGCTTTAGCGGGGGAGGTGGATTGCCTAATTACTTTCTTTAACCTCTCCACAGCGATAGTCTCAATATAATCCATTTGCTCAATTCCAATATACTGCCGACCCATTTTATGAGCCACTGCACAAGTAGTCCCAGAGCCAAGATGATAGTCAAGCACAATGTCGCCTTTTTCTGTACTCATTTCAACTATCCTTTGAATAAGTTTTTCTGGTTTTTTACCAGAAGAAAAAATATTATCGCCCTCTTTATTTAAGTTATTATAGTCAATTCCATCCCAAAATGTACCGTATTTTTCTTTTTTAATTACATTTCCTTTACTATCAATTATAGCTGTATCGCTAAACCATATTAGAAGAACCTTTTTATTTCCTGTATAAAATTGTGTGGTTAATTTATCTTTATTTCTTCCTGATTTTGGAATATATTCAATACTAAAAAAATCATTGTTTTTACCAGTTGCATCCCAAACTCTTTGGCGAATTGAACTTTGTGCATTCGTTGTTGTGAAAATTTTATTGAAATATTTTTTATATACCTCCTTTACAGAAAGATTCTCTTCTTTTATTAATTGAGAGATTGTTTTAATTACAACTCCTGAGTGTTTATAGATTGTAATATCTTCTCCAGAACCATCTTTAATAACTCTTAATATTTCTTTTTCACCAGTAGAAATTAAAACCTGAGTATATTTAAAACTTTTCCCTTCATTTTTCATCTGTTGTATATATGAAACTATTTCTGTTTCTTTGTATAAATCGTTAAAAACAATAAAATCTTTCTTAAAGTAACAATGTATATACTCTATATTCTTTTTAAGTCTTTTATCCTCACCTCCTCCGCTTGCTCCTGCACTAACTTTTGCTTTTACAGATATAGTATTCAAAAAATTATTCCCAAACACCTCATCCATTAAAACCTTCAAATATGCTTGCTCATTATCATCACATTGCACAAAGATCACCCCATCCTCCCGCAATAGCTCTCTTGCCACTTCCAATCTATTTTTCATAAAAGTCAGCCAAGTGGAGTGATTGAAGTTATCATTATATTTGAAGCCATCATTACCAGTATTATAAGGTGGGTCAATATAAATCAGCTTGACTTTGCCTCGGAATTGTTTTTTGAGAGAGTGTAGAGCTAAGAGATTATTGCCTTTTATAATCAAATTCTCAGCAATAGTGCCGTCTTCATTTCTTTTGAGAGCATCCACCCCGTCGACTTCGTCGCCACCACTCAAGAGGGGAGTTTTACCATTTTTATCAAATCTTTTCCAATTAACCAAAGCCTTTGGATCTAGCAATCTATCTATCTCATCTTGAGCTAGAACTTGATTGAAAAATATTTCTTTTCTCTTACCTTGCTTCTTGATATAATTCCCCTCTTGAGGGGTGGCAGGCTTGCCTGACGGGGTGGATTTAGTGTCATATTCAAAATAAATATCTGATCCTTCCTCCGTACTTTGCCCACCTTCTAGCACACAGTCTTTATACGGCCAATCTAATACAATATCGCCACTATCTTTGAGGAATTTTTTACCATCAGTAAGCCCGATGCGATTTTTGAAACTAGTATATGAATTATCTACTTTGTTCTCCTCCATAAAGAATCTAAATTCATTAGTTTTGAAGACATAGGAAAAATTCCCCTCTTGAGGGGTGGACAGCTTTGCTGGACGGGGTGGAACAATTTTGACAAAAAACTTCTCTCTTAATACTTCCTCTTGTAATAATAGACTAATAATTTTATTATCTACTTTTTCTACCAAATCCAAAAGCAAAGTTTGATTGAATTCCTGTTCATTATCTTGATTGACAAACCATAATCTCTCATCACCCTTCAAAGTGCTTTTGATTAAACTTTTCAAATTTTTGACTGTATTATTCATAAAACTAATATATATCTTTAGCTAAATTATATCAATTTTTTAGATAAAAAAATAGGGGTTGTATGAATAAGATGAGATACATCGTATATAAGTTGTTACTTTTATAGGTGACACATGAAAGTAGTTTATATGGTTATAAAAAGAGTTCTTAATTTTGTCTCCCTTAGGAGGGAGTACCCGTAGGGGGAGGGTGGATAAAACATAAACTAGAACTCAATCCACCTCCAGCACTCCGTGCCACCTCCTCCAAAGGAGGACAATTACTATCCAATTTACTGTTATTAGTTTAGTAATGTATCTATCCCTTTTGTCGACGATTACCTCATCTCGTACATTGTATCGACAAAAGCAAAATATTCTTATATTATTATATTGCTTTTGGAGTTACCCACCGATCCAGAGTCTAACTCTGGTGATCATTGTGAAAGCTCGAGCAATGACTCGAGCTTTTTCTTTACCTTAGCAAAATCATTATTATCTTGAACAAAAAAAGAACTGAGTGTAAAGGCTTCAATTAAACACTCAGTTCCCAAACAAAATATGAATTGTAGTACTCATAAAGACTACTTTTTTATTTTATCATTACTTAAGTTTTTTTGTAAAGGGTTTTGTGAATATTTTAGGAGGGACTCCTAAAAGGTCTCCAGCTTGTCCTCCTCCGTCACCTTGCGGTGCCACCCACCTCCTAAATAAATATAGGAGGGACTTAAAGCTCCCCCAAGGGAGGACAGTTTATTTTGTCCCCCTTCGCCTGCCTGCGGTAGGCAGGTAAAGGAGGACAATTTATTTTAGTCTCACCAACTGTATCAAATGCAAGGGGTACAGCAATATTGTCCAGATTTGACCATACCACTTAGCTATGTATTGTCTTTGGGATTTGTAATATCTTTTTTTGGTATTTATAATTCTACTCTCGGAGCCGCCTTCATAATGCCAAATTGTAACCTGTTGTGTCCAATAAGCTTGATGTCCGGCTTGTTTAGCTCGATAGCATAAGTCTATATCCTCATAATACATAAAAAATCTCTCATCAAATCCTCCGAGCTCTTGGAAAAGTTTTGCCTCTATACAAATTGAGCCTCCACTAATCCAATCAGTGGATATTGTCTCTTGTGTTGGGTTTTGCCATTGTTTTTTAGCCCTATTACTAATTATACTCTTGGGAGTAGGGAAGTCTCCATACTGATAAGCCTGAATTTGATTTTCTTGATTGACTAGAGCCAGACCAATCAGCTTAGTGTTTTTGTCAATTGTGGATAATGTGTGGATATCTCCTTGTATTCGTGTGTCTGGGTTAATTATACATAGCCAATCTCCTGTAGCTTGAGTAGCTCCTAGATTCACCCCAGAGCCAAATCCGGCATTTTTTTGAGAATATATAATTTTAATTTTAGATGTGGATAAGTTTTGAATTTCATCTAAATTTTCCCCTGAATTATTGTCTACAATAACAATTTCATACTCTCCAGAGGTATATTTAATAATTGAATTCACACAATCTGTTAAGAATTTTTTACTTTTATAAGAAACTATTATAAAAGATATTTTTTTATTCTTGAATATTGATGGCATAATATTGTTTTAATCTCTTGACTCCTAGAGGTAATATAACTAACCCAAATACCACTATTGCCAAAATTGTCTGCAAGAATACATTCCAGCTTGAGCTAAAGTATATAGCAAGTCCCATCAAAGTAGTTGCTAAGATAGTAATTAAATGTATAAATTGTAATTTTGGGAAATATTTTATATGTTTGCGAACAAGATAAATATAACTTAATAATACCAAACCTTCTGTGATCGCTGTAGCTGTAGCTGCTCCTAAATAAGAATATTTTGGGATTAGATAAAGGTTTAGGCATACATTGAATAAAGCTCCCATAATTGCAATATACATACTTTTACTTTGTAATTCCGCACTTATTAGAATATGTCCCATAAGATTACCAAGGAATATAAACCCAATCCCGATGAATAAAACTTGTAAGGTACTAGTAGCTGGTGTAAAATCTTGTCCAAAAAGTGCTAGAATTTGAGTAGATAGCAATATCCCTGCTACCGCCAAAGGTACAGCCACACTAACTAGAATATTAAAGGCTTGTTGAAAAATATGCTGAAATCTAGCCTTATCTTGTAGATAATATTTAGTAAATAGTGGTAATAATAAGCCCATAAACATCCCTGGAATAGCAATCAGTATCTCTAAGATTTTATAAGATATACCATAAAGTCCGACTGCGGTCTGATCTTTCATCACTGACAACATCACGGTATCTATGCGATAATAAATTAGATTAAAGGTAATAATTACAAATAGGGGTAAAGCTTTTTTTATAATACTTTTCCAATAAGTCCAGTCTATACTTAATCTAATTGGATAATATTTATAAGTAGCTGAAATCATAAATATAGCTTGTACAATGCCAGACACACTATACCAGACCATAACCCAAAACAAATTCACCTGCCCAATTAGAGCCAAAGCTAAAACTCCCAACATCAAGGTAATTCTAGCCAAAAAATCTCCAATTGTGATTCTATCTGTACGAAGTTTGGTCTGAAAAACTCCAATCACTACTTGAGACAAAGAAGCCCCAATCGATCCAATCGCTCCCAAAGCCACTAAAGTCTTAATTTCTACTGTATAAGCTGGGATTAACCAAACCGAAGTAGAGGCAATCATACCAATTACCAAAATCGCCATCACCAATCTAAAGGTGAATAAATTATTAACTATATGAGATATTTGCTTTTCATTTTTACCTGCAATTTCGGTAGTTAATAGAGCATTAAAACCAAATTCAGCCAAGACTGTAGCTATAATTAGATAATTTGTAATCGTAGTATAAGCTCCAAAACCCTCAACTCCTAAAAAATAAGTTAAGATAAAAATAGACACAAAACCAACTCCAATCATCACAAATTTACCCAAAATCTGGATAACACTATTCAGAGCTAATTTTTTATTCAAAGTCATAAGCGAGAATTATTTGATTCCCTCAGCCTTATCTACTTGTTTGATTAAGATAAATTCCTGTCCTATGGTAAATAAAGTTGTAGTAATCCAATATAAACTCATAGCGGCTGGGAAAGAATAGGCAAAAATAGTTACCAAAATTGGCATCAAGAATAACATTTGTTTATTAAGAGTGGTAGCAAAATCTGGCTCTTCTGGTTGCTTTGATTTTTTATTTTTAGATTTCTTAGTATCTTTTGGCTTAGCAGGTTGATTTCGCTTCATTATAAGCTTAATCTGATAATACTGAGATATTCCAACAATAAGAGCTAAGATAATATTTCTAGCATCTGCGACATTCAATAATCCAAAAAAATTAGGATCAAAATTCTCTGGTAGGGTTATAAAAGAGTATAAAGCAGGGTAAGTTTCTGGTTTAAAAATATTCAAAGACACCTGATAAATAGCTATTAAAACTGGAATTTGTACAAATAACAATAAAATTCCAGCAAAAGGATTAACATTATGCTCTTTGTAAGCTTTTAGCATTTCCTCGGATAGTTTTTGTCTATCATCTTTATATTTGGTCTGCAATTCCTTAACAATTGGTTGAATTATTGTCATTTCTCTTTGACTTTTGATACTAGCCCTATATAGAGGTATCATAAGTATTCTAACTACTAGTGTAGTTAGAATGACTGCTAAACCAATATTAGCTCCCGGAATAGTGTTATAAAAAAACACCATAGAATTAAATAATGGTCGATATAGTAATTCATTGAATAGCCATCCCATAACAGATTTTTTAAGTTAAATTATTAATATAATTATTAAGTTGAGATAAAAAATTAGCTTTACTAGTGGTAATTTTAGTCCTAACTAGTACTAGTATATCATATTTATTGCTTTTTGTAATCAAATTTCGTCGACATAGTTCTCGAATTTGTCTTTTGAGACAATTTCTATCCACGGCTAAGGGAATATGTTTTTTGGCAATAATTACTCCCACTCTATGATCTAGTAAATTATTTTTTATACAATATATCTGAAAGTTATCCAGATATTGAGGTTTTATCTGAGCAAACATTGCGGCTATGTCTGATGACTGATGAAGCCTTTGCATTAAAAATATTAATTTTAAATCCTATAAAAATTAAACAGAAAGTTTAGCTCTTCCTCTAGCTCTTCGGCGATTTATCACAGCTCTACCTGCTTTGGTAGCCATACGAGATAAAAATCCGTGACGGCGATTTCTTTTACGATTCTTACTTGCAGCTCCTTTTACCATAATCTATAAATACATAATTAAACAACATTATACCTCATATTAGATATAAAGTCAAGGTTTTGTACGAGATTAGGATATCATAGAAAATATTTGGAATTGAGTAACTATTATATTATGTCCCTCGCTGGCGAGGGGGGACCACGAGGTGGTGGGTGTGGACTATATATTTTAAAGATTAATATTATTCTATTATATTAAATATAATCTTGATATCTTGTCCTCCTCCGTCACCTACGGTGCCACCTCCTCCAAAGGAGGACAACTACTATCGGAACTTAATGTTAGTAGACTAGTAATGTATACAATCTCTTTTGTCGACGATTACCTCATCTCGTACACCAACTTGCTAAATTCTTGTTTTTGTGTTATGGTTGAGTTTGCAAGTTTGAGGTAACTATGTCATCAGTTCTTTCTAAAAAACCTTCTCCAGATCAAGAGTTTCAAGTTCTATCAGCTATAATAAATTTTCCCATGCCTAAACTTGCAAAAAGATTTGCTCTCAATCAAGTTGAGTATGATAATGATGAAAAAATTATAGAACTTCTTATTAGGACATCCCTAACAATAGAAGAGTTATACTCAAAACTAGAAGCTCTGGGTTATGATAATGTAAATAAAAATCATATACAGGTTTCTGAGAGTGGTACGGTTTGTGTGCCTTTACACATAGGTAGAAATTCGAGATATATTATGATTTATGGAAAAATCATGTACTTTAACTACTAACACCCATCTTCGGATGGGGTTTTTTCTTTAATGCTCAAAAGTGAAATAAAAGTGAAAAGTGTGTTTTTTGTTATATTTATGCTATATGTTTTGTTATATTATTGCAAAAATTCTCTAATAGAGTATAATGGAATTAACTTATCCACAGTTTATAAACATCATCAATTAGACGATTGCAATGGACGAGAAACAAAGAGTTTGGAATTCAGTATTAGGAGAGATAGAGCTTAATATTAGTAAGCCTCAATTCAATACTTGGATCAAAAATACTTATCCTATTAGTATGGATGAGATTGAGATTGTAATTTGCGTACCTAGTGCTTTTACTCGTAATTGGCTAGAGAATAAATTCAATCTTACTATTCTTAATTCTATTCAAAAAATTACTGGCTCTGTTAAAAGGGTTAGATATGTAGTTCAGAATAATCAAAAGACTAATTCCAAATCTATAAAATCAGTTATTAATCTAAAGGATCAAGAGTTACAGTCTCAAAAAGAAGCTTTATCTGCCACATCTATATCTAATGGTGGCTTTAATTCTGAGTCTGGGAATAATTTTGTACAGCCTCAAAGACCAAATGGAACTTCTCTTTTGAAAGAAAATTACACTTTTGAAAACTTTATTGTGGGATCTTCCAATGAGCTGGCTCATGCGGCTGCTCAGTCGGTAGCTAATGAACCTGGAACTAGATATAATCCTCTGTTTATCTATGGTGGAGTTGGTTTGGGTAAAACTCATTTGATTCAAGCTATTGCTAATAAATTAGCTAAAAATAATAAAAATATACTATATGTGACTTCGGATATCTTTATCTCAGATTTGATGAATTCTCTCAAAAATGGGAAAATGGATGATTTTAAAGCTCGCCATAGAGCTGTAGATTTGCTTATAATTGACGATATTCAATTTATTGGTGGGAAAGAAGCTACTCAATATGAAGTATTTAATACTTTTAATGAATTATATGCTCATAATAAACAAATTGTATTTACTAGCGATAGACCTCCTAGTGCTATTAAGACTCTTAATGATAGATTGAAATCTCGTTTTGAAGGAGGGATGATTGTGGATGTAGCTATTCCTGAATTTGAGACTAGAGTAGCTATTTTGAAAAGTAAATGTATTCAAAAACATTTTGATTTAGACGATGAGATTATTTATGTTATTGCCGAGAGAATCAAAAGCAATGTCCGTGAATTAGAAGGTGCTTTGAATAAAATTATTGCTAGAGTGCAATTATTAAATACTCAAATTACTCCTGAATTAGTAGATAAATTGATTGAAGGAGGACAAATTCACTCTCAGAGAATTGTCAATACTGATACAATTTTGAATATTGTAGCTGAACATTTTCATATTAAAAAAGAAGATATTTTATCCAAAAGCCGTAAAAAAGATATTGCGGTACCAAGACAAATTACTATGTATTTGATTCGAGAAGAATTAAAATTAACCTTTCCTAATATTGGAGAAGCTTTGGGTGGCAAAGATCACAGCACAGTTATGCATGCTTGGAATAAGATCAAAAAAGATTTAGTCTCCAATTATACTCTAGAACAAGATATAGCGATGATTAAAAATAAACTGTATAATGAAGAAAACCCTAAAAATTCTTAGGGATAGAGTTGTTTTTTAATAAATTTTGATTTGTGTTTTTGTCTCCCTTTGGAGGATAATATTTTATAACTCATAATAATTTTAAAACACCCATTGTGTATAACCTGTGTATAAGTTATCCAAAATTACACTTTTTATGTGAATAAAATTGTGTATAAATTCAAAGTAATCCACAGACTTCAATATCAAGTTTATTTATCCCCAAACTTTACAAACACTTATCCCAAATATTATCCACACTTGACATCGTGTATTTATGCTACTAAAAAGTAGTTTTCAGCTTTTCCACAGACACTATTATCTACTATTATATATATAATAAAAAAAGAACAAAAATACAAATCTAGTAAAAAAAGTTTATTCAAGGTATAATTATAGTATAGTTTAAGATAGATAAGATATGAAATTTACCTGTTTGCAAGAAAATCTTTTAAAAGGATTAAATATTGCTCGTCAAAGTTCTTCTCGAGCTACAACTTTACCAATTTTACAAACCTTTTTATTACAAGGAAAGCAAGGATCTCTAACTATAACCTCTACTAATCTTGAAATTGGTATCAGAGTCCATATTCGGGGTAAAGAAGATTCAGAGGGGGCAATTTGTATCCCTCAAGATACATTATTAGCCTATATTAGGAACTTGCCACAGGATAAACTTAATTTGAGTGTTGTGAATGATGAATTAACTGTAGAGCAAGGTGATGATATCTCAGCTCAATTCAAAGGAATTATTGCTGAGGACTTTCCTAATTTACCAGAAATAGAAGTAGAGAATCAAATATCTATTAATAGTAATGATTTGAAACAAGGGTTGAAAACTGTATATGGATCGTTACCAAGAAATGAGTTTCGTCCTGAAATTTCTGGTGTTTATCTAGCCAAAAAAGGAAATCAATTAGTCTTTGTGGGAACTGATGGATTTCGATTGAGTGAAAAAAAATTCAATCTAAATAATTTAGAAGGCAGTGATTTTTCAGTAATTATTCCTAGCAAAACTGTAGCTGAGATGATTAGAGTTTTGGATACTATTGAGGAAACTGAAGTTACTTTTCAATTTGGTTCATCCCAAATTAAATTATTGGCTGATACTGTCGAGATTATATCCAAATTAATTGACGGTAATTTTCCACAATATGAGGGATTAATTCCACAATCTTTTAGAACAACTTTTGATTGTGATAGTCAAGAATTGGTACAAGCTATCAAATTAGCATCTGTTTTTTCTCAAAATGCCGTCAATGATGTGAAATTAAACTTGCAAGACGACAAAAATCTAAATGTAAGCTCTTCAGATTCTCAAACAGGATCTAATAAAACCAAAATCCCTGTTCATAGTACAGGAGACACTGGACTCACAATTACTTTTAACTATAATTATCTCTTAGATGGTATTCAGTTATTCAAAGAAGGTGCTATACAATTCCATCTCAATGATACTGATTCTCCGGTTATTATCAAAAGCTCCGAGACTCCCGACTTCTATTATCTTATAATGCCTATTCGGGATTAAAAATATGTTATCCAGAGTACAGTCAGCTTCAACTCTTGGTCTGAATGGTCAGAAAATAGAGATTGAGGTAGATATGACTCAGGGTTTACCTGGAATTACTATTGTTGGACTTCCAGATACAGCTATCAATGAGGCTAAAGAGAGAATTAGATTAGGACTTAAAAATAGTGGTATTATTTTGCCACAGAAAAGATTTGTTTTGAATCTTGCTCCAGCTGAAGTCAAAAAAATTGGTACAGCCTATGATTTGCCAATGGCTATTGCAATTCTCAAAGCTTTAGAATTAATACAATTTCCAGAAAAAGATTATATTATACTAGGAGAATTAGGCTTAGATGGATCTATTAGAGCCGTACAGGGAATTTTACCAATTACGGTTTATGCTAAAGAAAATAATATCCCTAATTTAATTATCCCAGCTAATAATGCTAAAGAAGCTTCTCTAGTGGAGGGAGTTAATATTCTGGCTATTAAGCATATTCAAGAAATTATTGACCATTTTGACCCAAAAGTGCAAACAACAATACAATCCACTCCCAAATATGACTATATCCCTACCGCTCATATTAGTGATATAGATATGGCATATATTCGTGGTCAAAAATTAGCCAAAAGAGCTTTGGAAATTGCGGCGGCTGGTGGACATAATGTTTTGATGACAGGTCCTCCGGGAGCCGGTAAAACTTTATTATCTAGGACAATCCCAACTATTTTACCAATGATGGATAGAGAAGAGGTTTTGGAAGTATCTCAGCTTTATAGTATTGCTGGTAATTTAAATTCTGAACAACCACTTATAACTAGCCGACCATTTAGAGCACCACATCATACAGCATCTTCAATTTCTTTAATCGGTGGAGGGAGTTTTCCAAAACCGGGAGAAATTAGTCTATCTCACCGAGGTGTCTTATATATGGATGAATTTCCAGAATTTCCAAGATTAGTTTTAGAAAGTTTGAGACAACCTTTGGAAGATAGAATTATTACAATTTCACGAGCTCAAGGTTCGCTCACTTTCCCAGCAGATTTTATGCTTATTGCTAGTCAAAACCCCTGTCCTTGTGGTTATCTTACGGATAATGATAGAGAATGTATTTGCTCCCAAGCTCAAATTGTAAGATATCAGCAAAAAATCTCAGGCCCACTTTTAGATAGAATAGATATGATTATTAATATAGAAAAAGTCAAAACTGAAGAGCTAATTCAGTCATCCGAAGTTTTAGAAGAATCCTCAAAGGAAATTCGAAAAAGAGTAGAAAAGGCAAGAGAAGTTCAAAGACAAAGATTTAAAGATTGGAATATCAAAACCAATAGTTCAATGAATATCAAACAAATCCAAGAAATTTGTATTTTGGATAAACCATCACAGCAATTATTATCTCAAGCAGTCAATAAGATGAATTTATCCGCCCGAGCCTATAATAGAATACTAAAAATTTCCCGTACTATAGCTGATTTATCTAATTCAAGCTCAATCACAATCAATCATATTGCCGAAGCTTTACAATATAGAGAAAAGACATCTTAAAATAAAAAAGAGGTTTTGACACCTCTTTCTATAAACGTACGAAATTTATATTATCTAGCCAGAGGATTTCTAGCTCCTCTTACTTCAAAATGTAAATGACATCCACTAGAATTTCCTGTAGTTCCCATAGCTCCAAGATATTGACCCTTTTTAACATTAGCACCTACCTGAACATCACGAGAACTAAGATGAGCATATAAAGTAACAACTCCATTTGGATGAGTTATTTTAATATAGTTTCCATATCCGCCATTCCATCCATTTTGAGAAGTTGTGACCACACCATCAGCAGAGGCATAAATAGGAGTACCACAAGAGTTACTAATATCTACACCATTATTAGAGTGAATTCTTCCATAATTGTTACCAGTAGTAGGGAAGGCAAAGTACCCGTCATTAGCTGGTAAATTACTAGCTCTAGCAACATTATTTCTTCTAGGTAATAGTCTAGGTTTAGGTTTTGCTACTGGTTCTGTAGGGAAAGGTTTATCTTCATTTGGAACTACAGCATCAGGTACAATAATATTGGTTCCCACAGCTATATCAGCTTGAAGATTATTATAATCTCTAATAGCTTGCTCAGAAACACTATATTTAGAAGCAATTTGAGCAAGAGATTGATCCTCAGTAATATTAGTTTGAACTCCATTTTTAGGTAAAATAGAAAGTGTAGAGTTAGCTGCAGGATTTTGCTTCAAATCTTTGATATTATTAGCAATAGCTATAGTCTCTACCGAAATACTAAACTTCTGAGCAATACTTTCTAGAGTATCTCCTTCTTGTACAATATATTCTCTAATTATTGGGTTTGAGGAATATTCAATATACCCTTCAAGGGCATTAATACCATTTATAATATTGGAGTCTGTGGTATTGATATTAGAATTTAATTCTTCATCACTTGGAAGACCTAATATTCCATTAGCTTGCAATACCCCAGCAGAAGCTAGAGAAGCATCTAATGGACCTCCTAAATTACTATTATTTAGAAGAGTTGAACTAATTGGAAGTCTTCCAGCATAAGCTATATTACTGAACACAACTAGACCTACCACAATGGTAAGAATAAACCAACTAATTTTATCTTGTGTGTGCTTAGTAGCACTTTTTATGAATCGTGTCACCTGGTTTTTGGATAATTTAAAAACAACGGTACTAATAGGATTCTTAACTAAATACAAGGAATTCGAACTTCAAAACGGAACAAACAGACATAAGTCTTGACTCAAAATCAACCTTGTCTAATGATTTTAGATTCAAAAATATTATATACTATATGCTAAAACTTGTCAAGAAAAATACCAAAATATGGCTTAAACATAAGTTTTTATAGGTATTATAAAAGTACTAAATAAGTCTAAATGTGTATAACTTGACAGTATTGCTTTAATCTAATACTGATAAAATTTTAATCTTAAGTAAAATATAGCATAAATATATGCTCTGAAATAATTCACACTTAGTAAAATAAGTATATATAAAACTTTTGTTTACTTTTGACAAAAATTAATAGCAAAAATAAATAAAATATTCTCACAATTTTACACTATTATAAATATAGTATATAATATTTTTATATAACTATATTATATACTATATGAATAAAATAAATCTAAATCAAGATCAGAATTTAAACAACAATAACTTACAAGAAGTTAAGGATTTTTATAAAGATAAGATATTAAATGACTTTATTAAACCTAAAAAAAATGTTTTCAAATTATTATTCAAATATTTATCAATATATATACTATCTATAATATATTTAATAATTTTAAATAGTATACTTTCTAATTTAGGCTATTCTTATTATATTATGATTATATCTTCTATAATATTTTTATTATTAAGTATAGTATTATTTATTACGTTTTTAGTTGATGTAATTTAGATAAAAATATTAATATTAAATCTTATCTATAGCTTGAGCTAGAGTAATGTCTTTATCTGATATTCCTCCTATATCATGGGTGCTAAGATAAACTTCCACATAACCCCAACCTAAGTTAATGTCTGGATGATGCTGCTCGGAGTCTGCTAATTCTCCAATTTTATTGACGAGCTCCAGAGCTTCAGCGAAGTTATTAAGTTCAAAACTTCGAGATATAAGATCATTATTCTCGGATAACTTCCAATTAGAGCTGATTTGGGCTAGTATTTCATTAGAATTTAATTTATTCATAGTATATAATTTTAATTATTTATATTTTAACAAAGTATGCAATACTTTACAAATTTTGTGAATTAGTGTATTTTAGTTTAGGTGTTTTTTACTAGCATCATGACAGTTTCTATTCAAAAGAATTCTCAAAAAGTTGTTAAAATATTTCAAGGAATTATTTTTCATAAAGGTCAAAATATTAATGTAAGGTTTGACTGCTACACAGATGAAATTAACCCTGCAGAACTATATGAGTGTATAGATATTAATTCTATAGAAGGACTACCTTATAGCATTGTAGGAAAAAATATTAAAAATATAGAGTTTTTAAATAGTAGAGAATATAAAGATGATTAAAATTACATCTTTCACCTATCACCACGAGTCAAATTCTGGCTCGTGTTTTTATTTAGGCTCTAACCTAAAAATCTGATCACTTTTATCATTAGTATTTCCCCTACCATCTCGATTAGAAGTGCTAAAATAAATATATCCATCAGGTGAGACGGCTATTTCTCGGATTCTACCTTCAGCTATATTTAATTTCTCATAAGACTTTACTTTTTGTCTGGATTCATCTAAATAAATTGCAAATATTCCCTCTCCTCTCAGTCCTCCGAATAAAAAAGCATTTTTGAGACTTGGATATTTATCTCCAGTATAGAATACTCCAGAGGCTGGGGCTACCGCAGGGGTGAATACTAGAAGGGGATCAATAGCCTCAGGTGTAGATTCTGTATGAGATACTTTTGGCCAACCGTATTCTTTACCAGCGAGAATACGATTAACCTCATCTCCTCCAGCTGCTCCATCGAATAATGAGGGGCCATGCTCAGTAGAGAATAAAACTCCAGAAACTGGGTCAAAATCTATCCCTTGAGGATTTCGATGCCCATAAGAATATACATAAGAATTATCAAAAGGATTATCTTCTGGAATACTACCATCTTTATTCATTCTTAGAATTTTGCCACCTAGTGAATTTAGGTCTTGAGCAATTTCTTTTTTGGTAGCATCTCCGGTAGTTATATATAATTTTTGGTCTGGTCCAAATCTAAGTCTAGATCCCGCGTGAAATTTAGCTGCTGGAATTTTATCTAATAATATTTTAGTCTCTGTAGTCTGATTATTAACATCAGTCAATCTCACTACCTTTACAAACATCTGATTATTCTCCTCATAGGCTAGAGAAGTATAGATATACGGTGAATTGGGATAATCAGGATCCAGTACCATACCCATCAGCCCCTCTTCATTGGTTGCACTAATCTCAGAAAATTTATAAAAATTAGCTTGAGGTTGAGAGTTTTTATAATATAATATCTCCCCCGATCTCTGAGCAATATACATACTATTCTCAGTCGGGAATACAATACTCCAAGGAACATAAAGATTAGAAGCTACAGCAGTATATTTATAATCGACACTTTTAGAAATACTATTACTATCTACTTCCAACTTAGCCCCAGTTTCAATTTGAGGAGACTGTAGAATAGCAGTGTAATTAATAAGGAAAACTACAATAACAACTATAATCACCCCAAAAACTGAGAAAATAATTAGCTTTTTGGGTTTTAGTTTAGACTTTTGCATATTTTTATCAATTTATAACTAATCCTATTATAGCATATAAATGGAGAAATTATAAAAAGTTGTATGACGGGATAATTTCTTTCGTAGGGGCGACCTTTCAGTCGTCCACTTGTCCTCCTCCTGCCTGATGGCCACCCCCTCCTATATAAATATAGGAGGGACTGAAAGCTCCCCCCTGCCTACCGCAGGCAGGCAAGGGAGGACAGTAATTTTGTCCCTCGCCGGCGAGGGTGGCACGGAGTGCCGGGTGTGGACTGAGCTAAATTCCCCTCTTGAGGGGTGATCTATACTATATTTTTATAGTATAGAGACGGGGTGGATTTACGGGCGACTAAGAAGGTCGCACCTACGGAAACTTACCCCTCTAAAACAGTGTAAACTAATTCCAAAGGATAATGTTTATCTTGAATTTGGTCTATTACAGCTTGGATTTTGGACATAATAGAGCTATTCTCTTTTGGTATAGTGAATAATAATATAAATGGATTGTCTTGATTAATATATTCACAGCTAAATCCTTCAGAGCTAGAAGCTATATCTATTGCTAATTCAATATTTTGCATAATTTGGTTGGCAGTTTGCCCACCGGCATAAATATTAAACATTGGAACTTCCAAATTTTCTTCTAATTCAGCTCCATTGAGTAGGGGGTTAAAGTTTACAATTACTCCAAAGGCATGATGTAAATGCTTGGAATGTAATTCTTGAAAATGGAAGTGATGGGTTCTCACAGAGACTGCAGAATTTTGCTCTTGTAATCTAGTGGCTAGAATACTAGCAAAGCCAGAAGCATATCGCTCACTGGCTGAATCTAGGACTTTATCTTGATTTTGAAATTTATCTAAAATTTTATTCAAAACTGGCTTAGAACTTTTATTAGCTAGAGTATGAGCTACAGCTCCGCATTTAGAGTGAGATGAGACTACAATTTCCTCAATAGTTGGATTATCTTCACACACAGCGATTATATTATCTGCCATTTGTAATTTTTCCTCTGCTGACATCAAGCATTCACAACCAGGAATTCCAAGGGATAAAGCATGATGAGAAGCGGTCAAATATTGTATTCTCTCATCAATACAAGGTAGCCAAATCATTTTTGGTCTTTTTACAAGGCTGTCTTTGAGAATTTTATCTAGATTTAAGTTATATTTATACTCTGACCTATATTTTGTACCATCAAGATGCAAAAACTCTTTTACCCCTAAAACTTCAGATACAGGGTTGCTATATAACAGATTATGATAAGTTTGAGCATATTTTGCCCACTCTACACTACGATAAGAATCACAAGAGGTATGAGAGGCAACCTTGTCCTTATTGGATAAAATTTTAGACGTTAGATTAATGACTGAACTTAGATAAGCATTTCTTGACATAAAATAAAAAATAAAACAGGGTTTATAGTTAACTATAACAAATAAGGTCTAATTTAAGACTATATCGTATTATAAATTAAAATTAAATTTTTTGCAAATAAAATTTTACAAAAATCTAAATATAGTCTATAATGAGCTTATATATAATATATTTTAAGCTATGCAAGATTTGAAAGTCTATAACTTTCTAGAGAAATTATTTGGAATGGTGGGGAATATCGAAATCCATCCAGTAGATTTTAATTTGCCTTGGTATAGTATTTATAAGAGATATTGGTTGAGATTGGTAGTGTCTTTGATAGCAGAGATTATAGTTTGGGTGTTTTTTACTACCCTACCTTTGATTATAAACTATGCGATTAAAACCCAAAATATAACTTTAGTCGTATCTTTGGGAATTGTTTTTATGATGTTATCTATAATAGTGCAAACTCATATGAGAAACTATGTTTTGGCAGAGGTTGGTATTATGGGTAGTGTCTCCAATTCAGCCTATAAATTTTTTGTCAAAGTTGACCCAGTTCACCATAGCACTAGAGAGTCGGGTAAGGTTATTTCCAAAATTAATAGAGCTGTAGGGGCTTATGAAAACACTACAGATATAATAACATTTAATATATTGCAATTTATAATTCAAATTATTGTAATTCTAGTCTCATTTGTATACTATGACTTTACAATAGGTATGATAGCTGCTGTTAGCTTAATAATAATGTTAACTATATCTACAATAAGCCAGATTTTTATAGCTAAAAATGTGATTAATAAAGACAATGATCAAGGTGATATACAACAGCAAGTAGAGGTAGAAAGTTTGCAACAAGTAGCTTTAATCAGGTCTAGCTTCGCTACTCCAGAACATATCAAGAAAATCCGAAAGACTAATATTAGAACTGGAGAAGTACAAGCTACGGTTTGGATGAGTTTTATTTCAACAGCTTTTATCCCAAGAATTTTATATGGGATTTTCTTTATGAGCATAGCTTTACTTATCGTAAATCTGGTTAAAATAGGAGACTTAGATTTAATTACAGCTATTGCTCTAATTACTATGTATATCTCAACTTATAGTATTGTATTAGCGGGTCGAGATGTTGAAAGATTAGTTTCTAATATAGAAAAAATCAAAAACCTATACACCTATATTCGAGAGTACGGAGACTCTAGTTATCCAGTTTAGCTTAAAAATATGTATTCTATTCAAATCCAAAACCTCAATCACTCTTATGACAGTATAGAAGTATTCAATAATAACTTCCTAAACTTAGAAATTCCCAAAAATCAGGCTAATAAACTCTATGGTATTATTGGTCCATCTGGTACAGGTAAGACAACTCTTTTATCTATCTTGGGGGGGCAATTAAATCCTAAAACAGGTACGGTTTTGATTGATAAAGTGAATATTTATAAAGTTGGAGATAAAACTAGAAGAGATATAATTTCAGTTCAAATGCAGACAGCTACCGCCCTTCGTGGGACTTTGCGAGAGAATTTGGTATTCGGGATTATTAGTGATGAGAAATTATGTAGTGATAAAAACCTGATTGATATCTTAAAAAAAGTTGGGCTCTGGAGTCTGTTTGAGCCAAAAGATGGTCTTAATACACTAATCGGAGAAGGAGGGGTGAATTTATCTGGAGGGCAGAGACAAAGATTGAACTTTGCAGGACTTTACCTCAGGGCTAAACATTATAAACCAAGTTTAATCCTGATTGATGAGCCGACTTCCTCACTAGATGAAATTAGTGAGCTGGCAATTACTCAAATGATAGATGAATTATCCCAAAAATCAGTCACTTTTGTAGTAGCTCATAGACTAAAAACTCTAGATCAAGCTGTAGGGATACTAGATACTTCCCTTATCTCAACTTACCCAGAACTAAAATTTTATACTAAAGATGATTTGATGACAGTCTCACAATATTATAGAGACCTCCAAGCTGGCAAAGCTCAACTGGAGGAGTAATTATTCTGGATTACTGAGAATATATTTGATTCTAGCCACTAATTCATCGGAATAGTGGACAGAGAAGTTGGTCGCTTTGACTTGCATTTTGGGAGTATTATAATTGGCGATTAGGTAGACGGGGCATTTACCACGGGCTTCACGGGTTAGTATTTCTTTGACTTTAATTAAAGCTTCAGGAGTAGTGTGAGGGGGGATTATTATATTGATTCCGACTATTTCTACTCCATCTTGTGTGGTTGGAACTTGTGGGCTATAGTCTGTGTCTGGATTCTCGGGTATATCTAATCCGATTTCCTCTACTGAATTATTGAGACTAGGTGAAGTTTTGGTATTTGTCCATTTTATAATATCTTCGTCTTTGAGTTCCTTGACCTCTGAGGCTATGAATTGAGTCACTCCATCTTTGTCTTGTCGCTTGCCTTTAATAGCAAAACCAGCTCCTGCTATTAAATTATCACCAACACTCCTATATATACTAGGGAAAATTATAACCTCAATATTATCTACCATATCCTCCACATTCAAAAAAGCCATCTTAGCCCCACTTTTGGTGGAGATTGTCTTCATATCTTTGATTACACCGGTGAGTATTAGATTAGATTTTCTCTTAGCTTCTTTGATTTCTTTGATATTAGGTAATTTTAGTTCTTCTAAGATATCTTTATATTCATCAATTGGGTGAGTAGATATCCAAAGCCCTAAATATATATTCTCTAATTCTAAGATTTGATTCAAGTTTTCAGTAGGACTGGCTTCTATATTCTCCAATTCTAAACTTGGCTTAATGCTAACCGTAGCTCCAAAAAGTGAATTTTGAGGTATATTGGCAGTATTTTGATTGGCTAGGGTTTTTATAAAGGCTAAAATATTATCTAAATTATGAATCAGAATATATCTTGGCTCAAATTCATCTAAAGCTCCGGCTTTTACAAGGGCTTCTAGATTCTTTTTATTCAGTTCTTTTGCTGGAATTCTAGTTAGGAAATCTTCTAATGACTTGAACTGTCCATTTTCTTTTCTCTCCTGCTCTATATATTCAGCTAAATTACTACTCATATTCTTGATACTTCCAAGCCCATAAAATATAGTCTTGTTACTACCTGTAAAATTAGCTTGACTAATATTAATACTTGGTGGTTTTATTTCTAATCCTAGTTGTCTAGCCTCAGTGATATCTATTGCAATTCTTGCCATATCTTTAGCATCGCTATTGAGTAGGGCTACCATAAATTGTAGAGGATAATGAGCTTTGAGATAAGCCGTCTGATAGGCTATCATAGCATAACAAGCAGCATGAGATTTATTGAATCCATAATCTCCAAAAGGTTCTATTAGCTCCCAGAGTTTTTCTCCAATTTCTTTTGGTATTCCTTGTTTGACCGTACCTTCAATAATATTGATTTTTTGCTCTTCCATTAATTCTTTGATTTTTTTACCGACGGCTTTTCGCAGGGTATCAGCTTCTGGTAAAGAAAATCCAGCTACTGCCTGTGAGGCTTGCATCAGCTGTTCCTGGTAAATCATAATCCCATAAGTTGGCTTTAGAATAGCTTCTAAATTGGGGTGTAAATATTCAACCTTTTCTTTTTTGTGTTTACGGGCAATGTAAGTTGGGATTAGTTCCATCGGCCCTGGTCTATATAGTGATACCATCGCAATCAAATCGTCAAATTCAGAAGGCTTCAGTCCGATTAAGGCTTTTTTCATTCCTTGAGATTCAAATTGGAATACTCCAGTGGTCTGCCCTTTTTGAAATAATTTATAAGTTAATTTATCATCGGTCTCTAGATTATCTATATCTATTTTGGTTCCAGTCTGAGACTCAATCAAATTCAAAGTTGACTCAATAGTAGAGAGGTTAGACAATCCCAAAAAGTCCATTTTAAGTAGTCCCAAATCTTCAATGGCATGCATTTCATATTGAGTGGTGATAGATGTTTTACCTCCAGATTCAGAGACTTGTAGGGGAGTATAATTAGTGAGTTTCTGCGGAGATATCACCACTGCACAAGCATGGGTAGAGGTGTGTCTTATGGAGCCCTCTAATTGCTGGGCAGTGTCAATCAAAGTAGTAACTTTTTCTTCTTGTTCATAGCGACTTCTGAGTTCCCTAGAGTTAGCAAGAGACTTAGCTATGGTTTTTTGGTCAATTAATTTAGCAATAGAATCACATAATCCATAAGAATACCCAAGAGCCCTACCAGTGTCTCGAATTGCTGCTTTGGCCGCCATTGTTCCAAAAGTACAAATCTGAGCAACATGGTCTTGTCCATATTTTTGGGCAACATAATTTAACACCAATTCTCTTTTATTATCTTGAAAGTCAATATCAATATCGGGCATAGAGACTCGAGCTGGGTTCAAGAATCTCTCAAAAAGAAGCTGATAGGCAAGAGGATCAATATCCGTAATAGCTAATAAATAGGCTACCAAACTACCAGCTGCTGAACCTCTCCCAGGACCGACTAAAACCCCATTATTTTTAGCCCAAGTTATAAAGTCAGATACGATGAGAAAATAATCAATATATCCAGCATTTTTGATAACTCCAAATTCATATTCTAACCTTTCTCGAATTTGAGTCTGGTCTTGGTCTTTATATCTTTTTGAAATTCCCTCTTCACATAAAAACCTTAAATAGCTCTCATTATCTAGAATTTCTCCAGATTCTAGAGGAGGTACCTCAAACTTTGGGAGTTGAATTTGGTACAGAGGAATCTCTACATTACATTTCTCAGCAATAACTTTGGTATTAGTAAGAGCTTCCTCTGGTATATTGAGTTGCTGAGCTAAATTATACATCTCTTCAGTAGATTTGAGAGAATAGTCTTCATGTGCTACCGTTATCCGATCAGGATTTTGAATATTAGTTTTATTTTTTATAGCTAGCATAATATCATGAGCAGTTCTCTGATTAGAGTTTAGATACATACTCTGAGCTGTCAAAACCAGAGGCAAATTAGACTTTTTAGATAATTTGATTAAGTTTTTATTCGCTTTAATCTGCTCAGGAGTGTTAGTAAGAGGTAATAGCTCCAAGTATAAATTATCTGTAAAAATTTGGCTATAAATATCTACCCAATTTTGAGCTTCTTTAGAATTATGTAAAAGATAATAATTTAATTCACTCTGATAATTACCAGAAAGACAAATCAAATCCTTACTATATTTAGTTAAATTTTCTATTGAAATCGGCTGATTAGAATTCAGTCTAACTAAAGACACTAATTCAATCAAGTTAGTATATCCTTGATAAGATTTAGCCAATAAAGTTATAAAATAAGGCTTAGAAGTAC
The DNA here is from genome assembly GCA_937864235.1 of uncultured bacterium. Lineage (GTDB taxonomy): Bacteria > Patescibacteriota > Minisyncoccia > SW-4-49-11 > SW-4-49-11 > CALRBF01. Next base: position 35,000 of record CALMJI010000014.1, on the reverse strand, counting down.
CACCATCTATGCCAGCTACAGATAAATTAACTCCCAAAATTGGCTTGATATTCGCTTTGGAAGCTTTTTCATAAAATTCAATCGCCCCGAACATATTATTGTTATCCGTAAGAGCAATAGCCTCAAAGCCCAATTCTTGAGTTTTGGTGATAATATCTCCAATAGAGCCAATGGCTTCTAGAATGCTATAATGAGAGCGAGTATTGAGATGGACAAATTCTTGCATATAATAAATATTTCCTTTTATATATTATAGCATATTTATAATGTGGTATAATAATGGGTAGAGAATTGAATTATGTGATATCTTCTTAAAAATTTCCCTCTCATCCCTACGGGAGATAAATTGAGGGGTGGCAGGCTTGCCTGACGGGGTGGAATAAATATGAAAAACAAAACACTCCACCCCGCCCTACGGGCACCCCTCAACGAGGGGAATTTAAGGCGACTGAAAGGTCGCCCCTACGAAAAACTGGAGGGATAAATCCTATCCCAAACAAGGTATGGGATGGACTAAAAACCTCCACTAGGAAAACAATTCATAATTCACAATTAATATATACCCTATGAATATACAAACCTTTACTCAAGAAGCAGATTGGATTCAGGCTAGCACGGAGGAAATAGCTAATAATTTATATGAACAAATTCAAGCCAAAGGTGAGGCTAATTTAGCTGTGTCAGGGGGCACTACTCCTTTTGTAATCTATCAGGAATTAGCTCAGCAAGTTCTAAACTTCTCACAAATTGATTTAATCCAAGTAGATGAGCGATATGTCCCAAAATCTAGTCCAGAATCTAATTGGCAAAATGTATATAAGAGTTTTGAGGGAGTAGATTTTAGACAGATTATTAGATTTGAATATTTAGACCAAATTCAAAATACATTATCTCAACTACAATCTCAACTTCCACCTAAACTCGGTCTTACTATACTAGGTATGGGATTAGACGGGCATTTTGCCTCACTTTTTGCCGGGGGAGAATATTGGGATAACCCTAACTTAGATAAAGCTATAATTACTCAAGCTCCAGCTAATTACCCCACTAGAGATAGATTGAGTTTGAGTCCAGAATATATCTATAACTCAGAGCAAATTATAATTCTAATCAAAGGGCAAGACAAATATGCTCAACTACAGAATCAGCTACAAAACCTAACCGGAGTCAAAAACTGGCCATTAGAATATTTATATAATCACCCTAATATATCAGTCTATGCTTATTTGGAATAATTTGTTATAATATAAAATATATAATAAATACATAATGTCCTCCAAAACTAAACAATACCAATTTATAAAAGCAGTAGCTACTCTCACCGGTACCACTATAGGAGCTGGAGTTTTAGCTATACCTTATGCAGTTTATAATGCCGGCTATTGGGTTGGAGCTTTGTATTTAGCAATCTTTGGTATTATGGCGATGATACTTAATTTGATGTTGGGTGAAATTGTACTAAGAACCAAAAAAAATCTACCTATTCCGGAGCTTATCAAATTATATTTAGGCAGAAAAGGCTATTTATTAGCTATAACAGCACTTTTTATTATTATTTATGGAGCACTTACAGCTTATCTTAGAGCTGCTGGAGATATTATGAATAATTTGATACCAGCTACCTCTTTTAATTGGTCGGTAGTATTCTTTGCTATTAGTACTTATTTTATAATTAAAGGATTAAAATTTGTAAGTAAATGGGAAGTTATTTTTGTATCTGGTATGGCATTAATTATTTTGACTTTGTGGATGAAAGCACTTTATACTAATACTGTTGATTGGAATCAGTTTAGACTAGAACCATTTTCTAGTCTTGAGAACACAATACAACCTTATGGAATAGTGTTGTTTTCATATTTTGGAGTGATTGCTATTCCACAAGTAAAATCTATATTTTCTAAAAGTAATTATGCTCAAATTCAGTCAGCTATAACTTTGAGTAATACAATGATAATTTTACTTTATAGTCTATTTATAACTTTAATAATTGGCGTTACTGGTAAATTAATTGATCCTCTATCTATTCTTTCATTAGGCGATAAATTAGGTTATGAAACTCTTATAACAATATCAATATTTGCTCTATTTGCTATTATCACAACTTTTATAACTATGGGACTATCAATGATAGAGTCATATATGAGTTTTGGAAAGCTAAAGAGAAGTATTGCTATTATTCTCACAACTTTTCCTCCAATGGCATTACTAGTATTTGATTGGGCTCAATTTGATACAATAATACAATATGCAGGAGGAATAGGAGTGAGTATAATATCTATTCTGATAATTTTGACATTTTGGAGGGCTAAATCTGAGGGAGAGATTCCTCCAGTCTATAGTTTGGGGCATTTCAAATGGGTTGGAATTATTATGATTACAATGTTTACATTTGGAGCTATTAGTTTATTCGTCTAAATTTTTAATCAAAGCAATTTCATCCCTTAAATCTTTGGCTCGCTCAAAATCTAGAGCCTGAGCTGCTTGATTCATTTGTTTGGTTAATTCTTCTATCATAAACTCTCTCTCAGTGATATCTAGAGCAGCTACTTTTTGCTCTTGTAATTCTTTTTTCTTATCTTTAACTATACTTGATCTGATGTCTTTCTTAATTCCCTCAGGCACAATATTATTCTTCTTATTATAAGCTGTCTGAATAGCTCGTCTACGGTCTGTTTCAGATATAGCACGGTCAATAGATCTGGTTATTTTATTGGCATACAAGATAACCTTCCCATTTTTATGTCTAGCGGCTCGACCGATAGTCTGAATAAGTGAAGTCTCATTTCTCAAGAATCCTTCTTTATCTGCATCCAAAATAGCTACTAGAGACACCTCTGGCAAGTCCAAACCTTCTCGTAATAAATTAATTCCAACCAAAACATCAAATTCTCCTTGCCTTAACTTAGTCAAAATCTCAGGCCTATCTAAAGTATCAATATCCGAGTGCAAATACTCAGTTTTAATATTTTTCTCTTTCAAGAAATCTGCAATATCCTCCGCCATTCTCTTAGTGAGAGTCAGAATCAGCACCCGCTCATCCTTTGGAATAATATTCCCAATCTCGTCAATCACATCTTGAATTTGATTGTCGACAGGTCTAATTTCAATACTTGGTTCTAGTAGTCCAGTTGGACGAATAATTTGCTCAGCAATACCCTCTGGTAATTCTTTGAAAGTTTGTAATTCTGGTATAGAATGAATTTTATCATCACTAGAATTAGATAACTCATACTCTCCTGGAGTTGCTGAGACATACACAATATGAGGAATTTTAGCTTCAAATTCATAGAATTTTAGCGGTCTATTATCAGCGGCTGAGGGTAATCTAAAACCAAAGTCAATCAAATTCTTTTTGCGTGCAGCATCACCATTATGCATACCACGAATTTGAGGTAAAGTAATATGAGATTCATCTACTAGAGTTAAGAAATCAGCATCAGCCTCTAAAAAGTAATCAATCAAAGTATAAGGAGGCTCTCCCGGAGCTCGGCCAGTCAAATATCTAGAATAATTCTCAATACCTTTTGTAAACCCAACTTCAGATAGCATTTCAAGGTCATAATTAACTCGCTCTTCAATTCTTTGAGCTTCTACTAATTTGCTATATTTTTTGAAAAATTTCACTCTATCCACCATCTCTTCCCTGATCAAAGGAATCATATTATCTACTTTGCTTCTTGTAGAAATCCAGTGAGTAGCAGGAAAAATCCTATAATCATCGATATATTTGGCCGGCAATTGCTCCAAAATTGAATCCTGATATTCATTATAAGAAATACTCTCAATAGTATCACCCCAAAAACTAATTTTAATCAATCTTTTTTCTCCAGGTTCATGAATTTCTACCACATCGCCCTTGATTCTAAAACATCCAGGTTTAAAATCTATGTCATTACGACTATATTGAATTGCAATCAGACTCCGAATAAAATCATCCCTCTGAATCTTTTGTCCAACTTCTATAATTAAAGATAAATTTCCATAATCCTCAGGAGACCCAATACCATAAATACAAGACACCGACGAGATAATAATAGTGTCGGGATTAGACAGAAGGCTTTGGGTCGCTGCATGCCTAAGTCTCTCCACTTGAGCATTAGTCATAGACTCTTTCTCAATATAAGTGTCCGAAGAAGGCAAATAACTCTCTGGCTGATAATAATCGTAATAAGATACAAAATAATGTACATTATTCTCAGGAAAAAAGTCTCTAAATTCTTGATATAATTGAGCTGCTAGAGTTTTGTTGTGTGATATAATAAGAGTTGGCTTTTGATATTTTTCAATCAAATGAGCCATAGTGAACGTTTTTCCAGAACCAGTTACTCCTAGTAGGGTTTGATGTTGTTTACCTTGAGATAAGCCGTCACTTAGTTTAGCGATAGCTTGTGGTTGGTCTCCTTTGGGCTGATAGTGAGAAGAGATTTTGAACTTCATATCCTATTATTATAACATTAAATCACAGTATTACAATTCAAAATATTATAAATTAAAGATATTTAAGTTTGCTAAAAACTATAAAATATCCTATAATTAATCATATGATAAATCAATATACTATGCTAGAAAACAATAAAAAAACCTTATTAATTATAGAAGATGATATTTTTGTAAGAGAATTAGTGAGTATGAAGCTAAGAGAGGTTAAATATAAAGTTACAGAATCCTCAGATGGAGAGGACGGTATTCAGAAACTATTAACAGAGAACTATAATATTGTTCTACTAGATTTAATGGTCCCAAATAAAACTGGACTAGAAATTTTATCTGAATTTAATGCCAAAAAATCTGCTAATTATCAACCCAAAATTATAGTAATGAGTAATCTTAGCGAGCAAGATAAAATTACAGAATGCCTCAAACTCGGAGCAGTCGACTATATAGTCAAATCACATTATTCTCCTACTGAAATAGTAGCTAAAATTAATAAGTTAACTTAAATTATATGAAAACATTTCTAAAAAGATGGTCTACCTTAACTAAAAAAGAAAAATATATAGTAATATTTTCATTATTTCTTATTATTGGAATTATAGGAGTGGGAGTATATGCTTTTAGTGGAGTTGGTAATAATACAGACACAAATAAAGAGACTAAAGAAGACAAAAAAGAAACTGATGAAGCCGAAGGAATGCTAGAGCCTAGTGAGGAGAAACTAACCAATGCTAGTCCATTGACAGGAGTTCAATGTGATAACTATAAACAAAGACCAATAGCGGTAATGATGGCAGGAGATGCCGTAGCAAGACCTCTATCAGGTTTGAGCCAAGCAGAAATAGTAGTAGAAATGCCTGTTATTACTGGAAGTGTTACTAGATTGATGGGAGTTTATGTTTGTAACCTTCCAGATGAAGTTGGTTCAATTCGTAGTGCTAGACACGATTATATTAGTTTAGTAAGAGGTTGGGATGCAATTTATGTGCACTGGGGAGGGTCTCACTTCGCTCTAGATGAGCTTAAAACAGGAAAAAGATATACTGGTGAGGATTTAGGTAAAGTGCCAGATATTGATGCTATTTCATCAAGTGGTCAATTCTTTAGAAAAAGTACAGTCCCAGCCCCACATAATGGTTTTGTATCATTACCAAAAGTTATTGATTTGGCAAAGAAAAGAGAATATACTTTAGAAACTAATCTAGATGGGTATAAATTCAAAAGCCAAAAAACTATTGAAGCTGAGAAAAAAGATGCTAAAGAGGGTAAATTATATGTAGGTTTTGCAGGAGTATTTGCCACCAGTTGGGAGTATAATAAGGAAGATAATACCTATACTAGATATTGGGCAGGACAAAAAGATGTAGATAGAGGTAATAATGATGCTGAAATTAAGGCCAAAAATATAGTAGTAATGAGAGCTTCATCAAGACAAATTGAAGGACAGTATAATGAAGTTACAATTTATGGTAAAGGAGAAGGTAAAATTTATCATAATGGACAAGAGAAAAATATCACTTGGAAAAAAGAAGGATTCAAAGATACTTTGAGATTTTATGGAGAAGATGGGAAAGAGATTTTATTGGTACCGGGGCAGACATTTATTCAAGTAATAGAACCAGGACAAAATCTAAAATGGGAGTTAAATTAAAAAGAATTTTTCACGATAGATAAGTGAATATGATTATATCAATTGCAGGACCAGATACTTATCGCTCTCGTCAAAAGTTAAAATCCATTCAACAACTTGGCTTACAAAAACAAGCTAAACAAGAGATATTTCACTTTGAAGATATAGAATTACCAGATACAGAAGATACTTTATTAGCCAAATTAAAACAAAGCTTCAACACTAGCTCATTATTCAGCGAAAAAAGACTAATTATTATTAAAGATTTAGTACTTCTACCTAAAGCATTATATCCAAAAGTTAAAAAAACATTACAGACTCTCAAAGATAATAGTGAAATTATAATTGTATTTTATAATACCAATAATATACCTAAAACTCACCCATTAGCTAAAACTTTAATCGATTTACAAGCCAAACAAACTCAGTATGATTACTTGCCAGAACCTAAAGCTATAGTCTATATACAACAAATGAGTTTAGAGCAAGGTTTGGATATAAATAGAGAGGGAATAATGTATTTAATAGACTTACAAAAACAAGAGCATAAACAAACTCAAGAAAAAGAAACTAATAAAGCCAAAAAATCACCATTTAGAATAGATTTTTATAAAATAGAATCTATGTTTAACCAAATATATAATTATTATGGGGAGAAGCATAATATAAGTAAATCAATGCTAGAGTTGATTTTTCCAAATTTAGATACATATAGTATATTCTCTCTTACAGAGTATATTTATAGCCATAATTATGGAAAATACTTAACAGCTCTTAAATATATAGAAAAAAGTGGTATAGAAGGTATTGCCCTTTATGGTTTAATAATTAGCCAAATAAAAAATGCTTTAATTATAAAATTAGCTCAAGAAAAGGGATTACAATATTCAAATTATACCAAAGGACATCCCTATGTACTCCAAATCACTGCTCAAAATATCCGCACTTGGAACTCTCAAGACCTCAAAAAAATATATCTAAACCTCATCGACGGCGACTCTGCCATCAAATTCCAAGGTCAAAGCCCTTATGATAAATTGAGAGAGTTGGGGATATTATTACCATAAACCAAAAAACCTCCCACAAATCTGGAGGTGTCTTGGCCAATACAGGGTTGCAGAATATCTCTATTTCCCAGCTACAGCTTGATTTAACTTAGCCATTAGACGAGATTTCTTACGGCCAGCAGAGTTCTTTTTCAAGATTCCTCTTTTGGCGGTTTTATCAATAGCTTTGTATAGTCTAGGGATTAACTCTTTAGCTTTCTCAATGTCAGTAGATAGGTAACCTACAAATTCTTTGACAGTAGCTTTGAGTCTCTTTTTGACAATATTATTCTCAGCATTTTTCTTGAGAGATTGTCTGTGGGCTTTGATAGCAGATTGTGTAATAGGCATATATTTATCTAGTTACATAAGGAATAATAGATAGAAATCTAGCTCTTTTCATAGCTTTAGATAGATTTCTCTGGTGATTAGCTCGAGTTCCAGTTCTTCGGGATGGTACTATTTTAGCCTGTGGAGTGATGAACATCTTTAAGGTGATAGCATCTTTATAGTCTATAGCTACATTATTTGTGCTGAAGTAGCAGACTTTAGGAGCTTTCTTCTTATTATTTCGCATAAATATATAATTAACTAATTAAAATGGGATTTCTTCTAAATCAATCTCGTCTTCATCTAGATTGACAGTTGGTAATTCCTCCTGAGGCATACTAGATGGAGTAGATTTAGGACTAGAGTTTGGAGTACTAGCTGCTGGTCTAGGTTGACTAGCTACACTACCTGTACCTGAGCCTTTTGGTCCAAATTGAAATGTATCTACAATAATCTCAGTTCTATATTTTTTCTGACCGTCTTGAGCTTCCCAAGATCTGGTTTGTAATCTACCCTCTACGAATAGAAGAGACCCTTTTCTCAAATATTGGCTAATAGTTTCGGCTTGTTTACCATAAGCTACAATATTGTGATACTCAGCGGTTTCTTGTCTTTGACCTTGTTTATCAGTCCAAGTTCTATTAGTGGCTAGGCTAAAACTAGCTACAGATGAGCCGCTAGGTAGAGCCTTGAATTCTGGGTCTTGGGTAAGATTACCGATAAGATAGACTTTGTTAAGATACATATAGTTTGGTGTTATTGATTAATCTTTTTTACTAGACTTAGCTGGTTTTTCCTCTGACTTGGTAGGCTCTGACTCTTCAGGTTTAGATTCTACAGGTATTTCACTTAGATTAATAAAGTCTTTGACTATCAAAAACCTTAGAATATCAGCTTCTCTTTGCAGAATAGACTCAAGTTCTTTTAATTTAGCCGGAGCTAATTCGAAGGTAGAAGTGTAATAATAACCTTGTCTATAATGCTTAATAGGATAAGCAAATTTACGAAGATTATTCTCATCAGTCCCACCTCTTTCTACTGAAAAAGTTCTCTCAGCAGGATTAGCAGTTCCTTCTAATGACTGGATTAAACCAGCCACTTTTGAGTTAACTGCAGCTTGTTCTTCATTAGTTAACTCTGGTTTTAGGATATAGGTGATTTCGTATAACATTATTCTGTACAATAATAATAAATGGGCATTAAATCTGTAGATACTCAGATTTAGGTGAAGTAATCAATAAAGAACTGGCGAAAGATTAAATACATTATAGCATAAAATAAAGCTTTTAGCAAGGGTATGTATAAAATCATCAATTATAAATTATGAATGGTAAATTATGAAATATCGTAGCGGAGGGTTTGAGGTCATCACATACTTTATTTGTGATGGGGTTTATCCCTCCATTGTTTTATGTATTCGTAGGGGCGACCTGTAAGTCGACTGTCCACACCCACCTCTACGCGGTCCCCCCTCGCCGGCGAGGGACAGTTTTTTCCCTCCCTTGGGGGAGGTGTCACCGTAGGTGACGGAGGAGGACAATAGGGGCGACTGAAAAGTCGCCCCTATTAAATTACAGAGCAAAATCTTAAATTACAAAAATACATCCACCCTCCCCAATCTAGCCGAATCAGTAATTTTATAGTATAATACTAGCAAATATTATATAAGTGATCAGAATATGTCCTTATCCATTGGTATTGTTGGTCTACCTAATGTTGGTAAATCTACTCTATTTCAAATTCTTACCAAAAAGCAAGTATCAGCGGAGAATTACCCCTTTTGTACTATTGAGCCTAATGTTGGAGGTGTTCCAGTACCGGACCAAAGACTAGATGTACTGGCTCAAATTTCCAAATCTGCCAAAGTAATCCCCACTACCATAGAATTCATAGACATAGCTGGATTAGTCAAAGGTGCTTCCAAAGGTGAAGGTTTGGGAAACGCATTTCTTGCTAATATTAGGCAAGTAGATGCTATTTGTCATGTGATTAGAGTATTTCATAATGATGATATTACTCATGTTGAGAATAGAATTAACCCGATTGAAGATGCTGATATTATCAATACTGAATTACTATTAGCTGATTTAGATCAGATCACCAAAGCTCTACCACAGGTAGAAAAAAAAGCTAAGTCCAAAGACAAATTAGCCTTAGAAACTCTCCCAATTTTACAAAAAATATTACCACGCATAGAAGCTGGTACCCCAATTAGAGATGCTGAACTAGCCCCAGAGGAGCTAGAAATTATAAAATCCTATAATTTTCTAACCGCTAAGCCAATGATGTATGTAGCTAATACCGATGAGACATATCAGCTTAGCCCAGAATTACAAGATAAATTTACTAATATAATCCCACTATCTATCAAAATCGAATCTGAAATCTGTCTGATGGAAGCAGAGGAGCAAACCGAATATCTAACAATGCTAGGACGAGAAATGAGTGGGCTAGACACCCTAATTCAAGAGGGATATAAATTATTAGACTTAATATCTTTTCTTACCACTGGAGTACAGGAGACCAAAGCTTGGACAGTCAAACAAGGAACCTTAGCCCCACAAGCTGGAGGAGTTATACATTCAGATATAGAGCGAGGCTTCATAATGGCAGATATAATCTCATATCAAGATTTTGTCGATTGCGGTAGCGAGGTAGGGGCCAGGCAAAACGGTAAGTTGAGACAAGAAGGTAAGTCTTACATTATCCAAGATGGAGATGTCTGTCACTTTAAGTTTAATGTGTAGGAGAGTCGTAGTGGAGAGGTTATCCCTCCATTGAGTTTTGTGTTCGTAGATGCGACCTTATGTCGCCCGAGGTATTTTTGTACCGGAGCTTTTGCCTCCCTTTGGAGGGAGTACCCGTAAGGGGGAGGGTGGATAGAATTTAATTTTTAGCTCAATTCACCTCCGGCACTCTGTGCCACCTCCTCCGAAGGAGGACAGAAATTCAAAAGGTCATAATACAAAAACACAGGTGACTGCAAGGTTGCCCCTGCGATTCACGAGATCCACTATTAATAATTTACAATTCACAATTTCCTAAATCTATGGTATAATAAATATAATATAAATTATAAATTTATGACTATATCCAAATCAAGATTTGATATCATATTAAAGAGACTTTATTTTAAAGGACCAGGAATGTTCACTTCTGGAGCTACTAATGAGCAAAAGAAAGAGTATATAAAAGTTATTTTTGATGATGCTTTTGATAATTATGGGGATGCTAGAGAATTAGCTACTATTGAAGAATGGCAAGAGATTAAAGACAATCTATTATCTAATAAAAAAGACATTCTAACTGAGCAAGATATAGAAGTCTTATCTAAAGCTATAGAAAGAGAGTTAGATTAAATATAATTATATGGTGGTAAAAGATGTTATTAAACAAATTTGTGAAGCTGGAGGATTTGTAAGAGGAAGTAGAGAGGCTGATGCTGTTCACCACGCTGTGACTAGCGTCTATGGATCTGAATATAAGATGGTCACCAAGGCGAGTACTATGCGATACGGAAGACAAATAGAGCAAAATCTATATTCTCACGACTCCGCCACTGCCAATAGGGCTGTAAGACATGTATGAGAAGTGATTCGTAATCTAAAATAATGACCCTCGATCAAGCTCAGCACATTTTAAGTGAAATAAAAGAGAAATGGCAACAAATTGAGCTTGGTATTGACTTTGATAAGCTAAAACAAGACTTAAATTTATATGTCAAAGAGTCGGAAAATCCAAGTCTTTGGGATAACCCAGAGCAGGCTCAAATTATCTTAAAAAAACTCTCTCATACTCAAAAAAAACTACAGGATTTGGAGAACATTCCTGAGAGTATTGAATTTACGGAGCAGTTAATTTTAGAGCCAGATACTGATTTTGAGTCAGAATTAAAAAATTTAGAAAAACAAATTAATACCTATTGGCAGGAGATGTTCTTTGATGAGAAATACGATGAGGGTAATGCTCTTGTGTTTATACAGGCCGGAGCTGGTGGAGTAGATGCTCAAGATTTCGCTGAAATAATCACTAAAATGTATATTGCCTACGGAAAGTCTCGAAATTTTGAAATAGATGTGATAGAATATATACAAGGCCAAGAGGCTGGTATAAAAAGATCCTTATTACAGATCAAAGGTCAATATGCTTATGGGATTTTTCGCCAAGAGCGAGGAGTGCATAGATTAGTGAGAGTTTCTCCATTTAATGCAGCTGGACTAAGGCATACCTCCTTCGTGATGGTGCAGGTTTTGCCCGAAATAGATGAAATTAGCTCTAGTGATATTGTTGTTAATCCTAATGATATCAAGGTGGATGTCTATCGCTCTCAGGGTGCTGGGGGACAAAGTGTTAATACCACTGACTCAGCGGTCAGAATCACTCATATTCCGACTGGTATTGTGGTGGCTATTCAGACCGAGAGGTCGCAGTTGCAGAATAAAGCATTGGCTATGAATATCTTGAAATCAAAGCTATGGGAGTTGAGGCAATCCGAGCATAAACAGGAGCTGCAATCTCATACGGAGGATGTCTCTATTTCATGGGGTAATCATATTCGATCTTATGTAATGAATCCATATAAATTGGTAAAAGACCAGCGAAGTGGTTTTGAGACAACTGATGTAGATAAGATTTTGTCTGGTGATTTGGATGAAATTATCACCTCAGTACTTATCAAAAAAGATAAACATTAATTAGAAATATGATTTTATTTAAAAATGTAACCAAAAAATACGGCGAAGAGGAATCTTTTGCTATAGAAAATATAAACTTAAAGATTGAAGATGGTGAATTTGTAGTTCTGGTAGGGCAGAGCGGGGCTGGAAAGTCTACTTTGATGAAATTAATTACAGGAGAGCAAAAGCCAGATAAGGGAGAAGTTTTCTTGGGTAAAACCAGAGTTAATGATCTAAGGTATGGAGATATGCCAAGACATAGACAGTCTTTAGGTATTATATTTCAAGATTTTAAACTTTTACCAAGTAAAACAGCCTTTGAAAATATTGCTTTTGCTATGGAGATATTAGGGAAGGATAATTTAGAAATTAGTAGAAAAGTTCCTAGATTCTTGAATATTGTTGGTATGGGGGCGAAGGCCAATAAATTTCCTAGTCAAATGTCTGGAGGAGAAAGGCAAAGAATAGCTATTGCCCGAGCCTTAATCAATGAGCCAAAAGTATTATTAGCTGATGAGCCAACTGGTAACTTAGATGTATTTAATAGTTGGGATATTGTAAATTTATTACTTAAAATCAATGAACAGCTCAAAACTACTATTATCTTTGCTACACATAACAAAGAGGTTGTAAATAGTATTAATAAAAGAGTTATTAGCCTTGATAAAGGTAAGATTATTCGAGATAGTCTTGATGGTAAATATATTATATAAAGATAAACATTAATTATATGGACTTATTCTTCTCTACTATTATTCGCAGTATAAAATACGGATTTCAAAACTTTGGACGCAATATTTTCTTATCTATTGCTACTACCAGTATAATGGTCTTGACTTTGTTTGGGCTTGGATTTTTTATGGTAATTAATCAGATTAGTAGTGATGCTTTGAGTGGGATACAGGACAGAGTTGATATCAGTGTATATTTGAAAGAAGGCCTTGAGGAATCACAAGTTAATGATTTTATAAGCTATGTAAAATCAATAGAGGGAGTTAGAGAGACAAATTTGATTACCAAAGAAATGGCTTTAGAAAAGTTTAAAGAAACCTATAAGGATAATCCTTCCATTATACAATCCCTACAAGTTCTAGATGAAAATCCGCTTCCTGTAACCTTGACCATTAAAGCTGAAAGTAGTGATTTTTATCAAAGCATTAATGATACTTTATTAGCCTCAGAGTATAAAGAATCGACTATTCAAGAAACAGATTACCAAAAAAGCACCTCTAAAGAAATTATTGATAGATTAAATAATGTTATTAGGGTTACTCGCAATGTGGGGATTAGTGTGATTGTGGTATTAGCTACTATTGCTGTGCTTATTACCTATAATACTATTCGTTTGACATTATACTCTTATCGCCAAGAAATTGAAATTATGAGACTAGTGGGAGCTAGTGATTCACAAATTAAAGGCCCGTTTTTTGTAGAAGGAGTTTTGTTCGGAGTTTTTGGAACATTTATTAGCTTTTTGATATTATTCGTGGTGGTATTATTGATTTCACAGACTATTACTAGTTTTATCTCAGGAGCTCAATCACCAAGTGAATATGTATTGAATAAATCCTTCCTAATTATTGGTATACAATTAGTCGTTGGTATTATTCTAGGAGTTGGAAGTAGTCTTATTGCAATTAATAGATATCTTAAAGTTTAGGTCAAAAGAGATATGCAATTATCAGATATAGATATAAAGCAAGCACTAGAAGTAGGAGATATTATAATTAATGATTTTGATGAGAATAGATTACAACCAGCTAGCTATGATGTGCTTTTGGGATATGAGTTTATGATATTCAATAATCATAAATTTGAATGTATAGATCCCAAAAAACCAATACATAACTTTATGGAAAAAGTTGTATTATCTAGTCCAGATGAGTATTTTGTAATTCATCCAGGGCAATTTATATTAGGAGTAACCAAAGATTATTTTGGTTGTAATGAAAAGTATGCCTGTCAAATTATGGGCAAAAGTTCGCTAGCCAGGTATGGTTTAATCGTGCATACTACGGCAGGATTTATTGATCCAGGCAATAAGCTTAATGCTACTTTGGAATTTGTAAATACCAATACCGTCCCAATTAGGCTGTATCCAGAGATGAAAATTGCTCAAATTGCGTTTTATGAACTCAAAACCCCAGCTCAAAAACCTTACGGAACATCATCTCTTGGTAGTAAATATTATGATTCCAGAGGAGTGCAAGCTAGTGATATGCATAAAAATTTTGAGAAAATAAAAGATTAAAAATATTATGAATAAATCAAACTTTAAATTTAGTATCTCGGACAAGGATAAAACAGATTTAGTTATAGTCTCGGTTACTGATTCTCGTACCGGCTATACAGTCAGAACCGCTTTGCCAAATTCAGGCAAACAAACTGCATCTATTATGGCTTTTGCAGGGGCTAGATTTTCAAGGTCAGCCCTATCAGCAGAGGAGTTATTCCAAGAAATTAGAAAAGCAGGCAGTAATGCTAATGAAAAGCTAGCCAATATTTTTCGTAATTATGGCCACTCCTCAGTAGCAGATATGGCACAACTTTTTGCCTATATAGAGCAAATTCCAGACCATTATTCTACTATATTTTTTAATGAAAGTAGTGTCGGAGGAGGGCAACAAAGATCTACTAGGTATCAGGATTTTGGCAGTAGTAAGCCTCTGGGACTTGATAGCCTAGGAGTAGATACAACTTCAGAAAACTTTGATACAATTAACCAGAAATTATTAGATTTACAGCAATATTCTCTAGAAAAGTATAAATACTACCAAGACAAATTAACCTCAGAATACACAAGAGTATATAACATAGATGAAAATAATAAGTCAGAAGCAGGAGCTCTGACAGCCAGAGTTTTTGACTCTACTAGATACTTTTTACCCTCTGGTCTGATGAATAAGACTTCATTAGCCTATATAACCTCAGCCAGAGAATGGGCTAGATTGATCTCAGTTTTCAAGGCTTCCAATGAATATAATTTAGTCTGTCTTGCTGAGCAATTAGAAGTACTTTTTGCCCCAGAAGAAAGTGTAGCTCAAGAGCTAAAATACACTCCAGAAGCTCCAGATTTAATCAGGCATACTGAGGCAGATACTATTACCAATCAAAACTTGAATATACTACAGCAGTATCTAGAAGAACATCTAAAAATCACCCAATCTTTAGAGTTTGCAAATACTATTACTTGCCATAAACTCAAAGCAGACTTATTAGATATGAGTTTAAGTGCGGGAACTATAATTTTATTACAACATATTATAACTATATATCCCAATGCCAATATTCATTCAATTTTACAATTCATAGATAATTTGAATATAGAACAAAAGGCATATATTTCTAAAATTTTGTTCAAAGACTTCAATCATCACAAACAAATGGGTAATTTATTTCGAGTCAATACCCATAGTTTTGTACTCACTTGCTCTAACTCTGAATTAAGAGACTTGAATCGGCATCGAGCTTGGGGTAGATACATTCCAATTTTGAACACTAGTAATTATAAAGCAAGTCTCTATACAGGGTATACTTTACCGTTATATTTGACCAAAAACCCAGCTCTCAAAGAGATTAGACAAGAATTTGAGCAGGATTTGCAACAATACTATACCAAATTACAAGAATTTGTAGATTTAAGTTCACAATATGATTGGTTCCCTCAATATATTTATACTCAACTACTCCCATTTGCTCATATTTTTACTTCATTTTTCCATGCTTCCCCTAAGGAAATTAGCTATATGACACAACTTAGAGTCAGACCGGGAGGACATATTAATTATAGACAATTAGCTTATGATATAGCCAAATTAGGAGCTAATAGTGAATCATTATTACAAGCTATGATTCCACAACATCTGATCAAGCCAGATCCCTGCTCCCGAGAGGAATTTATAGACCGAAGCTAAGCTACAATATATTTAGCTTTCTAATATTATATGTCAAAAAATACTAATAAATCAAAAATAGATTTAAGATTTTTAAAGCCCTATATAGGTTGGACAATTTTTTTAACTTTGCTTATTTTCATCTCTAACGGAGCTAATTTACTTATCCCAAGAATATTAGGAGATAGCATAGACAACTTTAGCCAAAATAGAGATTTATACAAATTATCTCCAGATATATGGCTATTGTCTATAATTGCAATCTCTGTAGTTTTAATAAGTTTAGTACAGACAGTAATTAGTGTCTATATAGCCGAGAGAGTAGCCAAGGATTTGAGAGATTCTTTAATTAAAAAAATTCTAGCCCAACCAATTAGTTTTATTGAAGAGAAAGATTCTTCTGAATTATTTACCAATATTACATCAGATGTAGAACAGGTTAAGGATATAATATCGCAGGGTTTTGCTAGTATATTCTCCGCCTTAATAATTTTAATTGGTAGTGTAGTCTTGTTGTTTACCATCAATGTCAGATTAGCTTTGATTGCTATTATTTCTTTACCAATTATAATAGCAGTTTTTGCTTTTATTTTTAAGAATATATTCAAATTATTCCGCTCTTCTCAAGAAATATTATCTAAAATCAATAAAGTTATTAATGAGAGTGTAATGGGATCTATGCTAATCAGAGTACTGAATTCCCAAAATTATGAGAATATAAAATTTGATAATGTAAATAAAGAAGGAAGAGATGTAGGACTTCAAATTATAAATGTTTTTGCAAGCCTTATCCCGACTATCAATCTAGTCTCTAACTTTGCAATTGTCACTATTATCTGGTTTGGAGGAAGACAAGTTATGGTAGAAGATTTAACTTTAGGAGAATTTAGTGCTTTTATCTCTTATTTTAATCTGTTGATTACCCCAATTTTTATTCTTGGTTTTGTAAGTAATTTTATCTCCAGAGGACTTGTCTCTTTATCCAGAATACAAACAGTTCTAAATTCACCAGAAATACAAAAGAAAGCTAAAAAAAATCTAATCAGAAATCCAGTCAAAGGCAAAATTACCTTTGAGCAAGTCTCTTATGAAATTAAGGGTAAAACTTTATTAAAAGACATATCCTTTAGTATTAACCCACAGAGTAAAAATGCTATTATAGGCCCAACTGGTTCTGGTAAAAGCCTTATCCTGTCACTAATTACAGGCTTAATTCAACCCACTTCAGGACAAATTTTAATCGACGATATCCCTCTTAGCCAATGGGATCCAGACTATATTTTTAAAAATATGGGGCTTGTATTTCAAGAAAGTATTTTGTTTAATACCTCTCTTAGAGAGAATATAGTCTTTAATAATGAAGTCTCAGAAGAATATTATACAAAAGCACTCAAAACCTCCAATGTGACAGAAATAATCCAATCTTTACCAGAAGGTATAGAAACTAAAATAAGTGAAAGAGGGACCAATCTATCAGGAGGGCAAAAACAAAGAATAATGTTAGCTCGCGCCCTAGTTAGGAACCCAAATATATTGCTCCTAGATGATTTTACAGCCAGAGTAGATATTAGAACTGAAAAAGAAATAATATCATCATTAGCACAGAATTATCCGGATTTAACTTTAATCTCAATTACTCAAAAAATTGAACCAATCCAAGATTATGATCAAATCATAGTAATTATGGAAGGAGAGTTATTAGCCACCGGGAAACATAAAAAGCTTTTACATAGCTCTATTGAATATGCTCAAATATGGCAAAGTCAACAAACCACCTAGTATGAAAAACCCCTATAAATTATCACAAAATCACAATCAACCACCCTCTTTTGAGGAGTCTTTGGCTACAATTTTACCGCTTTTTGTAGGAGAGACTAGGAATTTAATTATTATTATAATCACTGTACTTATAAATATTGGAACAGGAGTTATAACCCCATATATCATTACTAGAGCCATAGATGGTCCTATTGCCAATAAAGATATACAAACTTTAGCCATAATGTCTCTAGGATTAGTAATATTGTATATTATCTCAGCTATTGCAGCTTATGGCCAAGCTAGAATTATGGGCTATGTTTCACAAAGAGTTTTGTTTAGACTAAGAGCCAAAGTCTTTTCTTCTCTACAGAGTTTACCAATAGACTTCTTTAACCGTAATAAAGCAGGTGATTTAATTTCTAGAATTAACAATGACACCAATAAAATCAATCAATTTTTATCAGAGGGAGTCTTGAGATTTACCTCACTTTTCTTTTCTTTAATAGGAATAGCTGCTATGATGCTTTATCTAAATTGGCAATTAGCAAGTATAGTCTTTATTTTAACAGCTATAATTTTGATTATTACTAGAATTGCTACTCCATTTATAGAAGGAGTCAATAAAGTTGGTTTAGAAAATCAGGGAGCATTATCTTCAGAAGTACAAGAGGGCTTACTTAATTTTAATGCCATAGTAGCTTTTCAGATTCAAGATTATTATCAAAATAATTTCAATAAGATTAGCCAAGCTGTATATAGCTCAAAAATTCAAACCAATATTCTCAATGACAGTATAGCTCCATTATATACCTTTGTAGCTAACTTATCACAAATTATCCTGCTCGCAATAGGAGTTAGTTTTATCTTATCAGGTAGTATTACAATTGGTTTATTGATAGGGTTCTTAGCTTATGCTCAAAAATTCTTTGAGCCATTGAGAATTTTAGGTTCCATAGTAGGCAGTCTACAGGGAGCTCTAGCCGCCTGGACTAGAGTTCAGGAAATTATTAGCTTAGAATCTAATTTAATTTTAGAAGAAGATAAATCAGGCTTAAAAAAGAGAAAAACTAAACATATTTTAGAATTTGAAAATGTTAGTTTTGGATATGATGAAAAACAAATTCTCAAAAATATGAATTTCAATCTAGAACAAGGAAAAACTTATGCCCTAGTTGGACCAACCGGAGGAGGTAAAAGTACCACTGCTTCCCTGATGGCACGTCTTTATGATCCACAAAAAGGTCTAGTTAAATTATATAATAAAGATATCAGGACTCATACTGCAGAGGATAGAACCAAAGCCATAGGTTTTATTTTACAGGAGCCATTCCTATTCTCAGGTACTATAGGTGATAATATTAGATATGGAAATCCAGATTTAGCTAATAAAAGTAATGCTGAACTAATCGAAATACTCAAAGACAATAATCTATTAGATTTAATATCTGATTTTGAATATGGAGTAGCCACTAATATAGAAAATAACGCTATCAGTATAGGTCAAAAACAAATTATTTCTTTTATTAGAGTTTTACTAAGGCGCCCACAATTATTGATTTTAGACGAAGCTACCGCCAATATAGATACGGTCACCGAGCAAAATCTACAAGATATAATCAATCAATTACCAGATACCACCACCAAAGTCATAATCGCTCATAGGCTTAATACTATCAAAAAAGCCGACCAGATATTCTTTATTAATCAAGGAATACTTACCCCAGCCGAAGACTTCCAACATGCCCTAAATCTTATCAAAACCAAAGACGGGGAGAGTTAGAAAATTTAACTTTATAAATCAAAATAAAAAAGGGGAGTGGTTCGCTCCCTCTTTTTATTAGGCAAGATTTATTTTAAGAAGCGGATAGTGTCGGTCCAAGACCCAACATTATCTCCATTAATTCCGGAATCAGCAGTAAAAGCTCCTTGTCCTAGACCTAAAAATCCATATTGAGATGAATCTTTTTTCTCAGCAAAGAAAAATTGAGCAGCATTTGTTTGAGCGTACGGCTGAGCTTTGAGGGGACACTTATCTCCAACAATAGCACTGTCCTCTGATGGTGGATAACCAATCTCAGAAATAACAAATGGACCATTCTTAGCATAAGGAATCTTAGAGTCTTTTTGTGAAACAATAAAACAATTTTTAGAATCAGCTCCAGCTAAGAACTCTTTGGTAACAGCCTGATCAAGAGTATCTTTAGGGTCTTTTGTAAATACTTCTAAACTTAACCCATAACCTTCTTTTAATTTAGAAGGGGTAGCGGATTCCTTTTCAGATAAATAAATTATATTGTCTATTTCTGTTACAGTATCAGGAGTTAGTTCGGGAAAATCTTTTCTTGGAGCATAAGTAAACCCAACCCCAAGTTTATCAGAATAGAATAATTTAGTACCAGGTTTTTTCTTATCCATCTCGAATATTTTATTCAGTTCATCTTGAGAATAAACTTTTTCTTTAGGAGCTTCTGGAGTAGGGGTGGTAGTAGGAGTAGATTTTTCTTCCACAACAGGCTCTGTTTGAGATACTGGTTCCACTACTGCTATAGGATCAGGTTCTGCTTTCGGGCTAAAATAGTCAATCCCATAGATTACAGTAATAGTAATCAGAGCCCCAATAATGACCAGTAGAGTAGATTTTATTAACTCATAACGATGTTTTGGAGAAGTTCCAGGTTCAATCTGCATAGATTTATGTTTATTTATAACTTTTATATTATATCATACCCTGAATAAGATAAGAAGGATCGTAGACAATTTACGAGTTACGTAAGTGGACATTATATTTGCTTGAGTGGTTGTGACAAAAAAATATTAGTTTTGTCCCCCTTCGGAGGGGGAAGCCTGAAAGGCGGGGGTGGATAAAACATAAACTAGAAATCTATCCACCTCCGGCACTCTGTGCCACCTCCTCACTGCCTACCGCAGGCAGGCAAAGGAGGACAATTACCACCCAATTTACTGTTATTAGTATAGTAATGTATATAATCCCTTTTGTCGACAATTACCTCATCTAGTATATACCCTTACTATAAATCACAAAATATGCTAGTATTGGGCATATAAGCAGTATTTTTATGAGGATCAATAAGTATTTAGCAAGCCAAGACATCTGCTCAAGACGAGAAGCAGATAAATTAATTCAAGAAGGCAAAATTTTAGTTAATGGCAAAATAGCTACACTAGGTTTAGATGTCAGTGATGAGGACAAGGTAGAAGTAGTGGGTTATCATAAAAACTATGTATATTATGCTTATCACAAACCAATGGGAATAGTCACCCACAGTCCACAAGCAGGTGAGCAGTCTATACAAAATATTACAAATTTTGACTCAGATGTATTCCCAGTCGGAAGATTAGATAAAGATTCTCGAGGTCTCATCATACTCACCAATGATGGTAGAATTACCAAAAAAATCCTAAATCCAGAGCTTAGATTAGAAAAAGAATATATAGTTACCTTAAATAGATCAATATCCAATAATGATATAGCTAAATTAAGAGATGGGGTCAAATTAGATACAGGCTATTATACAAAACCTTGCCGAGTCAAAAGACTAGCTGAGGATATTGTCAAAATCACTCTAATAGAAGGCAAAAACAGACAAATTAGAAGAATGGCGAAGTCTCTCAAATATAATGTAATAGATTTACTCAGAATTAGAATAGGTAATATAGAGTTAAACGATATGCCCGAAGGAACATATCGCAAACTCAGTGAACAAAAATTGTTAGGAAAGTAAGTTTAATTAGCTTCTCCAGCTTGAGCAAAAACTTCATTTAAATCAGGATAAGTATGAGTATATTTATCTAACTCCACAATAACTTTATCATTACTTGAGGTGAAGTTTTCAAATAATTTTTTACCTTCTGCTGGTGGTACGCTAAGGTCTCCTTTATAGACAAATTGTCTTACAGGGATAGTAACTTTTGTAGCATAAGTCGTAGTAGGAAGAATATCACCAGTAAATCCACAAAGTATAGAATACTGCCTCTCACACATACTTTTTATACTACTAAAGGTATTGATCAAAATTAATTTTTTAGCTTCTGGCCTTTGGCTGGCTACATATACAGCAGGAGATCCTCCCATAGAATGTCCCATAATAACTATACTTTTTGGGCTAACACCTTTATTTTTGACCAAATCATCGTAGGCTAATAAAGCAGCCTCATACACTCCCTCAGTATCAGGAGTACCCTCTGATTCATGATATCCAGGGTAAGCAGGAGAGACTACATTCCCATATTTTTTTAAATCAACAAAAAAGTCATTAATTCTACCAGAATTTCCGTGTAAATAAAGTATAGTTTTATTAGATTGAGGGTTATCAAATGTCCAGACAGATATAGCTCTATCTTTAGAATCTCTCAAAAACTCTAATTTATAACCAAAGTTAGGAACAGGAGCCCAACTTACTGTATTATTAAAGATCAATACAGTAGATTGGCTTGTTAAATAAAGAGATGCTAACAACCATAATACTATAAGTGCTACAGGAATACCAAGTACAAACTTTAACTTACCGGATACTAATTTGCTCATATTAATTTTTTATAATATTATTCTACTGCAATATTATCTTGAATAGGATTAGAGTTTTGATTTTGTGTTTGATTTTGAGACTCTTCCAACATTTCATTATATTTGTTTATGTTCACATAATACAACATATGAAAAACTAAGACAATAATACTAGGAAATAACCAAGCTGTCTGAAATACGAATAACTGTAAAGCAGAAGTGCTATCTGTATTAAAAGCAAGATCAACTAAGATATTGGCAACTGTAGGAAATAGATAGTACACTATAGTTAATCCAATAAATAGAGAAATATTATTAATTGGCCTTAATTTTTTAATTCTATTAGGAACATTAGATGACCAGAATAATAAGACTATACCCAAAGTTAAGGCTAAAATAGAAACTATAATTTTGAACCACCATTCCAATAATTGTGCATCACCAGAATAATTAGATACACTAAACTGAGCATAACTACCAAGTGCACTAAATCCATTTACAGCTGCCCAGCCTACAACCCAAATCATTAAAAAGGTTCTGAAAGCTGATTCAAATCTTGGACTAAATTCTTCAAACATAAGTTTAATATTAATTTTTTATAATAGTACTAAATTAAGTATAAGAAATATTTATAAAAAAGTCAATGTGGATAATTTATCTTCTATCAGATGATACAGATATAGGTCCATATTCTGCATTAGGAGCCGTTATAGTAATATTGTTGGAGCTTACAGTTATCCCGTAATCTGAACATCCACTCGACTTTGCGTTAGGATCGCTAGGTAATGAGTATCCCAATCTTTCTACTAATTCAAAATATAATAAAGAATCAGCATCTCTTATTGTAGAAGAATAGCAATCTCCATAACCACTAGTTCTTATATTTTTTACTAACCCATTTCTATTATTAAAAATATCAGGCCTATCTCTTTTTAAATTTATTACTAAATCTAAAATAAAGCTCACATCACTTCTTCTTATATCGTCATTTGCTGAAGATACCCTTTTCTTAGTCGTAAAAGATAATTCATTACTATAAGTAATTCCAGAACCAGTCACAGCATAGGCTCTTACATAGTATTTAGTCTCAGGGATTAAATCAGTAGCTGTAGTATTATTTTGATTTTCAAAAGTCTCCACATAGGTTCCTGTTAAGTTAGAATAACTATAACCATTAAAAAAGTCATAAAATGGATTAGTTTGTCCAGAAGAAGCTTTTACCTCAGGATTACTAGATGTTCCATAGGCAAAACCTTTTTTCTGAATTTTATCTTTATCTCCCTCAATACTTACACTAAAGTCAGCAGAAGCATCTGTAATATTAGTAGGCTCAGATAATGTTAATTTTAGAGTAGGTCTATTAGTAGTCATTACAATAGCTATAATCATCATTGTCCCGAATATAAATAGGATAGGTATTATAATTAAAGCAAGAACTATAGGAGTATTATTAGACTTAGAAGTTTTTTTATTATCATTCATAAATTTAATTATTTATTAATTTCACATATAAATAATATATCATAACCTATAAACTTTTGTCTAATAAAAAGTTAGCAACCCCGAATTTGCTCCGGGGCTGGGTTGGGCGAATTTGATTTGGTAAAGATTTTTAGATGTCAGATGAACGCTGGGTTTCTCTCCAAGCTTTTTCTTCTGGGCATACATATATTGCAACTAAACCATTTATAGGAGGATCTTGCTTGAAAGAATCCCAAGTAATAGCTATATCCTGAGCTTCTTCAGGGGTAAATTCACCAAGTAAAACAAAATTAGAATCATCCATGTTTAGAAGGAATTTACAACCCTTACACAATACCATAAATCCACTCACAACTCAATCCTTTTGAGATCCCCTTGACAAAATTTACCAGATGTATTATACTATATGTATAATAATTAAGTTTATCTATTATGAACAACTTCACCAAGGTTAGTCTAATTAGTAAAGCCACTTTACAAACTATCAAAGATAATCCTCGTATTATACTACAAGCAATATTTTTCTTTACTCTGATGTTAGTCCCAATCATAGCTTTATGGGGTTGGATTATATCTCAATATTCTAGTGCAGATATAGATGCATTTTTTGCTGGTAATTGGAATGGAAGTTTTTCCATCATTACTATTATCGCTTTGATCATATCCATTATCTGGGGAACTTTTATTAGTCACTATTTTGAATTTATAATTACTAGAACTTTATTAAAGTATTATAATCATAAATCTCAAAAAAGTAATATATTCCCAAAAGTTATGACATATACAGGGCTTAGCTTCGGGTTAGATACATTGGCAAACTTGCTACCAGGAGTATTGGGTGGGGTATATGGTATGACTGTCCCAGCTATTACTTCACTTATCCCAGCCACTGTACTAGATAATCCAGATAAATCTCTCAAACAAACTTTGCAAGACAATAAAGATATGTTTAATAAAACTGCAGGTTATGCTGTATTCTCTCAAGCCTATTTAACCATAGCTTCAATAGCAGTCTTATTACTTTATTTGATTATTTTATTAGCAGGAGGGTTTATAATATTCTATGCTTTAGATGTTAATACAGCTATTATCAACACTCCAGGACTCGAGGGTAATTGGATTATTACACTTTGGAATAATTATATGATATTTGGTATATTATCCTTTATGTTAGCAATAGTGGCAGTATTATTCTATAGAGTTTTAGCTTCTATTATAGTCTCTTGTTCACTGTATGTCTGGTACAAAAAGGGAAATAATCCAGCAGAATTCCAAAAAGTTTTCTTAGAAAGAGCTTTAGAGTCCAAAAAATCAGAAGTGTTCTTCAAATAAATTAACTATAATATGGAATTATCAAAACAAGAGCAACAATTATTCAATGGTTGGAAACAAGTTTTTATGAAAAGTATGTCCACTTTTTGGATATTATTTAGCCTAAAATCTAAGCCAAAAAAAGTAGAGGAGATGGAAGAGTTTATGGTCAGATACAGTCAGCAAAACTTCCAAATAGATAGAATGAGTCTATATAGAGCCCTGAGAAAATTATATGAATCTGGTCTTGTCACTTATGAGGACAAACATAATCCCTCAGGACCAAATTGGAAAATATATAGCCTCACCAGCAGAGGAACTAATTTGCTAGAAGAATTTATTGCAAAATGCATCAAAGAATCAATTCTAAATCCACTAATGCTCAAAGAGCTAGAACTCAATTTATCTAAATAATCTCAAATACTACCTAATCACTCGCCGGAGATGGGCGGGAATATGGACTAGAATTTCATAGGGGATAGTCTGGCAGGTTGTGGCAATATTGCTAATTGAAATCGGGGAGGCATTGTCATCACTAATTATGGTGACGGTGTCTCCTAGTTTGACTGCTGGTACAGCCGAGACATCTATGGTGGTAATATTCATACTAACTCTGCCAATAATAGGGCAGAGAATACCATTGACCTCTACTTGACCTCTGTTAGACAGTCGTCTATCTACACCTTCGGCATAACCAGCTGGGATGATAGCGATTAGCATATCTCGGGGAGCGACAAAAGTATTATTATAGCCAACAGTATCACCTTTAGAAATCTTTTTAACCCCGCTGATTATAGTCTGCATAGATAGAGCGGGCTTGAGATTTATTTTAGTATTGTCAGCTGGGCTAATACCATATAAACCCAATCCCAATCTAGCTAAATTATGAATATTATCATCAGTATGCAAAACTCCAGCTGTAGCTGAGATATGAGAGTAGGTGATAGTTGGGAAATTTTGTTGCATTATATCCCGAGCTTTAGTCCAATTTTTGAGTTGCTTGGATACAGATTTGCTCTCAATATTATCCGCATCAGACAGATGAGAGGAGATCCCTTCTAGATTTAGATTGTTATTATCTTTGAGAATTTGAATCACCTGCTCCAATTGAGAGATTAACACTCCCTGTCTATGCATACCTGTATCAATTTTGAGGTGAAGATTTAGCTTTCTACTAGACCCAGCAATTTGCTGTAATTGCTCTAGGCTAGTAATACAGAAGCTAATTTTAGCTAATCTAGACCTTAGCATAATCTGAGGCTCTACATACCCAATAATCAGAATCGGGGTCTTAATATTATTATCACGCAACAACCTCGCCTCATAATAAGAATCTACAATTAAAAAGGGAAGTCGCTGAGAGTTTAAAATCCTCGCTACAGGCACCAAACTATGACCATAGGTATTACTTTTGAGTACAGGGGCAAATTCTAGCTCAGGATAAGCCTGTCTATAAGCTGCTAGATTATCCAAAATAGCACTTTTATCAACATAAATAGTAATCAAAGAGGGGAGATTAAGCGGTAAAACCCTAGATTTAACTTTGCGAATTATTGCCCCAAAATTCATAACAATTATTAATATATATAGTATTAGTATAAACTTTTTAATAAAATATGCAATAAAAGCATAAACTTTGTGTTATCATAACTTGACAAAATTATAATTTTGTGGTATATATGATAATGGTAATTTGCTCTTTTTACACTGATGTCAGAAGGCATTTCTTTCACCATTCCCCCTTCTAGGGATCAAGTCCAACTTCCCCCTTTCCTCACAAGTGTGAGTGACCCAGAGCATGTGCTCCGAGTCCAGACGGAGCCTCGGCTCCCGTCTAACTCATCCTCTAGGAGAAAGGTACAGGGACGGGGTCAAGTAAAAAAACCCAATGGCCAGATAGTGGCCATCGGGTCACGCCCCTCTCGCCCCCCTTCCAGTTTTTGGGGAAACCTCCTTGTCGGAGGTATGTCCGTCGCTATCATGGCGATGTCTTTATCAGCCCTTATGGGGGCTGATCCAACATCCCCCAAAATTCCCTCCTCACCAGCTCAGGTGTCTGGAGACATCATCTGAGCCCCCCCCCAACACTCATCCCCCCAGCTATGCTCGGGGGGATTTTAATTTTTCTAATGATTTCTAATTACAATTTGTTTGTCAATTTCAGTAGCTTGGAATATTTTAGCTATTTCATCAAATAGACTTTTGGCATTCTCATCATTATCCTTAGTATAATTACAGGTAAAAACATTCAAACTCACATAACCAAATTCAGGCCAAGTATGAAAAGCAATATGGGATTCAGCTAAGACCACCGCTCCGGTAATACCAGGTTCAAAAGAATGATAATAATCTCCAAGTTCATTGAAACCGTGCTTTTTGATCAAAGCAGAAATTTGAATTTTTAGCTCCTCAGTTTGTAGATTAGCCAAAAAACCCTTATCAATACCCTTGAGATCACCCACAATCTCTATACCCAAATTTTTCATATAATTTAGTGTATTTAATTTTTAACAACCGCTATATTATAATATATTTTGTGTATATTTACAATATAATAAAATGAAAAGGGGAGCTTTGAAGTCTCCCCTTGAAATATAGGTTTAATTACCTAATAATATTAATGCCACTGGTGTTGTTGATTTTTTGCAGCAGATAGTGTCCGACATTAATGAAGTTGTCTGCTTCAAATCCACCGATACAGAGCATCAAGTAAAATACCCACTCTCTGTAAAAAGCCTCCTTGTCTTTATGAGGCATATATGGCTTGATACTTGGCCAGTTTTGTTGAAAATTATGAAGCCAGCATCTCAGTGTCTTGGCATATGAATGAATATCTGTTTCCATATTGTGCCAATCCATCAGTTTGAATCCAGATATTTCAGTTGCCCGAGTAATTTCACTTGTCACTACAAGCTGTGAGTCAGGGAATATCTTGGTCATGATATAGGGGTCTGCCACTGGTAGAGGCTGATATGAGCCAATAGTATGGCAAAGAATTCTCCCATCTGGTTTAAGCAAAGTATTGAGCTTCTTGAATAGGTCTTCATAGTTTTTCCAGCCTACATGCTCAATTGAGCCAACAAATGTCACAGCATCAAACTCTGTAATTCCATATGGCTTAAGTTTATCCCTGAGCTCAGCTACACTCTGAGTTACTAGATTGAAGTCCAGATATATTGCAGGCACTTCTTGATCGTTATGTTTACGAGCGTATTCAAGCTGTTCTTTGCAGATATTAAGGCCAACAACTTTAATCCCAAGCTCTCCAGCATATCTACCTAGTGATCCTGCGCCACACCCAAAGTCCAGGATAGTGTCTCCGGCTTTGAGATCAAGTTTTCGGATGATTAAGTCAAATTTGGCATCTTGGGATTCATCCAATGTAGTAATCCCTTTGGGCCAGTATCCAGAGCTATAAGCCCTAGACTCACCAAGCATCGCCACGTAAAGCTGATGTGGCAATTCATAGTGAATATCTGCAAAGTACTTGGCTCTGATGCGTTGCCAGTTGATAATCTGGGTGGCATTGATTAGCTTGTAAAGACGATGAAAGTTCAAAATTTTGAACCCAGCATAGTCATTGCCCTGTATACAAGCGCTAAAAGCTCGGAAGACATGTGTAAACATATGTATCAAATCTTCATCATCAATACAGAATTTTTCCTGGATATAAGCATCACCCCACCCAAGAGTAAATAGATGGTTAAAACCAGTATAGAAACTAGGTTCGGCAGAGAATATATTAGGTCTTACCCCTGCTTTTTCCAGAAATTGTTCCACCTTGAATCTTGAAGGCATGGTTTCCTCTGATTGTGAAAGGACAGTACCCAGATAAGGATACCTATTAGCACAGTAGCAATAAAATCAAAATAAGTCAATATTTAAGCGGTATAATAGTAGGTTTATTTGAAACAATAAGCCATTCATATTATAATACAAGTAGTCAACATTAAGGTATGAAATCAATCCAAACTATAGAGGAGTTACAACAAAGCGTTAAGTATCTAACATTAGATGAAGTCTTGCTAGATGTTAGGACAGAAGTAGAATATCAGCAAGGACATATAGCTGGAGCTATTAATTTTGACATCAGTAGCCCAACTATTATGCAAGATATAGACAATCTAGACAATTCTAAGACATATATAGTCTATTGTCGTAGTGGAGGAAGGTCTCAGTTAGCCTCTATGATTATGAATCAAAAGGGAATAAAGGTAATCAATAGTCAAGTTGGGATTATACATTGGAATAAAGCAGGACTAGAGTTAATTTAATCAATCAAATCAAATGAATTACAAAATACCAAATATTCAAAAGCTAGCTCTAGTACTAGTAATGCTAGTAGTTTTAATACTGCCATCGATTAGTCTTGCTAATCCAATCTCAAGAATGCTACCGAGTAATAGTTCGGTAAATTCTCAAGGCGAGGCTATCAAAAACAAGCAAGAGATCAAAGCCGAATTACAACAAAAACAAAATCAGTTACTCCGAGACATAGATAAACTCAATATAGAAATTCAAGACCTAGAAAGACAAGAGCAAGAATTACAGACCAAAACCACCAGCCTCAATGAAAGTATCCAAAACTTAGCTCAAGTCGATCCAAAAAGTCGAGACCAAGAAATTATAAACCAAAGAAAAGCTACCGAAGATAATCTAAAAAAAGAATTAGACCAAGTAAAATTAGAATTAGTAGAAGTCCAAAAACAATTAACCGAAAAAAGAGGACAATTAGACTCCAATCGAGAAGCTATAACTAAAATCGATACCCAAATTCAAGAAGTTAATCAACAAATAGAAGCTCAGAAAAATGAGTTTTTCAACACAGTGGTGAGTAATATAGGAGGATATCTACCATATATCATCGGCTTTATAATATCATTTATTATATACCTTATAATCAAAAGATTAAACCAAAAATATTCCCCACCCGCTATCAAAGATTTACTTTCAGTAGCCATCAACATTGTCTATATTGTAGGAATTGGACTTGTGCTAACTTATCTCTTCATAGGACAATTTAGCAATCTATTTACAATACTGTCTCTATTCTCAGCCGCCTTAGTAGTGGCTTTACAAGATTTCATCTCTAGTTTTTTTGCTTGGATATTCATCCGAGCTCGTAATAAATTCAAAGAAGGGGACATCATTCAAATTGCTGGATTTAATGGAAGTAATCAATACTCAGGACGAGTCAAAAAAATTGAAGCCTTTAGAACCTTACTCTTTGAGAGAGAGGGGACACTAGAAGGGGAGAAGATAGACAAGGAAAGAGTCACAGGAAGAATTATCTCCATCCCTAATAATATGTTCTTAAAACAACCCGTCATCAATGCCACGCAAGACAATAGAGTAGTTTGGCAAAGCTTAGATTTAATCATCACCTTTCAATCAGATTGGAAAAAAGCCAAACAAATACTACAAAAAATCATCGACCAAGTCTACACCCCAGAGTATATCAAAGAACATAAAATTACCCCACATCATAACCCCCAAGTCTACCTCAGCATCGCTGATCAAGGAGTCAGACTATCCATTTGGTTTAGCACTAGTGTAGGCAATTACCGCCCAATGTTAGAAACTCTCTCAGAAAAAGTTTTAACCGAGTTCTCAAAACATAATATAGACCTTGCCTTCAATACAATCACAGTAGATATGGGAAATACAAAACCAGATAGAGAATAGATCTTATGCAATATTTCCTTATCCATGGCTATGGTAAAGCCTTAGACATACAAGAGCCAGATATACCCGAGAACGGGGGATTCTATATCTTTGACAATGAAATTACCGAAAATAAAGCCTATCCATATATTTGGGCAGAAACAGTCCAGAGAAATTTACTCACCCCCTATAATCTAATAGCCCAAATACAACTGTATTATAGAGAAAGGCATAAAGCTGAAGACACAAAAGAACATCAAAGACTATACCAAGAACTATCATCCCAAAAGCCCAAAATCATCATCGCCCATTCCTCAGGAGCTAGATTATTAGTCAAATATTTAGCTACATATACACTGCCAAAATCAGTAAAACAAATCATCTTTGTCCAAGCAGATATTAGCAAAACAGAATTACAAGTAAATCCAATCCCAGCCCAAATCCAATTCACCAACTTTTGGTGTTATTGGGATCCCGCCCTCATAACCTCAATGCTACTAAATAGATATATCCCCATCGGACTATACCCACCAGAGCCAAAACACTCACGATTTTACCCATTGTACAAACTACCCAACCCACATCAAAATATCTGGAAAGATAATAAATTCAAGCAAATCATAGCACAGACAATTATATGAAAACCACCCCCAAACACCAACTCTGGCTAGAAGGCCTACAATATGCCTTTAGTAAAGACAAAAATCTCTTCACCCAAACCTTTATAATCATAGCCTTACTAATAATTCTAGAAATATATCTAGAAAATTGGCAACTTATCAAACAAACCATATTATTCGGGACATTTGTCATCATCCTAGAACTTATTAATACCAGCATAGAGCTAATATGCGACTTTATCGAACCTAAATGGAATATCCAAATCAAAAGGATCAAAGACATCGGCTCCAGCATAGTCGCTATCGCCATCATCACCACCCTCAGCATCACCGTTATCGACCTTTGGGTTCTAGTGCGGGGGGTAGGGGGGATTGTGTATAATGTGAATAAGATGAGAAACATCGTAGACATGGGAGTTGGCGCGTGTTATACTTATTTTATATTGAGAATTTCTCTGTTAAGATTACTTATATAATCCTCTCAAAATAGAACTTAATAGAAAAATTATATGATCACAACTCCTGAGCACAATGCAAGAATGGCACAAATAAAATTTAGTAAAGTTTATCCATTATATTTAAATAAAATACTGAAAAAGGGTAGAAATAAAGATGAGTTAAATCAGGTCATACACTGGCTTACAGGCTTTGATGACAAGATAATAGAGAGTCTGATTGCAGAAGATGTTTTATTTGAGACTTTCTTTGAGCGAGCAACATTAAACCCTAAGGCTAATCTTATAACAGGAGTTATCTGCGGGTATAGAATAGAAGATATTGACAACTCATTGACCAAAAAGGTCAGATATTTAGATAAATTAGTAGATGAATTGGCAAAAGGTAAAAAGATGGAAAAGATCTTACGGTCTTAAGATAAATAAACAAATACTTTTACGACATAATTCAATATGCACAACCTATACCAACCAATACATACCTTAAAATTAATCAGTGAGAATTTATGGATTGTGGATGGTCCTATAATACATTTTTATGGAATGCCATTTACTACTCGTATGGTGGTAATAAGACTTGCCAATAATGATCTCTGGATACATTCACCAATTAATTTGACCAGTTCTTTGAAACAAGAATTAGACAAATTAGGCAATGTCAAATATCTAATCTCACCGAATAAAATTCATTATTGGTATATACAGGATTTTCAAAAAGCCTATCCAGAAGCTATAACATATGCTAGTGATGGAGTACAAAAGCGAAGTCAGCGAGCAGGGCAATCAATACGATGGGATAGGAAATTAAAAGATATAGATCGGGATTATTTCCCAGACTTAGAAATTCTGCCTATGTCTGGTAATAGATTTATGACTGAATATACTTTTTTTCATATCCCTAGTAAATCTTGGATTGTGACGGATATCATAGAAAACTTTGAGCCTAATAAAATTAACCCATTTTTTAGAATTCTAGCCTATTTAGGAGGAGCTTTACACCCAAATGGAGGCGCAACTAGAGACCAGAGAACATTGTTTTGGGGTAATCATCAGCTATTAAATAAATCTATAGATAGAATTCAATATCTAAACCCAAATAGAATTATAATGGCGCACGGTAAAATATTAGATCAAGACATAGCCTCTGAGCTAAACAGAATTTTTGCCTGGGTGAGATAGGGGATAACTTTGTCTCTTCGTTCAATATGGTTTGGGAGAAATGAAAAGCCCCCGCGGTGGCGGGGGTTGAAAAAAAGTGATGAGATCACTTCACTGTTCAAGTATCAGGGGAAGGTATCCATCCGTAGAGAGTTTTTGTAAGAGAGCTTCTCTACCGATATTTGATCGATATACTCCACCTGTGAAGTTTTCCCCTTTGAAGGAGATAACCTTTCTATCCCTGATGACCATGTCACCAGGGATGAGTCCTGGTAGGGGGGAGCGTACTCTCGTTAGGTAGCTCGGGGCGGTGTAGCTAGCACACTCTACGCAGTAGAGCATAACAGACTCACCCTTGAGCACAAATGCTCGAAATGTTTCCGCTTGAGCGGAAAGAGGATTGAGTGCCAAACAAAAGGCAATCACTTTACAAAGAATGTTCATGGAATAACAAAGAAGCTCAACTACCATACCACATTTTCCCAATTTTGTCAATACTAAACAACATTGTGTTTTTAATTCCGTTTAATATGGTGATGTATAATACATAAAAACTTAGTATGGATTTGTATTATATGATATAATACAACTATACTTCCAAACCCTAAAATTAACTAAGAATTAAAATGAATATAACTATCATAGGTGCTTCGGCTGGAATAGGTTTAGAAGCTGTAAAAAGGGGATTGAATAGAAATCATTCTATCACAACACTTTCTCGATCTAAAGTTGAAATCAAGGATAAAAAATCACTGAAAATGATACTTGGTGATGCTACCAATGAAGCTGACCTAATACAATCAATTCAAAATGCAGATGCTCTCATTATAACCTTGGGGACGAGACAAAGTATGAAGGCTACAACTCTTTTTTCAGATTTTGCAAAATTAATTGTAGAGATAGATAGAGAGAACAAAATAGATATACCAGTTATTGTAGTTACCGGATTTGGAGCTGGAGAAAGTAAAAATTATGCCTCTTGGCCTATAAAGATGTTCTTAACATTTTTCTTAAAAGATGTGTATGCTGATAAAACTAAAATGGAAGAAATTATCACTAACTCAGATTTGAATTGGACAATTGTGAGACCGGGAAGGCTGTTAGACAAAGAATTAAAAGAAAAATACCATATTGAAAATAAATTATTCAAAGGAATTAAAATTGGCGAAATTAGCAGAGCAGATTTAGCAGACTTTTTGATAAAACAAGCAGAAAAACAAACTGAATTAAAAAAATATATTACTATATCTGAAGAGTAGGATAAAGTAGAACTATAAAATAGGAGTTGAATTTACTATTTTATTTATTGAATCTGAAAGTAAAGTTATTAAATCAGTTGTAAATCTACATCTCCCTCGGATTGGGTACGGTAGCTAAATGAGCTTCTGGTATAGAATAATAATACAACCCATCCTCAGCCTGATAAAACTGTGCATTATCTAAATTCTCACCCTCTGAAATATCTAGAAAATCTCTAACACCACAATTAAAATATTGTCCCGAACGATATATTATTCCCCCCGACGGTAAATCTTGTACTTGGTTTTTTATATATTCTCCCATTGGATGATGCAATTCAGTCTCTCCATCAAAAGTAAAGGGCTCTGTTCTTGCATGTAAATTCCGAGCAATAACTAAAGTTCTCTCATCGGCTTGATTAAGGAGAACATTATCCGCCATAGTCTTATCTCTCTCATTCCAGTTCTCTTCATTTGAATCAAATAAAATAACATCTTCTAACAAACCTTCCTGTCTTAATTTTTGTAATAAAGTAAAATGTCCAGCTGTAATTATCCCATCTCCACCATCTTTTGCTTTTATAGTTTCAGGGTATAATTGCCCTGTAGTTAAAAACTCGTTTACCAGATCTTGTAATTCTGGTCCATCCCATTCCAGAGCCAGTCTCTTGAATCCAAACTTTTTGAATAATGTATAGATAATATTTGGATTCTCAGCTACTCCATGCATTTCTCCTAATAAAAACATAGGGTCTCCCACAGAATATGGTATAATGA
>CALMJI010000013.1 GCA_937864235.1 uncultured bacterium | reverse complement strand
GTAACTGAGCAATGCCATCATTATATTGAGTTACTTACTGCAACTGAAGTGGCGGCTGAATTGACTGCCTTATCTTTAGGTCAAGGTAGAATTAAAGATACCTGGACTATGGAGCAAATACTTTCAAGTGATGATAAAGATCTTGAAATCCGCCAATGGGCTCAAGACATGGTTTTAACTGCCCAAAGATGGGATGAAAAATTAAATATGATGCAGTCCATGATGGATAGTCTTGAGTCAGGGCTAGTACATCCTTACTTTTATGGGGAACTCCAACATGTATCCTGTGTAGGGATTACAAGGGAGGAAGATCTTAAAGTCATCCAGTGCAGTAAAACTAATGTGGGTTATAATTGTAAATTCCAGTTGCAACAGCCGACTAAATTACGAACAGCTATTCGATATCAGCCTGTTCATTATGAAGGTATTAGGATTAGTGGTAATCATAAAAATCAAGTTTTTGGGAAAATTCAGGATAATGAACGGATTCAGTACATCTCTTGCGACCACAATGACTTTCTTGGGGATCTCATACCCCGGTGTGAAACCGAAAACATGCCACGAGCCTGTGGGATGGCTATTAAAAATAATTTAATATCTGAGATCATATCTAATTGCAATTTTACCCAAGAGGAACCTGAGACAGTCATAAGAGTATCAAGAGATGGGCTACTGATCCAAGGGGAAGAAATAATAACTAGGCGTAAACAGGGCCCTGAGTTTGTAGACATTTCTAGAGAGACACCGATTTTGGTATTCAGTCCAGACCGAATTTCAGTATTGAAAGATGATCTGGAAGAATATTTTGAGCCTACTAATCCAAATGTTGAATTTAGACTTATCAGTAGTTCCTTGACTGAGGAAGATATTCAAGCATTGCATACCAAAGTGTTCTGGAGGGATTATGTAAACACCATGGACTGGGAAGATATAGTGACAATAATTTCACTGATTGGCCAAATTATACTTTACCCATTAGCTGCGGCGGGGGTGGGTTTGGCTATTAAGATGAGAATGACTATGGCTGAAGACATCCAGGGCGGGGCTAGACTGCGGCGAGAGACTTACCGTAACAATATCAGAAATGTCAATGCCATTGAGCTTAGACCTTTGAAAAGAAGCCGTAGTAGTAGTGCCCGTCCGTCTAGAGTGTAAAAACCTTTTTCTCACCTAGAGTCTTCCCCCGCGCTGCTGACGGGCTGGTCCCAGACCAGCGACGAGGGCAGCTCTGGAGCTTCTGGTCACCCGGCGCTCTACCGGAGCCGCCAGGGGGACCAAGGGCTGGTCGTCCTCGTGCACTACCTCAACTTCCTCAGGGAAGTTGAAGTGGGGTATTTCCGGACCAACCACCACCACCGGGGCGGGAGCCGCGAGGGGCAGTAGAGGCGGGTGATACGGGGGAAAGAGGAGCCCCGACCGCAGCAGCAATAGCCGAGCTTGTAGCTGGGCTAGTGCCACCTGCTGGTTGCCGGGGGCGCCTCCCACCCTCTGACCAGCCTCTACCTGACCCTCAGCGGTGCCAGCCTCCGGTGTGGCGCCCTCAGTATCCTGCATTTAGTGTAAAGGTATCTCTCCTTTTGTCCATATGTTATTTGTGTTACAGTACATTTGGTCACCGAAATTGGTCCCAATCTCCATGCTATCTCACAAAGTAGAATATATCTCTTGTAGGTAGGTAGCCAACTCCAGAATAATAGGTAGAGCAATAAGGCTAAAATTACCTCTAGAATGTAAATAAGTAGATGGCCCTGTTGCAAAGAACATAAATTTACAGTACTCACTCCTTATTTTAGTGTTATGTGGGTCCGGTGGATTTTTATGTCCAATAGGAGAGATCTTAACCTGACGGTCCACGGAGCCGTTGAGGGAGCTGCTCTCGGTGAAGATGGAGTCCTCGTAACCTCCATCCTCCCCAAGGTTCACTCCCATCCTCTAAAAATATTCAAAAAGAATTGTAAATATAAGGTTAAGGGATAAGCGCGATAATATTATTCCGGTCTCTCCACTGAGTGCTGAAAATTATTCCCCATCAAATAATTTACCAAGTAGTTTAGGAGCAGATAATGTAGAGCGTCAGATAAATCTGTAAGTCTGTAAATACATCAGATAACCAGGTTGAGCTCATACTTACTGTCAGGGCTGCAGAGGAGGCTAATAAGTAAGAGGGTTAACTTACCCGTAGCGCCAGGTTGAGGCAGTGGTAGGCAGCCTCGATGGTCGCCCAGGTCAGCCTCTGCACCAGTCTAAACA
>CALMJI010000012.1 GCA_937864235.1 uncultured bacterium | reverse complement strand
TTTTTAATATTGTAGCATATTTGAGGTTGAATTGGGAGCCGAACACATCCACCCCCACCTTGCAGGCACCCCCTCCGAAGGGGGACAAAATATAGAAGCTCAAGTTGCAAAGTACATCCACCCCACCGTCTAAAAGACGGCCCCCCTCTCCTCCCAAGGTTTACCTACCGTAGGTAGGCGGGTTACAACGAGGAGAATTTAAAAAGCCACCTTGTGTGGTGGCTTGGGGGCGATATTCTATTGTTCACATTCGAAGTCTTCTTCCTCAGGTTCCTCTTCACTAATTAGTCTCACACTTCTGATTATATTCCACATTGAGTCTGAGAGCCTAATTGTCTGATAGTCGTGATTAAACTTATATCGTTCTAGATCTGCAATATTTCTTATGTCTAAAGTTGTTTCGATTGAAACTAGTAAATCTATAAGTTCTTGCAAATAGCTGATATTTGCATTCTCTGCCTCATAACTCAATTTGTTACGAATTGCTCGATAACAATATGCCCACTCTGAAAATCTTAATTTCCTTTGTGGCGAGAGAAGGAAGCTAAAGAGCTTCATGATAAACACGGGAATAAATGTACACATTGTATATAGCATAAAAACTATGTTTTGTCCACATATTCAAAGAAATGTTCACACCCGTAACAATGTCCTCCTCCGGCGTCGCAAATGGGATTTGCTCCTGTGAAACCTCTCGGTTTCCCAAGCCTTCCTCCACGGGAAAACTACCGTTTTCCCGACCCCTTTCCCAGACTTTCAGTAACTCCGTGCCACCTCCCCCAAGGGAGGACAGAAATACTCCACCCCTCTCCTCCCAAGGTTTACCTACCGTAGGTAGGCGGATTGCCAAAAGATGGGAAGTTAAAGTTTAGTTATTTTTATTGGTTAGTGATTTTTTATTATTATTTCCTAAGTAATTTTCTTTACTAATAACACTTTTACCTAATTCTTTTTCTGTTTCTTTTCTAGCATTACCAGCTACTGTTCCTCCTCTCTTGGCTACTTTTTTATTTTCTGTCATTCCTTTTGGTTTTTCTGTTTTGGAGATTTCTGTTGTAACTCTTTCTCCAAGCATAGTAAATATAAGCTCCAAATCTGTCATATTATCTCTGAGATTGGCTTTGGATTTTGCTGGTATATTTTTGAGTTTTTTGTATTCACTGGGGGTTATACCAAAGGTTGCTTTACTAATTTCGGCTGTAAGTATTGCATAATCTTTTTTTCCGGTGATACCTCTTTCTTTCCATTCGTCGGTGAGGTTTTGGCGAATTGCTATTCCACGCAGTCTTTTATCTATCCAATCTTGGGGATATCCTTTTGCTTCATATAGTTTTTTCATCCTTTCTTGGGCAAGTTCTGGATTTTCTATTTCTTCTATTCTTTCATACCCTACCTTAGCTAACCATCTTTTGAATGGTTCTGCTTTTGGGGATGGTATAGATTGGATAATTCTGAGTATACCTTCGGTATTAGCACAGTCGGTAAGGTATTTTTTACCATCAGAAGCTACAAGTTTAAGTCGTCGACAAATTGTCGATAACTGAATTCCTTCTTCATTGGTAGCTCTTTTTTTAATTCTGTACCAATAGTCTTTTGGATCTGTTGATTCTGTCAAAGCTCCGACTATATCTACTACTGAGAAGTACCATTCATCATTATGCCAGATTTTACGAATCTGTTTCTTTTCGAATAAGGCTATTTTATTGTGAGTGTTAGGCATATAATTATTTATAAAGTTTATTGTATTTTGATTAATATTCGTGTTTGTATTATAGCATATTTTAGGTTGAAGTACGAGCTGAACAAATCCACCCCCACCTTTCAGGCCCCCCCTCCTAAGGGGGACAGAAGCTCAAGTTCCAAAACACTCCACCCCGTCCAGCAAAGCTGTCCACCTCTCAAGAGGGTAATTTAAAAAGCCACCTTGTGTGGTGGCTTAGCTAAATAATGATCAATCTGGAATTTGAGTGACTTCTGAGGTAAGCCGTCTTAGGTAGTCAATGGTTTTGGATGTAATGGCATCGATTTTGGCAACTTCCTTTAGATATAGACTTTTATCTGCTTCTGGCCAATTCTCAAACTTATTTCCATTTTTTGCAAACAAATAGTTCTTAATGGTGTTGAAGGATTGTAAAGCTTTATTAAAGTTATTTTCCTCCCTTAAAATAATACTATTTAGTTCTTCTGGGTTAGTAGGAAATGCTCCAGCCTCGATAGGAGACAGGGTAATAATTGTGCTCATGGTAAAGGTGCATCAGAATGCGAGATTATTATAACACAATGACATCATATGTCTACTCGGTTTTAAGATGATTCTACCATTGAGTTGAGAGGACAGAGTTTGCGAACTTAGACAAGTCTAGTTATATATTTACCCCCACGGATACGACTATCATCTGTGGGGTGTTTTTTATTTTACCTGATATAGCAATGCCTATTTTGTAAAATTTTAAATATTATTCAAAACTTCAATACACTCTTCTGGGTTATTGCAAGACATAAGTTGGGACCTAATTTCACTGGCTCCTGGAAAATTATTGAGATACATTTTGAAGCATTTTTTCATTACGGCAAAGTTTTTCTCTTGTCCCCAAGTTTGGTCAAAAAGTTGTATATGTTCGATGAGTTTTTGCACCTTTATCTCTGTACTGAGTGTATTGTGGTCTATGTCTGGATTGAATATCCAAGGATTATGGAATACTCCCCTTCCAATCATAATCCCGTCGACTTTGTATTGTTCTGCCATTGCCAGTCCCTGTTGATAGGAGGTAATATCGCCATTACCTATGATAACTGTGTCTAATTTGGCTTGATTCCTGAGCTCTATTACTTTTCCTATCTCATCCCAATGGGCTGGATAATCTGAGAGTTCTTTGACTGTCCGTCCATGTACAGTGAGGGCTGATAATTTGTGTTGTAACAAAAAACCAATCCATTCTTCGGTTTGTATCTCACCAAAGCCAATGCGGGTTTTGACACTAACTGGTATATCCCCCGCTCCTTCCTTGGCAGCTTGGATTATATCTGAGGCTAGTTGTGGATTTTTGATTAAGGCTGAGCAAGCTCCTTGTTTGATTACTTTTTTGACTGGGCAGCCCATATTGATATCTAATCCAGCAAAACCTTGTTCTCTGGCATAAACTCCGGCCTGATAATAATGTTCTGGTGTAATGCCCCAAATTTGGGCTACTAGGGGTTGTTCTTCAGTAGTATATTGTAGCCGATGTATGACTTTGGAGCGTCCAATTTCAGAGGCTAATCCTTCTACACTAGTAAATTCAGTCACCATTACGTCAGGTCTCCCACAGGAACTTATTATACGCCTAAATACAGTGTCTGTTACTTCCTCCATAGGAGCTAAGACAAAAAATGGTTTTGGTAATTGTTGCCAAAATGATTGCATAGGGTTATTAAATATACGTTTATTATAACATGTGTTGATGATTTATAAATACACATTATACATTAAGGGTTATTATTTTGTCCCCCTTCGGAGGGGGTGACCGCTTGCGGTGGGGGTGGATAAAATACCAACTTAAACTCTATCCACCTCCGGCACTCCGTGCCACCTCCTCCAAAGGAGGACATAAAATTCTAGCAAGTCCGAGGAAAAACCCCCACTCTTAGGAGTGGGGATGAATATGTTCGCTACTGAATTTAATTACAAAGTAAATCAAAACGACAGAGATAATTGGCACTATGAGATATTGCAATGGATATTTTATATAAATGCAAAGAGCAATAAAAAGTAAAGTTATCCAAAAAAATGGCAACTCATTTATTCTTATATATCTAATTAGTAAGTTTATTTTCCTGATTAAGGTTGTAAGTCCCAATATAGCAATATATACAGTAACACCAACAATAAAAACACTTATATATAACGCAATAGCAATCAATGCAATTGCTGGTGCGATTATATATTTCCCAATTATACCAAACTCTTCTTCAAAAAATATTATCAAAGTGTCAACAAATCTTTAAAAAATATTTATTACTTGCAAAACATAATCGGGAAGAGTTTTACCCATAGATAAAAGTGCAATGAGCAAATTTATTTTATAATAAAAACCCTAAAATAGCAAATATATATTTTAATTAATATCCTGTTTGATGTACATAATATCAATCCACCTCCGGCCTGACGGCCACCTCCTCCAAAGGAGGACAGTTGCTATGCTAATTTACTTGTCTACGATGTTTATCATCTTATTCGCACTACCCTACCAACCTCTTCTTCTGGGCATCTACATTGGTAAGATAATACTGATATATTCCCTTCCATTGAGAGATAGATAATTCTGGTGGTGTGGCTTTGGGGTTGAATTGATGAGTTTTGGCAAGTCGTTTCCACTGTTCATAGGTAAAGATTTTCTCTAGATTTTTATAAAGACTAGATTTTTGTTGGGAGAAGGCATAGCTTATGAACTTGATATAGTCGTCTTTATGATTCCAGATAGAAGTCGAGAATTTTTC
Organism: uncultured bacterium; assembly: GCA_937864235.1. Lineage (GTDB taxonomy): Bacteria > Patescibacteriota > Minisyncoccia > SW-4-49-11 > SW-4-49-11 > CALRBF01. The sequence goes on along the minus strand of CALMJI010000012.1, from coordinate 72,471 downwards.
TAATCTAAGTAGCTCTACGGCTACACTGGGAGCTGGGGAGAAATCTGTTGGTTCAAAAGTATAGACTACTTCACATCGATATAGTGAGTTTAATACTATTGAGATAATGCTCGGCCCGGTTTTGCCAATTACTCTTTCTATTGCTTCTTTTTGTCCGAATATTAGGGCGGCTTCTGGGTTATTGTGGGATAGATATATATTTTTGATTAGTTCGGAAAAAATATTAAATGGTGGGTTTGATATTATATAAAACTCTCCTTTTGGATATTGTATTTTGCGGATATCTTGTTGTGTAACTTTAGCTTTATCTCCAAATTCTACTTGTAATTGATTATATAACTCTGAGTCTAATTCTATTACCTCTACTCTATAATTTCTTTTTAATAATTCTCTAGTGATTATCCCCTGTCCTGCTCCTAAGTCTAGAATTAGTGAGTTCTCTGGTAATCTAATAAAATCTATTATATATCTGATCAGACTTGGATTTTTGACAAAGTTCTGAGCATAAGTTTGTCTTTGCTGAGAATTATAATTATTATCTTTTTGCATAGATTTAGTTCTCTAAATGCTCAATCAAATCCATAACTTTGACCCAGAGAGCTTCTTCTTTGGCCAATTTTTCTGATGCATCTGGGATCTCTAATCTAACATCTTCTTTTAGGTTGGCTATTCTCTTGTCTATTTTGTTTAGTTCTTTTTTGGCTTGATATAATTCTCTTTTACGAGTTTTGTCATCCGTCGCAGTATATTGAGCTGTTGCTTGCTGTATTTGCTCGGTATTTTGAGCTTGAGTAATATCTGTATGTTGTTTTAGACTCCAGACATATTCTTCATAATTACCGGTATATTTGGTGATACTACCATCTTTGACTTGCCAAATCATAGTGGCTAAATTATTCACAAAGCTTCTATCATGGCTCACAAAAATTAGAGTACCTCCCCATTCTGAAAGTGAGCTTCCCATAATCTCAACTGTTTCCATATCGAGGTGATTGGTAGGTTCATCTAATATTAAGACATCATATCCTTCCAAAAATACAGCTGCTAGCCTTAGTCTTGCTTTTTCTCCTCCAGATAGAACGGTGAGTGATTTATCATATTCACTCTTGGAGAATAAAAAGCTACCTAGAGTTTTTTTGACATCATCATCGCTAATTTCTATATCGGCGACTTTCCTTAGATAATCATAGACTGTCGCTTGATCTTGAGTATCAAACTCCACACTTTGAGCGAAATATCCAACTCTTAAACCATTTCCAAATTTGAACTCTCCTGCGAGAGCCTGTATTTCTCCAGCTAGAGTTTTGAGGAGGGTGGATTTACCCTGTCCATTATCTCCTAGTACCGCCACTTTTTGTCCTCTTTCTACATATAGATTTTGTCCTTCAGCAATTTTAGTCTTACCATATCCAATAGTTATATTACTAACATCTAATCCCATCCCAGAACTTTTAGCAATAAATGGCAAATGCATTCTAACTTTGGAGTTAGGTGTATAAATAGTTCGTTTCTCCTGTTCCAATCTCTCAATATGCTTCTGTTTAGATTTAGCTTGAGCAGCCTTAGTCGCTTTAGCTCCAAAACGATTGATAAATTCTTGTAATTGAGCTTGTTTTTTTTCTATGTTTGCATTGGTACGGACAATTTGATTTTGTAGCATTTGTTTGTATTCAAAGTAGGCATCAATATTACCAGGATAGAGTGTAATTTGACCCTGATCTACTTCAATTGTACTAGTCATTACTCGTCTTAAAAACTCTCTATCGTGAGTGATTAAAAGAACCGTACCCTTGAAAGATAATAGCCAATTTTCTAATAATAAAATTGTAGACAAATCAAGATAATTGGTTGGCTCATCTAATAAAATTAGATTTGGTTTTGCCATTAACATTTTGATTAACTTCAACCTCATTCTATATCCACCCGAGATATCATTAATTGGTAATTCTAACTTCTCTTTAGGCATATCAAATTCAAGAGCCTGCTTGATTATTTCCCAATCTTGAGCTTTGGTTGCAGATAATAAATATTCTAGCCCAGTTTGATTTAGGTCAAACTCATCTTCTTGAGCTATATATCCAATTCTAGCAGTTTTGTCTAAGGTTATGTCACCATCATCTGGTTCTTCTAAACCTAAAACCATCCGAAAAAAAGTACTTTTACCAGCTCCATTTCGTCCTAATACTCCGTAGATTTCACCTTCATGTATCGAACAGTTTGCTTTATTAAATATAACCTTGAGTCCATAATGTTTCTCAAGGTTATATATACGAATTAATTCTTTCTTTGCCATAGTCTTTTTAAAGTATATTTGTGTACTATGCCATAAAAAGATTAATTTTACAATAGAAAATAAATTTATTCAACAGGAACTGGAGCATCTAGAGTTGAGTCATTTTCTATAATATTAGTTGGGACACCTGTGTCATCTACAACTTCTGTTGTTTCGGATTCATTGATAACTTCAGGAATAGTAACTTCTGCCGGCAACTCAACACTTTCTACTACTTCATCTAGAACTGCAGGTTCTTCTTGACTTTGTCTATATAATAAGAACCCTAGAACACCAGCTCCTCCTAAGATAAGAATTAACAGTATAACGATTAGGGTAGGATTATTACCTTCTTTCTGAACGTTTTCTGGTTGCATATTATCTGGTTGTCCGAATACATTTGATTCCATAGATTTTTAATTAATTATTAATATTACGGGGAAATATTCCCAATTTTGAAAGTGTCTAAAACATTTCTAGCCCCACCCGATATATGTTCTGAGGGCTTATTAAATAAAGATGTTCCATCTCTACCACATACTTGCAAAATCTCTGACTCCCCTCCAGGATGTCTTGGTACATAAGAGGTAATATTATATACATTATTATCTATAATAGTCCAACAAGAGCTTTTACTATTATTCTCTGCTACTTGAGATAGTGTATATGTTTTATTATTAGAATCATTTACTGGGGTATCTATAGATTCAATATCTTGAGGAATAGATGATTGGATTACATCGTTAGATTGATTAGAGTTTGTATCTGCATTAGTTTCTTCTAATGTTTTGGTATTTGTATTATTAGAATCATTTTCACTATAAAAAGAATAAGCTAAATAAACACCGGATAATATAATTAAGACTATCAATATTATAGTTAATTTATTTCCTTTAGGTTGTTGTGATCTCTCTGATTCATTAATTGATTGATTTTCAAAAGGCATATTTATATTGAATTTATATTTATAATATTTTAAATATGGATTTATTATATCATAAAAATATATTTTTTGCAAATTATTGTTGAATGAGTCTAGGTAAACTATATATTTTATTAATAATAAAAGCCATTCCTATACTCAATATCGATGTGAGAGTAAAATTGTGGATAAATGTAAATAATACTCCAATCTCTGAATTTATAATACTATAGAATAAAAATTGCTGTATTGGAAAATGTAATAAAAATATCCATAGGCTTAATTTACCAATTGGGGAGAAAAACTTTTGTATAGATTGCGATCCTAATATTTTAGACTCTAGATATTTGAACATAGTGAATATAAATCCAAAGCCTAATATAGGTTGTAAATTATAAAATAACATAAGTCTTAATATATCGATATCTATATTATTAGAAATCATAGGTATAATAAATATAAATTGTAGAATAATATATATGAAAATTAACTCTCTCCAGATATTAGAAATTTTACTATCTAATATGTCTTTTCTTACCATACCATAAACAAAGAATATCAAATATTGTGTGAATAATGGAAAATCACCAATATACCAAGTATTTGGGACTAAAAATGAGAATATAGAGATTACCAAAGATACAATTAATAAGTATTTTTGACTAATATTACGAATATAATCTAATATAGGATATAGTAAGTATAACTGGAATAAAATTGGTATAAAATAAAATGGGACTGCCATACTTCCAGTTAATATCATCTGCCACAGTGGAGCTGAGGTATTATAGCCAATTTGCCATAAAATAGTATTGATCATAGTATAAGGAACACCAATTCTTATGAATTTACTAAAATAAAAATTGAAAATATAACTTTTCTGCCAAATAAAATTTTTTAATAATAATCCTGAAGTAAATAGAAAGACTGGAATAGCAAATCTAAAGATATTATTTATAAAGTTTAAAGTAATAATCTCAGCTATACCATTATATTTATATAATAACAGATAGCAAGTATGAATTATAATCACACCTATTATAGATAGACCTCTCATAGCATCAATACTCTGTAATCTATTTTTATCTTTAACAGTACTATTAGTTTTTATAGCCCAAAAGACTCTAGCATAACGAGGTACTGCTAATAAAATTATTAGACTTATTATGACAAATAAATATTCTAATACAAACTGACTAACATCCATTATTTAATTTCTCTATATAATTCTGGAGTATATTCATCAATTGGGAACAAATATTTACGAGTTCCTGACTTTACAATCAAATCATTGACTATTTTAACATTTTGATTATGAAGTTCAATCAATGCGTCATACTCTTCTATAGATTGATTCAAATTATCAACTAATTCTTTATATTCGCCAATCGATTCATTGTATTGAGCAAATTTTTTATCATTGACTAATTTGTCTAGCTTGACTTTCTCTTCATCCAGCTTTTGCCTTGATCGAGCTATACTCTGCTCTTTTTCATCTATCGTAACTCTTGCTATATTGATAGTATTACCCAAACTTCTAATCGTTTGCATATCCTCATAGTTCACATATTCCTGATACCCCCAGTAAGCTACATTGCTAATGAAGTATAGTACCAAAAATATTGATAAGTATTTTAGTATTGTCATATAATTTTATTATATATTATTTATTAATTTTATGTAAGTGCAGATTTTTTATTATTGGGTATTTTTGTATAGATAAAATAAAGGAGCGCCGTTAGTACTATAAAAGGTATGTATTAATGTATAATATTCTGGTACAGTGTCACCGTTTTTTGCAAATACACTTTGTTGCAAAAGCCAGTCTGTTTGGAATAAGGAATTTTTATCAATTTTATAAACACCGCCAACTTCCTCAGGTAAAAATGCTGTTAGTAAATGTTCTGGCATTAAAATTGTATATAATCCCACAGAATCACCTTTTTCAACCCATTTATCTAGAGATTTTAATACCTCTAATGTACCCTGCCCCCAAAAGCCAATAGGTAAAATATTATTATTAAATACTCTAGATGATCCGCCAGTAAGTTCATTATAGTAATCTAAGTAAAATGGATATGTTGATTTTAATTGAATACCTAAGTAAATTATTATTAAAGAAGTAACAGAAATTAGAATAGTCCTGAACTTATTAAATATTTGTCCTAAAGATATTACTGCTAGTATAGAAAATGGTATGTATAAAGGTGAGAGATATCTCATACCTCCTTGCTTTATAGTAGACAATGACCACAAAAACCAAATTCCAAAAATAGCTATTAAGAATAAATTTTTAGCTTGCCATTTAGATTTTGAAAATAATATATTAAATAATTGAAATAATCCAAGTATAATAAGTATAATTGGGGTTTGAGACATAAAATAAACAATATAATATGTCCATGGTGTTGTGCGAACTTCTCCAAAGAATACTTCTTTTGGATCTCCCCCCCAATGATTAATTGTAGACTGAATACTTTCAATAGTATTAGTCCACCAATAAGGGAAAATCAAAAATACTCCAATCCACAAGCTAGCAGGAAGCCAGATAAGTTTCCACGGTATTTTATAAATTATTTTTTTATTATTATCTAAATTTTTTATCCAAGATATAGCCTCCCAAATCCAAATTGGGAACATAGCTAAAACATTATTAAACCTAGTTCCAAAAGCCAAAATGCCGTGCAAATTCATAATAGCAAAATGTAATTTGGATTTAGTATTATTGTATAACAAATACCAATACCACATACCTGAGACAAAAAATAAAGACACAGATTCATGTCCAGCTAAGCGAGTATGAGCAATAAATAAAGGATTTAATCCCAAAACTATCATAGCCAAAAGAGAAAGCCAAAAGTTCAAAAAGAATCTGGCAATCAAAAAAGTATAAAGCAAAGTAGCAGAACCTAACAAAACACTCATCAATCTAGGGAATGTGTATATATTATTAATATTACTTTCCCAGCTTGTAAATTTATCAAAAATCAAACGAAAAACTTCAGCAAAGCCATAAACATATTTAGTAACTGGTGGATGTTCTTTATTAAATGACCAACTTTCTTTACTAAAGTCTAATTTACTCAAAGCAGACATATATTCTCTCCCAGCTTTCACATAGACAGGCTCATCATAAGTCACCCCTTCTCTCTCAAACCCAATAAACCTAATCCCAGTCAATACAGCAATCACCGCAAATATAATCAAAACCTTTCTTTTCATATAATTAAATATTACAAATATTGTTAAATAACATTATACCATATTGAGAGAAAATTGAATAAAATTAGTTTTTATTTTTATTAAAAAATATAATATTTAAGCCTATTTACAGAGTTTTTATGATGTGATAATATCCAGTTTAGATACGTATAATTAACTAGATATTTTATGAAAGTCAAAATTGCGGTAGTACAATTTGAAATTAATCAATATAATCCTGATAAGAATCTTAGCAAAGCTGAGAAATTTATAGCAGAAGCCTCAGAATCTAAGGCAGATATTATTGTTTTTCCAGAGGATTTTATTACTGGACCAATAAAACTTAGATTAGAAGAATTTGCTGATATTTCCCAAAGATATTGTAAATATTTTCAAAATTTAGCTAAAAAATATAAAATTAATATAGTACCGGGGAGTATTATTGAAAAAGAAAGTTTGGGATACTATAATAAAACTTATTATATAGATTCAAGAGGAGAGGTCAAAGGTCAGTATAAGAAAATCAATTTATGGCATCCAGAGAAAAGTTATCTTAACAGAGGTAGTGAAATTAGTGTATTTAATACAAAGTTTGGTAAAATTGGACTAATAATTTGTTGGGATTTGATGTTCCCTGAAATATTTAGAAAAATGTTAAGAAAAGGAGTTAACATTGTAATTTGTCCTAGTTATTGGACTTTTGAGGATGCCTCTATTGGTTTGAAATGGGATAAAAATTCTGATCCTAATCTCGTTGACTCTCTATGTGTCGGGAGAGCTTTTGAAAATGAGATTATTCTGGTTTATGCTAATGCAGTTGGTAAATTAACATTACCCAATTTTGAGGGTACATTATTCGGACACTCTCAAATAACAACCCCCTTTATAGGTGCGGTTAACAAATTAAATCATCAGAAAGAAGAGATGTTTATCCAAGAGGTTGATACAAATATACTCAAAGATGCTGAGAGAGCTTACAAAATTAGATATGATATTAAGAATAGATTGCTTTAATTAACTTACTTCCTATACAAAATCATACGATTTAGGTACATAAATGGTATGTCTATAATACCAACGAGCCATTTTATAACCAAAATTCCAGTAATCAGAGGTATTAGTTCTTGCACTCCAGCAAAAGCAATAATCACAAATATAACAGTATCCAAAGCCATAGCTGGCAGAGAGCTGAAGGCATTTCGCATCCAGAGATGTCTACCTTTAGTTAATTTTTTGAACCAATCGAAAATATAGGCATCAATATTCTCACTTACTAGGAAGGCCACCCAACTAGCGAACATAATTCTAGGTGTATAGCCAATTATCTTAGCAAAATTTTCTTGATCTGGCCAAAAAGGAGCAGGCTGTAATGAAATGGCGAGCCAAATAAAAAAAGCTACAGCAACTTGAGTGATAAAGGTTATGAATATCATTTTTTGAGTTTCTTTTCTACCAAATTTTTCATTTACAATATCTGTTAAGAGAAAAGTCACGGCAAAGACCAAAGTCGCTGAAGTAGCATAAAATGTGGTAAACCCAAGGTCAAAAGTAGCAATTTTATAAGCCACAATATTACTAATAAGCACAAAAGCCACATATAAACCTACCAAGGCGTCTACCCTATCATATCTCCGAGCATACCAGGAACCAAAAAAAGAGAAGGCTGTAATCGCCATAATCCAAGGTAAAATTTGTAATAGCATAGTTTTAGGAATTAGTTTATAGTTTTATTATACACTATTTTGATGATTTTTTGTAAATAATGTTAATTGACAATATATGTTGAGGTTATGGATGAATTTAAAAATTCCCCTCTTGAGGGCTTTCAGTCCCTCCTATACTTTAGTTTGGGAGGGGGTGGACAGCTATGCTGGACAGGGTGGATTGTTTTTGTATTTCAACTCTCTACACCTATACACTAAAGAGAATATCCTATATACTATAAATATACATAATGTAATCTATGACACCTGTAGAAAAGTATAATCAAAATCAATCAAAAAGTATTCAGCCAAAATTAGAATTATTAAGAGAGACTATCAGAGATGTAGCTCCGGAGGTAGAAGAAGTAATCAGCTATAATATGCCAGCTTTTAAACAAAATAAAGTTTTGGTATATTATGCAGTGAATAAAAATCATATTGGCTTCTACCCCACCCCAAGTCCAATATTACACTTCCAAAAAGAATTAAAGCCATACAAAACCTCCAAAGCAGCAATTCAATTCCCATTAGATAAGCCCTTACCAATAGATTTAATTCAAAAAATAGTAAAGTTTAGAATTAAAGAAGATCAAAATCTATGACAAACTCAACACCACTCTCAGGCATATTGCACACAATTACAGAGGATATAAGTCAGGCGTTAGAAGACAATACAGTTGTGTTAGAAAAATGGAATCAATTAACTCCAATCCAGAGAAATGAGTGGATATGTTGGATAACCATTGTCAAAAAATCAGAAACTCGCCTCAATCATATCCAAAGAATGTTAGAAGAAATTAAAACAGGACATAAAAATCCTTGTTGTTGGCCGGGCTGTCCACATCGCAACCCCAATACCCAAAAGTGGTTTGGAAAGAAGGTTAAGTGATATAAAAAACTGTCCCTCTTTGGAGAGGGTGCCCGTAGGGTGGGTGTAAATTTTTCTTAGTGAAGGGATTAAACAAAAATAATTGTATAAATACATCTGTGATGATATAATTATGTATAAATACTAATATATTTGTATGTATAATAAAAAATTTATAATAACATTTGCTGGAGCAATAGGGAGTTCTAAGACTCCTATATCTCATTATTTAAGTATCAAATTGAATTTACCAATATTTAATAATGATGCTATTCGATCAGAAGTAAAAGAAGATATGGGGTTTTTAGATGAAGAAGAATATATTAGAAGACGAGATATACGATTAAAAGAAATATTAAATAGTGGGATCCCATTTATTTATGATGCCAGTATAGATAGAGCATGGAAGGATAAAAAGGAATATATTATCCAAGCACAATATGAGCCTTATATTATTAGTCTTGATTTAAGTAAAGAATTATTAATCAAGCTTTATAAAGCAAAATCATATAATGATTCATTATTAGTGATAGATACCTTTATTCAAGATCATAATTACTTCCTAGGAAAATATGAAGATGACATTAATCTCCATATTACAGATAAGGATTTTAAAGATAGACTAAATATTGTTTATTCTAATGTAAAAAAATATTTAAAAAGATAAAATAAAAAAATAAATGTCTCACACCTATAAAAATATCCAGAGAGCTCTAAGACAATATGCCACTCCAGAGCGAAAGAAGAAAATTGAGTGGTTTTTTAAAACTGCTAAAGGGCAGTATGGCGAGGGAGATGAGTTCATTGGAGTGACTAATCCAGATATTAGGAAAGTAGCGAGACAGTACAAGGATATAGACTTGCAGGAAATAGAATTACTCTTGCACTCCCCTATTCATGAAGATAGACTTTGTGCTCTAATCCTATTAGTTAATAAGAATAAACAAGCTACTCTAGAGCATAGAAAAGATATAGCTAATATGTATATTGTCAATTTGCATTATATCAATAACTGGGACCTAGTTGACTTATCCGCTCATTATATTCTAGGCCGAGCCATAGCCGATGATATACAGCCAATAAGCATATTAGATAAATTAACTAACTCCCCCATACTCTGGGAGAGAAGAATAGCTATAATCTCTACTATGTACTTCATCTCACAGGGTGATATCAACCCTAGTCTCAATATAGCCCAGATACTACTCACAGACACAGAAGACCTAATTCATAAAGCCGTCGGCTGGACACTCCGAGAAGCTTGGAAAAAGTCCCCTAAAGTAGTAGAACAATTCCTCATAGATAACTATCCCCAACTTCCAAGAACTACCCTCAGATATGCAATTGAGCGATTCCCTGAGGAGAAAAGGTTAAAGTTTTTGAGGGGTGAGTTTTAAGAAAGAGATAAATTAAATTAAAATTTCACTCCCCTGCCCTAATCAAAGGATCGCCTTCTGGGTGTTTGCGGTCAATTTTGGTAATGCTTGCCTCCATCAACTCATAAAAACTAATTCCCAATTCATCTAAAGTCAAATTCATATACCAGAGTAAATCGCCTAATTCTTCCTTGAGTTTTTCTCGGTTTAGTGAAGCTAGAGATTTTTTGGATTTTTTGATTATATCCAATACTTTCGCTGACTCCGTCACTAATCCCATACTAGCATAATCCAATCTAGCACTCACATCCCCAGTATGAAAGTCACTATAATCAGCATAGTCCGTCCGCAGAGCCTTATTTTTATATTCGTTGATGTCCATATGTTTGGTGAGTTATTGTATGGTTTTATTATAGCATATATTGGTAAACTATGTCGTAATGCATTTATAGCTTTTGAAAAATAAATAAATGCTCGTGCATAATTAGCAAAAAATTATTTTCCTGAGATTTTTTGACCCAAAACCCTGTGGCTTTACAATTAAATTGTCTTTTTATAATATCCTCTTTTAGTGTAAATCCTACTTTCAAAAATCTATCCATCACTTTAAACGCAAGTGGTTGATACATCTTATTACGACGAGTATCTCCCATTAAAACAGCACAATATTTACCTTTTTTTAACACTCTAAATAATTCCTTTGCAACCTTTTCTATTTCATCAACAAATGCATCAATATCATGTATTCCAGATAAATCTTCCGCAATCTTACCCTCACTATATTTTATAATATCTGCATAGGGAGGATGTGTTAAGACAAAATCTATTTCATTATCTTTTATAAAGTTCATATCTCTCGCATCACAATTGATAATTCTTTGCTTAGATCCATTGTCCACCTCGAATTCTAGAGATTTCCGAGTTCTCTCAATTGCCTCCTCATTAACATCAACACAAGTAATGTGTCGATTCAAAATTTTGGCTTCTATTGCAGTAGTTCCTCCGCCTATCATACAATCTAAAATATGATCTTTTTCATTTGAATATCTTAAAATGAGATTACGTACTACTTCTGGAGACCAATTACCCCGCCAATCAGACTTATGTGTTGCCCAATTACCTCTACGGGGGAAAGCCCAAACTGTTGTACATTCTAGTTCAAATTGATCAGGATGTAGTTTATTATTTGCCATATAATTACCATATAAGATCTTCTAGGATATTAGCTTCGAGCATATTAAGGTTAAAAACATATTCATTATGATTATATGTCTCTTCGAGGGGTCGTTTTGTTGTATGCCAACCAAGCCCATCAGTAACCCATATAAAATCTATGCCTTGAGACTTAAGTTCATTATAGAGACTTTTAAACTCACCACAAACAGCTTTTAGTTTTGATCCTCCTCCATTGTAAAAATTAGCTTCAAATAACTTTAATTTGTGATTCTTTGGATTATAAATTGCAAAATCAAAGCTTCTTTCGGATTTATCTACTTTTACATCAAATCCCCATTTAGATTTTATAACACTTGCACGAGCTTGTGATAAATATTCTAAACTATTTCTATTACAGAAATCAGTAAGAAATGAACCTACTATTTCTTCCATAAGTATACCCCCTCGATTTTTCCGACCATTGCTATCAAGACCCACCTCAACTCCCATTACATAATCAACAAGATTTTTTATTCCATCTCTTTGAAAAAGATGAGAAAGCCCAGACTTATCTAAGAACTCAAAATATTTCTCAGCATTTTTTTCTTTATCTGAAAAGTCAAAAAATTCTGAGTTCTTAGTTTCTTTATCAAAAACTTCAAGTTTATTCTCACGTACTGCTAATAGCAAAGGTAATGCTTTCACAATATCAGGATTAGAGTTATAAAGTTTATTAAATTCTTCTTTAAGATTTTCTTTTCCAAGTAGATAGTTGAGTTTATTTAAAATTATTTCTAAATCAGAGCTATTTGAAAATACTTTATTCCAGTTTACAAAATAATCCCAAGTTTTGATGGAGCTTTTCAATGTTGAAATTAAATGGTTAAAATCTTTTTTCATAATTTAATAATTTGTTATCAATACCTCAGTAATTTTACCTCTCCCTGAGCCTTTAGAGTTTATCGAACGACCAGCAATAATTGTATTATTTTTAACACCTTCAATGCCAGAATATATTTCATTGATAAATGGAGTGTCTGAATTAGATAACATCACAAAACAACCTCGCTTATGAAGTTTTATAAATGTATCTCTTAGTTCTATTTGTTCTTTCTCTAGAAAAGCGTCTGCCGTATATGAAGTAAAAGAAGCAGTTTTACTAACTGGGAAATAGGGAGGATCAAAATAAACAAAATCACCCTTTTGAGCCTCCGCTAATATTGCTTTATAATCTTGGTATTTAATAGAAACATTTTGTAATGCTTGAGACACTCTTTTTAAATTCACCTCATCACATATTAGTGGATTATTATATTTCCCAAATGGAACATTGAATCCACCACTTTTATTCACCCTATACATACCATTGAACCCCGTACGATTCAGGTAAATAAATCTTGAGGCAATGTCAACATCTGTTAAGTCTTTAATCTTTTTAGCCCTAATTTCTAAATAATATTCTTTGGAGTGTATGTGTTTTTGTAAAGATTGAATTAACTCCTCCACATTACTTTTAATCACATTATAAGTGATTACCAATTCTTGATTCAAATCAGATAACTTAGCTTTTTGGGGAAGTAAATCAAAGAAAACTGCACCACCACCTACAAATGGTTCAAAATAAGTATTATGAATAGGATCGAACTCTTCTGGAGGATATAATCCAAGTTCACGAAATTGCTTTAATAACTGCCTTTTTCCTCCTACCCACTTAACAAATGGTTTTGGTTTTTCTTCTAATAGTCTTGTAATATCTTTAAAAATATCTTCTTGATTAGAACTATGAAAAAGTCTGTGTGCATAAATAGAGTTTATTGAAAACTTTTCTGCAATTTCTGTAATTGTTTTAGTTTGTGCATTCATACAATTTATCTTCGAATTCACTTATATTTTTATTATAACATATATTGAATTAATTGCGGAGAGAAAGGGATTCGAACCCTTGATAGGTTTGACCCTATACTGCGTTTCGAATGCAGCGCAATAAACCGGACTATGCGATCTCTCCTGTTAGGTATATTATAGCATATTATTATATATAGATAATATAAGGTATAATGAGAAAATTTATTATCAAATAAAAAAGAGATAACTCATGGAGTTACCTCTGGTGATTGGAATTGGTCATTTGGGCATTCTTTTAGCCCACTCTGCTTCGAGATCCTTCATAGGATCTATTTTTGCAAGTTCATGAGCATAAACTGGACGTTTTCTCTTGAAGGAGCGATTATGCTACCTTATTTTGGGAGATTTACTCCCAATTACAAAGGCTTCTGAAATTGTTGTCACAATGTTTTTATTGCATTTTAGCTTTACAACAATATCACAAATATAAACTTTTGTCAATAGATGTCAATATTTTATAAACCAAAAACCTGAGGTTTGATACTCAGGATTTTTGGTAAAATTATTGAAGTTGATTCGCTTATTTAGCAGTTCTTTTATCAATAATTTCTTGTTGTACATTACTAGGTACTGGCTGATAGTCATTGAATTCCATCACTGCATTTCCTCGTCCTTGTGTCATAGATCTAAGAGTTGTCACATATCCAAACATTGAGGATAGAGGTACTTTAGCTGATACTACTTTTAATCCTCCTGTTCTGTCATTCATCTCCTCGATTAAACCTCTTCGTGAGTTCAAATCTCCTACTACATCTCCCATATATTGTTCTGGGATAGTCACTTCTACTGCCATAATTGGCTCTAGAATAATAGGGTTGGCTTTTTTAACAGCGGCTGAGAGAGCCATAGATCCAGCAATTTTGAAAGCAGATTCAGAGGAGTCAACATCATGATAAGATCCATCATAGACTGTGGCTTTGACATTGATCAAAGGATATCCAGCAATAACACCACGGTCAATAGACTCTTTAACTCCCTTCTCAATAGCAGGTACATATTCGGATGGAATAGATCCTCCTTTTAATTCATTTCCAAAGATATAATGTTGTGGTTTCTTTGGATCAATTTCAACTGTCTCAGGATCAAATGCCTCAACTCGTAGATAAACATCTCCATATTGTCCTTTTCCTCCAGACTGTTTGATATATTTACCTTGAGCTTCAGCAGTACCTTTGATGGTTTCTTTATAGGCTACTTGTGGTTGTCCTACATTGACTTCTACTCCGAATTCTCTCTTCATTCTATCTACAATAATATCTAGATGTAGCTCTCCCATACCGGCAATCAAAGTATCTCCTGTTACTTCATCGGTGCTAACTTTTAGAGTTGGGTCCTCATCAGATAATTTGTGTAGGGCTAAGCTCATCTTCTCTTGATCAGCTTTAGTCTTTGGCTCTAATTTTATCTGAATAACTGGCTCTGGGATTACAATTTTCTCAAGTATAATTGGATTTTTCTCATCACAAAGAGTATCTCCGGTGGTGGTATTCTTAAGTCCCACAATAGCTCCAATTTCTCCAGCAGATAATTCTTCTACCTCTGTTCTAGAGTTAGCATGCATCAGCACCAAACGAGAAATTCTTTCTTTCTCACCTTTAGTTGAGTTATAGACATAACTTCCACTCTTCAATACTCCAGAATAAACTCTAAAGAATACTAATTGCCCAATATAAGGATCAGTGGCGATTTTGAAAGCAAGTCCAGCAAAAGGTTCATCTTTGTCTGCTTTTCTAGTCAACTCTTTCTCTTCATTATGTACATCTGTTCCCTTAGCTGCATCAATATCTAGAGGAGATGGTAAATATTCAATCACTGCATCAAGTAATTTTCTTACGATAGCTGTTCTAGAGTCTCCTCCCATAACTGGGAAAATCTTTGATTCTAGAGTCCCCTTACGGATAGCATATTTTAACTCTTCAGTGGATAATTCTCCATCATTTAGGAATAATTCAATCAATCTATCATCTACTTCGGAGACTTTTTCCATCAAAATTTGTCGATACTCTTCTACCTGCTCTAGCATATCTGCAGGAACTTCAGCCTCTACAATTTCAGTCATACCAGCCTCATCAGCATAGACATAAGCTTTATTCTCTACCAAGTCTACTAATCCTCTTACGCCTTGTTCAAATCCAATTGGAAGAGCAATTACTACTGCGTCTTTGGATAATCTCTCTTGAATAGACTCAAAAGATTTATAAAAATCTCCTCCAGTTTGATTGATTTTATTTACAAAACAAATTCTAGGCACATTATATCTATCTGCCTGTCGCCACACAGTCTCAGATTGTGGTTCTACACCAGATTTTCCATCAAATACAGTCACAGCACCATCCAAAACTCTAAGAGATCTCTCTACCTCCATAGTAAAGTCTACATGGCCTGGAGTGTCAATAATATTAATTCTATGATCTTTCCAAAAACAAGTGGTAGCAGCAGAGGTAATGGTAATTCCTCTTTCTCGCTCTTGAGCCATCCAGTCCATCTCAGCAGCTCCATCGTGAACTTCTCCAATTTTGTGCTTCAGACCGGTGAAATACAAAATTCGCTCGGTAGTAGTAGTTTTACCAGCATCAATATGGGCAATAATACCAATATTGCGAACATCCTTTAGAGGAATATCTTGATTGTTTTTGGACATAGTATTTGATTCTTAATTACTAATGTATAGAATTGTTAATTGTTTTGTTTTGCTACAAAGATTAAGAGGGGGACGTAGTTTTATCTCAAGTGAGCAAAAGCACGGTTAGCCTCAGCCATTCTCTGGGTATCGTCTTTTTTCTTAATCACAGTACCAGTTTGATTAAAAGCATCCATTAGCTCTTCAGCTAATTTTTTATCAGTGGACTTACCTTTTTTCTTACGAACAGCATCCAAAAGCCATCTAAAAGCAAGAGAAGTTTTACGAGCTGGTCTTACTTCTACTGGGACTTGATAGTTAGCTCCTCCTACTCTTCTAGATCTTACCTCTACTGCTGGAGAAACATTCTTGATAGCAGTATTGAATACATTGAGAGGATCTTGAGAATATTCTTTTTCAATAATATCCATAGCTCCATAAAATACATTACGAGCTACTGATTTTTTACCATCCAACATAATGTAGTTGATAAATTGAGAAACCAAAAGATTCTTATATCTTGGATCAAGTTCGATTTCTCTGGTGTAATTGCGCTTTCTTCTAGGCATAATATTTAAAATATCTTAATAAAAATCTATTGTTTAGGCTTCTTAACCCCATATTTACTTCGCTCTTGAGATCTTCCATCTACACCAGCAGTATCTAGAACTCCTCTAACAATATGGTATCTAACTCCCGGTAAATCTTTTACTCTTCCACCTCTTAGCATTACTACAGAGTGCTCTTGCAAATTATGTCCCATTCCTGGAATATAAGCAGTTACTTCTTGTCCATTTGACAATCTTACTCTAGCGATTTTACGAAGAGCAGAGTTTGGTTTCTTAGGAGTAGTAGTGGTCACCTTCACACAAACACCTCTTTTGAAAGGAGAATTACTCTCCAAAGGCTTATTTTTGAGTACATTAAAGGTTTTACCTAAAGCTGGGGACTTGGTTTTTTTGATAGCAGTCTTGCGACCTCTTCTTACTAATTGTTGTATAGTAGGCATAAAATAAATAATTATAATTAGCGGGGCGAGTATTCCTTACACCTTGGAGTACTCAAAAGCACACCTCTTTTGGGAACTTGTTTTATTGTATTATATATATTGTAATTTGTCAATATTAGGTGGGAGGGGGTTGATCCCTCCATTTGATTTTCGTAGGGGCGACCTTTCAGTCGCCTGTAAAGTTTTTTGTCCTCACTTACCTAACTACGGTAGGCAGGGAGGAGGTGGATGGATTGAATTTTGTAACTTGTATTTTTGTCTCCCTTTGGAGGGAGTACCCGTAGGGAGAGGGTGGATAAAATAATATTTAATTTAATTCCATAACAAAAGTGTAATGGCAATCCACCTCCGGCCTAAAGGCCACCTCCTCCAAAGGAGGACAGAATAAACTTTACCTACCAGTAGATACGACCTCGCTGGCGATGGTGCCCGCAGTTTGGGTGTGGACAGGTGAATGAAAGGGCTCACCTACGAAATTAATAATTTGACATAGTCTAACATTTAGAATACTATTAAGAAACTAGAGTTGAGGACTTGATTCTATGAAACTAAGAAAAAATCTATTTATAATAAGAAGATTTTTTATACAAATACTAAACTCTGAAATAATTCGTGCAATACCAATAATACTGATCATAATACTAGCATATATAATCATTATACTATGGATGCTAGCCTCCCAAATATACTTCTTGTTCAACAGACTAATAGACTGGTTTCAAAAAAACAAACACCCTAGCTAAAATATCTAGATTTTTATCCCCTCCTTGATAAAACTAGGGGATTTTTACTTAAAATTGACATTTTTGTAATTTTGTGTTAATTATACGGATGTCCCATTGCTATTTTAAAAGATGGCAAGTTTTGAACCGTTCTTTCTTCCCCCAATCTGGACTGTCCCAGACAACGAGATTCACATCGTCTCTTGGTTTGGAAGCAGACCAAAAGAAGATGGTAGTGGGAATCGATCCAAGGTCATTACTCCTGGGCTTAACTTCATAATACCCGGAGGGCAATTGGTTGGTGCATATGGAACAAACCAATTTCCCGTATACCTGTTTCGACATGATACTCCTACCCCCGGAGATTATGCGGAACTGGAGCTACCAGATATGACATTAACAGCAAAAGCTAGTATACTAGCTCAAATTAAGGGGATAACTCTCAGGGAAAAAGCTAAAAACGTATATAAGGCTCACTATAATGCTGAGGATCAAGATATACTACAAGCTACTGAGAGGATTTTGAATCCCTACATTAGACTAGTTTTGCAAAAATATACTTTTGCTGAATACTCAAGTCAGATTAGTAATGGCAGCAATCCGGAAGATATTCAAATCTCTAAGATTAGCCCAGATCAACTCTTAAGGTCTCTTGGGCTAAAACAATCCGGAGCTCAGATTGATAAAGATAATAATACTACTCCCGAGCTAGAAACAATGGGAGCTACAATATTAGCTAAATTAGACAATATTGGGGTAGAACTAGTATTGATCAATATAGACGATTTGTCTCTACCAGATAGTGTAAACGAAGCAAGAAATAAGTCAGCTGTAGCCAAGGCTGAGCAAGAAGCAAAGCTGAGAGAGGAACAAGCTCGTTCCAAGGTAATTGAACAGCAAAATAAAAATCTTAAAGCTGAGATGGAGGGATTTGTCATGGCTATACAAAATGCCGCTACGACAAGCGGTGGAGTTATAAATGCACAACAACTCTGGGATAAATATGTAAAATATCCTACATTGAGAGAAGCATTGGGAGATAAGGCAAAAGTTATCTTCAGAGATGGTGCTACCAAAGATGATATTTTGACACAAATAGCAAGTGCATTGGAGTCATCAAAAGAGTAAAAATACTATTGAATTATAAAGCCGAGTAAATACTCGGCTTTTTATTTGATGTTATTAACAATTGACATTTTAATCAAAATGTGATATAAGGAATATGTTCTTTGAGTTCAAATCATGGCTCCTCCTCGTCGTTACAACCTCAACAACAGCTCCCGCCCTTCTTCTGGGAGCACAGGGACTAGTACAGGAGGTACCGCCCCCTCCCCTGCTCCGGCAGCGGGTGGATCTCCGTCTGGCGGAGGTGGCTCGTCTGGAAAGAATAGTGTAAACATACCAGCATGGATAATGCCAATAGGGATAGCCTACCTAATAATCCGAGGTCTATTCATAATTGGGAGGAATTATATAACCATATTCGATTGGGTGATCATAGCTATACTTGCTTTCTTTGCTATATGTAGCTTTTGGAATGGCAAGAATAGATGGTTGTCTTTAGTGTTAATAGTAGCGATTGGTTGCATAATTTGGTTTAACCAGTATCACATAGACTCTTTCAAAACACAGTCCACTCCCCCCACCGAACAGGGACAGGTGGCACCTGCTCCTATTCCATTGGAGGAAGAAATTGATAAAAGACCAATATTCCCAACGACTAATAGTCCCATATATCTGATTAGAAGTGGGAGATATAAAGTAAAGCCTGGGAAATATAGACTTTACTTTTCTTGGTTGGGATATGATACAGGATATGTTAATCAATGGTTGAAAATAGACGGATTAGACTATAAAGCAACTGGAAGAAAAGTTTATGAATTGAATGTTACAAAAGATGAAATACAGGTTCAATTTATAAATCCTTATCAGACTGACCCTCAAGAGGATACATATTTAGTAATTAGAAAAGAACCTGGTGGTCAAGGCTTACATCCATTTTTGGAGCCTGTGCAATAATTGAATATTAGAGACGACTTACAATATTGTAAAGTCGTCTCTAAATTTTATTTTCTAGGCTGCCAAAGCACTAATCACATATTGAGTTATCAGGAAAGCACCCATAATTATAGCAAGTCCTATTATAGCATTCTTGATACCATCTAGAGCTTGACCTACTTCTCCCGGATTGGAGCTTATCATATATTGAAATCCTGACTTTACTAATACAGCTACCGTAATAGCTCCTAATATACCTAAGAGGGCATTGATTATACCTGCTATTAACTCAGTTAGGCTATTGAATCGAATTGGGTTGATAAATCCTACTGTCTGCGGAGCAGTAGCATCGGTGGGAGTAGTATTAGCTGGAGTTCCAGGGGTAGAGCCATCAGCTACACATTGATCTCTATTCCCTATTTTTGCACAGACTTTAGGTGGAGCACAAGGGGCTCCAGCACATTTATTATCACTTGTCATAGCACTATCAACACATTGATCTCTACTCCCTATTTTTGCACAAACTTTAGGCAGAGCACAAGGGGCTCCCCCACAAGTCGCTGGAGTTGAGCCTCCTGGATTACCTGGAGGAGTTTTGGTTGTATCACAAGTGCCTTTAGATCCGTTTGTATTACCAGAACAAACACCTAATTTACCATCCTGTTCACAAGCATCTCCTAATAGGAAACAATCCTTCCAACCATTAACCTCTTTATTACAATATAAATTACCTGAACCGAGACTCCCACTTCTGTCGCAATATCCGTTAGTTGTCTGAGTTGTTGGAGCATTGCTACCTGTGCTGACTGTGTTACTATAACTACAAGCATCTCCATTCTTTTTATTATTACAGGCATCATTTTCATTCGTAGCTGTCTGGGCTTGAGTTATATTAAAACTTATTAAAGATACTAAACTCATTATCATTACTAAAATATGTTTTTTCATATTAATTTTAATTTAAGATATTATTTATACTGGCCTCTATTTCCTCCTCTTCTACTGGAATAGAATCTTGAAAGACAAAACTCAATACGGCATTGGAGGCGACAAAAGCAAAGAAAATTATAATAAGGCCTATTATAGCATTTGCTATTCGGCTTTGAGCACTTTTTGCTTTATCTGTATCATCTCCAGCAGTAGCATATTCAAATCCTGCAAATAAGAATATTATAAATATAATTATTCCTACAAAACCCAATACCCAATTGATAATTAGCTCAACTGTATCGATAAGGCTAGTACCTTGATAAACTCCAGAATTATCTGGGATTGTACCTTTTTCAGGGGAAGTAGTAACATTAGGAGCACTAAAGGAGGCAAGAGTAGTATCAGGGGAGGTTATCAACAATACTCCCAAAATTGACAATGTTATTACTATTAGTTTCATATCTATATTGATTTATTATAATATTATTGTATCACAAATCTAGATATATATCAAATGCATATAAAAACAAAAAAGAGAGTTTTAAAACTCTCTCTTTCTTTGATCTATCACTTTTATTTAGATTTGTTGTTGGAATATGAAGGACAATATAGCATTGGAAGCAACAAAGGCAAAGAATATTATTATGAGACCTATTACAGCGTTTACCATTCTCTTTTGAGCAGTTGAAGCTTTACCCTCATCTCCACCTGCGGTAGCATATTCAAATCCAGCAAATAAGAAAATTAAGAATACAACAATTCCAATAAATCCAAGTGCCCATCTAATTACTACAGATATTGTACCTATTAAGTTAGTAGCCTCATAGGTACCAGCTCCTGTAGGAATAGCACCTATTGGTCTAGTATCTTGGACAGGTCTTGCAGCACCTGCAATAACTGGTGCTAGCAATAAGATTGGTAATATAACTCTATTTAATGTTGATTTTAATCTTTGAACAGTATTCATATGAATATATATAAATTATTAATATTAAGTTCTCATATAATTATAAACTAATCTAAAAAAGTTTGCAAGAGTAAAAAATGTGGATAACTTTTTATAATCCGAAGATAAAACTTAGTACTGTATTAGATATAACAAAGGCAAATCCTATTATAAATAATCCTATAACTGCATTAGTAATGGTAGATATCGCATCTTGAGTTTTTTTAGTATCTCCACCTGCTGTCGCATAGTTAAATCCAGATACTATAATTATTACAAATAAAATTACTCCCGTAAGCCCTAGACTCCATCTTACAATATTGCCAACAAAAGTAAATAAGGTACCTTGCTCTGTAACTCCTGTACCAGTAGGTACAGCTAGGACTGGGGGAGGAGATTCTTGAGCTTGAGCTGTTCTGATTATAAATTCTGAAATTATAGAGTTTAACATATTTTAATTCTTATCTGAGATTAGATATATTGATAGTATTATAAAGATTTATCCTCCACTATTAATAAGTCCACTTGTCACAAAATTAGTTATTAGAAAGGCTCCCATAATTATCAATAGTCCGACTACGGCGTTCCCAATTGCTCCAGCGGCTGTAGCAGTCTTACCAGAGTCACCTCCTGCTGTCATATAAATATAACCATAGATTACTACAATTACAAAGAATACTGTCCCTAAGATACCAAGTATCCATCTGATTATATTAGCTACATATCCAATTAGTGTACCTCCTGTGTTAAGCCCTGAATCTTCGTCTTTGAAAGCATCTAAACCTTCTCTGAGTCCAGTTGGGTTATTTCCATTAGATGCAGTATCTGGAGTATTTTGCTGGTTTGCTGGAGTATTACCTCCATTTGATGGAGCTGGATTAAGTTGAGCATTTACATTACCAATATTCATAAATAAAGAGAATATTAGGCATAAACTGATTGTGTATAGATATTTCATATTATTAATTTAATATATTTATTATTATATCATCTTCTTCTTAATTTCCAAATAAAGACTCCTACTCCAGCTACTAGGAATAGTATTCCACCTATTAGAAGTAGTATATTGGAGTTATTAGAAGTGGTTTCTGCTTCGACTGGGGTTGTGGGGTTGGGGGTAGTATCCTTACTAGATGAAAGCAAGACTCCTTTTTCTTTTGTATTTATATTATATAAAGATATTGTATTATCTTGCTGAATTAAGAAGGAATTATCTGACTCTCCAATTGGATATATGTTTGTAATGGTAGGTTCAATTGTAACTCTTGCTAATTCTTGTTTCTGTAAGTTATACTTTACCAACTGACTATTTTGCAATAAAACAATAAATTCTGTATTATTTAAAATAACAGTATTTTTAATGCTTAAATTCTCTAAAACTAATTTCTGATTCCCACTCCAATCTAATATTTTAACCTGATTATTATTATACTCTAAGAATATATCCAAATTTGGGTTGGCGACAATATTATAGTTATTATTTTTAATATACTTAAATTTGTTGTTACTACCTATA
The DNA here is from genome assembly GCA_937864235.1 of uncultured bacterium. Classification (GTDB taxonomy): domain Bacteria; phylum Patescibacteriota; class Minisyncoccia; order SW-4-49-11; family SW-4-49-11; genus CALRBF01. The sequence goes on along the minus strand of CALMJI010000012.1, from coordinate 49,328 downwards.
ATATAACCTTCTTTCAAAGGAACTATTTGATTTTCTGCATTAGCAATTATTAATTTATTAGTATCCACAGTTGATTGTAATTTTGAGTACAAAGTATTAAAATCATTTAGATTATTAACTGGAGCTATGGATATATCCTTATTATCAAATACATATACTATCTCATTCTCAGAATACCAAGTAGCTAAATTAATTTTTGCGTTAAGTATTTTTTTATTTTGTGTATTAAAGTCATATATCCACCATCTTTTATCTGGTGATTTTTGTGTAGAGTCAAAGAATGGAGCATTATATTTTGGATATGAAATATTAGATGTATATATTAACATTTTAGTTTTGTCGGGAGATATTTGTACAATATCTGTGTCTGATGGAATTAAATCAAATATAGTTTCTTTTGAACCATTTGATAAGTCCTGCTTATATATGGTTCCATCATATTTGTCAAAGTATAATATTTCATTATTTTGAGAATAAGTATTATATAGAAAATAATTATCAATACTAGCATTAGCTACAGCTATTTTACTAATATTAGCAAACAGATACAAAATAACTATTATATATTGTTTTTTCATATTATTGGCATTTTTTAAAGTTTTGATAATTATTCCATACCCCTTGACAATAATTACCGCCACAAGCAGATGCACCACTACAAGCTCCACAATAATCTCCAGCTACGCAGTCAACACAGGATCTAGATGAAAAATCACTATATCCATTACATTGACTAGAGCATTTATTATATCTTTTTAAATGTTTACCCATACAAACCAAAGCATCCCTACGATTAGTTCTACTACCTGAACAACCTAATTCATTCCAACTACTCTGTAAAAATTGACCAGCTCCTGCTGCACCAGCATAATTTTCATTTGGACAAGCATTAGGATTATTAAATGCTGCTGGACATTCTCTTTGCATAAACCCAGCTAATAATTCAGCCGGGACTCCAGTCTGAGAGCTAGCATTATTAAGATCAGATTTTACTGCATCAGTAATACTTGCACAGCTAATTGTCGAGGGATCACTACCTCCACTACCAAGTACTCCCTGTCCTCCCCCTCCCGTTCCTCTATCATTAAAAGCACTGGCATTATCGCATTTTACACTGAAGATTTGTCCTTCTTGAAAGTCAAATACGGCTGAGAAATTGGCTGATTGGAAGCCTAATGCTACTAATACAAAACTAAATAATAAAAAGCTTGCCATTACTAAGAGTAATCCTATGACTGCATTGGTGATAATACTATATCCTTCACTAACTCTGCCGGAGTTACCTGCTGAAGTAACTACATATAATCCTCCTATGACTATACTCAAAACTGCCAGAGCAGCCAATAAACCTAAAGCAAAGTTAAATATATCTCTTACTAAAATAAATATATCACAAATTGTACAATCTCGACTTGTCCCACATTTTACTAGTCCTGATTCTGAGCCGGTAGCTCCTCCTGGAGATGTCTGTTGATTAGTCTGTGTAGGATTATTAGAACCAGGTTGAGAAGAATTGGGAGTATTTGTACCAGATGTAGTAGAATTAGATTGAGATGGAGGAGTTGTAGTAGGAGCTGTTTGAGCTTGTAGTAGTTCTAAATTAAAAATTAAACTAATCAATACAAAAGTTGTTAATATAATAAATGGATATATTTTTATTAAACTTAAACTTTTCATTTTGCAAAATTATCTGCTAGGGCTTGTATTTGAGCTTGGGCTTGGGACATTGCTCGACTATAACTAAATAAGCCTAAATTTACATTATTAATAGCTTCTATCAAAATTTTATCTACAGTATTATTATCTGGTTGTCGCCAAGTTTTGGCTTGTAATACCTGATTTACAAAGACTCCATAATCTAAGTCTTGAGATTGTACTTCTATCAAATCTCTCCTTGGAGTTGGTCTTTTGGTGTTAAGAAAATATTCTTGAGACTGCTCTTTTTCAGTCATAAATTTCAAAAATGTATAAGCTTCATTAGAATATTTAGATTGACTACTCACTCCGTATCCCCAATAATTAGCATAATTGGCAAGTCCAGATTCAAGGGACACTTGTGGTAGCGGGGCTACTGCAAAATTTAATCTAGGAGCTTTAGCCTTGATAGCTTCTACCTGATATGAATAGGTTATCATCATCGCCACTTCTCTTTCATAAAAAGCATCTATAGAATTATCTAAAGTAGAATTCCAATTATATACAGTTTTACGAGGATTAGCAAAATCTGTATAATATTCTAAGGCTAAATCTGCTGGATTAATATCTTGTCCGCTTTGTGATCTATTTTGATTAAAAGTAATCTTTGTATAATCATTGGGATCTGTCATTTGAGCTCCAGATTGTAACATTAATACTGATAATAAGTCTGGAGATCTATTAATATTATCACCTGTCCCCAAAGCTATACCAGCTTGGGTTATATTTCCAAATGGGTCGATTTTAGTTAATCTAGGTACGATTTGTTGTACTTCTTGCCAAGTTCTTGGTGGACTTACTATGCCAGCATCATTAAAAGCATCTTTATTATAAAATAAAGCCAAAGTATCCGTGTAAAAAGGAAATCCATACACTTTATCATCCACCACAAAGTCATCATAGACTACATCTACAAATCGATCCTTATAGTCTTTTAGTGTCATTATTTCTTCTGACATTGGAGCTAACTTGTTTTTATGTTTACTATACCATGTGTGATGCATTGCAAATATATCAGGGCCTCTATTCTCGGCTAATGCATTTACTAGTTCTGTTTCATATTCTTGAGGAGTTAGTTTACGGTATTCTATTTTGATATTACCATATTGTTTTCTGAACTCAGATATATACTTATTCATCAATTCACTATCATCCCACAACCCCCACATTATCAAATCTGCATTTTGTAATGTTTGCCCTCTTCTAGGGTTGAAACCTAAAGCAACAGCTAGCATCAATATAATCATAGCTGTCATAAACACTCCAGCTACTATGATGACTTTACGATTTTTGACAAATGAATCTAAAGATGTGCTTCTAGCCATAATTATTATTTATTAAATATATATCCATAATGATATTTACCAGTTTCAATCCTATCTTCTATCACAAATCCATTATTCTGAATTAAAGACACTACTTCTCTTTCTGGTAATCTTAAATTTTTAGGAGGACCAATGGGGCTTATCATATCCCACTCAATTATAGCTAATCTTCCAGAATCTTTGAGAACCCTATATGCTTCTTGAATTAGATTTTTTTTATTATTAACTTGAAACATAATATTATGAATCATTACTAAATCTAACGAATCTTTTGGTAGATTAGAGCCTGATTCACATTCTAGATTAGCTAAAATAAGTTCTATATTAGTAATTCCTTTTATTTTAGACCTACTTCTTAATGATTGATGGGCGGATTCTAGAACATCAATAGCATAGACCTTACCTTTGGGTGCAATCATCTGAGCGATTGCAATTGCAAAGTCTCCAGCCCCACTCCCAAAATCTGCAACTTGAGCGCTAGGATTCATACCAAATTGTTCTACTATTTCTCTTGGTGATAAAAATCTATTAGATTGATCTAGCATAATTTATTTTAGTTTTGGAATTGATTTAAATATTAGAACTTATTTTAAGTATAAGTGATTTTAGATGAATAGTCAAATTTTTTATTCTGTTTCTTCTTCTGGCTCATCTTCAGTTGTAACTGCAATAGAAGCTATACTATCATCTTGGCTTAATCTCATAATTTTAACGCCCTGAGTATCTCTAGACAGAGTTGGGATATCTTTTTGAATATTTAGTTTAATTATGTTACCCCCTAGGGAAATTGCAATTAATTCTTTACTCTCAGAAGTTACTACTTGAGCTCCGATTACTGGACCAGTTTTAGTGGTAATTTTGGATACTTTTACTCCACTTCCTCCTCGTTTTTGAACTTTATAGTGACTAAGTTTACTCTTTTTGCCATAACCATAGGATGTTGCAATTACTAGCCAACCTTGCTCATCTCCGGAGCGAATAGTTTGCATAGCAAGGACAGTATCATCTGATTTGAGTGTCATAGCTTTGACTCCAGCTGCTGTTCTTCCCATTGGTCTTAATTCTTCCTGAGCAAATCTAATAGCTTTACCTTGAGTAGTAAATAATATAATATCATCATCCGGACAAGTCACAGTAGCTTGTATTAAAGTATCATTATCTTTCAAATTAATAGCTATAATTCCACCTTTTCTGACATTAGCATAGACTGACATTGCACTTTTTTTGATAATTCCTAGTTTTGTTACAATAGAGATAAAACTGTTTGGGGAATCTTCTGTTGGAAGAATAGATTGAATCTGCTCTTGTTTGGATAATTCTAAGAAATTTACAATTGATTGACCTTTAGCTATTCTGGATCCTTGTGGAATTTCATAAGCCTTCAGCTTCAAAACTCTACCATTATTAGTAAAGAATAATAATTTGGCATGTGTATTAGTATGCAAGAAAATTGAGACAGCATCATCATCTCTAGTTTTCACTCCAGACACTCCAACTCCACCTCGTCTTTGAGAACGATATTCTTTAGGATCTACTCTTTTGATATATCCATCTTTGGTCAAAATTATAATTGTGTCCTCATTTGGAATAAAATCTGTTTCTTTGAAATCTCCTAAATCTTCTTTGAAGACTCTAGTTTTTCTCTCATCTCCATATTGATCTGATACTTCTTGTAAATCATTTTTTATAATTGCAAATATTCTCTCTTCTGAAGCTAGAATTGCTTCTAATTCTTGAATCAATAAGACTAACTCAGCTAACTCATCCAGAATCTTCTGTCGCTCTAAACCTGCCAAGGTCTGTAACCTCATATCTAGAATTGCCTGAGCTTGAACTTGACTAAATTCAAATCTTTTGATCAAGTTAACTTTAGCAATTTCTTTACTCTCAGAACCTCTAATAATACTAATTACCTCGTCAATAAAGTCCAGTGCCTTTTTTAGACCTTCCAAAATATGGGCTCGGTCTTTGGCTTGTTGCAATTCAAACTCAGTTTTTCTGATTACAACTTCTTTACGATGGGTAATGTAGTACTGTAGTGCTTGTTTGAGAGATAAAGTCTTTGGCTCTATCCCATCACAAAGGGCAAGCATATTGACATGATAGGTTTTTTGTAAATCAGTAAGTTTATAGAGTTTATTCAATACTTTTTGTGGATAAGCATCAGATTTTAACTCAATTACTACTCTAACCCCGTCTCTATCAGACTCGTCTCTAATATCCTTAATTCCGTCTAATTTTTTATCACGAACTAAATTAGCCATTTTCTCAATCAAAGTAGCCTTATTAGTCTGATATGTCATTTCGGAGACAATAATATCAAAGGCATTCCCCTTTTTACCTCTTTCTATAATCTCAGCTTTAGCTCTAGTTACAAGAGGTCCTCTACCAGTAGCATAAACTTGTCTAATATTATCTATATTATATAATTCTCCACCAGTTGGAAAATCCGGACCTTTGACAAATTTCAATAATTCCTCGATGGTAATCTCAGGATTTTCAATTAAAGCAATGGTAGCCCCTACTACTTCTTTTAAGTTATGTGGGGGAATATTTGTCGCCATACCAACAGCAATTCCAGTTCCTCCATTGATTAGCAAATTAGGTACTCTAGCTGGTAAAACAGTAGGCTCATTGCGACTACCATCATAATTGGGGACAAAGTTAACTGTATTTTTATCAATATCAACAAGCATCTCACGAGTAATCTTAGCCATTTTAGCCTCAGTATATCTCATAGCAGCAGCTGAATCACCATCCATAGAGCCAAAGTTTCCCTGACCGTTGACTAATGTATATCGAAGAGAAAAATCTTGCGCCATACGGACAAGAGAATCATATACGGCAGTGTCACCATGTGGATGATATTTACCAAGAACATCTCCAACAATGGTAGCAGACTTCCTAAATTTAGCCTCAGGCCTTAAACCAAGTTCATGCATAGCATATAAAATTCTTCTATGCACTGGCTTCAACCCATCTCTTACATCTGGTAAAGCTCTATCTATAATCACACTCATTGAATAGTCAATGTAGGCATTTTCCATTTCTGAGACAATATCTGTCAATTCGATATTACCCATATTTTCAATCTTTTGGATATTAGTATCTTCTGTAGCCATAATTTTAACTATTTAATCTGAGGTTCTAAAGCTTTGATCTCAACAGTATCAAAAGGTAAGTCTGCTTTTTTAATACCAAATTCAGCTTGAGGTTCTTGTTTAACTCCATACTCACTACTCAAAGCCTGTAATTGAGATTCCGTCTCATAAATCGGGACAACTATTCTGGGCTCTACTGCATTTATTAATTGGATTGACTTCTCTGAACCAAAAGAACTCGACATAGACATTATCAGAATATCCGGACTTCCCAAAAACTCCAAATCAGCTGCTTGTAGTTCTGCCTTAATACCTATAACCAAACCAACTAACATCCCTTCTGCAGACAATGAGACTAAGTTAAAAGTACTCTCAGCTGAATCTTGTCGGACAGATCTAACTCTTACTGTAACCCCCTGATAAGAATATTCACCTGCTCCACTGATATTATACCCTTTAGTATTATCATATATAATTTTATTAGTAGATATGGTCAAATCATTCTCTTTAATAGGAATAATTGATTTGGAACTCTCTTCTATAATTGGATTTACCACTACCCTATAGTCTTTACCTTTGATTGTGAGAGTTGTATTATTGTGCCATTGTATCTGCATATTGGATTATTTATTCTGAGTAATAGTATCGTGTAATAGTTGTTTAGCAATTTGTGGATTTGCACTACCTTTAGAATATCTCATAACCTGTCCCACTAAGAATTGTATCACATTTCCATTACCATTTTTATAATCTAAGACCACTTTTGACTGCTCCTGAATTACTTGATCTACGATTTTTTGCAAAGCCTCAGTGTCATTGACCTGTCGCAATCCCTGAGACTCTACAATTTCACTAGGATCAGAGCCAGTCTCTAACATTTGTAATAATAAAGTCTGAGCTCCAGTGGAAGAAACCTCTCCACTAAAGACAATCTTAATAAATTCAGCATAATTTTCAGCCGTAATAGGAGATTCCTTAAATGTAACACCTCTCTCAGCATAATGCTTAATCATTTCAGTCAAAAGATAATTAGCAGATAATTTGACCAACTTTAAGTTCTCATCTGTAGATATATTTTTATTTTCAGCTTTAATCCAGCCTTCTAATTCTGAAATTACTTGTTCAAAGTAATCTGCTAGAGATTTATTTTTAACCAAAACTTCAATTTGCTGAGTTGGTAAATTATATTGAGTAGCAAATCTTTTTCTCTTAGCAATCGGTAATTCTGCTTTAATACTAGATGCATCAGCTACAATTTCAGCTGTATTAAATGGAGGAATATCTGGCTCAACAAAATAACGATAATCATTAGCATTTTCTTTTTTCCTTTGACTAAAAGTAATAGCTTGTGCATCATCCCAACCTCTAGTCTCCTGTACTACTTCGTCACCTTGACTTAAAACTTCAGATTGTCTTGCGATTTCATATGCAATCGCTTGTTCTACAACTCTAAATGAATTCAGATTTTTAATCTCAACTTTAGTTCCAAATTTTTCTGTCCCCTTTTCTCTAAGAGATATATTAACCTCACATCGCATCTGCCCCTTATCCATATCCCCGTCAGAGATATCCAAATATCTCAAAATTAACTGCAATTCTTCACAAAAAATCTTAGCCTCCTCAGCAGTACGAATATCTGGTTCTGTAACTAATTCCATCAATGGAAGTCCCGCACGATTATAATCCACCACTGTCTTACCATTGATATGGGAGAGTTTTCCTGTATCCTCCTCCATATGAATTCTAGTAATTCGAATATGCTTAGCTCCTTTGGAAGTTAGAATTTCAATTTCACCATCATAACAAAGTGGTCTTTCATACTGAGTAATCTGATAACCTTTGGGTAAATCTGGATAAAAATAGCTTTTTCTTTCAAACCAAGTATAATCGGAAATTTGACAGTTCAAAGCTTGACCGAATCTAGCTAATTTTACCAAAGCCTCACGATTAGGCACTGGTAAGGTTCCAGGATGCCCAGTACAAATAGGGCAAATATGAATATTAGGCTTATCTTCAAGCCCTAACCCATTCACACAGGAACAGAACATTTTAGATTTTGTTTTAGATTCAACATGAACCTCCATTCCAATAATTGCTTCGTATTCTTTCATAATATATATATGTAGGTATTATTTGAAACTAATTATATCACAATATTAGAATTTTGAGAATAGCTGGGGCTAAATAGACTATATATACTTGCTATTTGTGCCATTTTATGGTATTATATAAACTATATTACTATAACTTCAATATGATTTTAGACATTGAAACAGGGCTACAAAACCCTATTCTTAGAACTAAATCTCAGCCAATTGAAAAAATAACTCGAGACATACATAAGTTAGCTCGAGATATGAAGGCTAGTATAGGACCAAATTATGGTATAGGGCTTGCTGCACCTCAAGTTGGACAAAATGTTAGAATGATTCTAATCAATGTACCATCCGAATACTATGAAGAAACTGGATTTGCAGATTGCCAATTAGATCAGAATTACATAATCATAAACCCAGTTATAAAATCAGCCAGCTCAGACACTTCAGTCATAGAAGAAGGATGTCTATCTCTACCAGATTATTTTGCCGATGTAGTCAGACCAACTAGTGTAGAATTTGAAGGCTTAAACCTAAAGGGAGAAAAAATAGGTGGTAAAGCCACTGGCATCTTTGCCCGTATTATACAACATGAAATCGACCATCTAGATGGAATCTTATTTGCAGACAAAGCACTACCCCTCAAACCAAAACAAGCTGGTAAAATCTATGTCTAAACCAAATATTGTAGTTTGGGGGACACCTCAGCTAACCGTAGCAATAGCTGAATCTTTATTATCTTGGGTCAATATAACCTACATTATCACCACCCCCGACACACCACAAGGGCGCAAAAAAATCCTAACCCCTAGCCCACTCAAAATTTTTGCCCAAAAATATAATATCCCAGTCTTTAGTCCAGAAAAACTCAATAATCCAGAGACAATAAGTCTCTTACAAGGGTTAGAAGCTGATATATGGCTAGTCATAGCCTATGGCAAAATTATACCTCAAAATATTCTTGATATAATGCCCCATAAAGTCCTCAATATTCACCCCTCCCTTTTACCACAATACCGAGGGCCAGCCCCAATTCATGCCAGCCTACGCAACGGTGATGCTAGCACAGCCGTCAGCTTAATGCAATTAGACCATCTGATGGATCATGGACCAATCATCGCTCAAAAAAAAATAACCATATCCCCAACCGACACCTATGTAGAATTAGAACATAAGATTATACAGACTAGTGCAACACTGCTAATAGAATATTTACCACCATTTTTGGCAGGGCAAATCAAACCAAAGCCACAAGATGACACTAAAGCCAGTATAATTTCAATGCTCCAAAAACAAGATGGCCGGATTAACTGGCAAACTCACACAGCTCAAAATATAATAAACCTCTACCGAGCCTACCTAAAGTGGCCTCAAGTTTATACATACCTTAATACAGGTAAAAAAGTAATTTTTGAACAAATACAATTCCAAGTAAATCAAACCATAAAACTACAAGCTGGACACTGGCAACTAGATTCACACAATAACCAACTTATTGTCGGCACTATAGATGGCAATATAGCAGTTACCAGACTTAAGATCGAAGGTAAAAACTCCATCGACCCTAAAAGTTTTGCTAATGGGTATAAAGATATTTATTTTATAAGTGAGTAGTTAATTCATACTTTTTTCCACCCTCCCCCTACGGGTACTCCCTCCAAAGGTAAACAAAAAGCCCATCCAACTTGTCCTCCCTTGGGGGAGGTGGGACGAAGTGCGGGAGGAGGACTTTAGGCAACTGAAAGATCGCCTCTATAATTTATTATTTACGATTAATAATTTATTTTGCCACCCCGTCCAGCGAAGCTGTCCACCCCTCAAGAGGGGAATTTTAATGCAAAGCACAGGCGACTGTAATGTTGCCCCTACTTATATATATGGAGGGATAAACCCGCTGCTACGAAAAAAGTTGCTTTGAGTACAGAGTTCAGCCTATACCTCAAAAGTGGAATTTATTATAACAATTAAATATTTCACAGATATAATGTCTCTATAAACTTTTGACAAAATTGTTATTTTATGCTATAATCCGTGCCTGAAAGAATAATTTAATTTATGACTATAGCATTTGTTGGAACCAGAGGTCTTCCCTATCAAAGCACTAGAGATAGAAATGAATATAATTTAGAAGCTATTGCTGTACCTTTAGCAAAGCGTGGGCATTCGGTTTATGTAATATCAGAGCCAAACTACAGCCAAGCTACTGAATATAAGGGTATCCATATTATTGCCAGCAAACCCAATGTTAAAGATACTATGAGAGCTCTAAAGAAAATAAAAGGACTTGAAATAGTACATATTAGATCCTTAGAATATGCTTGGGTGGCTTTTTGGGTATCATTACAAATGCCACAAGTAAGAGTAATGTTTGATTATCAGCAATATACTTTTATCAATACTGCTAAAAATTGGCAAAAGTTCAGACTATTAACCTATATCTCAGCTAAGTTTGCAGATAGCTTAATCATTGCTAATCCCGCACTTACAAGTTTATTCCGACCTAGCTTTAAATCCAAACTATATACTATACCCACTGGAATTGAGGTCAATAATTCTATCTCAGATAATAATATAAAGGACATATACCCTCAAGATTATATGGTGGTAAATGTTAGCCAATATAGATATACTAAAAGTTTAGAGTTATTTATAAAAGCTTATTGTAATCATAAAATCAACTATTCTTTGATAGTGTTAGGTAAAGTTATACCGGCAATCAAAGAAAAATATCAGTCCAATAATATTATCTTCGTAGGTGAATTGAGTGGAACTACCGAACAGGCTCTAGTTCAAAATGCGAAGATATTCGTTGAAATTCCGACTGATAGTGAGGATAAATACCCTCTATCACTAGCTCTAGTCTCGGGTATTCCAACTCTTTCCTCAAGAGGAGTGTATAATCAGAGTTTAGTCACAAATAAAGGGATATTCTTTACTCCCTATAATTACAGCTCTATTATTACAGGGCTCAATACAATTCAGGATATGCAACCAATTCTAAATCGTATGGCTGAGAGCTATATGCCTATAATACAAGATAAACTTGCTATTAAAGGGCAAATTCACAAGTATTTATATGCTTATCTTAACACCTTCCAAACCAAACAAGCAAGAAAACTAATTCCATCAACAACTTATTCTATTCCTGTCACTCAATAAAAATTTTTACTCAGCATGATTATTATTCTGAGGCTCGGCATCTGTAGACTCTGAAGCCCCCTGAGTGGCTTCTTGGAATTTTTGCTCAAATTATTGAGTTAACTTTTCAGTAATTTCAGCTTTATGTTGTACTAATTCTGCCTTCAAATTCTCAACTTGAGTAGCAAAGATTTCACTTAAAGTTGGGACATTTTCTTGAATAAATTGAGTCACTACTTCTGGATTATTGTCATTGAGTAAAGTGTCTAGATGCTGAGCTTGCTCTTCACTAAGAGTATCATAAGCTGCACTAAGTACTCTTACTTCAAGAATCTGAGTTAATTCGTCTACTAATTGAGCTCTATTTTCAATCGGTAAATCTTCTAGTCCTAATAGGGCGATGATATTGTCTTGTGTATTATCCATAGTGTTGTATTTAATTAATTATCTAGTTAGTACTTGTCTCACAGCATCTTTGATCCCAATCATTTTACTTGGTTGCAGAAGTGTTGATAAAGGTGGGATACGTCTACCTCCAGCTAAAGCTGTTTCTCTCCAAAAAATAGATGTTGGAAATCTTCTGTCTTGGGTTAAATCTAACCAGTTTATATCAACTCCTGATTTAATACCTTTTTGTCTGAAATATTCTTCTACAAACTGAATATTCTGATTACCATTTAACTTATCTGGGTTATTAATAATTGCATCATAAAGCCATTGTTTACCTTGTGGTGTTTCTAAGTAGGTATTCAACACCTGTTGTCCTAAACTAGAATCATAAGGTAAGTTACCTATCTCATTAGCTATATACCTATTAACCATATCAAGTGGTTTTGAACCTTTCACTAACTCTACTATATCTGGGGCGTCTTCAAATTTAGATAAAATAATATCATTAAGCTCGAATCCTGGTAATTTATCTAAATTCTCTACGCCTACAGTTTGGGCTATTTCGTATACTTCATCAGGCCTTAGATTAGCAAAGTCAGCGGCATTATTAACTCCAAATCCTGATAAGAATCTTGCTCCTTCTTCATTACTAATAATTTGTTTATATAAGTCAGCACCACCTTGCTCACTGGTAGCAAATGAATAGATTGCTTCTTGTAGCTGAGATTCTGTAAGATTGGTTGTACCTAAAGCTTCAGATACACCTCTAGTAAACTCGGTGCTTGCAACTGGTGGTACTTCTGGGGCTGGAGGAGGTACTGGAGCCTCAGCTGCCGGTGGGGCTGGAGGTTCGGTAGATCCTGGTTCAATAGTAGGTTCTACTACTGGAGATGATTCTACATACTCTGCTGGGGAGAGAGCATCTAAATTATCTAAACTTAATTCAGTAAGTCCATCTAATTTACCTGGAGCTAAGTATCTAGATATTTCAAATAGCTGATCTTTTGAGAGACTTGCCATTTCTTTAGCATCATCTATACTCCATTGAGCTAATAAGGCTCTTCCTCCTTCGGTGCCTTGAGCTAGTTTATAAATAGATTCCTGCCCTAATTCTGATTGTAGATAATTCTCTACCGCCTGTTGTATTTGAGCTTCACTAGCATTTTCACCTAGTTGCTTGGCTATTTCTCCCCAAATAGTTTCTCCACTATCGAGACTAGAAACATCTTGAGCCAATTCTTGTGCTTGCTCTGCTACTACTTGTGCTTGTCTTAGAGCCTCCTCTGCACTAGCTCCAGTACCAGTAGGTGGGGTGGTCTCAAGATTTGGTTTTGGAGCAACTTGTCCAGCATCTGGAGCTGCCGGATTACCGGAACTACTTGGCCCAGCTCCTGAACCTTGTACTTCTGATGTAGCACCGCCGGTAGTAGAATCTGAACCATCTGTTAACTCTACCGAGTCTGGTTTATTAACCTCATCTAATATATGAACAGATACTCCTACTAATAATCCTACTCCTAAACCAGCAACAGTAGCATTTCTTCTATTTCTTCTAAATTTATCTAATTCAGCAACTCTTTTATCTGAAATAGTATTTAGTAATTCTGAGGTATATTTTTCTGGATTTAACTTTTTCCAATTTTCATTTGCCTGTTTTTGTAAATTTCTTTCTTTTTGAATATCTTTATCTAAAAAGTATCTCATATTCCTAGATAGTGGATTTCTTTCATCCCATCTATGGTGAGCTTTTTCTAATATTTCTCCTTCTGTTAAGTATTCTGGTTTTTGCTCTTGCCAATCAGATTGTAATTCATCTTGATTTTGTTCTGCATATATAACATTTTTTTGTACTCTTCGTGCTAATTCAGTTAGTACTTTCTCATAGGCTTGTTGTTGATTATCATTGGTAAATTTACCCCCATTAAGTCTGTAATATGCTTCTAGAGTTCCTAATCTTTCTTTTAGAACATCTTCAGATACTTTTTTAAATTCATCTTCACTAGAAGCTAGAGATTCTTGAACTAATTTTGGAATAATTGCTTTAAATTTAATTTTACCCCAGAATGAATTTATATCGGCATCTTCTCCTAATGATCTCATACCCTCTCCAGTAGATACTCCAAGCAATGTTGCCGATACCATCCGACGAGCTACGGCTAAACCTCCTGCCAATGGGATACCAGCTCCGGTTAAAGCTAAAGCTCCTCCAGCTACTCCAGCAGCTAAGTTGAGTCTACTAATAATTTTTTTATTTTTCATAACAAAATTTACAAATTTTTCTTTAATAGGATTTAATCTCTTCTCCCATACACCTTGTAGATCTTGGGACTGCTCTATCCTACTATCTCTCAGACTCATAACCTCGTCTTTGAAGATCTGATGTATATTATCAGCTTGTCCTTCTGCTACTTGTAATTTTAGTACTCTCTCTAATTCTGTATTATAAGCTTTTCTTGCTACTATAAAGGCATCTTCTAACTTCTCATCTCCTCGTTTTCTATTCCAAGCTTCTTCAGCTCTAGCATAAGCTAATCTCAAATCATCGAGTGAGACTTGTGGGGTAGTTTCTCCTCCCTCAGCTTGTTCAGGAGCTTCAGGATTAGTTGCTGGAGATGCATCTGATTTAGGGATTGATTGTCCAGTTTCATCTACTATAACGTTTTCTAAATTGTTTTTATCTAATACCCCTACTATAAAGTCTGGAGTTTGCTGATTAAGTCCTCTTACTAGATATCCTTGATAATTAAAGTCATTATCTAAAGATATACTTTTATCATATACAACATGAGATGGTCTTCTAGATTTAATTAAGCTATCTGTTTTCATTGCTCTATTTAACTCAATCTCAACTCCATTGTCTTTAATATGAGTTATATCCCCATTCTCATCAAATTTATATCCCCTTGATTCTAAATATTGTCTAGTGTCTACTCCTCCTGGGTGAGATAATTGTATATCACGATCTTGAGGAAGTATAGCTATTTCACCATCTAGTAAATGAGCTAAATTATACAAAGAATTCCAAGCCTGCTTCTCTAATAATTTATATTTTTCTTGAATTTGAGGATTAGATTTATCAGCTGGAGAAGAGTGTTCAGTAGCAAATTGCTGATAATTAGTAATAGCCCGCCTTGCATTTTCTTTGAAAGTTTCTAATTTTTCTCGGTCAACTTTGTAAGATAAATTTTCTACTATTTCCTCTTTTTGTAATTTTGCCGCCTCAACTTCAATCAATCTATCTAATTCTGCCTGTAATGCGCCTACCTCTGGTAAGTTTTCAAAAAGATCATCTACACCACCGTCATCTAAGCTAGACTCTACGCTATTTGTAGTAACAGATCCTTGTTCAATTGCATCACCTGTTCCAACATCAGGTTGAGCCTCTTGATCTGTTCCTGAACTACTCTTTACTTCTCCACCATCAGATTTGCTTGTAGATGGAGTATCAATGGGAGAGTGTACATCTTTTTCAGATATTGTTTCTCCACTAGCCTCTATAACTGTTTCAGCACTTACATATACTGAATCAGTCCACGGAGCTTCTAAATCTTCCCCAATAGAAAAGTTTCTTGCTTCTCTAATTAGATCTAAAGCTATTTGTTTATTGTAATTTTTTAGCTTATCTAATTGAGCTTGCGCTTCTTCCTCATGATCAAATTCTTGAATAACCTCTTCATCCTTAAAGAAACCCCTGTAAGAAACAGTCCATTTTTTATCATCTTTATTATATCTTTTAGATATATTTCTCCAATTTTCCCACCCTCTAACATCTATATATTTACTAGAAGGAAATTGATCTGGATGATGATTGTGATATTTTTCAATAGCTTTAATATCTTTATCACTAGCATTAGAAGGGTTTTCAGGTATTGGTCCCATATCTACTTCAATGACTTGAGTATCTCCTCTGCTTGATTCAAATGCATTTCTCATATTCTCAATATTTATTTTTATACTATATAATTCAATTATATTACATTTTTAATTTTTTGGCAAATTTTGTGTGATTAGATTTAATCGGCTTTGCGTGGTGCGATGACTGCCCATGGGGTCTTTAGTAATATTATTATATCAAGCCAAATGCTCCAGTTTTCTATATAAAATGTATCGTATAAAACTTCTTCCTCGAAGCTTAAATCTGATCTTCCATTGACTTGTGCCATACCGGTGATACCTGGTTTGATAGTTAGGACTTTTTTGTGATGCTGCTTATACTTATCCACTTCTCTTGGTTGATGTGGTCTTGGACCTACTAAGCTCATTGTTCCTTGTAATACATTAAAGAATTGTGGCAACTCATCTATACTAGTTTTACGGATGAATTTACCTACTTTTGTCACTCGTGGGTCATCTTTTATCTTATATAATGGTCCTGATTTGGTATTTTTCTCGGCTAGAAGTTTTTGCTCTAATTCTATTGAAGCGGTATTATTTTCATCTGTGCACATATCTTGGTACATACTTCTGAATTTATAGACTTCAAAAATTTTTTTAGCTACTCCTACTCTTTTATTCTTATATAGGATTGGTCCTGGAGAATCTAATTTGATAGCTATAATTGTTAGTATATAGATTGGGGACAAAATAATAATAGCTATGCTAGCTACGATGATATCAAAGATTCTTTTATAAATACTTCCCCAACCTTCTAGGGTTGTTCTTTTGACTCTGAATAATAAAACTCCTGATAGATTCTTGACCTCAACTTGGGTATACATATCAAAGATATTAGGTACATATTGAAAGTCAATCTTATATTCTTCACAAAGATAGTTAATTTTAATTAATCTTTCTTGTTCTATATTAGTGTCAGCCAAGATGACTTCATCTATTTGTTTGGTGATAATTAAATGCTTCAGATCTTTGAGATTTAATTCTTTTTGTATATCTACAACCTGATAACTAAATCCAGCTTTTGTATTAAGAGCATCCAAAACTAGCTGTCCAGCTATGTCATTACCTGTAATTACAGCTACTTTATGCAATCCCAATTTATAGTTTTTGGTTATATAATCTTGTATCCAATGTAATGTCATTCTACCTAATAACAGTAAGATTATTGATAAAACCCAGATAGATATAATTATAAATCTTGATGAAAATATATCTCTTGAATAAAAGAAATAATATAAAATAATTAATAATGTTGTAGTGGAGACTGAACTTAAAATTCTATAAAATTCAACTACGATTGTACGGGTTCTCTTGGTTATATACATACCTGAGAAAGCCATAATTATAATAGTTATGACCGCAAATACTAGAACAAATCCATTATACCAAGTATTACTAAGATTATATAAAAATGGTCTTGCTTCAATTGCAAAACTAGAGATTCGAATCTGATACGATAAAAGACCAGCTAGAATAATCAGAATAAAATCTACTGGGACTCTAATCGCACTAAATAATAGCTCAAATCTATTCATATTATATTTTAATTGATGATATTTTGTATCCAAAAGGAATATAAGCTGGATTCTGTTCAAGTAGATTGACTAGCAATAAACTTGAGGTAATCATTTATCTTGAAATACTGTTACCAGTATTTTCTTGGCGGCACTCTTTTCTACTTGAGAAAAGCACGGCCTTGCACCTGATAGGGTTTATCTCTTTTCACCTTAGATGAGTTAGACTCAAATGTTTTGTCTCTGCGATACTATCCCGCTTAAGTAAACTTAAGGATGGGTGTTACCCACTATCATTTATTTCCCTCTTTGGGTAATAGGTGTCCAGACTTTCCTCACTCACCACTAATGTGGATATGCGCGATTACCATTCCTCTTGGATAGTATATATTATAAAGATTTTTCACAAAAAGAGCAAATTTTTTAACTCTGATTAGATGCAATGTCTACTATATTTAGTTGTAATTCCCTATTACCATTCCATTCATTAACTTCTAGTCTAAATACCAAATCTACAATATCATTGCGATGTAATTGATCAACAACATAACTAAAATTAAATCCTATAGCATCGATTGTTAATGGAGTACCTACTTGAGCTTCTGAGGTTAATTTTAATTTGATATGTTTTTGATCAGCTCCCAAAACTTTTATATCTAGTATTCTTAATTTTCTAACTAGGAACACTGGAGCTGAATTATTCATTCCAAAAGGTGCTAATTTGTAAAAAGAGTCATATAAATCCCAATCTACATCCTGAGCATTTAGCTCTATGTCTATATTCTTATATGGTTGTAGATTATTTATTTCTACTTCTTCTCTAATTTTTTGTCTAAAAAATTCCTTGATCTCTTCCTTTCTATGATTGTCAAATGTTATTCCAGCAGCTTGACTATGCCCACCTCCAGAAATAATCAAATCATCCATTTGCTGTACTGCTTTGGCTATATCAAATTCTGGGATACTTCTGGCTGAGGCTACACAATGATGAGCCTGTTCTTGGTATAATATAACTGGTCTATAGTATTTTTCTGTTAATCTAGAGGCTACTATACCGAGTACACCAATTGACCAATTCTTGTCTCCCTCGAAGATTAAGGCTTGATTTTGAATATTATCAGATTGATACAATCTAGCTTCTACCTCTTTTAAGACTGTTTCTGTGAGATTCTTACGATTATCGTTTAATTTTTGTAGTTCCTGAGCTAGAGTATTAGCTTCATTTGAGCTATCTGTTGTAAATAATTGAAAGGCTTGGTTAGCATGAGCAATTCTACCCGCGGCATTAATCCTTGGGGCTATCTGAAATCCTACAGAGTATACACTGATACTGTTACCTTCCAGACCATCTATCTCATCAACTTCTGCTGTAATACCAGTACTGTCCATCAATGCTTTCAGTCCAATATTACGGGTTTTTCCTAATACATAAAGGCCATATCTAACAATAATTCTATTTTCTCCTACTAAAGGCACCATATCCGCAATAGTACCAATTGCAGCTAGATCTAATAACCATTTTTCATAACCCAGTGGAATAAAATCATATCCAACTTTGGTTCTCGCTTCAGTTAATAAAGCAGTCATAACCTTGAATGCAAGTCCCGCCCCACATAAATCTTTGAACGGATAGGGGTCGCCTTTCCGTTTTGGGACAATAATACCAAAAGCTGGTGGCATTTCTTCTGGCACAGAATGGTGATCAATTACAATTACATCTATACCTGAATTCTGTATTGACTTAATTTCATCTTTACTTCTAACTCCACAATCTACTGTTATCACTAATTTAGGGGTATTTTCTAGAATATAGCTAACTCCAGTATCTTTGAGTCCATAACCTTCTTTATGTCTATCGGGGATATAGACTGTGATATATTTATCTACTTCTTTGTCAAAATTATCTCCTAAATTGAGTTTTCCTTGCTGATGTAATGCGGAAAAGGTTTTCTTTAGACCCTGATATAAAATCGTACTTCCCGTTACTCCATCAGCATCATAGTCACCAAATATAATAATTTTCTCTTTTCTCTGTAAGGCTCCAAGAATTCTATCTATGCTTTTTTGCATATCTAGTATTAAAAATGGATTTAATAAATCTTGATAATCAGAATTTATAAAATTATCTATATCTTTAAGATTTTTAATCTCTCTATTCCACAATAACTGTAAAATAATAGGATTAATTTCAGGATATTGGGCTATAATATCTTTAGTTATAGGAGTATTGATATGCCATTGATATTTTGATTTCATAAAAAGTAATTATTTATCCTCACAATCTAATTCTATAAAAAAGGTATAGGGGTGTAAATCTTTACTTAACATAATTCTAATTGGCATATTATCTATATCTTTATACTCTATACAATCTTTACCCATAAAAGCTTCTATAAATTTTGAATAGTCTGGAGAATTTTTTTGAATATTTAATCTATATGCTTTGTCTTGAGCATTCAAAATAGCTAATATTTGACCTAAAATATCATTTGGAGTGTTCTGCCCCCTAATTAAAAAATATTTAACACCTAATTCTCTTGATTTTTCAATATCCTCCAATCTACCAAGATGGCTAAAGAGAACTATAGGTATATGCTTCTTGTCTTGTAATTGCTCAACCTCTTGATACAATTCAAATCCAGTTTTATTTGGCATTTGGATACCAGAGAAGATTAAATCATAATCATTTTCTTTGATTTTATTAATACCATCTAATCCATCTACTGCCTCCTCAACTATAATTTTACTTTCCATACCAAATCTATCCCTATAAATATACCGTATTTCTGGATCATCTTCTACTATGAGTATTTTATGTTGCTTAGAATGAAAATTCCCTAGACTATTATATCTATTAAGAATATCTTTAATCTGTGTCGCTATTTCATCTGGAGTAGTTGTTCCCCTAATAATAAAATTTTTAATTCCTAATTCTCTGGCCTTTTGTATATCCTCGACTCTTCCTAAGTGACTAAATATTACAAATGGGACATTAGATAGCTTAGTGTCATTTTGTAATTCTTGATACAATTCAAACCCTGTTTTATTAGGCATCTGGATACCAGAGAATATCAAATCATATGTATTTTCTCTAATCTTATTCAAACCATCTAGTCCATCTACTGCTGTATATACCTCAATATCCTGATCTAAACTTAATCTACCAGAATAAATTTCTCTTATCAATGGATCGTCTTCTACTATTAATATTTTATATTTTGTTTCCATAATTTTATCTTTAAGAATAATATATTTCTAATAATCTATTGTACTTACTGACTCGCTCGGCTCTAGCTGGAGCTCCAGACTTAATATATCCAGCTGAGACTCCTACTGCTAAATCAGCTATAAAAGTATCAATAGTGTCTCCGCTACGATGGGATATCATTGTGCTAAAATTATTATTATGAGCTAAATTAATTGCCTCTAATGTCTCAGTCAAAGTTCCTATTTGATTTGGCTTTATTAGAACAGAATTACATAGTTTTTGATCTATAGCTTCTTTTATGCGCTCAGTATTAGTTACTAATAAATCATCTCCGACTATACGTATTTTATTATCCATTAACTGCTGAAAATTCTTCCAGTTATCATAATCATCCTCAGCGAAAGGATCCTCGATGGAAACAATAGGATATTTTTGTAACCAATTCTGATATACAGATGTTAATTCTGCTCCAGAGTAAATCTTCTTGTCAAAAGTATAATTTTGTGAATTACTATCAAAAAATTCAGTAGCTGCGACATCTAGCGCCAAGGCACAATCTATTCCTGGAACATAGCCAGCTTCACTTATAGCTTGTACTAATAAACTAAGACCCTCTTCATTACTGTCTAATCTTGGAGCAAAACCTCCTTCATCTCCCACTGAGACAACTTGTCCATTTTTAGATAAAATCTTCTTTAAAGTATGATATATTTCAGATCCAATACGAACATTTTCTTCAATGTTGTTCTTAAGAGGCATAATCATATATTCTTGGACATCTAAGCCTGAATCTGCATGTTTGCCACCATTGAGAACATTAAAGCCTATTTGAGGGAATGATTTGTCTAAAGTTGCATCTAATTGTAATATTTCTTGAATATATTGATATAGTTCTTTATTCTGAGACATAGCACTAGCTCTAGCTACTGCTAATGATACTGCTAATATAGCATTTGCTCCTAGTCTTGCTTTATTATTGGTGCCATCCAAATTGATTAATCTATGGTCTATTTCTTTTTGATAATAAGCATCCATGCCAATCAAATTATCTTTAATCTCAGTATTAATATTAGAGACTGCATTCAAAACTCCCAGCCCATTATACCTGTGTTTATCTCCATCCCTTAATTCCACTGCTTCATGAGAGCCAGTCGATGCTCCAGATGGGACATAAGCTCTTGCCTTAGTTCCATCAATTAACTCAACCACACAGGCCGTTGTTGGATTTCCTCTAGAGTCTAATATTTCGTAACCTTGAATATTTTTAATTTGCATATTATTGTCTATAAATTGTTTTTTGTATGGTTTTTAGTATCTTATCATCCTTCTGTACGACTAAATCAAGTCTATTCTCACCCTGCCTTAAATTTAACAATACCTCAAAACCACCATCTTCTTTAATTGTAACCTTTTGTCCATTTAATGTCAAATTAGTGGCTCTTGATATATTCCCAGCTAAAGTATATTCATTCTGATTATAAATTTGATAGAGCTGGTTATTTTCTAAATTAATTACTGGACTATATCTCATCTGATATACCTGTAAAACAAGGTACCCTATAATAATACCCGATATTATTATGCCCGCACTAAACTTGAATATACTATAATTGATAACCAATTTTGATTTAGGGTTATCTTTATACTTATTATTTATATAAAATTCATATTCTTTATTATATAAATCAACTAAACTTTGATACTTCAAACCCAAAACATAACTTAATTTTCTAATAATAGGTAAGGCTTGATTAAAAGATGTAAAAAATCTATAATTTCCTTTCTCCAAAGCTATAATATAGTCTACTTCTGTAGATATCTTATGAGATAATCTATCTATATCTAAATTATATTTAGACCTATATTTTTTTAATATATATCCTAAAGTTATTTTCTGTTTACTCATTATCTACAGTGTGCTTATCAATCAATACATCTCTAGGCTTAGAACCCTCTGCAGGCCCAACAATACCAAACTCCTCCAATTCATCCAATAGTCTAGCCGCCCTAGCATATCCTATTTTTAATCGTCTTTGCAAAAGAGAGGCAGAGCCTTTACCGGTTTGTAACACTAAATCTTTAGCTTCTTCAAATAATGTATCTGTACCCTCACCACCATATTCTACTCCTCCGTCATAATAAATTTGTTTTGGAGATTCAGACTCAGTAATAGAGTTATCATATTCATTTTCTCCTTGACTTTTGAGCCATTTGACCACTGATTTCACTTCATTCTCAGGTACAAAAGGTCCTTGTATTCTTTGTGGTTTACCTAAATCTCCACCCAAAAATAACATATCTCCCATTCCTAATAATTTTTCAGCTCCCATCATATCGAGTACAGTTCTAGAGTCAATTTGAGATGCTACTTGAAAGCTAACTCTAGATGGAAGATTAGCTTTAATAAGCCCTGTAATAACATCAGTAGATGGCCTCTGTGTTGCTAAAATCAAATGTATACCAACTGCTCTTGCCATCTGTGCTATTCTCACAATTGAACCTTCAACTTCTTTTTTATGACTACTCATAAGGTCAGCTAACTCATCAATTACAACAACTATAAAGGGCATTAACTCATATTCTTGACCATCTTCTGACTTTAGAGTACCAGCTACAATTTTTTCATTATATGTAAATATATTTCTAGCTCCTACTCTTGCTAAAATTTCATATCGTTTTTCCATTTCTCCAACACACCAATTTAAAGCATTCATTGCTTTTTCTGGGCTTACAATAGCTGGAGTGAGAAGATGAGGAATACCATTATAGGTTGATAGCTCTACTCTTTTAGGGTCAATAAATATAAACTTCAACTTAGAAGGTGGATTTTTATATAACATACTAAGTATCATTGCATTTAGCCCCATAGATTTACCAGCCCCAGTAGCTCCAGCAATTAATAAATGTGGCATTTTTTCTAGAGGGAATACAACTACTTTATTCATCACATCACGCCCCAATGCAAGTGGTAGATGAAAATCATTATCATTAAATTCTCTTGATTCCATAATTTCTCTCATTCTGACAGTAGCTCGTTTTGCGTTGGGAGTTTCCACACCCACATAAGACATACCCGGAATTGGAGCTTCAATACGAATAGACTGTGCTGCCATAGCCAAAGCCAAATCATTTTGTAAAGAAGTAATACGAGATAATTTTATACCATTAGAAGGCCTAAGCATAAATCTAGTTACAGAGGGACCAACATCTATTTTACCCATTTCAACTTCAATTCCAAAAGTAGATAATGTATTTTTAATAATTTCAGAACTTTTTTTGGTATCTCCACTTTTGGGACCATCATCTGACTTTCCTTTTTCTAATAAATCTACTGTCGGTAAACTAAACTGATTTTCTTTCATCCACTCAGGAGTTTTATTAATGATAGATTTTGTACTTTCTGGATTAGATTTCTCTGTTAATTCTTCCGCTTCAGATTTTTGATTAAATATTATGCTAGGCTGTACATTAGAAGTTTCTTTTTCATTCTCATTAGGATTATCTATCGATTCATTATTGGCAAATATAGCACTAAACCACTCAAGTACACCATCAATATGTATTGCTCTATTAAGAACAATAATAGCTGCTATACTTATACCAGTTATCATTGCTATTATACCACCAATTTCACCAAATATATATCTGATCCACGAACTTGTATAGTATCCTATATATCCTCCACCCATACCGTTTTTAGCATTATTCAAAGCTTCTTCTGAATTATCAAATTGTAAAAACTGTAATAAACCTAAAAACAAAAGAAATGCTAGAAACAGAGATACTAGCTTAACATAATATAAACTTGTGACAGTCTTTGGTTTGACCAATAATTTAATACCTATATACAATAATACGAATGGTAGTATGAATTTCCCTATCCCGAATAAAAACCCAAATCCTTTATTAATACTGTTACCAAAAATTCCAGCTGAAGAAAAAAAGGCTAAAAAACTTAATATAGCAAAGGCTACGAATACAACACCAAATATAGTTCTTTTAGCTTCAGTTTTTATTTTAGGTTTAGAACTAGTCTGAGTTTTTGGCATAGCTTAATTTTTGAACTTATTCTTTAAATCTAAGATTTCCTGATCTGTAACATTAGTATGCACTAATAAATCTCCAGGATTATTAATTGGAATGAGGTGTATATGCACATGATTTACTTCTAAACCTTCCACTTTGATTGCAATTTTTTTAGCATTAGTAATTTTTTGTAAACGAATAGAAATATTTTTCACATACTCCCAAAGCTTATTATATGTAACATTATCTAAATCAAAAATATAATCTATCTCCAAATATGGAATAACTAACAAATGACCTAACTGAATAGGATTATTTGTATGAATCACAAAGAATTCACCATTATCATCAAATATAAATCCTGGGATTTCGCCTTCTCTTATTTTTGTAAATACAGTAGACATATCAAAAAATATCTAATCTTATATATATTATACCATAATTTATATAAATTTCTTATAATAAATTCAGTACAGTACTAACATGCTTCATTAACATAGAAGTATAACTCCATTCATTATCATACCAAGCCATCACTTTAATCAGATCTCCATCTACTACTTGAGTCATATCAAGAGCTACTAAGCTACCATAAGAAGATTTTAATATGTCTGTAGATACAATTGGGTCTTTGGTTACACCTAGAATTCCCTTCCATTTTTCTGATTCAGCAGCATTAGTTAAAATTTGATTAATTTCATCAACTGTTGTATCTCTAGATACTAACATAGTCAAATCTATCAAAGAGCCAGCCACTACAGGGACTCTGACAGCTACCCCATCAAATTTATTAGTTAAGTCTGGAATAACTTTACTAACAGCTTTAGCAGCTCCAGTAGTGGATGGTATAATGTTTTGAGCTCCTGCTCTACCTCTTCTCAAATCACTAGGATCAGCCATACCATCTACCAATGACTGAGTAGCAGTATAGGCATGTACCGTTGATAATAAAGCTTTTTCAATACCTAGTGCTTCATGAATCACAGCAGCTACTGGATTTGTAGCATTAGTAGTACAAGAAGCATTGGAACTAATAACCACATCTTTTAGTAGTTCTTCATTCAAAGCAGGAGTTATCATTGGAGTTTCATCTTTAGTAGGAGCTGAGATAACCACTCTTTTTGCACCAGCTGTAATATGAGCTTGAGATTTTTCTGTACTGGTAAAGAATCCAGTTGACTCAATCACAACATCAATTCCTAAAGATCCCCAAGGCAAATTAGAAGGCTCTCTCTCAGAACAAACTAATATCTCCTGCTTATCAATTTTGATATATGGCTTACCTTCTCTTTCTATCACTGATACATCCTGTGGAATTGTACCATATACAGAGTCATATTTTACTAAATAGGCTAGATTTTGCACATCACCTAGATCATTAACTGCTACAATTTCTAACTGTTCATTATATGGTGGCAGAAGGGAGATTTTTAATACTGTTCTGCCAATTCTACCAAATCCATTAATAGCTATTCTTTTTTTCATAATATATATATTTTACTAATAATATTTATCTTATAATATCACCTCTAGACAGACTATTCAATACTGGTAAAGGAGGATATATGACTATACCCCAAGAAAGTCCAAGCCCGAGAAAAGCACTAGGTGAGGCAAATGGTCTTTTTGTATTATTTTCTACCCAATATACTGCTCCTTCATCTCTAATAATTGAACCCTCTTGTGGATAAACTTCAGTAGTAGTAGGAAAAGAATCTAACAAGTCACGTCGTATTTTCATCAAATCATTCCAACTATATCTAGTCAAATAAGTATATGGGGTGGAAAAAGGTCTTTTTTTACCATTTGCAATAAGATATGCTCCTGTACCTTCAGCAAAAACCACACTACCATTTGGAATTTGATTTGTATCTGAAAGGATAGAGCCTGTAGGATGTAGACTCAGTACCGCATTAGAAGGAGTAGATATATTACCCCATTTATATCCCAATCCCAAAAATACTTCAGGAGAAGCAATTGGTCTTTTCATACCTTGTTCTATTACATAAACTTTATCTCTATCGGCTATCAAAGAACCTTCTCTTAAAGGCATAGCTTCACCCGTAGGAATAGAGTTAAAACTCGCATCACTAATAACTATAATATCTTGCCATTTATAATAATATGAAAGAAAAATGATTGGATCAATAATTGGTCTTTTCACACCCTGTTTAACTACATATACTCCAGAGTTAGATGTTCTTATAAGAGAACCGTTTGGATAACTTCTTCTAATCATTGCATTATCCATAGAAATAAGTTTACCGGACTTACTATTACTATTAATAAGGTTATGAGCTTCATCAGTATTAAGACTTCCATAATAATCTCTCCAAGCCGATAGGACCCCCGCGACTACAGCTGATGCCATTGATGTACCTGATCTATATTCCAAAGCATTATTGTTATTATATCCTATAATTTTATCCCCAGGAGCTACAACATCTATTCCTACTCCATAATTAGAATAGCTTGGTCTATTACCTTTATTATCTAAAGCTTCAACACCAACAACCCAATTTTTATTCCCATCATTGTTGAGTGGAGAAACACTGGGAGAGGTAATATTAACCCCTGAATTACCTGCTGCAGCTACTACAATAATACCTTTTTGATAAGCTTCTTCAATAATATTATTAAGTACAGAACTAAAGGAAGTAGAGGCAAGACTCAAATTAATTATATTAGCATTTTGATCTATAGCATATTGAATACCTTTAATGAGATCAGATAAAAATCCAGTACCTGCAGAATCTAAAACTTTAATTGGAATAATATTTACTCTATCATTAACCCCAGCAATCCCTGAATTATTATTAACTCTAGAGGCAATAATGCTAGATACAAATGTCCCATGACCATTATCATCACTTGCATTATTAGAATTATTTATAGCATTATAGCCAGATATAACTTGTCCTGAAAGCTCTGGAATAATAGTAACCCCCGTATCAATGACTGCTATTTTAGTATTACCTTTAGGTACATTAGCTATTTTGGGATAAGCATTAGCAAAATCAATATCAATTCCAGAGATACCGGATTGACCTAAAATAGATTGTCCTGTATTTCTTAATGACCATTGAGTAGCATAATTAGTATCATTTGCAGCTAAATATATTCTTTGGTCTGGAGTAGAGCTAACGATACAGGTGTGCTTACTATCATTTTTATTAACCAAATACAAATTATCTGCTAATTGCTCTTCATAATTAGCTATGTCGCATTTGGTGGAGACAATGTTATTATCTAAAGTCTGTGCATAAGAAAGTACTGGAGATATAAATATAGCTACAGCTAATATAGATAGGTGATTTTTAATCTTTTTCATTGTTATTGGCATATTTATTCTTTATGTTAATAATTTTATTCTCCATTATACTTAGTTTGGATTTGCATATTTGAGCCAGCTCCATACCCTGCTCAAATAACTTAACTCCTTTTTCTAACTCAAGAGCATCATTATTTTCTAATTCTTGAGTCAGCTGTTCTAATTCAGAAAAAGCTTGTTTGAAAGATTTATCTGTTTTTTTCATATATTTTTAACCTACATTTAAATCCACTCCTCTGATTGTCTAGTCAATAATTCTGTACGGTATCTTTTGTTAGCCAATAATACTGCAGATACTTTTTCCATTCTTGAGGACTGAGATCCCTTTACTAATATAATATCATCTGGAGTAATAAAGTCAACTATTTGTGAAGCTGCTTCCTCAGAATTAGAAAACCAATGATAAAGACCCTTAGGATTATTTTTATGGAAAGATAGTAAAATATCTTTTGCATCCTCACCCACACCAATACAAACATCCACTGTTTCTGCTGCTAGAGAACCTATATCTTGATGAATAGCTTTTGATTCACTACCTAATTCCTTCATTTCACCCAAAATAGCAACCTTACGAACTCCCTTTGCTTTTAATCTAGACAAAGAATCTAGAGCCATAGCCATTGCAGCAGGAGCTGAATTATAAGTATCATCTATCAGTAAAGTATCTTTAATTCCTTCCAAACATCTCAATCGCCCTTTAACCGGAACTATTCTCTGAACTTGCTGTGAGATATCAACCAGATTCATACCATCCACCAACCCTAAAGCAATTGAAGGTAGAATTGAGTTAACTTGATGCTTACCCAAAACATATTCTACTTGAAATGGGATGCTACTTCCTTTATATTCAACTTTAAACTTACCCTTAGGAACTATACTACTATGATAATTAGACCATCTATCTTCTGTATTCATAACTTCAATGGCAACCTTGAAATCCGAAGCTTTAATATTAGTATCTCCAAACCCAAAAGTAATCACATTATCTCTTTTACGATAAATAGGTTTTAATACGGAGTCATCCCCATCTATGATGAGAGTGCCATCAGATTTTAATGCTCTTAATATTTTAGCATCTTCCTTTATTAATTGTTTTTTGTCTTTAAATTGAGCTAGATGCACAGGATGTTCACCAATAAACCCAAATACCACCACATCAAATTCCAAGAAATCAGTAATAAACTCATCCATATCTCCTGGACTATCCACTCCAATTTCTAAAACCCAAATTGGAGCGAATTCACTATCCCCAAACCAAGATTTAGATAAAGCTTTGAATATAATTCTAAGCCATGCAAAAATATTCTTACCCGGATATTTTTCATCCATAAAAGATAAAGTAATACCGATAGGTGTATTATAATTATCAATATTCGTACCAACTGGACTGAATTGCTCCAAAAATAAAACCATATTAGCCCTCATACTAGTTTTACCGACATTACCAACAACACCTATAATTGTAGGATTATATCTTTTTAATAATTTTTTACTGGAATATTTTAAAATTTGATATATCAGAGATTTCATAACAGACTATATTAGATTTATTTATCTGGAGGCACATTAAGATAACTCAATAAGAACTCGTTTAAAGGCTTAATTTTTGGCACAACTGATGTATCAGCAAATCTAGAACCTTGAGGAGCATTGAGAGATATAAGTAAAGTATACTTTGGATTGTCCAATGTTGCAAATTGTATAAATGATTGATGAGTTTCTCCCCCTTCTTTCTGAAATCCACCAATACTTGCAATTTGTCCAGTTCCAGTTTTACCACCGATATTATACCCATCTACCATAACTTGTCTAGCTGAGCTATTCTCGACTACATCCACCAACATTTCAGATAATTGTCTAGCTTTTTCAGGAGACATAGATTGCCCTTGTACTTCTGGCTCAATATTTGTTATTTCTCCCTCAGAATTCTGAATTGATTTTACAATTCTTGGCTTCATAATTTTACCTTCATTAACAATGCTATTAAATGAAGTTAACATCCTAATAGGAGTCATAGATATTCCCTGTCCATAAGAGGCATTTGCAAAATCTACTTCTCTTAGATCTCGAGCTTGCTTGGTCAAATTATTAGTATTACTTTTAACCTCTCCTGGCAAATCTACTCCAGTTTCTTTACCAATCTGAAATTGGTCTATAATTCCAGAGACAAAAGCTTCTCGTCCTAATTTTCTTTGGATAAAAATCATACCTAAATTCAGAGAATTCTCCAAAGCATAACTCATAGTTTGAGTTCCGTATACCTTATTGGACCAATTAGATATATCAAAACCATTAATTCTCTCTGTACCTTTATCCTCATAAGTAGTACTAGGAGTAATAACACCCTTATCCAAGCCTATTCCTACTGTAATTGGCTTAAAGATAGAACCTTGCTCATATAAATTTTCCACCAAAGGGTTCTTAAATACACCGATATCCTCAACCCTATTATATTCGTTTATATCAAAATTAGGAGTAGCTGCCATAGCTAGAATATCTCCAGTTTTAGGATCCATAATAGCACCTAAAGCTGTTTTAGGTTTAAACTCTGCTGATAATTCTGCTAATGTCTCTTCTAATTTAAATTGTATAGTATGGTCAACAGTCAAAATAAGATTAGAACCATTCGTAGCATCTTGTTTTTCTATTTTTGTATTAGCTAACCAAACTCCCCTTCTATCTTTAGCTTCTACATTGGCAAATCCAACCTCTCCTTTTAATTGTTCATTATAATATTGCTCCAATCCATATTGCCCTTTCTGCTTATATTTTGAAAAATAACCTAGAATATGAGAACCTAAAGTTTTTTCTGGATAGCTACGGACTGACTTTTTCTCCAAAATTATTCCTTTCAGAGCTTTCTTTTTTAGAGGTTCTACAATATTCTCAGGCACATCTTTTGCAAAAATATAATACTTTTTATCTTTATTATTGAACTCTTCTTCCAGCTTAACTTTATCTATATCAGGAAAATTTTGATCAATAAATTCTTTAATCTGAGCTTTATTAGAGTCATTAGTCTGACTGATGACATTAGCATCAAATCCAATATCATAGGTAATCAAATTAATCGCAACAGGAAAATTATCCCCAGACTTTAGATTTTGAAAATAAATATTCCCTCTATCTCCAATTAAATCAACTCTAGCTTGATGCTTATTATCAGCTTTAGCTTTATATTCACTATGAGCTAAAATTTGGACTTGAAATAATCGAATAAGGACTATCAAAAATAATAAACTAATTCCAGCTACAAATACCCAAAATTTCCAAGTTTCACTTTGAGGTCTGGTAGCTATTGTAGCCCTCCTTTTTGCTCTCCTAATAGACATAAATTACTTTTTTACCAAAGCTCCATTTTGATCTATATAAATAAAGTTAGATTTTTCCATAGCTATTATATCTGGATTGGACATAGTATTACCAATAGAATTATATTGAGCAATAGTAGTATGGAGTTGAGTATAATTATGCTTAGTATCGGCTAATTCTTGCTTTTTATCAGCCAAGGTATAACTACCTACCCAAAGACTATTAGTCTCAGCAATATAAACTACTCCTAATAAGAGAGCTATAAAAATTAATGTGTAGATTGATTGGATTTTCATAAATTTAGATTTTTTCAATAATACGGAGTTTAGCAGAACGAGACCTTGGATTCGCGCCCAATTCTATCTCTGAGGGGGTAATGGGCTTTTTGGTCAGAATATTTACAAACCCTTGAGCCTTCCATTCACGGAAGACATTTTTTACAATTCTATCCTCACCTGAGTGAAAAGAAACTATAGCTAATCTACCTGAAGGATTAAGTAAATTCAAAGAAGAAGCTAATAGAGCATTCAAAGCACCTATCTCATCATTAACTTCCATTCTCAAAGCCTGAAATACTCTAGTCGCTGGGTGAATAGATTTTTTAGCAAATTTACCAGGCACTATAGATAAAATTAAATTTACAAGCTCAGTAGTAGTTTTAATAGCTTGTTTTTTACGAGACTCCACAATAATTCTAGCTATTCGGCCTGAAAAAGGCTCATCACCCAAATCTCTAAACAACTTAGTCAAATCATCTTGAGAATAGGTATTCACAATCTCCTCAGCGGTCAAACCATCAGAACTAGTATCAAATCTCATATCAAGCGGAGCCTCCTCCTTAAAGCTAAATCCTCTTGAGACATCATCTAATTCCATTGAAGACAAACCTAGGTCAGCCACAATACCATCAACCGAAATCACTCTCAATTCAGCCAAAACCTGTTCAATAAATCTAAAATTACTATGTTTTAAGATAACTTTACCCTCTGCAATTTGAGAGGTTAGTCTCTGCTCTACTAAATTGAGAGCCTGCCTATCAGCATCAATTCCAATTAACTTCCCAGAGGTAAGCTGACCCGTGATTAACTCAGTATATCCACCAAATCCAACCGTCGCATCCACATAAACTCCATTCTCTCGAATAGCTAAACCTTGCACTGCTTCATTGATTAAAACTGGAATATGTTTTAATTCTGACATAATTATACTCCTAAATCTGCTAATTGTTCTGCAATTTCGCCAGACTCAGCCTCGGTTCTTGCCTTATAAGTCTGCCATTCAGATTCATCCCAAATTTCTAATCTGTCAAACAACCCAGTAATTACAACCTTCTTCCCTAATTTTGCATAATTTCTAAGATAATCAGGTAATACAATTCTACCCTGCTTATCCAAAGATACATCCATAGCTCCTGCCAACATCAATCGGCTAAAAGCTCTATTATTATTACTACTAATAGGCAATTTACTTAATTTAGTAGCAAGCTCTTTCCAAGACTCATAAGTATAAACCCAGAGACAATTATCTAATCCCTTAGTGACAACAAGCCCAGCTTTCAAATCCTCTTGAAACTTCTTAGGAACTGCAAGCCGTCCCTTATCATCAATACTATGGCTATATTCACCTATAAACATATTTATGCACCATTTATTTCCATTTTTTACCACTTTTTACCATTATATACTTATTTTGATCCCTTGTCAAATAAATTTATCCACATTTCACAAAACAAAAACCCCCATTGGGGGTTAGGGGATTTTTATCGTAGCGGAGGGTTTACCCCTCCAGTTTTCTTAGGTGCGACTTGTAAGTATTTTGTCTCCCTTTACCTGCCTGCGGTAGGCAGGGAGGGAGTACCCGTAGGTGGAGGGTGGATGGAATATAATTTTTAACTTAATCCACCTCCGCCCCTTTGGGGCACCTCCTCCTAAGGAGGATATAAAGCAAATTGCAAAACACTCCACCCCGTCAGGCAAGCCCGCCCACCCCCTCCCAAACTACAGTATGGGAGGGGCGAAAGCCCTCAATTTAT
Organism: uncultured bacterium; assembly: GCA_937864235.1. Taxonomy (GTDB): domain Bacteria; phylum Patescibacteriota; class Minisyncoccia; order SW-4-49-11; family SW-4-49-11; genus CALRBF01. The sequence goes on along the minus strand of CALMJI010000012.1, from coordinate 16,266 downwards.
CTCCCGTAGGGATGAGAGGGGAATTTAGCTCAGTCCACACCTGTCTTACATCCTCACCCTATTTCGTCTTAGCTTTAGTAGGTTTTTTGGACTTATAACTTGAAACTGCTTTCTTTTTAGCACCTTCGATATATTTACATTCTGGATACCTGTTACAAGCTTTGAACGGTCCCCTTTTACCTTTTTTGAACACCATATCACCAATTTGACATTCTGGGCATTTCTCCCCAGTTTTATTTTCAATTTTTTTGATAGTTTTACAAGTAGGATAATTGGAGCATCCCAAAAATGGTCCGAATCTTCCGCTTTTTACCTCCATCACACCATCATCACAATTAGGACATTTTTCTCCACCAAAATCTGCTTGAAGCTGTTTTTCCTCATCACTTTTATCAGTATATTTACATTCAGGATAATTAGTACAAGCTATAAATTTACCGAATTTACTCCTTTTTAATTCTAATTGCCCTCCACATTCTGGACATACTCTATCGGTGATTATCTCACGGTGCCTCTCGACAGTTTTTTCTTTAGCTTGCAAATTCTCAGCAAAAGGATTATAAAAATCAGCCATTGCCTTTTGATAAGTATCTTTCCCAAGAGAAATCTCATCGAATTGCTCTTCTACTTTGGCTGTAAATTCAATATCTACAATTTGGGGGAAATGTTCCACCAACATATCGGTCACGGTTTTACCAATATCAGTCGGGGCAAATCGTCTATCCTCGTTTTTGACTACATAACCTCTAGTCTGTATAGTCGAGATAATCGAGGCATAGGTAGAAGGTCTTCCAATAGCATTGGTCTCGAGAGCTTTCACCAGACTACTTTCGCTATATCTAGCTGGGGGTTGAGTAAAATGCTGTTCCCCTTCAATCTTTTTGGTAGCTAAATTCTCACCCTCAGACAGACCTGGCAATATCACATCTTCTGATTTCAAATCATAAACTCGCATAAACCCATCGAAGACCAGTCTCTTCCCACTAGTGCTAAAAGTATATTTACTAGACTCTATATCTTGTATAACCACATTCATAGTCTCAAAAGTCGCCGGCTTCATTTGGCTGGCCATAAATCTACTCCAGATAAGAGTATATAATTTATATTGTTTATCATCTAAGAATGGTTTGACCTCCTCAGGAGTAATACTAGGATCAGTGGGGCGAATAGCCTCATGAGCCTCTTGAGCATTTTTGGACTTGGTCTTGAATTGTCTACTCTGATAATATTTCTCCCCAAATTGCTTTATAATCTCACTCTTAGCCGCACTTATAGACTGAGCCGACAAATTAGTAGAGTCAGTTCTCATATAAGTAATAAGTCCAATTTGACCACGGCTACCAATAGCAATACCCTCATATAATTGCTGAGCTATCATCATAGTCTGCTTAGCTGAGAAATACAATCTTCTAGCTGCATCCTGTTGCAATGAGGAAGTAATAAAAGGAGGATATGGGTTTCTCGAGACAGCTTTATTCTCAATAGACTTGACTTTATAAGACAAAGTTTGGAGTTTATCTACCAGATTCTGAGACTCTGACTCGGACTTAAAAGTAAATTTATCTAATCTTTTATTATCTATATGAGTCAGAGTGGAGCTAATATCTAGACTTTTGTCATTATTAGAATTGAATATACCCTGAATTGTCCAGTATTCTTGAGATTGGAAAGCTTCAATTTCTCTTTCTCTATCTACAATTAACCGCAAAGCCACCGACTGCACTCGCCCTGCGGAGAGCCCCCGCTGTACTTTTTGCCATAAAAACGGAGATAATTTATACCCAACCAAGCGATCTAGAGCTCGCCGAGCTTGCTGCGCATCTACCAAATTCAAATCTATATATCTGGGATTAGCCAAAGCCTCTTTAATCGCTGACTCTGTAATCTCGTGAAAGACCATTCGCTTAGCTGAACTAGGTTTTAATTTCAAAATATGAGCCAAATGCCAAGAAATAGCCTCCCCTTCTCGGTCTTCATCAGTTGCCAGAATCACTTCCTCACTACTTTTGGCTAATTTTTTGAGCTCGGCGACAGTCTTTTTGGCCTTAGCTGGTATTTCATAAGTAATCTCAAAATCCTTAGCCGGATCCACTCCAATTTTAGATTTTGGTAAATCCCGAATATGCCCCATCGAAGACTTGACTACATAATCCTTACCCAAGAATCTAGCAATGGTTTTGGCCTTAGTCGGCGACTCCACAATAATTAAAGCTTTTGACATAAAAAATTATATTTAATTATTAAGTAGTCTATATTGAATTTCTATTTTCGTCAACAGGGAAAAGAAAATCCGCCCCTGTGAAGAGGCGGGCGCGGGTGTTGAAGATGAGACCTGCCGAGAGGTCAGGCGGTGGCGGAAGACCGCCTGCGGACTTGTTGTCCAGGACGGGCATTGGCAGCATCGGGAATCGAGATTTTCTCGACCCACTCGGCGTGGAGACGACCATCCTCGGTGAGGAAGGCATCCATGGAGATGAAATCCCCAGGATTAAGGAAAGGAACAGCTTCTCGGTCTGAGGGAACATCAACGGAGACATAGTATTCCCCGAAAACAGTAACTCCCAAACCTTTTCCATAATACTCATCTGTCCAGACCCTGCGAGCCAATTTCCCACGAATGGAGAAGTAATTATCTCCTTCAGGAAGATCATCCTGCGCCCCGGAATTAGGGTCAAGAATGGAGGGCTTCCAGACCCCGATCACCTCGAGTGAAGAGACGAAGCCATCTTTTGTTCGTGGCCAAACCACGAAAATTGCAGAGTCTACTCCACCCTTGGCCAATTTTTGGATGAGGCCAAAAGCCTCAGACTGGACCTTGAGAGACTTTCCATGAAACCCACCCGTCAAGTTGATGGACCAATCAGAAGCAATATTGCCACGCAGCAAACCAATTGCTCTAACATGATGGGGATCAGAAAACTCACCGATGGGATGGAACCGAGATGATTGTTGTTGAACGAGCGACATTGCCTTAAGGCTATGTTTACGGATTTACTTATACCACATTTTATAAATTTTGTCAATACTTATTGATAAAAACTTCTCGCATCTCTCTGGCGGTTTGTGTCCAATCAAAGGCTAGACTACGCTTTAGACCTAGTTTACTGTAATAATTATATAAGCTACTATCTGTCAGTAGATTATATATTATGTCACTTAATTCCAACTTATCATAGGGGGAGGTTTTGTAAGCCGAGTTTAAGACTATCTCTGGGAAGACGGAATTGTTAGCCACTACTGTCGGAGTACCGGAGGCCATTGCTTCTAATGGCGGGAAACCAAAACCTTCATACAGAGAAGGGTATACGAAAACTCTAGCTAATTTATAAACTATAGGCTTATCCATAATATCTACAAAACCAATTCTCAAAATCCTATCTCTAAAATGTGAATTATCTATACTTTGGTGAATTTGTTTATATAACCAACCATTGACTCCGGCTATTACAAGTTTGACCTCTTTGTCTTTGGTGGCGATTCGCTCGAAGGCTTGGATGAGTAATTGTATATTTTTCCTAGGCTCAATAGTACCTAAATACAAAATATATCTATCTGGTAAATTATATTTTCGCTTGACTAGATTTATATCTGACTGATGAAATTCTTGTCTAAACAGCGGATCAATTCCTGAGTAAATTACTTTTATTTTCTCCACCTTTACTCCATATATATCTATCAAGTCCCTCTTAGTAGATTCTGAGACAGATATAATAGTATTAGCTCGGTCTAGTAATTTATCTATCCCAATATATTTATGCCATAGTCGCATCTTTCGTGAAAAAACTTCTGGCAAAACCCTAATGGCTAAATCATGTACCGTTAAAATCAGCTCTGAGTCTGAGCTTAGAGACGTAATATTCCAATTTGGCATCCAAACTTTATCTGGTTTTTGGCTAAAAGCTTTATCTAAATATGGTCTATTTAGAGTTTTGAGAGAAAAGTTCAATAATCTATTAGGATATTTTAGCCAGGTATTTTGTATTCCCGTAACCTCAGATTTAGGTTTTACGCCTGTAGCTAAAAATTCTAAGTTCAAATCTTTATATCCACTAAGCGATTGAATTATATGTTGAGTATATTCTCCCACCCCTCCCTTGAATCCATCCGTAATCCCGCGGGCATCTATACCTATTCTCATTTTTCCCAATAATGTTGTCTAATAGCAGCTATAATAATTCCTAAAGCTAAAGACAGAAATCCACCACCCAGTGCAAATAAAATTGGGTTATAATCTACTTGTCTAATAACTGGAGTCCCTACAAAAACATTATAATCTTTAATACCTCTAGTCTCCATATATGACACTATGCTACTTGAAATTGATTCTGTTAATGTATTACCAAGTTCGTTTTCATCTACCCCAAATCTAACTTCTACTACATTAGCTGAGACTTGTTCTGAAGTAAATATTCTTCTAAAGTCTTTGACCGATAACTCTGCTATATCTGATTTATCTGCATTCCGCAGTACATCTTCCACAAAATCAGGAGTTACAAACCAACTAGCCACACTTTTACCAAATAACTCAGTAGCTTGAATAACATAAAATCCATCATAAGTATAAAATTCTCCAGTGTCATTTACCTTTCGCTCAATATTGAGAGCCAAAGACACATCATAAGAGACTGGTAATAATCTAGTCATTGCTAGCCCAGAAGCAAGACCTACAACCACTATTATACTCAAGAACAGTGCATTTTTTTTGAAAAAAGTCTTATATATATTCATAAGGATTTATTAACTATAATTACATAATATCATATTTTTCTAAAAATTTATAGAAATTATGCTTGAAGGTATCCTTAGAGAATTTTTGAGCATAATTATGAATATAAGTAGCATCAAAATTCATTTTTTCAAATCTATCAACGGTTTTTATGATGCAGTCTGCACTCTGCTCATCAAAGAATATGCCCGTCTTACCATCCTCCACAGTCTCCAGAGCTCCTCCTCGCCCATAGGCAATCACTGGTTTACCAGCTGCCATCGCCTCCACTGGCACAATTCCAAAGTCATCCTCAGAGGCAAATATAAAAGCCCTACACTCTCGGAACTCAAGCTGAGCCTCTTCATCATTCAATCTACCCAAGAATTTAATATTATCCTTACCTTGAGCTATTTTTCTTAACTTTTCCTCATCCGGACCTGAACCAACTAAGTGTAATTCTTTACCATTCCGAGCGAAAGCCTCCACCACAATATCATAATGCTTATAAGGCAAGAATCTACCCAACATCAGATAGTATTCACCTTTATAATCAGCATCAAATTCTACTTCTGTATTCACAGGAGGATATAAGACTTGAGCTGGCATCCGATAATATTTATTAATTCTCTTAGCCACATTATTAGAATTAGCCAAATAATAGTCCACTCTATCTGAGGAAATTTTATCCCAAAGACGAATATAATTCATCGCAAAAGGCAATAGATTTTTGACCCCAGCCACAAAATTAAATTCCTGAAAATGCCGATGATAATCATCCCAAGCATATCGCATTGGAGTATGACAATAACAAATATGCAACGCATCTGGCCTTGTAATAACACCTTTAGTATAGCTGTTAGATGATGATATTACCAAATCATAAGCTGTCAAATCCAAATCCTCCACCGCCAAAGGCATCAAGGCTGGGAATAACCTGTGATTAGTTTTGGCAAAAGGTAAACTTTGTAAAAAAGAAGTACGAATTTTTTTATCACTAAAAGCTCCATATAATTGCTCAGGATCATAAATCAAAGTATAAATAGGAGCCTGAGGGAACATCTCCGCTAGCACTTCCAAAACTCTTTCTGCCCCACCATATTGCACCAAATAGTCATGCACCAAAGCTACTCTCATAATAAAAAATTATTTTAATCTATTTATAGTATGCCTTTTTTGGAGTGTTTAGTCAATCTAAGCTCCAATAATAGCTCCAATAATAAAAGCAATTGCAGCTGAAACACCTCCCAAGAACAAAGTCTCACCCAAAGCTCTTGTCAAACCATAACCAACCACTTTCCACCTGAGTAAACCAAGTAAAACTAAAGCTGTAATCACACCAGAGATAGATAATAAAAAGGCTTGAGTCGGATCAGCGATACCAAATACAAAAGGAATCAGCGGGATAAATCCAAAGAATAAGAAAGATACAATAGTAGCTAAAGCTGAAAAAATAGGATTAGTATCACCAGGATCAGGAATACCGTGATACTCCTGCATCAACCACTCAATTCCAAATTTGGGATTTTTATGGAATAATTTGACAATTTCCTTAGCATCACTTTTACTAAAGCCTTTTTCTACTAATTTATCCTGAATTCTATTATTAAAAGATTCACTACTATGCTCAAGATGCTTTAATTCTTTTTGATAAGTAGTATGATATAAATCCTCTTGAGACCTAATCGACATATAATCCCCCAATCCCATAGACATAGCATCAGAGAATAGATTAGCCAAACCAAACAAAACCACCGCCCCAATAGTTAGTCCCATCAGATCCGAACCAGTAGCATTTGCTCCCGTAAACCCAGCCACCACCGCAAAAGTAGTCACAATACCATCACTACCACCATAGACAATTTCTCTCAAATACTGCTGAGATACATATTGTCTAACTTTTGTCCTATATCTTCGCCAGCGTCGCCAAATTCCAGCCATAAATTTTATATTTAATTATATGAATATTATAGCATATTTTATATATAATATAATAGCCTAATAACAAATTAGTATAGAACATTGTCCTCCTTTGGAGGAGGTGGCACGGAGTGCCGGAGGTGGATAGAGTTTTAGTTTATGTTTTATCCACCCCGTCCAGCAAGCTGTCCACCCCTCAATTTATCTCCCGCAGGGATGAGAGGGGAATTTTAAAACTCCGATATATACAAAAACAAATAAATATGATATAATGTATATCACAAACTGGAAGTGTGGCTGAGCGGTTGAAGGCGGCAGTCTTGAAAACTGTTGTAGGTTTACCCCTACCAGAGGTTCGAATCCTCTCACTTCCGCATATATTTTTATATAAATTATCTACGATAATATAATACAACACTATATAACAATTGGCTTTATATTAGCTTTTTATCTCTCGCATCATTAAGCAACTTCTCATATATTTCTAAAATTAAATCATTATGTTCTACATATTTTCTTTTATACTGATCAATATCTGAGAAGGTGATTTTATGTTTTTGCCAAGATTTTCCAGAGGAGCATAGATTTTGTAAAATTGGTTGAATTTTATCAAAAGATTTCACAAATTTTGCTTCTTTAGTCTGTATTTCTTCGTATTCGTCAAATAAATTCATAAATTCTTTACTCAAATCTTCTGGTAATTGTGAAAAAAGCTTAGCCGCTGCTTTAGATTCTCTTTCTTTTTTAGTCGCTTGATTTTGTTTGTCATATGCAAAAGTATCCCCAGCATAAATTTCCACTAAATCATGCATCAATGCTAGTTTTAACATCTTTTTCATATCTATATCTTGAGGCAAATCATTTTCAAAAAGAATTAAAAACATAGCTATATGCCAAGAATGTTCAGCATCGCTTTCAGCTCTATTAAGATTAGAACAAAACATTTCTCTTTCAATAATTTTATATTTTTCTATTTCCTGTAAAAAGGCAAGTATTTTATCCACTCTATCTTTCATAAAATAGTTTTAACCATTTAAATTTAGATATATTTTATCACATATTTATATTTTAAGATAATTTAGGTTACCACACCAATATATGCTATAATAAAATATATAGACTTGAATAATATGAGTAAAAAAATCAATGTTGCTATATTATGTGGAGGGCAATCTGCCGAACATAAAATATCTTTGTTATCTGCCAAAAATATTATTGAGGCTATTGATAAAAATAAATATAATCCTATTTTAATTGGGATAGATAAATCTGGTAATTGTGTTATAAATGACACATCAAATCTATTGTTAAATTCAGATAATCCAAAGCTCATTGAATTGAATACAGCAGAATCTATTGTGGAGTATTTACCTAGTAGCTTAGATGATTTGAAGCATAATAGAAAAATTGATGTAGTATTTCCAATTCTACACGGTCCATTTGGAGAGGACGGAACTGTACAGGGATTATTAAAACTTGCTAATATTCCTTTTGTTGGAGCTGATGTACTTGGTTCAGCTATTGGGATGGATAAAGATATTATGAAGAGATTATTGAGAGATGCTGGCATACCAATTGCTAAATTTATGACCTTAAAATCTAGTCAATCCATACCTAACTTTCAGACTATTACAGATAATCTGGGTTCTCCTGTATTTGTTAAACCAGCAAATATGGGGTCATCTATTGGAGTAAGCAAGGTCACTGATGAGAATAGTTATAATAATGCCATTGAAAATGCTTTTGAATTTGATAACAAAATTATAATTGAGGAATTTATTCAGGGCAGAGAAATTGAATGTGCTATACTGGGTAATGATAAGCCTATGGCTTCTATTCTAGGTGAAATTGTTGTTGATACTGATTTTTATTCTTATGATTCAAAATATATAGACCAAAAAGGAGCTGATTTACAAATCCCAGCCCGAATATCTGATTCTATCACTGAGCAAGTTCAAAATTTAGCTATAAAAACATTCCAAACATTATCTTGTGAGGGCTTGGCAAGAGTAGATTTCTTCTTGACTAGCGATGGACAAGTTTTTGTAAATGAGATTAACACCTTACCGGGATTTACAAAAACCAGTATGTATCCTAAACTCTGGGAGGTGTCGGGCATTGATTACCCTGATTTGATTGATAAGTTAATTCAACTCGCCTTCGAAAGGTTTAATAAAAATAATAATATATTATAATCTCTATGCCCAACCCCTACTACGCTCTCGAGCAAATGCTAAAAATGATTGATGAGCCGAATCGTACTGCTTGTCAAAATATTCTAAATGATAATCTGGAACTTTTCAAAACTGTACAAGGTAGTGCCCATAATCATCACACTTGGTTAGGAGGATATTATGATCATGTGCAGGAAGTTATGAATATTGCTATTGTGCTATATGAGAGATTAAATTCTCTGAGACCTCTCCCCTTTTCACTATCTGATTTACTACTAGTCTTATATTTACATGATATAGAAAAACCTTGGAGATATGATTTAATCGACGGTAAATTGTATAACAAAGAATCAATGCAAGATAGAGAAATGCAAAATAATTTTCGTATCCAAAAATTACAAGAATATGGGATACAATTAACCCCAGAGCATGAAAATGGTATCAAATATACTGAAGGGGAAGGAAAAGATTATAGTATGAATGGCAGAGTGATGAATGAGTTGGCTTGTCTTGCTCATATGAGTGATGTTTGTAGTGCGAGACTGTGGTTCGATTATCCAGAAGAGACTAATGACACTTGGGATGGTGCTAAGAGGGTGAAGGGGTAGGGGTTGAATAAGATGAGTAACATCGTAGACAAGTAAATTATCATAGATCTGTCCTCCTTTGGAGGAGGTGGCCGTCAAGGCCGGAGGTGGATTTATACTAGTATCACTCTTATTTAACTTTTATCCACCCTCCCCCTACGGGTACTCCCTCCAAAGGGAGACAACAATGTCAAATACCTATCCTATCCAAGGGAGGACAATTTATATATTTTGTCTACTATAATCTCATCTCGCACAAAGGTTTTCACAAAACTCATATAAATGCTATAATAAAACATATCATCTAAAACCCAAACTTATGAATACATCATCTTGGTATGAGGACTTGATCAAACCATCTTGGGCTCCTCCTACTTGGTTATTTGGGACGGTCTGGTCTGTGCTGTATATTCTGATTTTTATATCTTTTAGTGCGGTATTTTATCAGGCTATGAATGGGAAAATTAGTTGGACGGTGGCTTTACCTTTTATTTTGAACATTGTCTTTAATATTGCTTTTAGTCCTCTCCAATTTGGACTTCGGAATAATTTACTGGGGGCTATAGATATTGTTTTATTATTAGCTACTATTATCTGGGCAATTTTAGCTATTTGGCCATATATGAAATGGGTAGCTTTGATGCAAATCCCCTATCTAATTTGGGTTTGTATTGCCACAGCCCTACAATTATCTATTACTTATCTTAACTGGAAATAGTTTTTGTGATATAATGTACTTATTATGAAAGATTCGACAAATTTAGTAATTATATCTCATGCCTATGTCTATGCTCCTTATCGAGCTAAGATAGAAGCGCTAGCAAAGTATAAAGACCTTAATATCACCCTAATTACTCCAGAATTTGGGCTAGAAGGTGGTGGCCAAAAAGTTTATAGTACTCCTTATGAGGGTAAGGCTTATAAGCATATTACTCTTTCTGGATTTTTTACTGGTAAATTGAACTTTTTTATATTTAGAAATCTTAAGAAAACTCTCCAGAGCCTTAATCCAGATATAATTATGCTGGAGGAGGAATATTGGACTCAAGTTGCAGCTCAGGTCAGCTATGTGACTAAGAAATTTTTACCCGAAACCAAATTAATATTACTTTCTTGTGAAAATATGTGTCATATTTGGGAAAAAGAGGCTCAGTCTCCTTATCAAAAGCTTAGATATGCTTCTTTTCAGTTGCTTGAAAAGTTTATTATTCCTAAATTAGATGGTTTAGTTTTCCAATTCCCAGAAGTCTGGCAAGATTTTGACCAAAGAATGCTGTCTCTCAAGTTCAAAGGTCTCAAAGGTACTTTTCCACAACTAGGAGTAGATTATGAAAGATTTGCTGATACTATTGAAGCCTCCAAATTAGATGAAATTCGCAATAGTTTACATATCAAGGCAGAAGATTTTGTATATGGATATATTGGAAGACTAACTCCAGAAAAAGGTATTGAAGATATGATTTATGCTTTTGCTGGTTGGCACAAACCTAATACTAGAACTCTAATTATTGGCAATGGCTCCGAGGACTATATAAGTCATCTCAATGCTCTGATTGACAAATTAAATTTAAATCACATAATTAATATTCAACCTGCTATCAAATTTGATGAAATACCTGCTTATTTCCAACTTTTGGATATTTCTATTTTACTTTCACATACTACTCCCATTTGGAAAGAACAATTTGGGAGAGTTTTAGTAGAATCTATGGCGGCTGGAACTCCTGTAATTGGCTCAGATAGCGGAGCTATTCCTTTAGTTATTGGTAAAGCTGGGTATATTATAATAGAAAAAGATATTCTAGCCATAAGAGAAGCATTAACTGAGGCTTATGATAATAAATCTAAATATAAAAAATTAGTCAAATTAGGACAAGAAAGAGCCGAAAATGAATTTTCATACAAATCTATTGCCAAGAAAACTTATGATTTTATTCAAGAGATAAAAAAGTCAAGCTAATTATTCTTATAAATTATATTATGGTCTTGATAAATTTCTAATAATTTAGACTCTCCACTTGAGTTTAATTCTACTTTAGCTACCGCTCCTGCAAGCTTATTTGCCACAAATTCACCTTCCTCTATTCCATATTCAACAATATACTTATTTGGCTCACCCTGTTGTCCTATTTTAATTTCTAATATTTTACCTTTAATAAAAGGTTTTTTTACCATATCCTCATATTCATAATATGAATGTTTGTTTATAGAATTCATATCTGTGGTAGCTAAAATTATGGAAGCTGTTTTACCACTTCCGTATTTGTCTAATTTTAGATAGACTGTATCCCCTACTTTTAGGTCTAATTTTTTGACTACTATTCCATCTGAATTAGTTGGGGCTTGATTATATTGAAATATATATTCATCTATTTCATTGATGTCATATTTTAATTTACTGGTATTATCTTCTTGATTTATTATTGATAAATACACTATTGAAACATCTCTTTTTTCTCTATTATAAAAATAAGCAAAAAGACCTAAGATAATAATCAGTTGCAGAATAAATACTATAATCAAATTCTTATTTTTCATACTAATTATCTATACTAGCTAATATGTTTCGCCTCAACCTCTCCAACCCCCAACCAGTAATCAAGAATATGACTCCTAAACTCAAGAAGAATAAACTCCTATCAAGTTCAGTTCTCTCCACCCAATCAAAATACCTCACTAATACGAATATAAATAAAGCTAAAATACTCAAATTCAACCTCCAAATTTCTTTTAATTTATAAGAACTATATAATAACCATAATACTCCAGCCAAGAACAAAATATTCATTGATATAATATGTGGTAAAATTTCTAGATTTTTCTGAGTCCAATCATTGACTTCATAAGAATATTGATTATTAGGATCATATAATAATGAAACATTGGGCAATAACAAAACTAGACTAGCACCAATAATTCCAATAACAGATATTATAAGCTGATATAAATTTTTCTTAAAATATGTAATAGATTTGATATAACTAATTATTAGCAAACCAATACCTCCAGTTAGAATCAAACCAGTTTTGAAATTACTCCAAATTGCTGCATCTTTACCGTTGGCGATATAACCCCAAACTTCTCTTGCGCTAAATGAGCCCAGGAAAAATGTTACTATACCTATACCCAATATTCCAATTAGATTAAAAATTGTATAATATCTCTTAGCTCTATTATTAGTAAAGAAGCTAATAGATAAGCCATAGAAAGAAGCAAAGATCAGAAAAGCTGACATATAAGCAAGTCCCCGATCTATAGTATTGTTAGTGGCTACCTGATAACCTCCAAATGTCACCCCAATCGTAGCTATCAAGAGTCCCACAATCAAAGTAATTGGACTATGTTGTTTATAAGAGACATATGTTGTCACAACTCCACCAATAGTAGCGAACCAATACCAGCCTATTTCAAATCTCAGAGAATGAGAGCTAGAATATAGAGCTGTAATAGCGATTATAAATCCCATAGATAATAATAGTTGCTTTAATAAATCATCATAAGATATAAATAAATTAAAGCTAGACTCAGCTATACTTTTTTTAGTGCTAATATTTCTAATACCTATTATAATTGCAATAATGACAGCTATGAAGATAATTAATGGTAATATAGACAGCATAAACATATTACTTAATCATATAAATATTGAGAATAATCTATATTCTTAAATTTACGAGAGACATAATAGAATATCTCAAAAGCTAAAATTACAGCTAAAAGAGCATAAATACTATAGTCTCTACGATACCAATCATAAGTATAGAAAAATTCTGGGATACCTAGAACTGAGACAATCCCTAAAGCCAATATAAGCCACCTCAAGATCATAGACTGTAATAAATAACCAGCCCAAATCAATCCTATTAACCAGATCAAAATACTAATTTGAGCTGCAATTTGAATAGAGACTATTTCTCCAATCAAGAATACTCCCGCCCCAAAGATTAGCTGAGCTAATAGTAATAATCCGTTATAAACCCTTGACAAACCAATTGATTTGGTATATCCAGCTCCAATATAAGCCAATAATAATCCTCCACTAATAACTCCAATTTTACCAAAATCTCCAAATGCGCTCCAATTGGAAGCAATAAAGCTAATAGCAGCCAAACCAATAGATACCGATCCAAATAGTATAATCAGCGTGATCCCTCTTGATTGTATGTCTATTTTGGTTTTATTTATAGCCTTTAGTGCTATCTCAATTTCAATGACTTTAAAACCTTTTTGTAATAAATCTAAATAAATTTGCTCATCTGTGGACTTATTTTCAACAAGTATCTTTACTTGTTCTTGAATAGTCATAGCTATTTCTTAATTACATTGTCTAAAGGAATCTTGATAGCATTTTCTCTTTCTGGAATCATCTCGGCCTCTGCTTTATGTGTGACCTGTACAGTTTCAGTTTGATGAGAGCTAATATCTTCTATAGTAATTTTTGTAACTAGCTCAGTATCTTCGGAATTCATGTTGGATGTGTATATTTAATATTTCATTATCAATTATAATATAAAATGTATATAAAGTCAAAAATATACTTATTATAATATAAAATTCTTGTCGGGAAGACAGGACTCGAACCTGCAGCCCCCTGGTCCCAAACCAGGTGCGCTAGCCATTGCGCCACTTCCCGCATAAGTTATCTTATTGTATCAATAATCGAGCTTATAGTCAAATTTTTGTATGAGATTAGGTTATCGTAGACAAAAGGAATTATATGCATTATTAGACTAATAACAGTAAATTGGGATAGTAATTGTCCTCCTTTGGAGGAGGTGGCACGGAGTGCCGGAGGTGGATTGAGTTTTAGTTTATACTTTATCCACCCTCCCCCTACGGGTACTCCCCCTCCTAAACCCAAAAGTATAGGAGGGACTTAAAGCCTCCTAAGGGAGACAGTAAAATTATCCTCCTCCGAAGGGGGACAAAATTCAGAACTCTTGTTTATAACTATACAAACTACGATAATGTATCACCCACATACATCAATATTTGTATATTATGCATCTCATCTTATTTACTATTGTTTTTTGATACTTATTCCGAGTTCCACTAATTGTTCTATTGAGACCGAGCTTGGAGACTGCATCATAGGATCTTGAGCATCTCCAGTTTTTGGAAAAGCAATTACCTCTCTAATACTAGACTCATTTTGTAGTACTGCTAATAACCTATCCATCCCCCAAGCTATTCCTCCATGAGGCGGAGTTCCTGAGGCTAGTGCTGTGAGAATATGTCCAAAAGACTTATCCACAATTTCTCCCTCATAACCGATAATTTCTAAGACTTTTCTCAAGGCTTCTGGCTTATGACTACGAATACTTCCCCCACCAATTTCAAAACCATTCAGTACAATATCATATTGAGTGGAGATAATAGTCTCTATGTCTTTTGTGGCCATCAAATTCTCCATATATTCTGGTTTTGGGGCGGAGAAAGGATTATGCGAGAATGTCCAATTCCCTTCTTCAGTCTTCTCAAACTGAGGAAAATCAACAATCCAACAAAAAGCCAATAAATCATTATCCTCTTTGTCCTCTCTAATATCTGGCCTATCATTACCATACTTTTCCATTGCCTCAGCATAGCTAATACTTGGAAAAGGAATTGACTGAATTTTCTTCTCAGGATAAAGTGTTTGTACTAACTCAATCAAAAGCTTTTCATTCAAAGCCATTATATCCTCTTCTGAGACAAAACTCATCTCCATATCTAATTGGGTAAACTCCGGTTGTCTATCTTTGCGAGTATCTTCATCTCTAAAACATCTAGCAATTTGGAAATATCTCTCCACTCCCCCAGCCATTAGTAATTGCTTATATTGTTGTGGAGATTGTGGTAGTGCATAAAAACTCCCAACTTGATGGCGAGAAGGCACGATAAAGTCTCTAGCTCCCTCTGGAGTAGATTTGGTCAAAATTGGAGTCTCAACTTCCAGAAATCCCTCTTTGTCCAAAAAATTTCTTACAAATTGATTGATTTTATGCCTTTTCAAGAGATTATCATACATCTCAGGTCGTCTCAAATCAAGATATCTATATTGAAGTCTTAGCTCCTCGCTAATTTCATTTTTGTCCTGATCAAGAGGGAAAATTGGGGTAAGGGCGGTATTCAAAACTTCAATACCCAAGGCCTCAATCTCAATTGTACCGGTAGCTAAATCTGGATTAATCAATCTATCAGGTCTGGCCTTGACTAAACCTCTAATCTTTAGAACCCACTCTGGTCTAATCTCAGACATAAGAGATTTTGACACCTCATCAAGACTAGATGGAACTAATACGACCTGTACTTTAGCAGTGCGGTCTCTCAGGTCAATAAATGCAATTTTACCGTGATCTCTTTTGGTATCTACCCAACCGACAATATTAATTTCTTGCCCAATTAAATTAGTAGTCTCTATAATACTCATAATTTATTATCTTAATGTTTTAATTATAGCATATTTTAGATAAATTTACTAGTGTATGTATGAGATGAAGAGATTGTATATGAGTAAACTGGTATAGCAATTGTCCTCCTTTGGAGGAGGTGGCACGGAGTGCCGGAGGTGGATTGGGTTTTAGTTTATACTTTATCCACCCTCCCCCTACGGGTACTCCCCCTCCTAAACCCAAAAGTATAGGAGGGACTTAAAGCCTCCTAAGGGAGACAGTAAAATCGATCTAAATTGTCCTCCTTTGGAGGAGGTGGCACGGAGTGCCGGAGGTGGATTGAGTTTTAGTTTATACTTTATCTACCCTCCCCCTCCTAAACCCAAAAGTATAGGAGGGACTTAAAGCCTCCTAAGGGAGACAGTAAAATCGATCTAAATTGTCCTCCTTTGGAGGAGGTGGCACGGAGTGCCGGAGGTGGATTGAGTTTTAGTTTATACTTTATC
>CALMJI010000011.1 GCA_937864235.1 uncultured bacterium | reverse complement strand
GCATACTTAAAGTCTTTAGTGACCCTCATTATACCATATTCTGTGGGAGACCCAACTTTATTAGTATACCTGTCTCTAAACCCCTTGTCAATAATTTAAAAGTATGTTACACTATAAAAGTATTAGCAATATCAAAATAAAATATTAATGATATGAATAACACAGACGATAAATCTCAACAAATTGCGGAACTAGAACAAATTGTAAAAGAAGCAGAAGCTAGGCTAAATCAAGCTAGAGCTATGCTTACTCAAGTTGCTGGAGCTAGCCAACCTTATGTTAGTGTAGCTGGACAAGCAGAAAAAATTGTATTAGGAACATTTACCGGAGAATATATGGTAGATGAGGATAAAAAACAATATCCAGTTCCTGCTAATTATGCTAGTAAATCTAAATTAATTGAAGGAGACCAGCTTAAGCTTACGATTACTGCTGATGGAGCTTTTATTTATAAGCAAATTGGACCAGCTCCTAGAAGAAGAGCTATTGGAGTTATTACCTATCAAGACAATAGTTACTTTGCAAAAGTTGGTGAAGAATTATATAGATTGTTAACTGCATCAGTTACCTATTTCAGACTATCTCCTGGAGATGAAGTAACTATTTTAACTCCCTTAACCAAAAAAAGTGAGTGGGCTGCTATTGAAAATGTAGTTAGCTCTCTAACACTTGGAATTGTAAATCCTAATGCCCCATCACAAATGACCAATACTACTGTTACTAATTATGCACCTACTCCTTCTGTCACTGATACATCAGCAGAAACTAATCAAGTTGATGTATCTGAGGCTGTCGATACCGATACAGAAGCAGATGATGAAGAATTAAAGATACAGCCTTGGTAAATATTAGAGAAATTATAATATTTGGTATAATTGGAGTACTGAATACCTCGATAGATATCGGGGTATTCATGTTTTTGAAGTATATATTCAATATTGACAATCAATCTCTTTGGATTATTGTAATTAATTTAATTGCAATTATAATAGCTATAATATTTAGTTATTTTGCTAATAAAAATTTAACCTTTCAACATAAAAAAGATAGTAATGTGAAAGAAGTTGGAAGCTTTATAATAGTCAATGCCTTTGGATTTGCCGTTAATACAATTATATTAACAACTGTTATTTATATTTTATCTATAATTGCTCCTGACATTAAAAACTTGATTGATCCTGCCTTTATTGGTAAAATATTAGGAACAGCTGGCTCAATGATAGTTAGTTTTATTGGATATAAATTTTTCGTTTTCAAAAAATAATTTTATAATTTATGCCTGCCTTATACCGAACTTATAGGCCTCAAAATTTCAATCAAGTAATTGGTCAGGCTATAATCAAAACTACTCTACAGAATGCGATTCTCAATAATCGTACTGTGCATTCTTATCTATTTAGTGGACCTAGAGGAACTGGGAAGACTACAATGGCCAGAATATTTGCTAAAGCCATAAATTGTCTTGATAGAGTTCTAGATTCAGCTGAGCCTTGTAATCAATGTAATAACTGTAAGGCTATCAATGAAAATGCTTTTATAGATTTAATAGAGATTGATGCCGCTTCTAATCGTGGAATTGATGAGATTAGAAATTTAAAAGAAGCCATCCGATTTGCTCCATCTCAAAAAAATGGATATAAAATTTACATTATTGATGAGGCACATATGTTGACTAAAGATGCTTGTAATGCTCTTTTGAAAACTCTAGAAGAGCCACCACAGAATACAATTTTTATTCTAGCCACTACTGATGCTCATAAAATGCTTCCAACCATTCTCTCCAGAGTACAAAAATTTGATTTCAAACCTCTATCCTATTCTGAGTTAAAACAAAAAATTCTCTTTATTACCGAACAAGAAAAGGTAAAAATTGACGAACAAGTTGTAAATCAAATTATTTTACAAGCGATGGGTGGAGCTAGAGATGCTGAGAGTATTTTAGGCAAGCTAATCTCTAGCGGGAATAAAGATATAAGTCTAGACTTTGCCTCTGATATACTGGGACACAATTCATATTTTGAAGCCTATAATTTATTATATATATTGTCACAAAATAATTTATATGAGGCCATTAGGCATATTCATAAATTATATAATGAGGGTTATGCTATAGAGCAACTAATTTTGAATTTATTAGCTATTAGCCATAATGTATTTTTAGCTCAAATAGATATACGCCTCATCGATAAATCTACCCTATTAGATGATGAATATATTAAATTAGAATCTCTAGCTAAAAAGCTAACCAAAGATAAAATTATAACTTTTATTCAAAATTTAGAAGTAATCAAGTCCCAGACCCACTCTGCTTATTTACCATATTTACCTTTAGAAATAACTTTGGCTGAAATATGGGACATAGATGAACCTAGCACAAATAATAACTCTAAAATACCTGCGCCAAAACCCACTCCAATACCTAAGACAGAACAACCAAAACCAATTCAAGACAAATACACACCCAGCATAGAATCAATTAAACCTGAGGGTAATCCTGAACTTGAGATACAAGAAAACCCTGCTCCCCCTAAAACTACAAACCCCACTCCTCTAGTCCAAGAAAAGCAAGTGGCTGGAGATATTTATGCAATTTATAAATTATATCCTAACATCAACAAAAGCCTCTCCAAGACCAATAAGAGTCTAGCTATAATTTTTGCCAAAACCCAGCCAGTTAGCATTACAGACAAAACCCTTACTATAGCTGTAGAATCAGATTTTTATAACTCAAGATTAGAAAAAAACTCCAAAATTATTTTAGATGCTATCTCAGAGCAGACAAATTCTATTGATACACTCACCTTTACAACTCAAAAGGTAGCCTCTCCTTCAATGTCAGCTCCAGATTTAAGCCTAGAAGAAAATTCCGAGCCAAAAGATCTCAATGATACCATTGCTGATATTTTTAAAGATAGTTTATAATAAATTTTCTCTTTCTTTGAGTAGAATTTCTAATTGTATATTAGTATTTTGAATATGGATAAAAGCCTCATAAGGAGAGGTGAATTGAAGTGTTTGTTTTTTATTATAATTATTATAATTAAGATAATAGAAAAAATCCCTATTCATACTATAAAATAAATTTCGCATCAAAGGATCATCATCCACAGTATCTACTTCCGCATGTTCTTTACCTAACATATAAGTAGAATACTCCCAGAGCCGGAATATTGACTTTTCCAGATTAGAGTATCTTGACCAATTTCTCTCCTCTTGAATTCTAAGAGTAGTTGATTTATTAGCTTTACTCTGAGAAATTTGAGCTTTAGTAGCACTAAGTGCAATTTCTAAAGCAGTAGATTTGGCCATCAAATCAATATCTTTATGATTTTTTACCTCCATCAAATCAAAATAATGACTATAAGCATACCAATGTACACCAATATCCTGATGTTCCACTTCCCTAATCCAAGTCACTCGCCCACCTCTGAATCTACGAAAAGATTTCAAAGTCATATTCATAGTCCCGCTTTTTCTCTCATTCACAATAGTGACAAAATTCTTAATACCAAGACCAGTTAAGAGTTTTTCTAAAGGTAATTGTCTATATATAATTGGTAAATATACTGAGTTTGGGCTAAATTTAAGATGGGTTTTTATTCTTTCTATTGTCCCTGCAATTTCATCCTTCCACCAGTCAAAATAATACATACTCAGATGACTACTCCCCCAATAAGCATCTGGAATTATATATATCAAGTCTTTTTGTAACATTTTTTGAATAATTTCTATAAATTCCGGATACTTTTTGGCTGCTACATCCAAAAAATGCCCCGTAATAAGTACCGAGACCTTTATATTCTCTTTATATAAAAATTGAAATAATGGTATATAAATTTGGGTAAACTCCCTATCCCAGACAGTGTCGCTTGTCTTCTTATCTACAAAAGGTAATTGGGGGTTTTTAAGTATATCTACTAGAGATTTAGAAGTATAACTAAAAATCAAGGACAAAGAAATCAAAACCGGATACTCTTGAGGTATAGAAATCAAATTTAGATTATCTTTGCTCATATTTTATCAATTAAACCTAGTAATTTAGCCACTTCTTTTGGCCAATTATGTTTAGATAAATCTTCTTGCTGTCTAGTCAAAAGGTCTATCCTAGCATCTTTATTTTGAATGAAGTGCAGAATACTATTGGCAAAAGCCTCAATATCATAATAAGCAAAAGTCGGGGTAGAAGGCACCACACTAATAAAACCACTAGTCTCAGAGGCAATGGTTGGTACTCCCGAACGAATAGCCTCCAAAGCCGTCAAGCCAAATGGTTCATTGGGTGATGGCATCACGAATAGCTGACTAGTCTTATAAAGCTGTTTTTTCGCCTCACTGTTAACCCAACCTGTGAATAAAATATTTTTTTCTAGTTTTTTCTTAGCTACATACTCTACAATTTCTGGTAATAAATTACCTTCTGGGGAGCCGTCTCCTGCTATAATAAAGGTAACTTGAGAATCAATTTGTAATATCCTGACTGCTGTTTCAAGTAAGAAAAATAAACCTTTTTGCCCTACTACTCTACCTACAAAGAGAACATTTTTACCTTTGTCTAAATGTTCAAACCCAATTTTCTCTGGTTCAAAACTAATATCATTATAAATAGGATAAATTTTCTCCTCCTCAATATTATAATCTTCAATCAAAATTTGCTTAGAAATATCAGAAACCACGGCTACTTTAGCTGCTCTATAAAAACCCTTTTTTTCTAACTCATATAATGCTTTAGCTGTATGATCACTATTATGTATATACCCTCCGGACCTGTCTACCTCGGTAGAATTAATATGATAATAAAATGGAGTTTGAATATTATTATGCAAAAGCAAAAAGTGAGTAGGAATTGCCATCCAATCCATACCATAAATCACATCAAACTCTTGACCTGATTTCTGTAACCAATCATAGACTGCATATGCATAAGCTCTAGTCAAAATTGGGGCATGGTTGGGGTATAAAGTTTCTTTTTTATTATTACCTTTACTATATAATAATGGCCATTTTACATACTTCTTTTTACCTTTTGGTATAAATTCAGTTAATGTAAATTCCTCCAATCCAGGAATTAAATTAGCCTGTTTGGCATATTTTTTGACTTCTGTCTCTAGAGAAATAATGTCTGGGATATTATCTGCATTATGAGGCACCAATACCGTCACCTCAGCCCCCTGATTCCTGAGCTCATCTACTAAACTTCGTACCAAAACTCCCAATCCGCCTTCCATCAAGGGCAAGATTTCCCAAGATAAAATTAAGATTTTTTTGGGAGTTTCAGGCATATTTATAATAATATTATCTTTGTTATATTATATCATAAATTAGGAAAATAGGCGAATTTTTTAGATTTACCCTATAATCTCAATTTTAACAGTTATTATCTCTTGTTCTAATTTGAATGTTTGGGTGTTGTCTGTTCCTTCTAGTATTTGGAAAGCCCATTCTACTACTCCGACTGGTTGGCTGATTGTATCTTGGTGTTTTTGGATTAAAGTTTGTATTTCCTCTGAGGCTTGTATAGTGAGTTTGATATTTTGCTCTTTTGACAATTTGGAGTTCTTACGGGTAATTTGTAAATTACGGATTAATTCTCGGACTAAACCTTCTTCTTTGAGCTGAGGGGTGATTATATCGTCTAAACTCAAGACTAGTCCTTGATATTCTATAATATTGTCTGAGACTTTCTGAGTAAGAATTTCTTTGACATTAATCTCGGTCTTGATAATTTCTTGCATCCAAGGTTCTAAATCTATACCTTCTACACCCATCGATTGTAATGGTTGTCTGACTTTGATGGCTGAGACTTCTCTTAATTTGAAGCCTTGCTCTAGAATTCCTTTGACTTGCTCTACTTTTTCTAATAATTTATTATCTACCTCTCCCTCATATTCTGGATAAGCACTCAAATGAATTGACTGCACTGCTTGCTTGTCCTGACTTAATACTAGCTCCTGATACAGATATTCGGTGATAAAAGGTGCAAAAGGAGCTAAAAGATGAATTAATTTCACAAAATTATTATATAGAGACTGCAAAAACTCTGTATCTCCATTGGCAAAATCTGTTCTAGCAGTACGGATATACCATTTTGAAATATCATCCATACAGGCTTTGATCTCACGAGTAGCTTGTGGGATACGATAATTATCTAGAGCCTGATTTACTTCCGTTATAGTTTTATTGACTCTGTTATATAGCCATTTATTCTTAGGGTTTTGTGGTTGATGCTGCCCAAATTCTGGCTTCCAATCTCCAAAATTAGCATAAGTAACCAAAAAGCTATACATATTCCATAATGGCAATAGATATTCTTGGGTGATAATTTTGACAGTTTTGGCCGAGACTGTAGTATCCTCTCCAGCAGAAATCGGAGTAGAGAAAAAGTTTAACCTGAGAGCATCAGCCCCAAATTGATCAATTAAATCAAGTGGATTGGCATAATTTTTCTTACTCTTGGATAATTTTTGCCCATCATCGGCTAAAACTAGTCCATTTACAATTACATTTTTATAACTTGGCTTATCAAATAAAGCTGTAGATAAAGCTAAAAGAGAATAAAACCAACCTCTAGTCTGATCTACTCCCTCAGCGATATATTCGGCTGGGAATTTAGACTCAAATATTTCTTTATTCTCAAAAGGATAGTGGAATCTGGCAAATGGCATAGCTCCAGAATCATACCAGACATCTAGCACATCTGGAATTCGCCTATATTCCTCTCCATCTAGATTAAAGACAATATCATCTACATAGGGGCGATGCGGGTCGGTGATTACAACTCCTGATAACTCCTCTAATTCTGCAAATGAGCCAATTATCTTGGTTTTACCTGATTCAGATTTCCAAACTGGGAGCGGAGTGCCCCAATATCTAGTTCGTGAAATTCCCCAATCTTTGATTTCTCTGAGCCAATTTCCGAATCTACCTTCTTTGATATGTTCTGGAATCCAATTTATCCCATCATTATGAGTAGCAAGTCTGTCTCTTAGAGTACTCATAGCTACATACCAAGAGGTAATCGGTTTATATATAAGTGGAGTATTAGTTCGCCAACACATTGGCAAATCGTGCTCATAATCCTCGACTTTGAAAAGTTTATTAACTTGTCTTAAATCCTCAATAATATATTTATTGGCTTTGCGATAGAACATCCCAGCATAATTGGTGATTTCATCTGTAAAATCTCCCTGATCATTCAAGACATCTACTGAGACTATACCTACTTTTTGGAAAATTTCATTATCCTCCGCTCCATAAGGGGCTAGATGCACAATTCCAGTTCCCGAATCAGTGGTCACATAATCTCCTTCATAAATTACAAAAGCATTTTCTTTACCTACAAAATAATCGAATAAAGGTTTATAAGTCTTACCTAATAAATCTTGCCCTTTATATTCAGCTAACACGGTATACTCTTCTCCAAAAATGCTCTGTGCTAAATCTCGTGCTACAATATACTGCTCCTCCGAATTAGGAATAGAAACTTTGATATAGTCAATTTGCTTATTCACTGCTAAAGCAAAGTTAGTTGGCAATGTCCAAGGAGTAGTAGTCCAAGCTAATACAAAGGTATTCGGGCTATCTGTGATCTCAAATTTGATTGTAACAGCCGGGTCAATTTGTTTTTTATAACCTCCTAGAGCAACCTCAGCATTGGAAAGAGTTGTCCCTGCTCGAGTAGAATACGGCACTACTTTGAAACCTTCATATAATAAACCCTTCTTATATAACTCTGCTAAACTCCACCAAATAGATTCAATATAATTGGCATCCATAGTGGCATATTCCTCATCAGAATTAGTAAGTCTTCCAATTTTATACTCTAGTTCAATAATTCCCTCTCTGTGAGCTGAGACTGATTCTCTACAGAGTTGATTGAATTTATCTATACCATAATCTTCAATATCTTTTTTTTGCTGGAAACCTAATTTTTTCTCAATTTCATATTCCACTGGTATACCCTGACAATCCCAACCAAGACTACGAGTGACACGATAACCTTTCATAGTCCACAATCTTGGCATTATATCCTTGAGTGCAAAAGTCAACATATGCCCAGCATGAGGCTCTCCATTGGCGGTAATTGGGCCATCATAGAAGGTTTTGGTTTTATCTACTAGTCTGGTGTCGATGGACTTCTGGAGAATATTCTCTACTTTCCAAAATTCTAAAGTTTGTTTTTCTAATTCAGGGAATGATACATTATAGGGAGGTTTTTTGAACATATCGTTTTATTATATAACTAATCTATTATTAATATGTAGTTTAGCATAAGTCAGTATAGTATTCAAGATAAAACCAGTATTATGTACTAGATATAAATAATGTCTTTCGTGTTCTATAAATTTCTTTCGAGCATTGTATTGTCAGATACACAGTGAGAAAAAATTTGATAGAACTACAGAAAGACAAGATGCCAGAATACATATAATATTACTTCCTTTTCAATTCACCTAAAAAGGTGTATACTATATTTAAGCCTTCAGAATGGGGCTGCGAAAAATTGAAACCCACCTTGACTTACAGGGAAAAATATATTATTTTCCGATGTTTATATAAAGGGATTCAGACGCAGTATGAAAATACACCGCCCCTGCATTGAGGGCTTTTTATATTGGGGAAATGAAAAAGCCGGGCTACAGGGTAGCCTCGGCTGGGAAAAAGTGGAGATTCTAGTTGGTTTTTACTTGAGAAGATTTATAGTGTGGGCATATATCTTCTTCACAGAGACAAGAATTACCAGATTCTGGGCACTTCTTAGGTAGTGGAGTTAGTGTAAACTCTGATAATAACCCCTCTATTTCTTTTTGCTTTCTCAATAATTTTTTTAGTTCTAAGGTTCTAAGATAAATCAAAAGAGATGTCAGTTTAACCATAAATGGGGTGAATTTATGAGCTATACTTTTATCTAATGTCCCTGAAAGAGGACTTTCAAAATATGAAAGCGTATGATTATGTATTAGCAATTCAAGTGTATTATATATACAAAAGTTTTGTTGAACTTGATCCATCTTTTGTGACTCCAATCAGGAACATTCCCAATTATACTCCGATCAATAAATCTGTCAAGCCTAATTGAATTTTGTTTACTCGCTAGCTATATGATATAATAAATTTATATGAAAATCATACAGACTAAAATTCCAGATTTACTAATCATAGAGCCTCAAGTTTTCGAAGATAGTCGTGGTTATTTTGTAGAGACCTATAATCAGGCTAAATTTGAGGCTAATGGTCTTAATTATACTTTTATTCAAGATAATCAGTCCTTTTCTCAATATGGGACTATTCGAGGCTTACATTTTCAAACCGGAGATTATGCTCAAGCGAAATTGGTCCGAGCTGTACAGGGTACAGTCCTAGATGTGGCAGTGGATTTGAGAGAGAACTCCCCCACTCGTGGGCAATATGTGGCGGTAGAATTATCTGATACTAATTTTAGACAATTACTCATCCCTAGAGGATTTGCTCATGGTTTTGCTGTTATTTCTGAGACAGCAATTTTTGCTTATAAATGCGATAATATTTATCACAAAGACTCAGAGGCTGGAATTCTATTCTCTGATACTACTCTTAATATTGACTGGCAAATTCCAGTCGAAAAGCAAATCATCTCAGCCAAAGATCAAACTTGGCCAAGTTTAGCCGAATATTTAGCAAAAATATGATTCTAATCACCGGAGCTAATGGACAATTAGGGCAAGTTATAAGAACTATTCTTTCCACTGAAGAGGCTATTTTCAAAGGCAGAGAATTAGATATTACAGATATAGAGGCTCTGCGAGAATTTGTCTCCAACCACAAAATTGAAGCTATTATCAATACAGCTGCCTATACTGCGGTTGACTTAGCTGAGACTGAATCGGCTTTAGCTTTTCATATCAATAGCTTAGGGGCACGGAATTTAGCTTTGATTAGTCAAGAATTTCAAATCAAACTAATTCATATCTCAACAGATTATGTATTCGATGGGACTAATTATAAACCCTATACCGAGCAAGATATCACAAATCCGATGTCAGTATATGGTAAGTCCAAATTAGAGGGAGAAAAAGCTGTACTAGAGCTTGCTTATTCAGCCTATATTATTCGTACTTCTTGGCTGTATTCTGGTTTTGGGAAAAATTTTTTAACCAATATTACTAGATTAGCTCAAGAGAGAGACAGTCTATCTATTGTAGCCGACCAAATCGGAACCCCCACTTATGCCCCAGATTTAGCAAGAGCGATTTTAGAGCTAATCCCCACATTACAGCCTCACAACAAACAAATTCTCCACTACTCCAATCAGGGAGTGGCCTCTTGGTATGATTTTGCTTATGAGATTATAAATTTACAGCATATAGATTGTAAGCTAACACCAATCCCAACCACATCTTATCCAACCCCTGCCACTCGTCCCTATTATTCTGTATTAGATAAAACTTTAGTCACCAGTTTATTACAATCCCCCATCCCGCATTGGAAAACTAGTTTAACTCAACACCTCGCTTCTGAATAAAGTTAGATAATGGAATAACACATAGCTGAATAATATCTTTAACTTCCATAATAAAAAGTTGGAATAAAAGAGGAGTAAAATAATCATTTTTTTTAAATTTTTCATGTTTATCTGTATCTAAATGGAACGGTGTTTGTAAAAAAAGTTGCATAAAATGTCTTTTGTCGGGGAACGCTTTTACTTCAAGTAATGACTGTGAATAATTGTTTTGTAAATTATACCAGTTCTTTTTTATTTCATTTAGATCATCATCATCTGGATATTGATTCTGTAAAATATTTAAAACATCCTCAAAAAATGGCTTCTTAGTAGACTTTGTAATTGTATCATTGTAATTCATAAGTTTTCTAAATTCCATTAAATATGACTTAAAATATTTATGATCAAAGTTATCTATTTTAATTCTTTCATCATCTTCAAATAAGTTTACTATACTGATATTTCCATAACCTAAACTAGAACTAGAATTACCTCCTAAATCGTTATAGTTATCGCTTAGCTTTTTTGCCAGCTCTTGATAAACTCTTAATATATTTAATTGATCCCTTAACTCAACACCTCGCTTCTGAATAAAGTTTTTGATTGTCTCTAATCTCTCTTCGACACTACCTCTGGCTATACAATATTGTTCTGGTTTTAGCCATAAATTGAGATGCTCTTCTAGAACTTCGGCCACTTCTATCTGAGATTGAGGATTGGCTCTCAAATATTCTGGCTCAGCTGGGAATTCTACCGGTAAATAAATAATATAATCGTATTGTAATAATCTCTCCCGAATTAAGGCCTTGTATAAATCTAAATCCGTCTTGGACATTGAGCTTGAGACCACAGCATAGCCAAGATAGTCCAACACTGACCTATCTGTTATAAACCCTTGTTTCCATATAGCATTTTCTTTTTCTAATTGATTTAATAATAAATGTTTTTGGAAAATAGCCCGGACATCGGAAGGCAGTAATTCAAAATCATTAACTCCATTTGCCTCCCAAAAATTTCTCACCGTCCTCTGTAAAACTGGTAATTTATATTCAGTAGCTAAAGGCTGTACTAGAGTACTTTTACCAGTTCCATGAGCTCCTGTTAAAATGATTTTCATATTTTTATGCTATAATATTATTATAATTAAATTATAACATATATGAATATAGGAATTATTGGATTAGGAAGAATGGGGATGGCAATTGCTAAGAGAGCCATACAACATAATCATAGTGTCTCTGGATTTGCACCTTCTGCTGAAACAAGAGATTTAGCAAATACTTTTGGAGTCAAAACTTATAACTCCGTACAAGATGTAATATCTAATTTACCAGCTCCTAGAACAGTATGGCTAATGGTTCCAGCGGGGGAGATTACTAGATCTACCATCGCTATTTTAGCTGATATTTTAGAAGCTGGAGATACTGTGATTGATGGAGGAAATAGCTATTTCAAAGACTCACAAGCTCATTATGAAATGCTAGAAGCTAAAGGGATCAATTTCATAGATGTCGGTACCAGTGGAGGATTAAAAGGAGAAGAAATTGGATTTTCGCTTATGATAGGAGGAAAACAAGACTTGGTAAACTCCTACAATTCTCTTTGGGAGGCTCTGGCAGCCCCTGAAGCCTATACCTATGTTGGAGAGGCTGGATCAGGGCATTTTGTAAAAATGGTACATAATGGTGTAGAATATGGAATTATGCAAGCTATGGCTGAAGGATTTGAACTAGTAAAAAGTGGACCATATCCAAATTTAAACCTACAACAAGTATCCAAAGTTTGGAAAAATGGATCTATTATAAGATCTTTTTTAATGGATTTAGCTTATGATGCTTTCCAAAAAGATGCAGATTTAAGTTACCTATCTGACTATGTAGATGATAATGGTATGGGAAGGTGGACCGTAGATACAGCTATAGAACACGCTATCCCAGCCCCAGTGATTACTGATGCTGTTTTTGCTAGATTTCGCTCAAGACAAGAAGAATCATTTGCCGGGAAGACTCTAGCTGCCTTAAGAAATGAATTTGGAGGACATGAGGTAAAAAATAAATAGTTTTTAATTAAGGCTATATTCTTTTAATAAATTGTTATATTTCTGATTCTGATCAGAAATATCTTTCAGCTGATCTTCACTTATTGGGAAATCAAAGCAATCTTGTGTAGGATTATTCTTACTCTTACAACTATCTTTAACCTCTGTATAAAAAGCATTTTGAGTTTCAACTTGAGACATATTCTCAGTATCTATAGCTAAAACTTGAATAGATTTAGTAAAAGCCTCTGAACTAACTACAATATATTGCTTATTTTCTTTTTTCTTACCAAGTTCATACTCTGACTGATTACAAGGCATCTCTTCTGAGCATTCCCTTAGCATTAGTTTTTTCTCACCGATTGATAATTCACATTTTACTCCCTTTAAGTCAGTTTTAGCACAACCCTCTCCGATCAAATTAGCTTTAATAATTTCAGTTTTAGGGCTAAAAATAGCAAATAAAACCGTGGTTATAATTACTATACCAACAGCAATCAAGTTGCGAAATAATCGTTGACCTCCCAAATTAGGAGTAGCTTCTGGAGCCAAATCTATTCTATTGGACATACTTTTGGAGTATTATCTGTGGTAGATTTTTGAGTTTTACCATAAGTATTGTATAAATACTCTACAATAGCATCCGACTCATACAAGGCTACCCCTTTCTCTTGATCTATTAAAAATGGGACTTGAGCTTTCCCTCCAAGCTTCAGCATAAATTCTCTCTGAGCTGAGCCAGTATGAGAAATTCTGGAAATAAAATCTAATTCTAAATCATTCAAAGCTACTCTCACCTTTTGACAAAAAGGACATTCTTCTTTTTGATATAATTCCAACATATATTTTAACTTAATTTGATAATAATTATATTATAGCATAAGAATAAATTATATTAGAAATAAAAAAATCCTCCTGCACATAGCAAGAGGAATTGTTAATTAACTTGTCTTATTATTTTCATTATCTTTCTAATTATAGGGGCTAGAATTAGAAGACTAATTATAAGCAACCCTAACATATAAAATCCCATAATCAATATGTTCATCCACATTATGTGATTCACTATAAGAATAATTATGAACCACAATATTATAATAAAAATAAATCCACCCAAGAACTCAGTAATCATGGCTTTTCTAAAGAACATTTTAATTTTATACCACACTATACCATTTTTGTCTACGATGCATCTCATCTTATTCATCCCACCCTTCTCATTGAATAAAATCCTATACTTTGCTATAATCAAATTAAGATATAGATTAATATAATCAAACTATGCCACTCAATTCTAAATATGAAATTACTGAAAGAGAAGCCTATTGGCGGGACTTCTGGGCGAAACAGAATATCTATGCCTTTGATGAGAATTCAGACAAGCCAATTTTCTCAGTAGACACTCCCCCACCTTATGTCTCGGCGGATCACTTACATCCTGGGCATATTATGAGTTATTCTCAAGCTGAATTTGTAGTACGGTTCAAGCGAATGCAGGGTTATAATGTCTTTTATCCAATGGGATTTGATGACAATGGACTGCCAACCGAGCGACATGTCGAGAAAAAGTATAAAATCAAGAATAAAGACTCTATCAGCCGATCAGAATTTGTAAAATTATGCTTAGAAGAAACTCAAAAAGGTATACAAACTTATCGTAATCTCTGGTCACTTTTGGGAATTTCTGTAGATTGGTCCAAGACTTATTCTTCAATCAATGCTCACTCTCAGAAAATATCCCAATGGTCATTTTTAGATTTATATAAAAAAGGACTTCTTACTCAGCGAGAAGAGCCCATTATGTGGGATATTAGCTTCCAGTCAGCTCTAGCACATACAGATTTAGAAGACTCTGAGCAGGATTCACACTTGAATGACATTATTTTTACCTCTCAGGAATCAGGAGAGCAGTTGATTATCGCAACCACCAGACCGGAGCTTTTACCAGCAGCAGTGGCTTTGTTTTTCCACCCCGAGGATAGCCGTTATCAGCATCTGATTGGGACTCAAGCCATAACCCCAATCTCTGGACACACTATACCCATACTCACTGATGAGTCAGTAGATAAAGACTTTGGAACTGGTTTGATGATGGTTTGTACTTGGGGAGATAGCGAAGATATTGCCAAATGGAAAAAATACAATCTCGAGACTAGACTAATTTTTAATCAAAAAGGAATTTTGAATGAATTA
>CALMJI010000010.1 GCA_937864235.1 uncultured bacterium | reverse complement strand
CCTTCCTAATTAGGGTGATTAATTCCCTTTTCCCAGACTTTCAGTCTATTTCGGGCACTACCTCCCAAGGGAGACAAAAACGCAATGGATAGATAAACCCTCCGCTACAAAATCATACCTTCATCTAAAATCCCCGCCCGATGAGTTCAAGAATTTATTCCCCTCATCCAGTATAAGGCACAGAGGCCTTATACGATGATGGAATTCTTGAACTCACTGCCTCCCTCAGGAGGCAGTTGCCCCTCACCGCACCACGCAGCGGAACCCAACACTATTGTCCGCAATGGCAGGAGCATTATACAGACCCAGAGCAAAGACCCCTGCAACAGCTGCACTATTCCAACGACCACCGCGGAGGAAAGCAAAATTAGTTGTTCCTGTGACGGTTCCTGCATAGTATTGTCCCATATTCTGGGTACTATTCCAAGCTGAATTACTTGGTCTGGTTAAATCATAGCTTAATGTTCCAAAGTTACTTATGGCTGTCCATTGTTGCCAGAATAATCCTGAACTATTATTTGGCTTATCTTGTCCTAATATGGTATTATCTGTCCATTCCCAGACATTGCCACTCATATCCCATATTACTTCTCCATTACTTAGGGTATGGGTTCTTCTTTCCCTACTTACTGGGGTTTCATTTGCATTTCCTGTTCCTTCATAGCCTTGACTGTCATCTGTACTGGCGGCGAGTGCATTTGCTGGGCTACCATCGCTATGTCCTCTATATAGGCCTCCGTTTGTTGGTGATGCATCTGTTGAACCTATAACTCCATTTCTCCAATTGCTTGCCTGTCCTTCTATATTCCTTGCGATTGTCATCCATTCTCGATTGTTTATTAACCCATAGCCTGTTGCTCCTCCTGTATTATTAGCATTACATGCTGATATTGCATTAGTTTGACTTATACTTACTGTTGGTGTCCATGCTGCTTCTGTTGTTGCTGCTACTGTTCCTGATCCGGTCTTTGCTTCATATTTCATTACACAGAAGTCTTTGGTTTGGTATAGACTATTTCCGGGGACTCGGATATAGCCTGTTGGACAGCTTAGATTTGCTGCTGTTTCTGTGGTATTGACATATACTCTCCCATCATTCCCTCTTGCTACTGTATAGGTGGTACTACTTGGTATGGCTGCTACATAGTCTGGGATTAGTCCACTTAAATCTACACAGTCTGTTGTGATTGTAGTACTACATATTCTCCTTTGTACTCCATCTAATCCTACTGGATACTGTCCTGTGTCTATTAACCTCTGCTGTAAGGCTTTCTCGATTGTATTCTTATCGCTATTGATGGCTGCTTGTCTTGCTTGATTTATTTGTCTTGTTGGATTTATGGCTACTAGTACTATTACGGCCAATATTCCTATCGCTGCTATTACTAAGAGTATCTCTAGTAGGGTGAATCCTTTTCTTTTTCCTTTATGATTTTGATGCATATTTATTTATTAATTTATATTATTTACCTCTACTATTTTACCCCCCATTAACTTTTGTCAAGTGTTTTTGAAGGGTTTCTATATATACTTTTATTATATACCTTGGTTTGGGTTTTGGCAATGGTTGGGATTGTGGATAAGTTTTTTTTGAATTGTTAGTGGTGAGTTATCCACCCCCGTCTTTCAGACTTCCCCCTCCAAAGGGGGGCAGTTTACTCGAGTTTTTTGTCGCCATCTTGAGGGCTTTCGTCCCTCCTAAGGGAGCCAAAAATACATTAGCTCAGTCCTCCTCCGTCCCCTCCCAAACAAAGTATGGGAGGGACCACCTCCTCCTAAGGAGGACAGGCATTATTGTACCTCGCTGACGGAGGGGGTACCACGAAGTGGTGGGTGTGGACAGGCGACATAAGGTCGCCCCTTAGCTACAAAAATTTTTTGAATTATTATTATTATTATTTTAAACCAATTAATTGGCGGATTTTTTGTATATTAGTCTCGGCTATAGCGTTAGCTTCCTCTGCTCCTTTGGATAAGATTTCGGATATATATTCTGAGTTTTGTAGTAATTCTTGCCTACGATTTCGCATTGGTTGGAAAAATTCTAGAATTGTCTCAGCAAGGATTTCTTTAGCTTCTTTATAGGAGATAGCTCCCTCTTTATATTTAGATTCCATTATAGATAATTCTTCTGGTTTGGCTAATAGCCTGTAAATTGCCATTATATTACAGTTATCTGGGTCTTTTGGTTCGTTGGGAGCTTTAGAGTCTGTGGTAATTTTCATAACTTTAGCTCGAATTGAGTCTGCTGACTCAAAGATTTCAATAGTATTATTATAAGATTTGCTCATCTTCCTTCCATCAAGTCCTTTGACTATAGCTGTATTATCTTGGATATATGGTTTTGGGATGATAAAAAATTGACCATATTGAGAATTGAATTTTTTGGCTATGGTCTGGGCAATTTCAATATGTTGTTTTTGGTCTTGTCCAACTGGGACTATATTGGAATTATATAATAAAATATCTGCTGCCATCAAAACCGGATAATCAAACAATCCCATATTAGCCTCTTTGCCATTAGCTACTGCATCTTTATAGGCATGAGACCGCTCCAAATAGGCTACCGTGATCAGACTATTAAATATCCAAGTAAGTTCGGTCAAGGCTCTAATCTCTGATTGTAAAAATAAATTAGTTTTAGCTAAATCTAAATCCATAGATAAATAATCAAGCACAATGTCTTGAGTATAAGCTCTCAAAGTATTAGCATCTTTAACACTATTAATAGAGTGTAGGTTAGCGACAAAAACTAAGAATTTATCAAATTCAGTTTTTTTAGACAAATCTAGTAATGGTTGCATAGCCCCAAAATAATTTCCAAGATGTAATGCTCCTGTAGGCTTAATTCCTGTAAGACAAATATTGCTCATAAAAATATAGTTTAATTTATCTGAATAAGATGAGGTTCATCGTAGACAAGTTGTGAGTTTTGTAGGTGACACATGAAAGTAGTTTATATAGTTATAAAAAGAGTTCTTAATTTTGTCTCCCTTCGGAGGGAGTACCCGTAGGGGGAGGGTGGATAAAATATAAACTATAACTCAATCCACCTCCTGCACTCTGTGCCACCTCCTCCAAAGGAGGACAATTACTATCCAATTTACTGTTATTAGTCTAGTAATCTATATAATTCCTTTTGTCTACTATATACTCATCTAGTACAGTATCTATTCTAACATACTATGGGTACGATTCTCAATGTCTGCCCTAATCTCTGCCACTGGTTTGGCATATTTTTGTCTAGATTGCATTATGACTTGTTGTTGTAGAGACAAATCTGACCTATCAGCAAAAATCACTTCCAAATTAAAAGCCTTGCTGGTCTTACCATTTATCATCAAAGTAATGACTGCCTTCAAATTATCTACTAATACCAAGTCTTCAGCCGTATAATATGGCTGCATTCTTTGTGCTATAACTTCAGCATCATCGGAGCTAATACGGAAGCTAACTACCGTTCCAACATTTCCAAATACTGCATTGCGAATTCCATCAGATAATTGCCCAATATATTGATGAGCTAGAATTAGACATAATCTATATTTACGAGCTTCAGACAATATGGTTGAAATACTATCGGTAGTAAAATTCTGAAACTCATCTAAGTATAGATAAAAATCTCGTCTTTGCTCTTCTGGAATTTCATTTCTCTTGAAAGCTGCCATTTGTAATTTGGAGACTAATAACATACCTAATAGATTACTGTTCTGCTCACCTAGACCACCTTTGGATAGATTCCCGATCAAAATTTTACCGGAATTCATAATATCTTGGAAGTCAAAGGCTGACCTTGATTGCCCTATGATATTTCTGACCATTTCATTTTCAATAAATCTACCCAATTTACTCAATAGATATCCTAATGTATCTCCAGCTTGAGAACCTTTTTGAGTGGCTGGGAATTCTTTTTCCCAAAAATGCCTAATCACAGGATCATCCACTGTAAGTAAAACTTCTCGGCGAAAAGCCTCATCAGTAAACATAAGAGGTATCTCTACTAGTGTCCTTGGATTATTGATGTCTGACATCAAAGCTGACATTGCCATCCTCATATTATGCTCAAAAATTGGGCCTATCATACTTGGGTCAGATACTAATTTATAGAAAATAGAAATCATTTCTTGAATCAAAAAGTCTTTTTCCTCATGAGTTCTAGCCTCTAGAATATTAAGTCCCATTGGATAATTGGTGTCAGCTGGGTTAAAATAAATAACATCATCAATACGATGTGGTGGTATCATACCTAAGACTTCCACTGCAAAATCTCCATTTGGATCCAGTAAAGCTAAGCCGTGGCCTGCTTGTAAATCTTCTTGAATCATTTTTTTCATCAGAGAGCTTTTACCTGTTCCGGTCTGTCCGATCAGATACATATGTCGCCTTCTATCTTCATCTTTAATTCTAACTTCAACTTCTTCTCCTCGATAAACATTTTTCCCTATTAACAATCCTTCTTTTGGCAAATCTACAGGTGGATGTGATGTCTTGGAAGTAATCCAAGTAACTTTTGGAGTCTCTACTCCTACTGCAGGGATATGATATATACTGGTTAATTCCTCTGTATTCAAAATCATTGCCTCTTTACCTGAGAATAAACGAAATATAAACGTATAGATAAATTGTTTTACATTATAGGTTGGGTATTTGACAACTTTGAATTCATTGAGATCTCCATTAGCAAATTGTGCAAAAGCACCCTCTAATTGGTCAAATAAAATATCTGCTCTTTGTTTATCTTTTGATATTGTCATCAATCTAATATTGGTTGAGTAAGCTACCTTGGAGGTCTTTTGACTAATTTTTTCCAACATCATAGACTCCTGAGGCAAAAGCATTTTGGGCTCATTAGATGAACTCTTAGATTTAGTAACATCTCCAAGAGCTTTAATAAATTGTTTATCCAAACTTCCAAAAACGTCTCTATAAGAATCTTTAAAGGATTCCCCTTTCTGCATTTTTTTGACTACTTTCTGCCCATTATCGATCCAATTATCTGAGATTCTTTGAATTAATATTTGTACTACGGCACTTTCATCTTCTTGAATTTTGGACAGGGCTGAAGTAATCACATTAAGAGGATTAGCTTCTAATTCTTTATAGGTTCGAACTGGCAAGATATACGGTTTTTTGAGCTTTAGATATCCAGCTCTAATTTCGGCTCCTGGGACAAGCACATTATAGTCTGTTATTCTTCTTAGTTCAGCTTCTGGATATACTCCATGTATCTGTTTTTCAAAAATAGATTCATAACCTTTAGGCACTCCGATATAAAAATTAATCTCATCTCTCTCTGTAGGGCTTACAATTTCAAGAGATATATATGGACTACCATAGCGAATTTTATTAAGCCAACTTTCTAATTTTAAATAAGAAAATCCTGCATAAACCTGTTCCATTATACTAATCAAATCTTTTATATTAGCTTCTGGCTTAGGGATATTCCTTGGCACAATAATCTGATATTGAGCCATCGACAAGCCTCTATTGACTCGTCTTTTTTCCCAAAATGGCTGAATAATTAAATTTATTATCAAAAATACCATTGATAATGCCCAAATTATTAGAATTATATATAAAATTATAAGCATATTAAATTTTTATTTATCGTGTACATCAGGAAGTAACCCTTCCTCTATTAGAGTAGGGTAAATAGCACTCAAACTTTCTTCAAGTCTATCTAAAGCTACATAGTCTTCAATAGCTAAGAATGCATGGATTACATCTAATATATCTTTACCTTTAGTGGTAATAAGCTTGACTGATACCTCTACTCTATGCTCT
Organism: uncultured bacterium; assembly: GCA_937864235.1. Lineage (GTDB taxonomy): Bacteria > Patescibacteriota > Minisyncoccia > SW-4-49-11 > SW-4-49-11 > CALRBF01. Next base: position 3,825 of record CALMJI010000010.1, on the reverse strand, counting down.
TCTGGGACATTAAGTAGCCAACCATATTTTTCTTGTATTTTGGGTGATAATGGTTTGGTTATCGGGGCTGATTGATATATATTTTTTTGAGTCTCTACAACTTGTTTGATATGATTCTCCGCTTCATAAACTGTACTCTGCTCTACTGTAGGTTGTGAAACTTCAACTCCCGAATTCACTCTATTATATTCTTGAGACCCCAAAACTTCAAAATTTTGTTCTGGAGAGTGAGTATTATTTTCTATTATATTGTTATTTTCGGAATTATTGTGTATTTCTGGCATAAGTTTATTTAATATTTGTCATTGTAATAAATAAGAATCGAGCTTCCAATGATATAATCTGGACTTCTCCAAGCGAGCCACCAATATTCTTGATAATTCTGGTCATTTTGTCTCTTGTAGAAAGAGTCCTGGAACATAGTAGCACTAATAGCAGTATAGCCAATTTGGGGACCATCAGTTGATTTGACTGGTATTATTTTGGTATTAGGCAAATAATACTGAACATCTGCAGTTCCAAAATAATCTATATATAGTGTATCAATATTTTTCTCTTTAGTCCAATTATTTAATCTTTTCAAATCCTGCCCCCAATCTAAATTAGAATCTGTAAAAATTTGATAGCCTTGATTTTGTCCAGCCAAAATATTCAAATTAGAGATATAGCTTGGATATATGAGTATTGTCGCAGCTATATAGCAAATCAAAAACACACTCAATAAAACTTTAGAGAATCGCAGAGGTATTAATATTTTTACAATACCAAAAGCAATTATAATATAAGTAAGAATAACAGCTGGTAAAATATGCCTAATACCAAGATTAAGATTCCCCCTAATACTAATAAACCAATATATTAATATCATAATGACAATATTAATGAGATACCAATTATTGAGAATAGATGAGCGCCACTTTTTACCTTTTGACTTTAACTTAATAGGAATTATCAATATTGAAGCTAGAAGTGTGCTTAACAAACTCAAAATAATAACCAAATTCTCTTTTAGCAGATATGTTAAAGGAAAATATTCTATGAAACTCTGATTAGTAAATTTACCTAAAAGAAAAGTTGTATTACCTCCCCCAACTCTTTGTACTACCATAGCTTGTCCTAATAGATACTGCCCGAAATACTGTAGCCCTGGAAATTGAACAATATTAGATAAAGTTGTTTTCGTGAACTCTGAAATTTGATTATCTTGCGGAAATGATTCTTGTACCAATTGAAGTTGAGTCTCTATACTCATATTCCTCATAGTGATAAAATAAACCAAATTAATCACCATAAAAACTCCCAAAGCTATAATTATAAAGTCTCTGATTAAAATTAAACTTCTCTTTAATACTTTTTTATCTCCCCAATCTTTTATTATTATATAGGCAAAACCAGTCAAAACTAGCAAAGGTAATAATAATATAGTTGAAAATTTAGATAAAAATGCAAAGGCAATAGCTAAAATTAAATAAAAAATATTTTTAACACTTTGGTTTTGTAAATATCTAATCCAAATATCTATTACAATTAGAAAAGAAAGACTTGCAATCAAATCCGTAGTCACCAATCTCCCATGAGCAATAACATTAGGAGAAAAGGCGTATAAAACACCACTAATCAAAGCAATGGATTTGTTTTTAGTATGATAAAATACCGAATAAATAATATATGGGAGCCCAAATAATAAAACTATAATTGTAGGTAGTCTCGCCCACCAAATAATAGTATTAGCGTCATTACCAGAATTGAATAAGAAAGCATAGCCCATATCCCATTGAGCATTGACCCTATCTGTCCAAGCTGGGATATTATTAGGAAAATATATATTCTGATTAGTCAATTTATCCCCTACCCAAATAGATATACCGGATAATAATTTGAGCAATGGTGGATGTTCTGGGTTTAGTCTATAATCACCCTCTACCACATAAGAATATCCTGCTGCAATATGTGGACTCTCGTCTACAGTAAGCGAATCCCCAGCACTAGACCCAAAAGCTAACATAGCCAAAATCAAAGTAATAGCAATAGTAAATACCCTCAAAGGAATACGATTATATATCTGTAATAATTTAGCTACCATATATTATTTGAATTTATAATAAGCTCTGTCTTTAATCCTTAAATCAATATATTCTAATTCATCTTGTCTTTCTAGGGGAATTTGAGAAATGAAGACTTGTTTTAATACTTGTGCCTGATAAATCACATCTGTATCTAAATCTAGCATAATATAATATCCTTTATCTGTATAGACAAAAATACTCAATATATTATCTCCGGATTTTTGCTGAATATCAATAGAAGTAATTTTGAGACTATCTATTTTATTGTACTCTTCTACAATATTGATAAGCCAAGTAATTTCTCTTTCAATCAAGACTGGCTCTCCAGCTGATTTTTGTGATATTCCTTTGATTTCAACCAAATCTTCATTAGAACTTTCAGAAATTCCCATATTAAACCCATCCTCACTAATAAGATAACAACTTGAGTCATAGCAATGATAAAAAACTGGTTTTCTAAGAGTAATATCCAGATTAACTGTTTTATCTAATAAATTTCTTTTGATTAGCATACTTTTGATCTGTGGGAATTCTTGTAATAAATCATTCTCCAAGCCATTACCCCTCAATAAAAATATATTCTTATTATTATACCACCAATAGGTTTTACTTTCTACCAAATCTTGTGTTCTAGACATAACATTATCTCTCAAAGTTCCATCTTCTAGTGAAACTTCAAATTTAGCTATATTCAAAATTGGAGAATATAATAAATATCCAATCCCACCCACAATAATTATAAAAATCAAGAATTTGAGAAATCCAATAATAAAATTACTAGATTTTGACCTAGACTGTTTTTTATATGTCTTTGGAATATATGTCTTTCTCATAGTTCTTTACAACCAGAAGCAAGAGTCAACCCTTTGGCTTCAGCTTGCTCCTTTGTTTCAAAGTATATACGATTTTCTGGTTTAATTCTATTAATTCCACCGCAATTTGGATAATAATATCTTTTACCATTTTTACTCGCCACTATGTTACCAGTAGCTAAATTAGTTTCTTGGTTATTAGCCGAGCTCACCTCAGTTGAATTTATTTCTTCTACTTTAGTATCAGATTTAATAGCAATAGCATCTGGATACACTATCTGAATCTCACTAAGATTAGACTCTAAGGCATTCATATTCCCAATCAGATAAGCACTGCCACCTATTAATATAGCCGACATAGTTAGTAATAAACCCTCGATATGCTTGACAAATTTATGTTTCATATGTATTATTATAACATATATAGTAATAATATTCGATATGGCACATAGAAAAGCTGGTGGTTCTACAGCATTAGGACGAGATTCAAACCCAAAATATCTTGGGGTTAAATTATATGCTGGACAAAAAGTAGCTAAAGGACAAATTATTATTCGACAAAGAGGTACCAAATTCCATGCAGGGCATAATGTAGCTCGTGGAGCTGATGATACATTGTATTCTGTAGCAAATGGAGTCATTGCTTTCAAGAATACTAAGAAAACCTCCTTTACTGGCAAGAGAAAAATAGTAAAGACTGTCTCAGTAGTCTAATAAACTCTAAACTTCCACAAAAAACTAATCCCCAATTGGGGATTTTTTATTTTTTAAAACATATGGTATAATGTAACAGGTATCATATAATAAAGATTAATAAAAATGAATTACACACCAAACACCGCCTATATTTGTATGGAATTTGGGCTATCTGATGATATAAAAATATATACTGGAGGGCTTGGGATATTAGCAGGAGACACCATCAAGAGCTTTGCTGATTTAGGACT
>CALMJI010000009.1 GCA_937864235.1 uncultured bacterium | reverse complement strand
ATCTTTGCGTTTTTTATATACTTGTTTTTTGGCATACTTAAAGTCTTTAGTGACCATCATTATACCATATTCTGTGGGAGACCCTAACTTATATAAATTAGGTCAGAAAATAGATTCCAAACAACCCTATGTTAATCTAGTGATAGGATTGATTCTAATTGCTATTGGAGTATTTTTATTATATTAAAGTTACTCAAAACTTTCTAAAAATTCTTGCAATTCATCAAGCGAAACTTTACTCTCGCCACTGTGAGTGCGGATACTAACTTGTTTAGCTTCTACATCTTTTGGTCCGACAATTATAGTTACGGGAACCTTCTGTAATTCGGAATTTCGAATTTTCTTGCCAAGAGACTCAGAAGATAGGTCTAGATTATATCTCAACTCATTATATTTGAGAGGGGATGATAATACTACATTATCAAGAATTTGCTTGATAAAATCTATATAATCTAGCACCTCAACCGAATCATTTACAGATAATACATTCACCTGTACCGGAGCTAACCAATAAGGGAAGCGTCCTGCATAATGCTCAATTAGGATAGCGAGGAATCGCTCATATGATCCCAAGATGGCTCTATGAATAATAACTGGAGTTTGGGTATTCCCAGCTTCATCTATATATTCTAATTCAAATCTTTTAGGAGTTGCAAAATCTAATTGAATTGTAGCTAATTGTCTCTCATTACCTAAAGCATCATAAAACATAAAGTCTAATTTTGGACCATAAAGAGCTGCCTCCCCCTCACATCTTTTAGCTGCCAGTCCGCTTTCTTTGGCAATTTCCTCTAGCATTTGCTCAGCTTTATCCCAGTCCTCAGCAATACCAGTATATTTAGTCAAATCACCATAATCCCTTACAGATAGAGAAACCCATTTATTCTCCCATAGTCCAAAACTAGTATAGAAGTCAGCAATAGTTTTAATCAATAAACTAACTTCATCTTTGATCTGATTTACAGCCAAAAATGTATGCCCGTCATCCACTGTAAATCCACGAGTACGAGTCAAACCTCCAATTTGCCCAGGTTTTTCATCTCTATATTGCATAGTAGACTCAATATACCGAATAGGTAAATCGCGATAGCTACGAGGCTCAGAGGCAAAAAGTTGAGTATGATGCGGACAGTTGGCTGGTTTTAATGCAAATTCCTGTTTATAGTGACCTTTTACAATAAATAATTCTTCTGAAAACTTTTGAGCATGGCCACTAATTTCATATAATTCTTTTTTAGCAATATGTGGTATAGATACTTCTTGAGAACCATATTTTTTACTAATTTGTCTTAGTAATCCAGCAATATTGTTTTTAAGAGTAGTCCCAGCTGGGGTATAAAGCGGTAGTCCAGAACCAACTAATTCTGAGAAGGTAAATAAACCTAAACTTTTCCCTAATACTCTATGATCTCGCTTCTTCGCCTCTTCACGATTATGTAGGAATTCTTTTAATTCTTTTTTGGAATTGAATAAAATCCCATAAACTCTCTGCATACTCTCACGATTTTGGTCTCCACGAAAATAAGAAGCTGAAATACTATCTAATATAAAAGCTTGTGAGTCAATTTGTCCAGTAGACTCAATATGAGGACCACGACATAAATCTACAAAATTCCCAATTTTATATACACTGACTGTCTGGACATCAGCTTTATCTTGAGTTGAATTAGCCTCATCATATCCATAAATCTCAGTAAAATTAGTAGTCCCGTGAGTTTTTAGATCTTGTAATAACTCCACTTTTAGCATTTGCCCAGCTTGTCGGAAATGCTCAATAGCCTCATCAATATCCATTTCAGATCGCTCAACTAGCAGATTAGACTTGATAATCTCTTTCATCTTTGACTCTAGAATAGCCAAATCCTCAGGTATCAAAGTTCGTGGTAGTAATACATCATAATAAAATCCATTTTCAGTAGTAGGTCCAACCCCAAATTGAGCCTCAGGGAACATATAATAAATCGCAGTAGCCAGAATATGGGCTCCAGTATGCCTTTTGGTATATAGGGAAGTTTTTTCACTCATATAATTATTTTGAATATATAATTCAATTATAGCATAAAATAAGACAATTATCAAATGCTGGTACTATAATATTATCAATATATTTTAGTTTTAAATGGGGAAAGTTTACTTAAATTTCTTATTTTTGAATACTTTTCTCCAAGCAAATCGTCGGCTATGTTCCAGCATTGCATAGAATACAGGATAGGCAAATACTACCAAAATTGTACTAGAGGTTAATCCAAAGACTATGGAATAAGCCAGTCCTTCCCAAAATGGGTCAGTAAAGGCTAGAGGCAGAATTCCTACCAATGTTGATAAAGTTGTAGTAATAAGAGCTCGGAATCGGTATTTTATAGCCTCAGAGATGGCTTCTTTGATAGAGCCAGTCTCTTCTCTGACTACATTAGCATAGTCTAGGAGAAGGATTGTATTATTAACCACAATACCGACTAGTCCTGTAATTCCAATCATGGAAAAGAAGCTAAGAGGATTATTAGTCAAATACAATCCTAAGAATAGTCCAGGGAAGGAAAACGGTACAGCCACTAAAATTAGGAATGGTTGAGTGAGGGAATTAAACTGTAATACTAGCAGTACATACATTATGATAATAGCTAGAATTAGAGCAAAAATTGCTGAATTAAATGATTCCAAATTCTCTCCTTGTTGTCCAAGATCAAATGACACTCCATCTTTAGCTAAATTATATTTATCTCTAAATTCGTCAGTCTCAAATTTATCCTTGATAGTATTTTGAGCTTCTAGTACTAGAGCTGTATTCTCTCCATCTGAGACAGCTACTTGTACTGAAGCATATCTTTTACCATCTTTTTTACTAACTGTGTCTAGATTGCTAATTATAGCATCTTTAATCTCACCATCAGCTAAGTCTATATCTTTAGCAAAGTCTAATACTTCCTTGGTACTATTCTCTAAAGTCTTTTGGTCATCTGAGAAAATCTGGAAAGTTATCTGATATTCATCAGTTGGAGGTCCAGCTCCGGCTTGTTGAACTTTGATTCTAGCATCTTTGAGATTTTCATTGTCATCAATTAATTTTTGTAAATCCTCTACAATAGCTGGAGCTTTTTTATCCCTATCATTGAGTGGTGTTAATGTCACATACATCAGAGCACCTTTGGCATCTGTATTAAAGTAAGCTATATCTTGGATATATTCGTCATTAGTATCTTTGACAATTTTTTCAATTTCTTTGATTTTAGACTTAGCTTTGGCAATATCCTGATTCTCTGGTAGGGAAGTGGTGATGGTTATTTCATTGGTATCTTTGGCTGGAGCAAAAATAGAAAACTCTAATTTGCCAGCAAATAGAAAGCCTCCTACTATCAAAGCAACAGTAACCACAAAAATTACTGCACTCCTCCAAATATTATCTAGATACCAATGTATAAACTGATAAACTCTAATATTAATCCAATCGATAATATGAGGTACAAAATACAATATATTATACCAGACTTTGGCAATTCCCTTGCGATTAGGTTTTATCCCAGTCTCAGCCTCATAATGAGGTAAAATATAATTAGCAAAGAATGGAACCAAAGTAAGTCCAATAATCAAAGATAGAGCTAGGGTCAAGATTACTGTAATTGGAATGAGTCTTATAAATTCTCCTAGAATTCCAGATACAGCAGCCAATGGAGCAAAGGCTAGTATAGTAGTGACAGTACCGGATACATCCGCTAGTCCAACTGTATTAATAGCATGTATTACAGCTTGTTTGCCTTTATAACCAGCTTTGCGTGAGCTATCTATAGCATCAATCACCAGAATAGCATCATCCGCAATCAATCCAATTACCAAGATAAGTCCGAATAGAGATAAAGTATTGAGAGAATATCCAATAATATATAATCCAATCAAGGTAAAACAGATTGACACAGGTATAAATAGAGCAATAATTACGGATGATCTCCAGTTCACCGTCAACAACAGTACCACCATAACAGCAATCAGTCCAGTTATAGCACTTTCCTCCAATACAGATAATTGCTGAATCAAGGCACCAGAACTATCTCCACCACCAAAAACAACCTCATAACCATCTAAATCACCAGCATCCTTGAGCTTTTGCACCTTTTCTTGAATAGCCTTAGAGAAATCAATAGTCCCAACACTAGTATCCCTGACAGCTCCAATTAGAATAGCATCTCTGAAAATTAATTTATCATCTTTGTCACGGTAAGCAGCTCTTCCAAACTTTACCTGCTCTAGAGTAGACTGACCTGTAATAGGGTTTGTCTGTAATTCTTGTAGATCTGTCACATTTGCCTTGGTCACAGCTGGTACAGATTCGATTTCCTTAGCAATAAAATCAGCTTTATCTTGTAAATCAGTAATAGATTTATTCTCACCAATCAAACTAAAAACCAAATCATTTTCTCCATCAAAAGCAGCCGCATTAAAGGTTAGGAAATTCGGTTCGGCTTGTTCTGGTAAATTAGCCTCAGCTACTGCATCTTTTAGTAATTCTGATCCATCTTTGGAAGTAATATCTCCCTTGAATTCAACTAGAATACTAGAAAAATTATCTGCAGTAGTAGAATTAATCGATTTAATCTCAGTAATATCACTGATGCTAGACTCAATAACTTGAGTCACATCTTTGTCTACAAGAGCCTTATCATCTACAAAATAAGGAGTCTGTATCACTGCCACAGGTACCTCAATAGTAGGGAAGCCCTCTCTTTTGAGAAAAGTAGTATAAGCAAAAACCCCCAAAGCTGAGATTCCAATAAATAACAAAACACTAATTCGCCATTTATTCACAAAGAAAAGTGAGATTCTGGTCAGAGCATCCGGTTTGCTAGAAGTATCCATAGCTGTATTGCTTAAATAATATTCAAAATCTTATATATTATAGCGAAAAAATAGCTTTTTGGCAAATAAAAATTTGGAGTGCTATCTTTGAGATTTTGTCCTCCTTTGCCTGCCTGCGGTAGGCAGGGAGGAGGTGGCACGGAGTGCCGGAGGAGGACTGAGCTAAATTCCCCTTCTAAGGGGCGAAACATTACTGTGTTCGTAGGGGCGACCTTTCAGTCGCCCTCTATAGTTTAAATTAAACACAGGCGACTGAAAGGTCGCCCCTACATAATTCAAAATTAATCCAACCACTAGCCAAAAAAACAAAAATTTGCTAAACTATAAAACATAAACAATAGGAGAGTTCGCATAGTTGGTCTAGTGCGCACGCTTGGAAAGCGTGTATACCGCAAGGTATCAAGAGTTCGAATCTCTTACTCTCCGCAAAATCCCCTCCAACCCCGTCTCGGACACCTACGGTTTCCGACATTCGGAGCGAGCTCCTCACTGCCTTCCTGTACAGGAGATTTTGCCTTCATACATCAATATGTATGAATTCTTAAGGTAAAGATAGATTCGAACTCAGGGAAGGGATTATTATTTTTTGTCTCCCTTTGGAGGCTTTAAGTCCCTCCTATAGTAGTTATTTAGGAGGGGGAGTACCTGCAGGGGGAGGGTGGATAGGAGCAAATCCCATTCACGACGAGTTTGTAATCTCTTACTCTCCGCAAAATCCTTAACTTTTATTTTCTCTTAAACTCTCAATCAGCTCAGGTCCGCAAGAAAGTTTTTTAGCTAGCGAGCTTTTGGGATTTATTACTTTCCAAAAAGGGGCAATGGGGTCTTTGCCTTCTGCCATCAGTTCTAAACTTCTCTCGGCGATAATTCTAGTGAATATCCCAGTAGTGACAGGGCAAGTAATGTCGGCTTTGGCTTGTTTAGCAAGGTCAATTCGCATTTGGGAGAGATCTCTATTCTCATCTTCTGGGATTGATTTTATATAGTCGGCTATCTTTTGAGGAGTTGAGATTAACATCAAATCTCCAGCTTTCATATCAGCAAAATTAGTATCTAATCTTTTGATTTGCTCTACTTTTTTGGTCTCAAACTTTTCTTGCCAAGTCTTTGCCATAGTATTAAGTTTTAAATTATATCTATATTATAGAGCTTTCACTTACTTTATGCAAGTATAATAGTCTATACTTTCATCTATTTCAATTTATAAATATATTTTTAATATGCTTCCAAGATAGTTTTTCTCCATATAGTAAAATTCCTACTCTATACAATTTGGAGGCGAATAGTATAACTATAATCGATGTCGCTATTAGAATTATTAGAGATAATAATATTTCCCAGATAGGGACATTAAATGGAATTCTAGCCATCATATTGATAGGAGATATGAATGGTATCATAGATAATATAGTTGTTATATTTGAGCTGGGATTATCTATAGTTACATTTAGACTTATAAGAGATATTATAATTGGTAGAAAACCAAAAATTGATAAGTTTTGAGCTTCTGCTTCAGAATCTGTACTAGAGGCAATACATGCAAATATTCCGGCATATAGTAAAAGTCCAAAGAATAAAAATCCTAAGAATATAATGAACAAAATAAATATATTTAGGTTACCATTAATTCCCTGTAATTCAGACCAGATAATGCTAGTTGCTCCTAAACTTTCATTAGGGTCAGTACTCATCTCAACTCCTTCAAATAAAGGTGAGATTATAATTGCAATTATAGGGATAGAGATTAATGATAATATGACCCAGAGAAATATCTGAGTTAAGCCTACAGCCAAAACTCCAAAGATTTTACCGAATAAAAGGCTGGAGGTATTCATAGAAGATAATAATACTTCTACAATACGATTTTTCTTCTCCTCTTGTACACTGCTCATAATTTTTGAGCTATAAAATAGTATTAAGAAATAAATTAATGATGCTATTCCATAAGCTAAGATAAATGCTTGAAAGGATGAGGCTTCTTCAGAATCAAGTGTGCTAAATGTGGGATATATTTCTTTATTGATTCTCTCGGCTTGTTCTATCGGTATTTGTTATTTTTTAATACGAATATCTTGCATTATTTGAATTATAAAATCTGAGATAATAGTCTCTTGAGAGAATCCCAAAGCCTGCTTGGATAGAATAGATATATCATAATTATTATTATCTGGATTTATAGTATTAAAATCAGCTAAAACATCTATATTGTCTGAATTTCTTAATTTATCTTTGGCTTCTTCAGCTGTTGAATTACTTAACTCAATAGATATTTTGTTAGTAATAAATTCATTTATTTCATCATTTGATAAATACTTATCAGATCCGATTATTAAGATATTTGCTGTTGGTTCCTGTTCAAAAGTAGACAATATAACCGGTACAAAAATAATTCCAATAAATATTAAGGGTCCAATTATAGTAGCTATCCAAAACCATTTATTTTTGATATTAGCTAGATATTCTCTCTTAAAAACAGTCAGAAATTTAGTCATATTTTATATTTTATATTTTATTATTATCTTCTATTAATTTTACAAAAATATCATCCATACTTGGTAAAACTTCTCTAAATTCCAATATATCATATTTAGATAAAGATTTTTGAATAAAATTCTTAACTTCATTTGTATTATTATGCTGAAATATAATAGAATTTTCTGCATTAGATATAATATTGCCAGGAATATTATTTGGTAATTCACCGTTAACTTTTATATAATATGTCTGATTGCGATAGGATAATTTAATTTCTTCAATATTTCCAGCTAAAACTTCTTGACCATGTTTAATAAGAATAATATCCTGACACAATTCTTCTACTTGCTCCATTCTATGTGTTGAGAAGATAATAGTCTTACCACTTTTGGCTAATTCCAACATTAAGTCCTTTAATACTCTCGAATTTACAGGATCAAGACCACTAAATGGTTCATCAAAAATTATTAGTTCCGGATTATGTATAATGGTAGCTATAATCTGAACTTTCTGTTGCATCCCTTTAGAAATTTGTTCTATTCTTTTATTCTTATCCTCATATATCCCAAATTTTTTGAGATAATAATCTATATAATCAAGTAATTTGGGGGATTTAACAACTCCCTTTATTTCAGCAAAATAAATAATAATATCTATTATTCTCATTTTGGGATATAATCCATGCTCTTCTGGTAAATAACCTATAAGGTTAGAGTTTGCTATGGATATTGGTGAGTTATTCCAAGTTATGGCTCCAGAATCATATTTATATATTCCAGTTATCATCCTCAATAATGTGGTTTTACCAGCCCCATTGGGTCCTAAAAGTCCAAATATACTACCTTTAGGAATTGAGAAAGAGATATTCTTAGTGGCATGATAATCTCCAAAATATTTATTAAGTTTTGATACTATTAGCATATATTTTTTACTTCCCACAAATACTAGATCTAATCTGAGTTATGTCTCCATACAATAATAGGGGGGTATTATTTTGACAAAAAGAGGTGTGTGCTAGGCTGACTTTAGCTTTATCTTTATAGAAAATTGGTCCGAATAATTCTTCTAATAATCCTCCGGTATATTCTGCTACATCGAGAATTTTTACAGGATTGCCTTGATTCAATTCTTGATTTATGAGATTGATTGCAAATTCTTCATTCCCGACTTTATCTACAAATCCATATTTGGTAGCCTCAGCTGAATTACCTAAGAATACTCTAGCTCCGATTTCATCTCGAATTGTCTCTGCTGGGATATTATTGTATTTGCTAATATGATTCAGAAAAGTTGAATATAAGGCATCGATATCTGGATTAATACAATCTTTAATATACTCATCTGAAATATTCAGTTGATTCTCTGGTTGTTTACATTTACCTCTATAAATAGGGGTGAAATTAATATTCCCATTAATTGTCGCTCCAAGAAGTCCTTCAGAATAACCATTAACATTGGTAAATTTAGGAGCATAACCTCCAGCCACTCCCACACTACCAACTATGGCTGTGGGGCTAGCAATAATGGTAGAAGCAGGGGCTGAGACCCAAGCTCCACCTGAGGCTGATAATTCATTGACAAAAACATAAACTTTCTGATTGGTTTTTTTCTGATAAGCCTCAATTGCATCAGCAATATTACTAGAAGCTCCTATCTCTCCACCTGGGGTAGTAAGATCAATCAACACAGCTTTTATGTCTTTATCCTCAGCTAACTTGTCTAATTTATAGGCTACAGCCTTACCATCAACCATATCTGGTACAACAAAAGATAGAGGACTACCGGCATCTAGACTATTTGAAATAGGACCATTTAATTCTAATCTGGCTACCTTGATCTTTGATTCTGGATCACCTTTGTAATATTCATAAATCAATTCTTCGCTACTAGCATCCTCTCCACCCATACCTAAGAATTCATTCGCCACCGACTGTATGCTAATCACAATCCAGATAGCTAATAGTACAATAGTAGTCAGAATTATAAACCAAGCCGAAGTCAGGAATTTAGGAAATCGTCTTTTTTTGACTATAGTAGAGGTTGCGGGAACAGGATTATTGGGTATAGACTGAGGATTTTCCATATATTTGATTATTTTTAATAATTATAGATTAAGTATAGCATACTTTATAAATTTAGTTATATACAATTTTGGGATTTTAAGGTATAATAGATTTAAATTTACAATAACAATATGGAAAAAGAAAGACATTATTATGAACATATAGTTGGTGTACAGACTGAGGAGGAAGGTGCACAGTCTGAAGATAGATTACAAGGACTTTTTGAGAGCAAGTTATCAGATATTGATGAATTTGAATTAGAGAAAACTCAAGAAGACTTAGAAATTATCAAGATTACGGAGTCAATAGTAGATAGGATTGTCTTAGAATATGGTGGCAAGCCTAAATCCTTACCAATAGATAATGTTTACTTATTGACTCCTAATAAATTACTAGAGTATAGTAAAGGTAAATTTGCTGGAGGTCTACATAATCCTTTAAGTTCTAAAATTATTGTAGAAAGAAATCAGTCTACGGTAGTTTTTGCAAGTACTTTAGCTCATGAAATGTTTCACCTAAAAGGATATAAGTCAGCTCGTATCGGTAAATCAGGGTCAGATATACATCTTTATAGATCTGGTATAACTATGGTGAATAGAAAAGATATAGAGGCAGAAGTTGGAGAAGAAAAAGAATACTTTACAGTTTTAGAGGAGGCTATTGTATCTGAGTGTGTAAGACAATTTCTCGATATATTAGCTGAAGAAAATGCTATTAACGAAGAACTTATTGCATTCAATCAGATTAGAGATTATATTAGCAAGTATTATGAAAGTATTGGAGTAGATGAAATGAGAATAAAGGTATTTGAGCAAGAACTAAAGTACATCGAAAACTCCCCTCAAATACTAGAAGAGATAATAAGTTATTCTGAGATAGAAGAGGAAAGGCAAGGGTATGCCTCTGGGATGTATGATAATTTGATAAAACAAGATAAAGAAAAAGTTATTACATTAGAAAGATATCTTGAAAGACAAAAAATGTATGATCTTTTGGATAATATAGTATCAAAGTCTAATGGTAAATTTGAATATGGTGAAGTTTTTGATAAGCTAGCCCATTCCCATTTTTCTGGTAATTATTTACCATTTGCCAGAATAGTAGAAGAAGTGTTGGGAAAGGGAGAGTTTAGAAAATTAGCTAAGGAATTTAGCTATCTATTGGAACAAGAAGATAATACGGAGGAAACTAAAGATAAATAGCTATGTTATAGAATAATTAAGTATATTATGTACAATCAGAGTAAAATTATAATTTTGGAAGGTATTGCTACTAGTGGTAAGAGTACGGTTATAAAATATTTATCTCAATTATTAGATAAGAGTAATCTAACTTTTACCATAGTTGGGGAGGATGTTACATTGATGCCTATCCTAAATAATACAGAAAAAGAAGTTAGTCTGGATTTATTAAAAAGGGTAATTAATAATGCAATTCAAGAAGGAAAAGATTTTATTATTTTTGATAGATTATTCTTTACTCATATTTTTAGGACTAATAGTGAGTATGGTGAGTTTAGACAAATAGAAGAAATGATTCAAAACTCGGCATTATTGGTATTCTTAAAAATTGATGAGGAGAAAATTCCTGTTAGAATAGAATATGCCAGACAACATAGAGATAAAGCTTGGGAGAATTATATTAGAACAAAAGGTAGTGATGAAGAAATTTATCAATATTACATAGACCAACAGAGAATCTTGGAGAAATTTATTAATAAGACAAGTCTAAAATATCAAGTATATAATACAACAAATCTAGAATTTGAAAGTATAGCGCAAGATTTGTTAGATTTTGTATAATATTTAGATGCTATAAAAAGAAGAAAGCTCTCACAGTCGTGGAGCTTAAAAAGGATTAAAGTGGCAGATAGCCGGAGGAAATATTGATTGGACGATTGAATTAAGTTGTTGAGAAAAATATATAGATTAGCTATCTGTACAATAATTATAACATAATTTATATATTTTGTCTAGTTGATGTACGAGATGAGGTAATCGTCGACAAAAGGGATAGATACATTACTAAACTAATAACAGTAAATTGGATAGTAATTGTCCTCCTTTGGAGGAGGTGGCACGGAGTGCCGGAGGTGGATTGAGTTCTAGTTTATGTTTTATCCACCCTCCCCCTACGGGGACTCCCTCCTAAGGGAGACAAAATTAAGAACTCTTTTTATAACTATATAAACTACTTTCATGTGTCACCTACAAAACTCACAACTTGTCTACGATGCATCTCATCTTGTTCAGTTGAGGTGTCCACAATTTTTTGCTTTAGGAAGGGGAGACGAGTGTTTGTTTGACAGAATAGTGTAAATATTACCCTTTATAAGGGTTGTTGTTCCTTGGGAGTTTTTAGTATGGAAGAGTCTGAAATTTATCAACAAGCTATAGAGTGGGGAAGCCAACATTATCCCAAAGCTCCAGAGGTTTGTCATCTTGCTTTTGCTTCGGTGGTGCAATTTGGGTGTATTGAGAAAGTTAGAAGAGATACCGTAATCCAGACTATGCGTACCTTTGTGGCAATTAATAAAATATTTAGACTAAGATCTCCTGGTGGATTTAGATTTAATGAAGTTGTTGATTTGATATCAGAGGACTGTTATGGTCCAATTAACCTAGACCATGCTCAAGTCTGGAAACAAAATCATTTTGAATTCGATCATTCTGATGATATTAATGCAGCTCAGATATTAATAGAGAACTTACACCCAACTGTTATATATGGTGGGGAGAGAGACCAATAATCTGGTCTCTCTTTTTCTTTTAATTCATGTTGACAAAATTGATGTATTATTATATTTTTATAGAGTCCTTTGAATTTTCAGTCAACATGAATTCTTCACAATTTCTTCCTAGTAGGAAAAGTCAAGAGAGAAAAGCACCAGTTAAGATTTAGGAGATTTAAGGAGATTA
>CALMJI010000008.1 GCA_937864235.1 uncultured bacterium | reverse complement strand
CATCCGCCTCGGGCGTGACGCCCCTACGTAATTCCTATTTCACCAACTTCTCGACCCTGAGAGCCTTGGCTAGGAAGTTTTCATAAGGGCTTAAATCTTGAGTAGAAGTATAGATGAAGGTATCAATTTCTTTACCCAGTGAAATGCTATTCTTAGATTTGTAAGCTCGGACGGCTTCTACTACGGTTAGTATATCTGTCATCAAATTATTCTCTTCTTTGGATAATTGCCAAGCGGGATTACTCTGTGGCCAATTGGAAGTATGTATACTGGTATTCTGAGTATTATTGTCTAGGAATAGTCCTTGATATAGCTCTTCGGTGATAAATGGCAGAATTGGGGCATATAATTTGAGTAAATTCTCAATATATACATATAGAGTATATTGTGCTGCTAGACGGGATTTTTGACCTTCTGGAGTCTCATCATATAGTCTATATTTGATAAGCTCTAGATAATAATCAGTGAATTTATTCCAGAATAATTGGTCTATGGCGGTTCGTGCTTTGTAATACTCATATTGCTCGAAGCTCTCAGTAGCAAGAGTGATGATTTGATTAAGTTCAGCCAGTATCCATTTGTCAATTAGCTCTAATTCTGGTACTTGGTCTGGTAAAGTAAAGTTTTGTAGATGCATTTCAGCAAATTTGCCGGCATTGAAGAGTTTATTGACTGTCTTTTTACCTTTTTTGATTTCCTCTTCATTAAAGCGAATATTCTCCCCCAAAGTTGTACCTGTAGCCCAATATCGCATAGCATCAGCTCCATAATTGGCTATGGTCTGCTCGGGTGGAGTGAAGTTTCCTAATCTTTTACTGATTTTTCGCCCTTGAGTATCTAGGCCGTGTCCAGATACCATCACATCACTAAAGGGTAGACTATTATGATGAAAATAAGCTTTAGTGACTGTATAAAATAGCCAAGTTCGGATAATTTCAAAGGCCTGAGGCCTTAGACTAGATGGGAATAGTTTCGCACTCATCTCAGGATTTGAGATTAGACCTGCTCCAATTTCAGGCGACATAGAAGATGTCATCCAAGTATCTAATACATCTTGTTCTGGAATTAAATCCTCAGCCTTATACCCGCGAGGAGTATATTCAGTTGGGTCTACTGGTAATTCGTCCTCTTGGGGGAGTATAATCTCTCCAGTTTGTTTATGATACCAGACTGGAATTGGTACTCCATAATATCTTTGTCTAGAAATACACCAATCCCATTTGAGTGAGCTGACCCAGTCGGTATATATAGAAAACATTCGCTTTGGATACCAATTTAACTTTTTACCTTGCTCTAATAATTCGTCTTTATGGTCTACTACATTGATAAACCACTGTTTGGTCAAGATGAATTCAATGGGAGTTCCTGATCTCTCGGAGACTTGGACGGTGTGAGTGATGGGAGTCTGTTTGACTAATAAATTCTGAGCTTTTAGATCTTCTAAAATTTGTTGTCTTAATTTGCTAATATGTCCTCCAGCATAGCTTCCAGTTAATTCATTCAAAATTCCTTTTTGATTAAAAATTAGTCTAGTCTCGAGATTGTAT
>CALMJI010000007.1 GCA_937864235.1 uncultured bacterium | reverse complement strand
CAAGTCCTGAATCCATTTGAAACGGTCAGTATCAATAAAAGAATGCTTATCTATACTAGATTTCTGCTTATATGCCCAATGAGAAGCTATTCCATATTCACAATATTCATGCATTTCTTCTGTTCTAATTTGCAACTCAAAAATAGTGCCTGTTTCTATATCTTTGACTGTATTGTGAATACTCTGATAACCATTATCCTTGGGGCTGGCAATATAATCTTTGACTCGATTAGGCAGTAGCTCAAAATAGGACTGAATTACAGCAAAGACCTGATAACAAGTAGCAAGGTCTGGAGTGATAATGCGAAGAGCAATCAAATCATACACCTTATCTAAAGTCTTCCCCTCACCTAATTTCTTATATAAAGAATAATATTTTTTGGCTCTACCATATAGTCTTCCATAGTTTATATTCTCAGCTTCTAGGACATTTTTTAGACTATGCTCTATCTTAGCTAAAATCTCCTGTCTAGTGGTGTAGGCTTGTTTGACTTGAGAGACTAATACTTTATATTCATTTGAATAGGCATAAGGAAAACTTAAATTTTCTAATCTTTCTTGTAATTTGGACATACCTAGTCTCTCAGCGATTGGAGCATAAATTTCTAGGCTCTCAAGGGCAATTCGCTGGGCTTTTTCTGGAGGTAGAGCATCTAAAGTTTCTAAATTATGTAATCTATCTGCTAATTTGATAAAAATTACTCTAATATCTCGGCTCATAGCTACAAACATTCGCCTCAAATTCTCAGCATATCTATCCTCACCTTTGTATTTTATGACCGATAATTTTGTCACTCCTGAGATTAAGAATATTACCTCTCGGGTAAAAATTTTAGATAATTGCCCTAAGCTAATATCAGTGTCCTCTGGCACATCATGTAGCAACATTGCAATCAAAGTATCCCTGTCTAATTGCATATCTGCCAATATTATACAAGCTGAGACTGGGTGAATAATATAAAAATCGCCACTTTTTCGTCTTTGCTCACTATGAGCTTCTACCATTTGCATAAAAGCTATCTCAACTTGCTCTAAATCGGACTTAGATAAATATGCCAAATATGGTTTTAAAATTTCCCAAAGTTGCTGACTGGCTAATTCTAAATTATCTTTACTGACTTCTCTTATATTGAAATCCATATTCAAATTATATGCTTACAATACTAATTTACTCTCTTTATTTCAAAACCTAAATTAGATAATCTCTCTTCAATTTGCTCATAACCTCTATCAATATGATGAATATTATCAATTACACTATCTCGCTCTGAGATTAAAGCCGCTAATAAAAAGGTCATCCCTGCTCTAATATCTGGGCTTTCAATTTTTTTACCATATAATTTGGTTGGACCATTAATTACCACACGATAAGGATCACACATAATAATATTAGCTCCCATTTGGTTTAAAACATCGGTATAGAATAATCTACCATCAAAAATTGTCTCCTGTACTACGGATGTCCCCTCAGCTTGAGTTAATAAAAGAGTAAATGGGGCTTGTAAGTCCGTCACAAATCCTGGATATTCATGAGTTTTGACTTGTAAGCCTTTATAGGGTTTATTATGAGCTAGAATTTGTACAAAGTCCTCTCCTAATTCATACTCCACTCCCACTAAATCTAAAAACTTCCAAAAAACTTGCAGATGTTTAGGCTCAATCCCTGTTACCTTGATATTACTTCTAGTCAAAGCTCCGAGAATAGCAAAAGTTCCAGTTTCTAGTCTGTCTGGGATATTAGTATACTCTAGAGAGTTAGAAGCTAAATTTTCTACTCCCTCAATTATAATCTCAGAAGTTCCATCCCCTGTAATTTTGGCTCCAGCTAGTCGCAACATATCACAAAGTGCTGTAATCTCTGGCTCTAAGGCCGCATTATAAATAGTAGTTTTACCCTTAGCTTTGACTGCCGCCATAATAAGATGTTCTGTAGCGGTGTGAGAAATCCACTTAAAGACATATTCTATACCATTCAGAGATTTATTAGGTAATCTAAAAATATATTGATTATTCTCCTCTATCACCTCAGCTCCCATCAAGGATAAACTCTCCAAAGTCATATCAATTGGTCTTCTACCAATGGCATCTCCCCCTGGGTGAGGAAATACAACTTCCCCAAAGCGAATTAATAAAGGAGCAATAAAAAGAAAAGATGCTCGCATTTTGATTGCTAGTTCCGAGGGGATAATATTAGAATGAACAGAAGTAGTATCAATACTATAAGAATGATGAGAAATTCTTTCAATATTCGCTCCTAGAGACTCTAATATTCGTATCATATCTCTAATATCCTCAATATCTGGGATATTATGTAGAGTTATTTTACCATTTATCAAAAGTGTGGCTGGTAATAATTTGATAGCTGAGTTTTTAGCTCCATATACTTGAATTTCTCCACTTTTACCGAATTGATTACCTTTGATTGCAAATTTTGCCATATAATTTTACTTTAATAATTTTAATATTTCCTCTGTATCATTCCAATTTTCTTTTACCCCTCCTGACCTCATAATACTAGTCTCACTACCCTTGCCTGTAATTATAATTATATCCTGTTTTTGAGCTAGGTCTAGAGCTTTTTGGAAAGCTTCTCGGCGGGATAGAATTCTCCAAGCATTCTGATTCTCAATTTTTCCAGCCTCTAGCACTCCAGAGAAGACCTCATCAATAATAGCTTGCGGATTCTCATCATAAGGATCCTCATCTGTTATTATAACATAATCATTCATCTGACCTGCTACCTTTCCCATTGGAGACCTTTTCCAAGTATCTCTACCCCCACCACAAGAGCCTAAGATAGCAATAGTTTTACTACTTCTACCCTTAAAGCTATTATTAATAGTCTGATAAACTTTTTCTAAAGCTTCGGGAATATGGGCATAATCCACAAATATAGTAGGATTGGTAGCTACTTTATTCATCCTACCGGGAATATCATTGAGATTATTGAGAACCCTGTTAATAGACTTATAATCATAGCCGAGCCACTTGGCAATCCCAATCACAAATAAAAGATTATAGCCCATAAAATCACCTAAAACTGGAGTTGTGACCTTATACTTTTGCTTGCTATTATTATCTTGATAACTAAAGTCTAGCCCATTCTGATCTGACTTTATTTCTAACATTTGTAATTTTGCTTGCTCTAATTTACCTGTAGAATAAACTTGCTTATGAGTCAAGCCTCGATAATACTCTTGATGTTCATCATCTTGATTGACCCAAGCGATAGGCTTTATAATTTTAGAATTGATTTTTTTAGATCTAGACCTATCAAAAGATTGAAATAATAATCCCTTAGCTTTTTTATAATTCTCAAAACCTCCATGAGCTTCGAGATGCTCAGGATATAAATTCGTAATTACTACTGAATCAAAATGTATGCCCCGATGACGATTCTGAGCTAGACCTTCACTAGTAACCTCTACTATAAAGACAGTAGCTCCATTATTCTTGGCTTCTCTCATCAAGCGATGAATTTGTCCTCTACCGGGCATAGAATTTCTAATTTTATTTTTAGACAACTCTATGCCGTTGCTAGAATAAACTGAAGAAGTAAGCCCAACCTTTAGACCCAACTTGACCAAAGTCTGATACAGAGTATAGACTGTGCTGGTCTTGCCCTTAGTACCTGTAATCCCAATTACAATCAGAGACTCACTGGGTCTGCCAACCAGAATATTAATAGTATAATTGAATACTAAGTGATATAAAGATTTTAACTTTTTTAATATTGCTTTTGGCATATTAAGTGATTAGTTTTAGATTTTAGCTACTAATTCCTGATAGGCTAATGCCGGATTATCTGACTGGAATATAGCACTACCAACAGCAATTCTAGTCACTCCTAAATCTTTGATAGTCTTAATATTATCCATATTCACAGCTCCGTCCCAAGCTATGTCACCTTCATACATAGTATAGCGGTTTTGGAAGTCTTTTACTTTTTCATATACTTGAGTTTGTAGAGGAGATCCATAGAATCCTGGGTTTACTCCCATAAATTGAACTCCGTCAATTTTTTTGACCACCTTCCCAATATCTCTAATATCTGTATCTGGATTAATAGCAATAGCTACCTCTTTATTAATAGACTTAACTAAGTTAACTAGTTGGCGAAGTTGTTCTAAATTCTCACAAATTTCCTGATGCACTATAATTCTAGTACAGGCTTTAAAAGACTTGAGACTCTCAATAATATCTCTTGTATTATTAAAGTTAGCCATAATATGAATCTCTACCTTTAGACTACCAAAGTCTTCATAGAAGAATTCTCTTGGCATCAAAGATTTAGACGGCACAAATTCTCCATCCATAATATCAATTTGGATAGTAGTAGCTACTGATTGTACAGAGGATAAATACTCTCTAAATTCTTGTTTGGAATTAGTCAAAATAGCTGGGATAACAATACTCATAGATTATAGTTTAAATTTAATGTTATTATAGCATATTTTGAGAAATATTTGAATTATAAATTATGAATAATATCATTCCTTCGTAGCGGAGGCTTTTAGTCCCTCCCATACCTTGTGTTTGGGAGGGAGTGGACACACTTTTCCGTAGAGTCGACGACCCCGCCGACATAGTTTTTTCGTAGGTACTTAAAGCCCTACGAATACAAAAACAATTTATAATTCTTAACTTTTAATTTCTCATTCTTAATTACATCTCCCCTACAAATCAAATCTTCCTCTGGTGGCATTAAAGTTTTGTTGGATTTCGGCAGGGGTTAGAGCTCGGTTGTATTGAGTAACAATTGGAATAGATCCGTTTATCCAGTGCTGTTGATTTACACATCCAATAGAAAATTCACTAGTTGCAGTTACTCCCAAACCGCCACTTTGTGATGATATTTCAACTCCGTTTAAATATAATTTCCTAGAACCATCAGAAAATAATACAAATCCTTGTTGATACCATATATTCGCTGATAATATAGTAGAATCTATTGTCCCGCCTGAAGTTCCAGCATAGTAGTAAAAAGCACCTCCATTCTTTATTCCAAGATAATTGTATGCATTTGCCTGTTGTGTTCCTGTTAAAGAATATCCATTTGGCAATGAATTTACAGTGTTATATTTTATCCATATAAAATAACTTCTGGCCCCTGATGGTTTAAAGGTTGTAGATACCCTATCATTCACCCCATCAAAAACCAAACTCCCTCCATTAGCACTATTATATCCAACCCCATTGACAAGAGTTCCATTATTCCCATTCCCACTCAAATCAGTCCAAGTGGTTCCTGTTCCTGGATAGCTTGCTGTATCCCCAGCATCTAGATGTAAGACTAAGCCATTAGTGACGATAGGTGGAGGTGGAGGAGTAACTGGAACCGTCGCAGCTAAAGGAGTGTTAGATACAATCGTTGGCTCGGCTGGGAGTGGATCATTAGTGTTAATAATCACTCCTCCTTCTGCTCGTAGAGCTCTGACACTAACTGTATTAGTAGCCTCATCCACAGCCACACTGTAGCCTGCACCTCCTGTAGTATCAGTATCATTAGGATCTTGTGGGATGGCTTGTAGATAATTTGGGACTAGAAACTGTTTGAGATCAAAAAATCCTATACAATCTGTAGCCTCTGGGTCACAAATTTCCTGATAATTACGGCTCAAACCTGTGGGATAATCTCCCTCTTGTAATTTGTATTGAGTAATAGCACTTTCTAAAGTTTGAATATGGGTTTTTCTAGTATCATTACGAGTATCAATAAACCTAGCTTCTACATTGAAGGTCACTAATCCTATAGATATCAGAATTCCTATTAACACTATTACCAATAATACTTCTATTAAAGTAAATCCTTTTTGTAATTGTTTAGTTTTTATTATTTTCATATTGTTTTGAGCACTTATTCTGACCTTAGAGCTTTGACTGGGTTTAGAGTAGCGGCTTTGAGTGAGGGGTATATTCCTGCCAGTATACCGATTGTAATACTAATTGCGACTACAATTAGAGTAGATATTAGATCAAAGTTAAAGAAAGTGTCTACTTGGAATCCAATTTTTGTTAGCTCTTGTACTATAAAGATATTCCCAACTTGCATACTAATTATGACTATTATTAGTCCCGTAATCCCTCCTAATAATCCAATAATAGCGGATTGAATCAAGAATACACTTAGAATCTGAGTATTAGAGGCTCCCATAGATTTTAGAATTCCAATTTCTTTGGTTTGCTCATAAATACTCATTATCATTGTATTGGTAATTCCAATAGAAGCAATCACTGCGGAGATAGCCCCAAAGACAAATAGAGCAATAGTAAAGGCTTGAATAATATCATCTAGAAAACCTAATACATTATCAGCTGTAAATATACCCTGGAAATTATAATCCTCCTCAATTGCTGTCTTGATAGCTTCCAACTTATCTTCCTCGCCTGTTACTCTTAATAAATCATAGCCTACTGAAGAGGTATATTCTTCTTTGGAATCAAAACCTCCAATATTTGCTAGGACCCCGACTGAGTTATCTAGTGAAATAATAGCATCATTCCTGTCTCTTCCAGGGTCAAAAACTCCTTTGATTGTATATTCAAATTGCTTATCTAGGATTTCTTTGGTTTTGACTGTGCCAAATAAAGCGCTTTTGGAGGTAATAAAAGTTACTTTTTTATCAAGTAATTCCTCCGGATTTAATCCATAAAAATCGGCAACTGCTTTTGAGACAAAAATCTTATCTCCAGCAGGTTTAGACTTATCTCCCCAAAATTCTACAAAATAAGAATCCCCCCCTTCTATATCCCAACCAGAGATAAAGGCTGGGGCATAATTAATATCCTTATCTTCTAATTTTATTTCTAAATTATTAACTACGGTAACAGGAGTTGTATTATTAACTCCATCAATTTGATTAATTTTATCTACTACTGTCTGAGTAATTAGTGTTGTCTCCGCAGGTTCAGTCTCTTCACTAGAGGGGGTAGTAAATGCTCCTGACCCACTTGAATTAGTAATAAATATTTCATTAGACTTGAATTGGTCTTGAATAGCTGAGACCAGAAGAGTTCGCAAATCCTGCATCCCAAAAATTATCAAAGACAATAAAATTACTGCAATGGTAATCCCAAGACTAGTTAGAATTGTACGGAGTTTTCGTCTTGCCACTAGGCTGATAGCATACTTAAACATATCTTTAAATATTATCTACTAATTTCCCATCTCTCAAGAATAACTTTCTATCAATCCCCTCAGCTAAATGCAAATCATGGGTGACCAAAAACATTGTCATATTCTCCTCAGCATTTAGCTCAAATAAAAGATTCATAATTTCTTTACCTGTAACCGAGTCTAGATTACCTGTTGGCTCATCTGCAAGTAAAATCTCTGGCTTTGCTATCAGGGCTCTGGCAATAGCTACTCTTTGCATTTGTCCCCCAGACAATTCATTTGGTTTATGTTTTAGCCTATCTGTTAGACCAACTTTATCCAATAGATATTTGGCTCTATCCTCGGCCTCTTTACCAGTTAATTGTTTTCCAAATTTGAGAGGTAATAATACATTTTCTAGAACATTGAGAGCTGAAATTAAATTGAATTGCTGAAAAATAGTCCCAACCTTGAATCTACGATATATATTAGGATTGTAGTCCTTAATATCCTTATTATCTACAATTACCTGACCTTCATAAATTCTATCAAGCCCGCCTAGAATATTAAGCAAGGTAGATTTACCAGAACCAGAGCTACCTACAATAGCTACCATTTCTTTAGTCTCAGCTGCAAATGAAATATCATTTAAAGCCGTAACTAGATTGTCTTTATTCATCTGATAAACTTTTTTAAGATTTTTGACTTCAATCATATAGCTTGTCTTAAAGTTTCTACTTGTTCTAAAATACTATCTACATTAATCTGCTCAAATTGTAATAATTCCTCTGGAGTACCACTTCTTGGAATTTCTTGCACTGAAAGTGATTTGATAGCAATACCTGTGTCCTCTAATTCAGATCTGATAGCCTCTGCTATACCTCCAGCTTGGTTATGGTCTTCTACTACTATCATACCATTAGTCTCACGAGCAGCTAAATGTAATGTCGCCGTATCAAGAGGCTTTATACTATATAAATCTATCACTCTGACTCTAACTCCTCTTTCTTCCAGTATATCATAAGCTTTGAGACATTCATAGAGTGTAATACCAGCTCCAACTAAAGTTATTTCATCCAAATCACTGCTATATATAGTTTTACTTCCACCAATTACAAAACTTTCATTATTAGGATATATAACTGGTAAATCGGCTCTAGTTAATCTAAGATAACTCATACCCTCATATAGATAAGCCTGTTCTGTTAACTTGAGAGTAGAAATAGCATCACTTGGGTATAATACTATAGACCCAAACATACCTCTAAAAAAAGCAATGTCATTGAGAGCCATTTGAGATGGACCATCAGCTCCGATTGAAACTCCAGGATGAGTTCCCACTATTACCATATTAGGATCATTATATTGAGCCATACGAATCTGATCATAAGCTCTTGTCAAGAATCCAGCAAAAGATGAAACAAAGGGTTTTTTACCAGCCAAAGATAAACCTGTAGCTACTGAAATCATATTTTGCTCAGCAATAAACATCTCCAAAAATCTTGCAGAATCAATATGACTTGCATAAGTGGAGTTACTAACCTCAGCATCTAGAACAATAATATCATTATAATTACTAGTCAAAAGTTTGATAGCCTCTCCAAAAGCTTTTCTTGGGGAGACCAAATCATCTAGATTATAATTAGGATAAATCAAACCCTCTAATTGCGGAGGAGTGTATTGAAAAGGAGTTAATTTCATAGGTGCCTCAATCTCAGCTCGAAAATCCAAATCCAAATTACCCAACTCCTCAATATAAACTTCGAATTGCTCTGAGGTTAAAGCCTTACCATGCCAATTATCTTTATCCTCGATAAGAGATATTCCCTTACCCTTAATAGTTTTTGCTAAGATTACAGTAGGCTTATCTGAATTTTTAGCTTGAGACAAAGCATCTAAAATTTGATCCAAATTATGCCCATCTATTAAAAGTACATTCCACCCAAAAGCCTCAAATCTGTTTTGATGAATTTCTAAATTATGCCCCTCCATAGTCTCACCTCGCTGCCCTAGTCGATTCACATCTACTATTGCTATTAAGTTATTAAGATTATAATATGAGGCATTAGCAGCCGCTTCCCAAACCGAACCTTCTGCCAATTCACTGTCTCCCAGCATAACGTAAGTATAAGAATCAATTTGGTCAAATTTTTTAGCATTAATGGCATACCCTATACCAATACCCAAACCCTGCCCCAGAGAACCAGTTGCAGCATCTGCAAAAATAAATCTACGGCTAGGATGCCCCTCCAAGACATTATCAAATTGTCTTAAACCTTGAATTTCCTCCGGAGTAATCACTCCTGCTAATAGCCAAAGACTATATAAAAGTGGTGAGGCATGTCCTTTTGAAAGAATAAACCTATCATTATTAATATCCCTAGAGTTATCAATGTCATATCTAAAATTATCACCAAAGAATAGCCCCACTCCTAATTCTACAGCTGAGAGAGATGAGCTTGGATGCCCTGAACCTGCCTGAGTTGTAGAATACAATATCCAATATCTAACCAAATTGGATATTTGCTCTAACTGATTAATTGTATATTTCATATTCTGGATTATTATTCTCTAATTCTGTAATTTTGGATACTCTTCTGATATGCCTATCCTGATAAGAAGGCTCAGTCTCAATAAAAGTCCCCACTATATCAGGAATAGACTCCACAGGCAATGCTGATGATAAAGCCAAAATATTAATATGATTATGAGCTCTTGCAATGGCAGTAGTCTCAATAGAATCTAATAAAGCAGCCCTTGCTCCCATAATCTTATTAGCTGTAATGCTAACACCAACTCCAGTTCCACAAATCACAATACCTAGAGAATTAGTATCCTCTACCACTCTTTTTGCAACCTCCGAGGCATAGTCAGGATAATCATCATCAATATCATAAATTGTATTACCGCAATCCACTACTTGTAAATCTAGATATTTCAAATATAAAATTATTTCTTGCTTGAGATTAAATCCTCTATGATCTGATCCTATGTAAATTGTATCTATTTTCATACTATTATGATTATTTTTGTAATAATTTGAGTGCCAAGCGAATTTGTTCTGAGACATCCAGAGTATTATCTAGACTAGAGATAACTTTCTGAATTTGAGAAGGTTTATACCCAAGAGACTCCAGAGCATCCCATACATCTTGAGTAGATTTAGAAGAAGCAGAATTAGTCGCATCACTCTCCCCAAAATCAGTGCTATAAAGATTACCTAATTTATCCCTAAGCTCGAGCACAATTCTCTCAGCAGTTTTTTTACCAATCCCAGAAGCTTGATGTAGGACATTAATTCTCTCCTGCTGAATTGATTGCATGATAGCCTCTGGCTGGTCTAGGTCTAGAATTGCAAGCGCACTTTTTGCACCCACTCCATTCACCGAGATTAGATACTTGAATAATTCAAAAGAAATCATATCCAAAAATCCAAACAAAGTCAGACTATCCTCCTTCACATCCAGATAAGTGATAAGTGAAATCTCATCACCTACAACCCCAATAGAAGAAAAAGTTATCCCATTAACTAAAACACTATAACCAACCCCATTGACATTAACAATTAGATTATTATTTTGTTTATATTGAATTGTCCCAGCTAGACTAGCAATCATAAGTATTTTTATTACTAAATATATTATAACATAATTTTAGATAATTAGGAATATATGTTATAATATATATGGTATAGTTTTATGCCATATTATTAAATTAAATAAAATCATTATGATAAAAGTAGGACAACCAGCTCCTGATTTTACTCTTCAGGGTTATCAGGACGGAAAATTTGCAGAATATTCTCTATCCCAAATCACTGGTTCTGGAAAATGGGTGGTATTATTCTTCTATCCTCTAGACTTTACTTTTGTATGTCCAACTGAAATTACTGGATTTAACAAAAAAATTGAGGAATTCAATAAATTGGGAGCTCAAGTATTGGGAGCTAGTGTGGATAGTGTACACTCTCACAAAGCTTGGGTTGAAAAAGATCTAGGTAAATTAGAGTTTCCTCTACTATCTGATTTCAAAAAAGAAACTGCTGATAGCTATAATATTTTAGTAGATGATGATGGTGGAGTTGCCCTAAGAGGTACTTTCATCATTGACCCTAATGGAATCTTGAGATATTCGGTTGTATCTGACTTAAATGTAGGACGAAGCATTGATGAGACTGTAAGAACATTATCAGCTCTTAAAAACGGAGGTCTATGTCCAGTAGAATGGGAAGAAGGAGAAGCTACTCTGTAGTCTCTAGATTCTTAATTCTATTACTATAAAAGACGGTTTGATGACCGTCTTTTATGTTTTACTTAAAAATATAAAATTTAAATTATAGATTATGCCTCAATTCCAACTAACTTAGCCAAAGTAGCTCTATCATAACCGATTAAGATTTGTCCATCTACATCGATTACAGGGACTCCCATTTGTCCGCTTTTTTCTACTAACTCATTTCGCTTTTCAGCATCAGTGGCTACATTATAATCAACGAAAGGTATATTATTTTCAGCCAATAATTCTTTAGCTTGTTTACAGAATCCACAAGTTGGAGTTGAATAGATTTCTATCTTTGGTGTGTTCATAATTTTATACTTAAATTCAATACTATTTTATTATATCACAATTATTCCAAAAATCCATCTAAATATTGTTGAAATGTTGCAATTGGCAAAGCTCCTGCAATTCTAATTCCTCCAGTTAATTTACCATTTTCTAATTTACCAATCAAAAATCCTGGAGTTCCATTTACCCCATTTTGATTAGCAAAGTCCATACTAGCTTTAACTTTATCTAAGGTCTGTTCTTCTTTGAGACAAGTATCAAATTTGGCTGTATCTAAGTCTTTGATTTCTTTTGCTAATTCATTAAGCTTAGATTCTTTCATTCCTTCTCCCCCACTTTCGGTATTGGTAAAAATTAAATCTATATAATCAAAATAGGCTTGATTTCCCTTTTGTTTATATACACATTGAGCAGCTATTGCTTGTTTGGTCGCTAATGGGTCATGAAAGTCTAAAGGATAATCCTTCCAAGCTAAAATGGCTTTACCTGAATCTACATACTGCTTAATGATATCTGGTCGTGATCCTTCGTGAAATCTCTTACAAAATGGGCATTCAAAATCACTAAACTCAATAATAGCAATTTTGGCTTCTGATTTTTTACCAAGATATGGAGTGTCTTCTGATATATCTACATTTATATCTCTGGCCTCAATCGGGTCATTTTGTTCTGCTGGAGCATTATTAGCTGTATTGGTATTATTACTAAGAGCTCTTGATTGTGCCCCATTATATAATACCGCTGCTGCAATCATCATACCTGATAAAAGGATTGATGCCACTACTAAGAGAATTGATTTATTTTCCATATTATATTATGCTAGTTATATAGATATAATTATAACATATTTTTTATCTATATCAAAATAATGTATAAAGACTAATTAAATATTACTATGATTTATGATACAATAATTATCGGAGGAGGCCCAACAGGGACAGCAGCTTCTATCTATGTTGCTCGCAAAATGCTCAAAGCTATCTTGATTACTGATAGCTTTGGGGGACAATCTGTGGTATCTAATGATATTGATAACTGGATTGGAGATATTAGAATATCTGGTTTTGATTTAGCTCAAAAATTTGAAGCTCATATCAAAGCTCAGGCAGGCCTTGAGACTTTGGTAGATAGAGTTGCCAAAATTGACCAGGTATCAGAGAATCCTTATCCTATTTATGAAGTAACTACTGAAGGTGGTAAAACTTTTCAGGCTAAAACGCTTATTCTTGGAATGGGAGCTCATAGAAGAAAATTAAATGTCCCGGGAGAGGAAGAATTTGGGGCTAAAGGTGTGGCTTATTGCGCCACTTGTGATGCTCCATTTTTTGAAGGTAAAAAAGTAGCTGTAGTAGGTGGAGGAAACGCTGGATTGGAGAGTGCTCTTGATTTGCTCTCTTATGCTAGTGAAGTGTATCTATTCAATCGCAGTGATGAGCTAAAGGGAGACCCTCAGACTGCTGAGAAAATCCAAAAACACCCTAATTTCAAAGGCGTTCTTTATAATACTGTTGTGACTGATATCTTCGGAGAAAAACTAATGACAGGAATTCATTATCAGAATTTATTAACTCAAGAAGTTACAGAATTAGCTCTGGATGGATTATTTATCGAAATTGGTTCTTTGCCAAATTCAGATATGGTTAAGCATTTAGTTGATACCAATGAAATTGGAGAAGTAATTATTGATCACAAATATTCCTCTACCTCACGAGCTGGAATATTCGCTGCTGGGGATATCACTGATGAAGCTTATAAACAAAATAATATATCAGCCGGAGATGCTGTCAAAGCCGCCCTCTCAGCTTACAATTATATTCATAAGTTGGAGGGGTAAATATGAATAAGATGAGATGCATCGTAGACAAGTTTTGACTTTTGCAGGTGATACATGAAAGTAGTTTATATAGTTATAAAAGAGTTCTTAATTTTGTCCCCCTTCGGAGGGGGAAGCCTGCAAGGCGGGGGTGGATAAAACATAAACTAGAACTCTATCCACCTCCGGCACTCCGTGCCACCTCCTCCAAAGGAGGACAATTACTATCCAATTTATGCTATTAGTCTAGTAATGTATATAATCCCTTTTGTCGACGATTACTTCATCTCGTACAAAATATTGCCATCTAATAATTAATATGTTATATTTAAGTTAGGATAATATATTGATATATGAATAATTCTCAGAAAAAATCCATATTTAAGGCCTCACTAAGAACATATAATACCAAAATATCTGTAGTTGAGAAAGAACTTAATATCAATCTCGGACAAAAAAATCCAAATATGAAATTAGGTGACTTTTTAGCACAAAATGGATACAAACCTCTTGCAGATATCTTAAAATTAGCAAAGTGACCTTTGATTTTATAAAAAATAATATTTTAAAACAAAATCTTGAGATTTCTTTAGATCATATTATTATATTGGCAACTATTGCGAAAGATAAAAATTATAACTTTTCTGAAATTTCAAAAAGTAGCCTAAGACAGTCTATTATCATTCACTCTGCTTCAATCATAGAAGGTTTACTATTTGATTATATAGACTTAATATATTTAGATCCAGAATATAAATGGAAATTAAAAAGTAAAAAAGTCCTTTACAAAATAAGTGATACTCTTGAAATTGTTGGTGGTGAGTATCATCGAGAACAGATTAAAGTTGATACTAAGACATTAAATATTATTCAGTTAATTCAAATCCTAACTAAAAATAATTATATCTCAAAGAATCTATCCCACAACTTAGATAAAGTAAGAATTTTGAGGAATGGACAACATTTAGGAGCAAGAGATATGATACAAAATTTTTCAGAAAAAGACCTTACTTTTACAATTCAAACCTTAAAAGAACTTTATATATTTCTACAAAAAGAATATTCGAAAATAAATCAATAATGTGACATAAAATCTCTAAACACCTCCGTCTTCTCCAATAGTCTCAACTCCTCTTTGCACCATTCTGAGAAAGTGATCTCGTCCGCAAAGGCACGGGCTACAAACTCATCCCAAGTGATCCACTCATAATTCTCTACCTCCTCGGGGTGGGGGGTGATCGTGTCTGAGCTAATCCCAAAGTAAATGGGACAAATTTCATTTTCTACTACTCCATCTCGCTCAAAGCGATAGCGATAAGGCGAAGCCTCTACTAAAAGCTCAAAATTCTCTACTCCAAGTTCAAATTTAGCTCTTCTCTTGACCGCATCGATTGTATCCTCCCCTAATTCCGGATGTCCACAGCAACTATTAGACCAGACTAAAGGCCAAGTCTTTTTACCTGACCATCGCTGCTGAATTAAGAATTTTTTATCTATTGGACGAAAAAGAAAAAGAGAAAAAGCTCGATGTAGTGGAGTCTCAAGAGTATGTACCTCAGATTTAGGTGCTACTCCTATTACTTCATCGAGCTCTGTTACCAAAACTACATGTTCAAAGTCTGGTTTTTGTAACATTTTAGCAGTTTTATTTATTTAATTCTGCATCTATTAGAGCTTTGAACTCATCTACAGTTTGAGGATTTTTGATAATAACCCCATTTAAGATAAAGGTTGGGGTGGAATTTATTCCAAGAGCAACTCCTGATTGATAATCCTTCTCTACTCTTTCTTTAGCATCATCTTCTGGCAATAAATCTTCGTCAAATTCTGCTACATCAAGACCAATAGCTTTAGCATAAGCTCCAAATAGACCTCGGGGATCTTTTTCTTTGGACCATTCGGCTTGGTTTTTGAAAAGCTCATCTTTCATTTCCCAGAACTTACCTTCCTCTCCAGCAGCCTCAGCAGCTTGTGCAGCTAAATCAGCATTAGGATGGATACTTCTTAAAGGGAAATGTCTATATACAATTTTCAAATCCTCCGCACTATAAGACTCTCTTAATTGCTTTACGATATCCTCAAAAGCCTTACAAGCTGGACATTGAAAATCAGAATATTCTACCAAAGTCACTTTAGCATCTTTATTCCCAAGATAAGTATCCTCATCAGTCACTTCTACATTTACATTTTTAGAGCCTGAATCTTGAGTTCTAATTCCCCAGAATATAGCTCCCGCTACTACCAAAACTGTAATTATAACTATAACTTTTCCGATTAAATTATTTTCTGCATCCATATCTATATCTTAAATTTATAATTCTTTTTTATTATAGCATAAAATTAAAAAAGTGTGTATAATTTGTATTAGATGAGTATATCAGGATTAAAAGATATTATAATTATGATTATTGAACAATTAACAGATTTAGCCAATGATGCTTTGAATTATCCTAAAAAATATAATGGGTTTTTAGGTGTAAGTATTTTACATAAGTTTTTTTCTAAAAAAAATATGAGTTTTTATTTTGAGTGGAGTTCCAAACAATTCAAAGAATTTATAGTTATTCTAATGGATGATCCAGATAAATATAACTTTCAGATTTTTAAGAACATGGATGAAAAAACCGCTTTGATACATGCAAGAAAAATTTCTGATCAACTAAAATTAGGTTATGAAAGAACATTAAAATCACTAAATATATCTAATATAAAAGTAGTGCAGTTTAGAGATTTTATTACTGACGAAAAATATATACGAATTCTTGATGAAGTGAATAGTTATAGAAAAATAAATAATGAATTTAATAATAATTTAAATCTTTTAATGGACATAGGTATTGGTGGTAAAATTAAAGAACTACCTTATAATGTTGAAAGAATTGAAGAAATTAGAAAAATTTTAATTAACTATATTATAGAAGAACTTGCCTCAATAATATATTTATCAGAAAATGATTATCCAATCGAATTAGACCCTACTATTGAGTTTATAACAAAAAAGAAAATATATGAAGGAGATTTCGAAGTTCTCTATACTAAACTTAATTTAACAAAAAGAGGACATATTTATATACATCCAGAAGGAATCGTAAAAAATTCGTATTAGTATACCTAAAATATCCAACCTTCCTAATGACTATGACCGTGATGATGAATTGGTTCTGTTTTGGCTCTGGGTTTGTGAATATAATTATCAAAGACTTTGGCCGCAATAAAGCTAGTAATTGGGACGGCGAGTATAATGGCGATGCTTCCGGATAATGTCCTTACTACTTCTTGGCCGATAAACTCTGAGTTGAGAGTGACCCAAATTGGTACATTAGCACTATTGATATACAATAATAAGAATAATGGTAAACTAGACCCCACATAAGCTAGAGCCAAAGTATTGACTAAAGAGGCGATATGATCTCTACCGACTGACATCCCAGCTTTATATAATTGCTTGAATTTGGTGCTAGGATTAGCTCTTTTAATCTCATCTATGGTAGCTGCTTGGGCTACTGCTACATCATCTAGAACTCCCAACATACCTACAATTACACTAGCCAAAAGTATACCCCGTAAATCTAAATCCACATTGACCACCGAGGCTAGATAAAAAGTATCTTCACTCCCCACTCCAAACATATGAGCCAAATGTACAAAAATAAAAGATATTCCATAAGCTAGTGTCAAAGTCAGATTCATACTAACAAAAGCAATAAAAGTTCTCAATCTAAATCCATGCGAGATGAATATAGTCAAAGTAATAATACTAAAACTAGCTATAAAGGTTACCAAAACTGGGTTTTGACCACCTAATAAAGAAGGTACCAAGTATCCCACCAATACTCCTACACTAGCAATCAGACCCAACATTGAACCAATACCTTGCTTCCCAGTAAAGATTAAAGTCAATACCAAAAAGAAAACAACCATCCCCAATAATCCTGGTAATCTATACCGATCTTGGATATAATATTGTTCTTTGTCAGCAACTTTAGTCTCTACCACTACTAATATATCTCCTTTTTTATAAAGCTGACTTTCTTGCAAATCTGTTCCCCCACCATTTTCTACGACTATAATCTTATCTTTTTGATCTTTATCTAAAATTTTTAAGGTTAAATTTTGGGTTATTAGCTTACGGCCTAATAATTCACTTTCTTTGGTTTCTACTGCCTGTACTTGAGCCCGATAAAATCCATCTGGCTCGGTATATTGAGAGTTTTGTGTGCTGTCTATATTCTCATCATCAGCTATATTCTCAGTTTGAAACTCCAGATTATTATTATCCAAATTCTCAGATAATATTTCCTCTGACTCTTGAGCTAACCCCAAATTAGGTATTAGAATCAAGCCTATTATAGCTAAGGTATAGATAAATCTTGGCATAATTTATTGATTTTTATTTATTAGAGATAATTTCTTTATTAAAATATGACCTCAAAACTTTTGGAATCACAATACTTCCATCAGCTTGCTGATAATTCTCCATAATTGCAATCAATATTCTACCAATAGCAAAAACGGTGGCATCATTCATATGTACAAAATGTTTATTGCCCTCACTATCTTTATATCTTGTCTGCAATCTTCTAGCTTGAAAGTCTCCCATATAATCTGAAGTATGAGTTTCACGATATTGATTTTGTCCTGGGAGCCAAGCTTCTATATCTATAGCTCTAATGTCTGGAGTCCCCATATCAGCGGTACATTTGAGCACCACTTGATAGGGAAGTTCCAATTGTTGCATAAGATATTCTTGAATTGCGAGAATCAAATTCTGCTCAGCAAAGCCTGAATCTTTATCACTAAAGACTTCAATTTCAATTTTATCAAATTGATGCAATCTCAAGATACCCTTCATATCCTTACCGTAAGTCCCTGCCTCTCGTCTAAAGGAGGTAGAATACCCCACATACCTTAGCGGCAAGTCTCTATGGTCCAAAATTTCATCCATATGTAATGGTCCTAAAGTATGCTCAGCACTACCGACTAACATCAGACCATCTTCTGTAGTCTGATACCTATCATCAATCGGATCAAGTCGGCCCATTCGCTTCATTACTTCTGGCTTCATCAAAAATGGAGGAATAACTGCTGTATAAGATTTGTTAGAGATATTCCCTAGACCAGCTTGATGCATAATTTCTTGAATTGTATTACTATTTCTCAATGTAGACATCACCCATTGAATTAAAGCAAATTGCATTATTACTAGATCACCTTTGAGATAAGCAAATCTAGATCCTGAGACTTCGGCTGATTTCTCGGTATCAATAAGGTTCAAATTTTTACCTAATTGCCAATGCTCCAATGGAGTAAATATAAATTCTGGCTTCTCACCCACCTGCCTTAAGACTACATTTTCGTCCTCAGACAAACCAACTGGTGTGTCCTTAGAATATATATTAGGTACTTTGTATATTTCACCCTGATAAAGTTCTTCAATTTTATTAAAATCCTCTTCTAAATTTTGTAATTTATCTTTGATATCTTTACCTTTTTGGATTAAATTTTGTTTTTCAGAATCTGTAAGGGTGGCCATTTGCTTCATTTGCTCAGCAATATAGTTTTTATCAGCCCTCAAAGCTTCAATTTGTTGTAAAAAATTTTGCCTCTGCTCATATAAACTTAATAAATAATCTATATCTATTGAGACTTTTTTATTCTTGGCAACTTCAATTATAAATTCACGATTAGCTTTAATATATGATATATCCAACATATTTTATACAAAATTTTATATAATTTAAGTATATCACAGACAAGCTATACACTCAATAATTATTTTATGATATACTAATTATAATTAGCTAAAATTATAAAAATGAAACATATTAATCACAAAGGATTTTCTCTTTTAGAAATACTACTGACCATCACTCTATTATCTATATTATTTGCAATATTAGTAAATTCTATAAACCCAAGTAATATTTTATCTGAAGTTCAAGATAATCAAAGGGAAGCAGATGCACTAACAATCTATCAAGCTTTAGAACAATATGCCCTCAAAAATAATACCTATCCCGAGGCAATCAAAAATATGCCTAATAATAGTTCTGCTTATATCTGTAAAACCTCAGCTCCAAATTGCAATAATACTAATCAGATTAATCTATCAACGATATTAGTACCTACATATTTATCCAAAATTCCAGAATATTCTACAGATACCAATAATAGTGGATTCTATGTGGTTAAAGATTCTAATGGAAAAATTGGAATCGGGGGTGTAAGAAGATTAGATGACACAACCTTTGTCAAAGGTTTGGAGAATCAGAGTTTTGCGACAGCTCCAACAACCCCAAAATTAGCTGTAACTTCTTGTACATATGCAGATAAAAAAATAAGTATATCTTATACATCAGGAGAAGTAGGATATAATTATGCTAGTCAAACAATTAACTCCACAGGAGTAACCGGACTAACAGCAACATTATTAGGAGATGGCCCTCTTGCAACAGGAGGAGATACCGTAACAGATATAACAGTAGGCACTGATACATATAGGGTGCATACATTTACAACAGTTGGCACATCAAGTTTGAATGTAATACAAGGTGGGGAATTTGAGTATCTGGTAGTCGGAGGAGGTGGAGGAGGTGGAGAAACAATTGGAGGAGGTGGAGGAGGTGGACAAGTAAAGTCTGGGACTTTATCTCTTTCTTCTGGTGTTACATACAACACATCTACAGGAGCTGGCGGAACAGGCGGATTTGGTACTGGGTATCCAGGAGGTGTATCAGGATCTAGTTCATCAATTTCTGGAACAGGAATTACTACAATTACTTCTTTAGGAGGTGGGGGAGGTGGAGGATATAATCTTACTGGTACTGGTTCTGGAGGTGGTAATGGAGGTGGTCAAGGAGCTGGAGGGGGAGCTGGTGTATCTGCTGGATCAGGGCAAAATGCTGGTGGAAACTCATCATCAAACACTAACTCTGGAGCAGGTGGAGGAGGTGCAGGATCTGTAGGTTCAAACTCAACAAGTGGGAATCCGGGTGCTGGAGGTATAGGAATTAGCTCAGATATCACTGGGACATCATTATTTTATGCTGCTGGAGGAGGAGGTGGAGCAAGAAATCCTAGTGGTGGTACGGGTGCTAGCGGTGGATCTGGTGTAGGTGGTTCCGGTGGAACAGGTGCAACCAATGGTTCGTCAGGTGCTAATGGTACTGGCTCTGGAGGAGGTGGAGGAGGTTACAGAAACTCACCGGTATTTGAAGGTGCGGGTGGCAATGGTGGCTCTGGTATCGTAGTTGTGAGGTACAAATTAACAGGAGTAGGTACATTAGCTTCCAGTGGTACTCTAGAGTACTTAGTAAATGGTACTCCTAGTGGAGGAGGCACTGCTAATTTTAATCTTAGCAATATTAGTAATATAGGGGTTGGTTGTAATAATAGTAATATAGCGGTAAATGTGACAGAAACAGTATTGGACTCTAATTATAATAATGTCGCTCTTTTAATAAATGGTAATGGCACCAACGGTAGTACAAGCATTATAGATAGCAGCTCTAATTCCAATACGGTGGCAGCATTTGGCAACTCACAAATAAGCAATGTGCAAAGCAAATTTGGCGGATCCAGTGTGTATTTTGATGGCAGCGGGGATTATTTTCAGACCGCGACTAATGCTGGATTAGCCCTTGGTTCTGGTGCATTCACCATTGAAGCATGGGTGAGACCAGCAAATACAACTGCTGGCTATCGCGGCATCGTAGGCGATAATGTGTATAGTGATGCTAATGGGTTTGCGCTCTATCAAAATGGCACCGCAATAGAAATCTGGTTTGGTGGTTCACCAGCAACGAGAATCATCAATGCAACCAACTGCCTTACTGCTGGCGAATATCAGCATATTGCCTGGACAAGATCTTCAACGGGCGTGAATAGGTTATTTGTTAATGGCGTCCAGAGAGGAGGCGACTCAACAAATAGCACTAATTTAACCGCAACAACATTACGCATTGGTCGTGTGGCATCTGGATCTAGTCTATACGACTTCAACGGCTACATCGACGACCTACGCATCACCAAGGGAGTTGCACGCTACACAAGCGACTTCTCGTCTAGTCTGCCTGCAGAACTACCAACATCTGGAAATACTTTGACTTACTAAAAAATAAAGTCACCCCGTCTAGCGGTGTTCGCCTTGTGCTTACAAAAACTCACACATCGCTCCGACTTTCAAGTCCTACAGCAATAGTCCAAACGGACTATTGCTTCTATACCAAGCACAAATAATAAATACCTCAGCTCAGGCTGAGGTATTTATTATTTGTGCTGGTGAACGGACTTGAACCGTTACGGAGTTACCTCCAAAGGATTTTGAGTCCTTCGTGTCTACCATTCCACCACACCAGCTATATTTATGATTGTGGATAACTTTAGGGTCTCCCACAGAATATGGTATAGATCAGAGAGGGAAATTTCTAATATGAG
>CALMJI010000006.1 GCA_937864235.1 uncultured bacterium | reverse complement strand
CATACTTAAAGTCTTTAGTGACCCTCATTATACCATATTCTGTGGGAGACCCTAAAATTATATATATTATAAAACATAAGTCTAAAAGCTAAATTATTTTGGTTGGTAGTCATTGACAAAGTTTAAAAAGAATGGTATGTTAGGTATGATATTTGCTCATCTTTTTATGCATACACAAAAAACACTCGAGGAATTGGGAATTGATCCCAATATTCTTGAAGATTTCAACCGACTTCTTACTTCTAATCCAGAAGATGCGAAGCACCACCCGTTGATAAACGAGTTTTTTCCTTCCTCCTTCCCATCTCCCTCCCCATTTGCCCGCCGCTAGTCGCCGGGCTTTTTTCTTGCCAAAAATTTTATAATTTGCTATAATCTTTTGTGATACCGTCTCTGTAGCTCAATTGGATAGAGCAACAGCCTTCTAAGCTGTAGGTTATTGGTTCGATCCCAATCGGAGACACCCCCAGAAAGTGCTAGAAAACCAGAAATCGAAATATTAATTAAAAGTAAATACTTAAAGGATCGAACTGGGAGGGGGTCGGGGAACGGTAGTTCCCCGTGAAGGAAGGCAGCGAGGAGTTTGCTCCGAGTGTTGGAAACAGTGGGTTTCCAAGGAGCTATAGCGACTGAGATCCCAATCGGAGACACCCCCGTAAACAACTAGAAAACCAGAAATCGAAATATTAATTAAAAGTAACCAGTTAAAGGATCGAACTAGAAAAATACATTTAATTTTCGATACTACAAGCCCAAATCAATAAAATAATACTATGCCATACAATGACAGACTCAAAACCATCCAAGATGTAGCTAAAACCCCATATAACTTAGCTCAGACCGACTCTTGGAAATTATTCAAGGTTATGGCAGAATTTGTGGAAGGTTATGACCTGATGTCAAAATACAAAAATGAAGTGACAATTTTTGGTTCAGCACGGACTCATGAAGGAGATGAATATTATATTAAAGCAAGGAAATTAGGAGAGATTCTAGGGTTGAATAATTTTACCGTAATTACAGGAGGCGGTCCAGGGATTATGGAGGCAGCCAATAGAGGAGCCTTTCAAGTTAAGGGGAATTCTATTGGGTTAGGGATTGAGCTACCAATGGAGCAAAAAATCAACCCCTACGTCACTGATTCAGTAGATTTTAGCTACTTTTTTACTCGAAAAGTGATGCTTACTACCCCTTCGCAGGCTTTTGTATATTTCCCAGGAGGTTATGGGACTTTGGATGAATTATTCCAAGTTTTGAATGAAATAGCTTTAGGATTTACCCAAAGAGTCCCAGTTATTTTGGTTGGAGTTGAATTCTGGACACCTCTAGTCAACTTTTTACAAGATACTTGTCATCAAATTCTAGGTGCTATTAAATCTGAGGATTTGGAAATGATACATATAGTAGAGACCACTGAGGAGGCTTATGAAATTATCAAAAACACTAAAGACCATCCTAACTTTTTAGATAATATTTCTAACACCAATAATATATCTAGTGTGAACTGGAGAATATTTAGGATTATGGCTGAGTTAGTGGAAGGTTTGGACTTTTTGCAGTCTTTGCCCAAAAATGTAACAATTTTGGGGAGTAATAAAGTCTCTAGGGATAGCCATTATTATCAGGATGTGTATGAGATAGCTAAGGAGGCTATCAAACAGGATTTTAGTATATTAACTGGAGGAGGTTTTGGAATTGCGGAAGCCGCTAATAAAGCCTCTGCTGAGGCGGGAAAGCCAGCCTATGCTACCCTACTCAATCAGGCAGGTAAGACTATGAATGAATATGTAACAGATTCTATTCATTTCAAATTCCCATTTACCAGACAATTTATTTTAACCGGACCTACTAATCAATATTTATTCTGCCCAGGAGGTATGGGGACATTGCATCAATTATTCGAGGTGTTAACTTTAGTTCAAACTCATAAAGTCGACCCCACCCCTTTGATTTTATATGATGATAAATTTTGGGCACCACTGGTTGACTATATCAAAGAAACTTTAGACCAAAAATATAGGACAATTAGTCCAGCAGATTTGAATCTTTTCCAAGTTACATCTAGCCAAGCTGAAGTGGTGGCGACAATTATTGAGAATAGTCGAGTGGGGAGGTAATTTTGAGAGACATCTTCTTTTATAACCCCTCCATTTGCAATTTAGGGAGGTTTTTGGTAAAATATGGATTGTTGAACTTTAGTAGCTAAGAGGAGCATTGTGTGGTGGCCATAGTTTAATGGTAAAACTTCGGGTTGTGGTTCCGACATTACGGGTTCAATTCCCGTTGGCCACCCCAGAGTGTTGCTCTTGCATAAGCATCAGATTACTGGTATAATACAACAATTATGGGGGCGTAGCTCAGTTGGTTAGAGCGTCTGCCTGTCACGCAGAAGGTCACCGGTTCGAGCCCGGCCGTCCCCGCCAATAAAAGAAACGGGTTTATCCCGTTTTTTTATTGGTATAGGGGGCGAGCTTTTACCACCTATATTTGTCTCCCTTTGGAGGGAGTACCCGCAGGGGGAGGGTGGATAGAGTTTTAATTTTTAAGCGAAATATAAACTGCTTATTATCCACCTCCGGTCACTCCCGTATAAATACGAAAGTGACCACCTCCTCCAAAGGAGGACAAAAACACCTCCACCCCGTCTTCCCGCTATATAAACATAGCAGGAATCCACCACCTCCCAAACTGAAGTATGGGAGGGACTTAAAGCCCTCAACGAGGGGAATTTTTAGAACAAAGGTCGCCGCCCCTGCGAAAGGTAGATGTAAATCTTTTACTAAAAAACTAATATCAGCGAAGTCTCCTATTTTAAAAATTATATCCCTATCAATGAAAAAACCAGCCACTGGGCTGGTCTGAGATTTGATTGTGGCATTCACCCCATACTTGGTAAATAGACGCTATGATACCAAGCTTCATATGCTTCTAGATATGTTTTTTCTGACGAATATTCAATTTTGCGAGGTTCCATTTCGAGTATATAACATCTTTCAAATAAATCTCTGAAAACACTGATAACATACTCTTCATCAAAGATCATAACTGAAGGTGCAAGTGAATATTAATAGTATGCCAAAGCATAATTAAAATGTCAATAAGAATTACCCCCACATAGACAAAATACCCTCTCAAGGTATATAATGCAAGTGTAATATTAATCATTACTACTATGAAAATGATTGAAGATAAGGGAAAACAACCAGCTGTATTTAATCTAGAAGAGTTGGTAATCGAGAATCAATCCTATCGCCAGACTATTTGGACGGGAGATAAGATGCAAGTGACAGTGATGTCTATCCCTGTGGGTGGAGAAATTGGGCTTGAGGCCCATCATAATATAGAACAGTTCATAAGAGTAGACCGAGGGCAAGGAAAGGTCTATATGGGGCAAAAAAAGGATGATTTGAATTTTGTAAAAGATATTGAAGATGGGTATTCTGTGCATGTCCCTGCTGAGATGTATCATAATATAATTAATATCGGCTCTGAGCCTTTGCAATTATATTCTATTTATGCAGAACCAGAACACCCTTTTGGCACTGTGCATTTGACCAAAGCCGAGGCTGATGAGACAGAGCACGAAGAATAAGGTGTAAAAAGAAGTGTCTTATAGAGCAAGTAGGGATGCCGTGTATTTGTAGGGGCGACTGAAAGGTTTTATCTATGGAATTGGAGGGATAAACCCTCTACTACGAAAACACCCTTTCACCCTACAATTTACACTCCCCTTG
This sequence comes from uncultured bacterium, assembly GCA_937864235.1. Lineage (GTDB taxonomy): Bacteria > Patescibacteriota > Minisyncoccia > SW-4-49-11 > SW-4-49-11 > CALRBF01. The sequence goes on along the minus strand of CALMJI010000006.1, from coordinate 61,021 downwards.
CATAAATAAACCAAATTTGATATACTCTACTCTGTAATTACACAAGGGCCTGTAGCTCATATGGTAGAGCGCCTCGTTTGCACCGAGGAGGTGGCTGGTTCGATCCCAGTCAGGTCCACAGTAAATGAACAAAATTTAATTTTTAATTTGATATGAAGTCTCCAGAGTTCATCACTCATGGTACTAGCTCAGTACAAGATGCTGAAAAAATTCAAAATGAGGGTTTTAAAGCCGAAGAAGGCAGAGCTACTGTATCAGCTGACTTGATATATTCTTTTGAATGGGCTACAGATGAATCTAAAAGAAAAGGTAGTAAAAGTAAAACTGAAATTGAAGACGGAGAGACTGGACGAATGATTATTATGTCTGTACCAGAGGAGCAACATATAGGTTATGCGGTACATACTGATGTTGAAATTGATGATGAAACTAAAAGTATCTCAGGATATTCTTCAAAATATGTGTCGGGCAGAAAACAGTTTGCAATTTATGAAGAGAGCGACATTGTAAACAGGAGAAGAAATATTGAGCAATATAAAACTGAATTAGCAGAACTTCAATCGCAAATTCGAAATTTATGTGAAAGATATAATATTGATTATACTTTAATTCAGACAAGAGATGATTTTTGGAGAGCTACTAATAGTTTGGAATCTTCACAAAAAGTAAATATAAGAAGAGAAGGCGAAAATATATATGATCAAATGAAAGCAAAAAGAAAGCTTGCAGAGCCAGAAGTTCTTTTACCTCAAGAAAATATTTTGATGAGTGTAGTCCCGACAGAAGATTTAGGAAATTTATTAACTGAACTTAAATTAAAGATAGAGGCTGTAGAGAAAGTAGACATAGAGTCTTTTGTAGACTCAATTGCTCAAATTATATCTAAAAATAAAGATAATTTTATTGCTTCAGGAGTAGATACCAGAGAAATTATAGGAAATTTAGTAGAATCTACAATTGAAACTGAAGTTATGAATCTTATAAGATCTCTTGCTGGAGATGTCAAAAGGGCTCAAGGTTATAAGGTATATAATCGTGGCACAGATGAGGTAAAAGAAAAAGAAGTAAATATAGAGGAATTAGTTCAAAAATTAGAACGAATACAAGCTATTGTTAGTGATGACAATTTTGACATTGGTATGGAAAATCTAAATAGATATATTAAAAAGAATATCAAAAGATTATTAAATGAGTTAAAAGAAGACTAATTTTCAAAAACCAGTTTTGTTATTAGTGGTATAATCACTTTAATTTTAAGAATCAATTTGATACAATAAATTAGAATAATAGTTTATATAATGAAAAATATATATTTTGTAAGGCATGGTGAGTCAGAAGGTAATAAAGAGAGAGTTTATCAATCTGCTCAAACTTTATTATCTGAAAATGGTCTACAACAAGCTGAGTTGATCGCTGATAGATTTAATAATATTGAAGTTGACACTATTATCAGTAGTAATTATATCCGGGCTAAGCAAACCGCTAAATATATCTCAGAAGTAACGGGGAAAGATATTATAGAAAGTCAACTGTTCAGAGAGAGAAAAAGACCCTCAATTCAAGAAAATCAAAGTAAAGCAATACCAGAATTAATGGCCATAGATAAGGAGATTAAAGATAATTGGGGGGGGGGGTAGAATGGAAATACTCAGATGAAGAAAATTTTACAGACTTGAGGCAGAGAGCTAAGGAGTGTTTTGAATTTTTGGAAAATATGACAGAGGATAATATTGTGGTGGTGACACATAAAAACTTCTTACATTGTCTGCTATGGTATTGCCTTTTTGGATTTGAGGTGACGCCAAGAGAAGCTATTATTGTTGAAAATAACTTTATTCTGAGTAATACAGGAATAGTTTGGATGGAATATGATGAAATTAATAACTTTTGGAAAATAGTCACTTGGAATGACCATTCTCATCTAGGGTAGAGTTTTAGGTAAATATATTATATAATAAGACATATAACTTAACCCAAATAAAATGGATTTATATCAGATATTTATAAAAATACTAATAATTTGCTATGGAGCTACTGCTGTTATTAATATTATTGCATATTGGCCAACAATAAAAGATTTATCACTTGATAAAGAAGATACTGCTAATTTGATGTCATACACATTATGGACATTGTCTTCAGGTGTTTCATTTTTATATGGAGTTTTTATATTAAAAGATATTCTATTTATGTTTATATCATCAATTATATTTATTGCTAACCTTCTTGTTTGGGCTTTAAAGTTAAGATATTTACGAAAACTTTAACCCAACACATTCACCCTGGCTTTGATAAGAGAAGCGACTTCTAAGACCATAACTACTCCGATTACAATAGCTTGTAGGGAGATTTCGCTTTCGGATCTGAGTCCACCTAATAAAACATGCCCAAAAATCAGCCAGCCAATTACATAAGTGAGGCGATGTAGTCTTTTCCAATTGGACTTGAGCTTACGGGTAGCCCAATTATTGGAGGTTATAAATAAGGCAAAAGAGAATATTAGAGCCACTAGCCCAAAGGCCTGATAAGGTGGTAGAGATGGAGGTAGGCTAAATTGCAAAGTAGGGATTACTTTCATAGCTAGATAATGTGTAAAAGCAGCTACAAACATCAAAATTCCAAATTGTCTCCTAACTGGTAAAATTAGCTTGATTAGCAGGTTGAATTCTTTAGCCAAACCAAAGCGTCTAATCATACTAGGAATAAGAGTAATTATAAAAAGAATTAAAGCTAAAGTTCCTGCTAATTTACCATAATCTCTTCGCTCAGATATATTGAGGAAAAATAACGGTAAGAATAGCACAGGACTACTATAAGTGAGCCAAATAATGATTTTGTGTAAAGTTTTCATAAATTTAAGATTATAAGTTTAGATTTAGTATAGAGTATTTTAGGTTTTTTGTCTAAGATGGGGGTGCTAGCTAAATTCCTCTCCACCCAATGTTTAATTGCTGGTAGGCGGATTAAAAAATGTTCCACGTGGAACATTGAATAAATACAAAAGGAGCTAAGCGCTCCCTTTTAGATATACGTATAATTTGTCTTTACTTGCTTAAGCAGAATATTATTTTACAATACATTTCTATACTTGTCAATAATTGACATTTTTTATAAAAAAGGTTATTTTGCTTTATATATTTGCTTTTTTATCAATATTCAGGTACAATAATTCAATTATACAAATCTACTTATATTTTAACTATACAATTATATGAATTCACATATCCGTAATCTGGCTATTATTGCCCATGTTGATCATGGGAAAACTACTTTGATGGATGCTATTTTACATCAAACTCAGATTTTTAGAGAGAATCAGGCGGTGCAGGAGAGGGTGATGGATTCTATGGATTTGGAGCGAGAAAAAGGGATTACCATTAGAGCTAAGAATGCTTCGGTTACTTATAAGGATTATACTATTAACTTGATTGATACTCCTGGCCATGCTGATTTTGGTGGTGAGGTAGAGAGAGTGCTCAAAATGGCTGATGGGGCTCTGTTATTGGTAGATTCCAAAGAAGGTCCAATGCCTCAGACTAAATTTGTGCTCAAAAAAGCTCTGGCTCTGGGTCTTCGCGTTGTTGTAGTTATTAATAAAATTGACCGACCTGATGCAACTCCAGATGCTGTAGTGGATAAAACTTTCGATTTATTCGTGACTTTGAATGCGAATGACAAGCAATTAGACTTCCCGATTGTATATGCTTCTGCTATTAATGGTTCAGCTTCTCTGGAGATGGATCAAACTGGTAAAGATTTGACTGAATTATTCGAGGTTATTATCAACGAAATTCCAGCTCCTACTTCTCCGATTGAAGAATCTTTCCGTATGCTTACTTTGAATTTACAATTTGATAAGTTCAAAGGGACTATGGCTGTAGGTAGAATTGATGCTGGGAAAATAGTCAAAGGTATGTCAGTAGTGAGAATAGATAAGGCTGGAAATCAGACTAAAAATACTATTACTAGCTTACTCAAATACAATGGTATGGAGTTAGTTGAAGCTACAGAAATTGTGGCTGGAGATATAGCGGTTATTGCTGGAATTGCCGATATTGAGATTGGAGATACTATCGCAGATGCTCAGAACCCGGTACAAATCCCTCCAGTAGAGGTGGAAAGCCCTACTTTGCAGATGATGTTTGCAATTAACGATAGTCCTTTTTCAGGAAAAGAAGGTAAATATTCTACCTCTAGAATGATAAGGGATAGATTATACAAAGAGCAAGAGACTAATATTAGCTTGAGAATTGAGGATACGGATAGTCCAGATAAATTTTTGGTGGCTGGTCGTGGAGAACTTCATTTGGCGGTTTTGATTGAGACTATGCGCCGAGAGGGTTATGAATTCTCAGTAGGTAGACCTCAGGTTATTTTGAGAGAGTATAATGGTACAGTAGAAGAGCCTTATGAGTTATTAAGTTTAGATGTGCCAGAAGAATATAGCGGTAAAATCATCGAAGCTGTCAATAAAAGACAAGGAGAGCTAGTAAATATGGAGATTAATGAGCATAATGAATCTCATATTGAATATAAGATTACTACTCAGAATTTGATTGGATTAAGAAGTGTTTTATTGACTTTATCTAAGGGTACAGTGATTATGAATAGTTCCTTCTTAGAATATGGTCCAAGAATGTCTAGCGGTAAGGGTAGATCTACAGGGTCTATTGTGTCTCTAGAACTTGGTAAAATCACCAAATATGCACTAGATGGGGCTTCTGATCGAGGGGTATTCTTTGTGCCTGATGGTACAGAAGTTTACCCAGGAATGGTCTTGGGAGAGTCTAATCGGGAGCAGGATGTAGAAATAAATCCCGTCAAAGCTAAAAAATTGACCAATATGAGGGCTTCTGGTTCAGATGACGGTATATTTATCGCTCCACCAAAAGATATGTCTCTAGAGGCCTGTATTGAGTATTTAGCGGATGATGAATTATTGGAAGTTACTCCACTTAGCCTTAGAATTCGTAAGAGAATCCTAGATTCTAATGAACGAAAAAGGTCTAATAGAAAATAAATAATAAAAAACCCACATTGTGTGGGAGATGAATTTTTTGTAGCGGAGGGATAAACTCTCCGCTACTTATATTACAGATGATTATACCGAAACTATCATAGTGGTTGAGATCTTGTAGTTAAAATGTAAGGTCTCATTGTATCTAGATTTCCTAATAATGAATATTTCAACCTTCTTAACCTTATGAAAGTTTTATATGGAATTTTACTCTCTAGCTGTTCTCTTAATTCATCGTGAACTATTGCCAATATTGGAATTACATATAACTCAGATAAAGTAGCGTTAATCCAGCTTTGTGTTACCGAGGTAATGTTTAGAAATGAATTTTTCATAAAAAGAACAGTACACATCGGCATTAAAATAACAGATTATGGATTAAATTGCAAGTCTTTTGAGACGTTGTTTGTATAGGGTGTAAAAATTTAGGTATAAAGACGCAGGCGACTGAAAGGTCGCTACTACGAGCAGTAATATGTCCTCTCAATCTACCTTCTATCCACACTCCCCCGGTCTCAAATAGGATTTGCTCCTGTGAAAACTCACGGTTTCCCAACCTTCCTCCACGGGAAAACTCCCGTTTTCCCTACCTCTTTTCCAGACTTTCAGTATATTACGGGTACTCCCTCCAAAGGGAGACAAAATGCAAGCTACAGAATTCTTAATTCTCAATTTATAATTTATAATTTATAATCAAATTAACCTATACAAGGCTTCGGCTAATTTGAGAGGGTCATGGCGTATAAGAGTTCTTCTGAGAGGGTCTTTTTTGTTAGGATTTACAAATATACCATCAGCTATCAAATCATCTCCGATTAGAGTGGTTTTGCCCACTTTATTAGATTTATTGGCCTTGACAACGGGTTCTCCCTCTTCTTTATACTTTTCTACCAATTTTGGATCAGGTTTAGTAGTATTGTATAAGGCTATATCTATGACTTCAGCTCCTATAAATTTATTGAGCTGTCTAATATGTTCTTCTACTGACCATTGTTTGTGTCCAGCCACTTTAGACATCAGGTTTACATTATAAATAATCTGAGCCTCAGTTTTGGCTAATACTTCACTCATCCCTGGGACTATTAAATTGGGTAATAAACTGCCATAAAACAATCCTGGCCCGATAATTACACTATCAGCTTCCATAATAGCTTCTTTTGCTCTAGGATTGAGTTTAGCTTTGGGTATTAATTGCAATTCTTTGACTGGATATTGTAAATATTCTTGAGAATCATGAATTCTAGCTTCACCTAATAACTTTGTCCCATTTTGTAAGATTATAGATAGATTAATATTGTCTGTAGTGACGGGTATGACCTCCCCCTTAATAGACAATATGTCGCTAGCAGTTTTGATCCCTTCTTCAAAATTGCCTGTAATCTTTTCTAATGCTGATAAAAATAAATTTCCAAAATTATGTCCAGTTAATTCTCCACAGTCAAATCTATAATTAAATAATTGTCTTAGAATTTCAGGTGATTCAGCTAAGGCTACTAAACATTGCCTGATATCTCCTGGAGGCAATACTCCGAGCTCATCTCTTAATTTACCGGTAGAGCCTCCATTATCTACCATATTTACTATGGCCGTAAGGTTTAGATTGTTAAATAATTTTAATCCAGATAAAACGGTAAAAGATCCTGTGCCCCCACCAATAACGACTATATTTTTATTAGACATAAATAAAACTTAATAATAATTGTGGAAAACTTGGGGATAAATAGAGTTTTTACACAAGTTATCCACAAAATGTAATATGATATGATTATATTAAATACACACACATATATATAAATATATATTATTCTCTGATTACTGGCAAGGACTGAATATATACAAAGAAAAGAAATGTGGAATAAGATTAAATTATTTATATATATCATAATAGGGGTAGGCTTTCCTTTTTTAATAAGAACTACTCTCTTTAGTTATACAATTAGAAATATAAATTTGCCTTATACGACTATATATCTACATAGTCTAGATCTGGTTTTATTTTTGATATTTGCTCATCTATTCTGGCAAACCAAAAGATTTCCACTTAGCAGTCAAAAAATTGTGGATAAGTTATGGATAACTTTGCTTCTTTGGATATTTTTTCAGTTGATATGGGCTAAATATCCTTTGATAAGTTGGTTTTGGGGTTTGAGAGTATATTTGTTGGTGGGGATAACTTGGTATATAAGGAGTTTTAAACCCTTCCAAAAAGAAATTAGCTATATTGCTAAAGGATTTATTATTGGTATGCTGGGGCAGGCTCTAATTGTGATAACGCAAGTATGGTTCCAAAGCAATACAGGCTTACCAGTAGTAGTAGAGCCTACTTTATCTCCTGAGATTGCTGGAGTCGCAAAAGTTAGTATATTGGACAATGTGATCATTCGAGGATATGGCACCTTTCCGCATCCAAATATCTTGGCTTTTGCTGGAGTTTTAGCCTTGATATTACTATATGCTAAAGAATTTAAGAAAAAGCTAGCTATCTGGGTATACATTGTGTCGCTTGTGTTTTTAGGGTTTGTGGATCACTATATTTTGACTTCTATACAGGCTCTTGTATTGAGTTTATTTACCGGACTCCAGTTAATATCTAGTAAAAATATAGAATTTTCCCAAATTCTTCGTCAAATTTTTATTTTTATTCTCCATATTATAATAATACTTAGTTTCTCAAAAATAGCTCTGGCACTACTTTTATTCCTAGATTTTATTTATTTGACAATAGTATATAAAAAATCAATGTTCCACGTGGAACAATTTCAAAATAAATTAAAATCTTTACCAAGATTGATAATAAATTCTATTGCCATAGCTGGAATTTTGTTTTTATGGATTTTGCCATATAAGCAAATTTTAGAAACTATTGTAAAAAGAGGGGTTTATATACAAGATGCAGCCAATATGATATATGCTAATTTATGGCTTGGCGTTGGGTTGGGGCAATATGTTGGTAATTTGTCAGATAATAGAGAAATATGGCAGTATGAGCCAGTACATAATATATTTCTTTTGTTATTAAGTGAAATCGGAGCCATAGGGGTTTTTATATTGGTAGTAATTTTTTCTATAGAATGCTATACTAAAAGATATGGATACAAAAAATAAAGGTAGTTTGGGCGAGAGGTTGGCGGCTAAACTTTTAATATCTAAAGGCTTTGAAATTATAGATCAAAATGTGAGACTGGGTAAGCTATCAGAATTGGATATTGTGGCTACTAAGGATAGAGTTATTCACATTATAGAGGTAAAGACTGTGTATAAATGTGGAAAACTTGGGGATAACTTGGATTTTCCGATATATAATATTACACCGAGGAAAGTTAGTCATCTCAAGCTAGGAGCTCAATTATATGTCCAGAAGCAGAAATACACCGATATGGATATTACTATCGATGCGATCACCTGTATTGTGGATAATTGTTGTAAAAAAAGTTGGATAAAGTTTTACCCTAATATTCTAGAAGGTCTTGACTAAAATGTTCTACGTGGAACATTGGGGTAATATATAAAAATAAATTTATGATTATTTTGTCTTGCTAAATTCTCCAAAATAGGGTACAATAGGTTTACCTTATAGCTAGGGTGGCGGAATGGTAGACGCGACGGACTTAAAATCCGTTGGTGATTAAACACTGTGAGGGTTCAAGTCCCTCTCCTAGTACCAAGAATAAATTAAAAAATCAACAGTCCGTTTGGACTGTTTTTGGGACTTGAAGGTCGGAGCGATGTGTGAGTTTGTGCGAAATTGTGTTTTTGTCTCCCTTTGGAGGGAGTACCCGTAGGGAGAGGTTGGATAAGATGTAGTATTAAATTTAATCCACCTCCGGCACTTCGTGCCACCTCCTCCAAAGGAGGACAGTGCTTTCTTGTATGGGCGACCTTTTGTCGCCCGCAATAAATAGTCTTTATAAAGTACAGGTGATAAAAGCCCTACGATGTGGGTATGTTTTTAGTAGAGGGTTTATACTTACACAGATATAGACGAAAGCGGTAAAATATGATATGTTTTTGTTTGTCCAGGCTCTAGAGAGATCTAGGGCTAAATTTTTATCCTGAGGTATTTGGTATGGCTGAACAAACTTTTTCTTTTGAAGATTTGAAATTAGTTGCTGCATGGCCTTTGCGGATTAAGTCTGTAGTTATAGAAGCAACCCGCGGATTAAGTCTGTAGTTATAGAAGCAACCCCAAGTATTACCGGTAAATATGTATTTATTAAACAAAATGCTCATGGAAGAAGAAAAATAGATCTTTTACTTATTGAAAATGAGCCCTCATCTTTGCCTAGATTCATAAGTATAGATTGGTTTGAGGGTGTGAAAAATAATAGTATATTTCAAATTGGCTTTATCATAGTTGATAGAGAATTAAGAGTGTTAAATGTAGAAGTAGTTCAAGAATAAACCACCCAGCCCCTCCCCCCGCGTGCGATGCGGGGGATTTTTTTTCGACTAATTATCGTAAATTTGATATAATAAATACAAAATAGTATGTATTTTAAGGATGTGTCGATATGCCCTCGCCGATGATGAGTCAGTTTTATGAAATCAAAAAAGATTATCCCAATGATATTTTATTCTTTCGGCTGGGGGATTTTTATGAAATGTTTGCAGAGGATGCAAAATTGGCAGCTCCAATTCTAGATCTTGTTTTGACTGCACGGAAGAACACGGTGGACGGAGTAATTCCGATGTGTGGAGTACCTTATCATTCCTCAACTCAATATATTCAGAAGCTGATCAAGGCTGGATATTCAGTGGCTTTATGTGAGCAACAAGGCTCGGCTCAGGACACCAAGGGTTTGGTGACTCGAAAAGTGGTCAAAGTCATCACTCCGGGGACGGCTCTTTTGGATATAGAGGCTACCGAATCAAGGTATATAGCTAGTATTAGTACTTATAAAGGGTTAGTATATTTAGCTTTAGCTGATTTAGGAACTGGGCTTTTTGAGGTGGGTGAGTTTATGGAGGCTGAACTCAAAGATATATTGCAATCCAAACAAGTCAAAGAGATTATTGTTCCAGAGAATAGCTCACTTTTAGAAAAACTTCAGCAACTCAATATCAGAACTGTAACTGAGTCTAAATGGAATTTTCAATTGGAGCGGGCAATTGAAGTGCTGACTAAGCATTTTGGTATTAGTAGTATGACAGGTTTTGGCTTTGAGATTGATGATATGAGGCTATGTCCGGCTGGGGCTTTGCTTACTTATCTTACTTATACTCAACAGGAGGATTTGAAACATATCACTACATTAAAGCCAATTTCTCTAGCTCAATATATGCGATTAGATAGCCAAACTATTCAGAATTTGGAATTATTCCAACTACCAAGAGCCAGTCAAAAGGGCAAGACTTTTTATCAGTCTATTAATTATACCAAAAATCCTCTAGGTTCTAGGATGCTAAGGTCTTGGATATTGTCTCCACTCCTAGATATCAAGCCCATTAATACTCGTCAAGAGCATATACAAAATTATCTAGACAATCCCAACTTAATCACTTCAATCAGAGAGTTATTGCCCCAAATTGCAGATATTGAGCGGATTTTAGCTAGGCTTTCTAGCAATGTGGGTGGTCCTCGGGATATGTTATTATTATCTAAAAGCTTCGATCATATTGCTTCAATTCTAGAATTAGACCAAGGCTCTTATGTTAAACCGGCTCAAAAATCTTTATTAAAATTAGAATCTTTACGGCAAGAATTGCAAAAAGCCTTGCAAGAAAATGTGCCAATTTTGGCTCGGGATGGAGGATTTGTAGCCTTAGGCTATAGGCAAGATATAGACGAATTATTAAATTTAAGTCAAGGTGGCAAGGATTATCTCTTGGAATTGCAGGCTCAGGAGCAGGCACGGACAGGAATTAATTCTCTCAAGGTTAAATATAATAAAGTCTTTGGGTATTATATAGAAATTAGTAATGCTTATAAAAATCAAATTTTACCAGACAATTATATCAAAAAGCAGACTTTAGCTAATGCAGAGCGATATATTACTCCAGAACTAAAAGATTTTGAAGAGAAAATTCTAAGTTCAGAAGCGGAATTACTTAATTTAGAGCAAATTGTTTTTGAGGAATTAAGACAGGCTATTATAGCTGAGGCAGAGCAGATTTATACTATTTCCAAAACCATTGCATATATTGATTGTATTCAAGCCGGAGCTAAATTAGCACTAGATTGGAATTATACACGTCCTAAAATCAGTAAAAACCAAAATCTATATATAGAGTCTGGTAGGCATCCAGTGCTAGAGCAGTTAATAACCGAATATGTGTCTAATGACTGTAAATTAGCTGAGCCAGATCACTCTTTGATGTTAATCACGGGTCCGAATATGGGGGGTAAATCTACTTATATTAGACAGGTGGCTTTGATAGTACTATTGGCTCAAATTGGGTATTTTGTCCCAGCTAATAGTGCCGAGATTGGGGTGGTAGATAGAATTTTCACCCGAGTTGGAGCTTCGGATAATATGAGTGAGGGGCATAGTACTTTTATGGTGGAGATGTTGGAAGTTGCTAATATTCTACATAATGCTAGTAAGTCCAGTTTGATTATTTTGGATGAAGTGGGGCGAGGTACATCTACTTATGATGGTATGAGCATAGCTAAAGCTTTGATTGAGTATATTCATAATACGATTAGGGCTAGAACTCTCTTTGCTACTCACTATCACGAATTATTAAGTCTAGAAGCTGAGTTAGCAGGAGTGGTGAATTATCAGGTGATAATCCAAGATAGTACAGAGGATATTATATTCTTGCATCGTATAGAACAAGGTGGCGCGGATAAAAGCTATGGTATTGCCATTGCCAAATTAGCGGGATTCCCTCCGGATGTGTTAGAATTAGCTAAGAGGGCTCTTATACAATATGAGCAGAAAAAATCTCAATTATCATTCTTAGAAATTTTAAGTCAGAATAATAATCAAATACAAGAAGTTAGTCCCGAGACCGAGCAATACAATAATCTCTTACAAGATTTACACTCCCATAATCTCAATGATATAACTCCGCTTCAGGCTATGGCTATATTAGATGAATTACAAAAAAACAATCCGCTATGATAAATTTATTACCAAAAAATATAATCAATCAAATTGCCGCCGGAGAAGTTGTCGAGCGACCAGCTTCAATTGTCAAGGAGTTAGTTGAGAATTCTCTAGATGCTGGTGCTACCGAGATACAAATTGAGGTTCTTGATGCTGGTTTGACTGAAATTATTATAAAAGATAATGGCTCTGGTATTGCTAAAGATGATTTTGAGAATTTATTCAAAAGACATGCTACCAGCAAAATTGAGAAAATTGAGGATTTACAAGCCCTATCTACTATGGGATTTAGAGGGGAGGCTTTGTCTAGTATTCAAGCGGTGTCACAAGTGGAATTAGTAACCAAAACTAACTCAGATAAAACTGGATATTTTTATAATCCGCACACATCTGAGATCAAAGTAGTAGCCAAAGCTAATACCGGCACTACTCTTACAATCAGAAATTTATTCTACAATGTCCCTGCCCGGAAAAAATTCCTCAAGACCAATGCCACTGAATTATCTCATATTACCAAAATTATAGAAGAAATAGCTTTAGTTCATCCAGAAGTAGCTTTTATCTATAAATCTCAAAATCGGGAGCTAATCAATGTCAAAGCCAGTGATTTATTAACGAGAACAATAAATATACTCAAGGTTCAAGATTCAGAATATTTATTATTAGTAGATTCCCAAAAACATAATTTCAAAGCCATCGGATATATCGGGCATCCTAGAATTTCCAAAAAATCAGCTCAATATCATATTTTTATCAATAATCGCCCTGTCATACAACCACTTATTAACAAAGCAATACAACAAGGTTTTGACACTATGTTAGAAGTTGGGTATTATCCTTTTGCCTTTGTGTCTATATTTATCCCGCCTCAAGAATTAGATGTTAATGTGCATCCAAGGAAAACCGAAGTCAAATTCACTGATGATAGAGCCGTATTCCAGACGGTCAAATATCTAATCAGAGATACTTTGCAGAAGTCAGCCTTTGATATTATTCTAAAACCACAATCCACGCAATCTAATCCAAATCTAGACAATTCAAGCCCAAAATCTAATCAGACTCAAAACTATAATTTTAAGTTCTATAATGACTCTGTCAAGAGCTATCAGAAGCCTCAAGTGGCTGAGAGTAATTTTGCTCAATATTCTCACAGACAAATCCCTAAGGCGCAATATAATTTTCATAATATACAACCAAATTTTCGAGAATTATTAGAGGCTGAAACCATTAAACCGGATTATTTACATATTTTTGACACATATATAGTCTATCCTAATCAAAATGGGATAATGATTTTAGACCAACATGCGGTGCATGAGAAGGTAATTTTAGAGCAATTGATGAATCAAGACGAGCCGGTCAAGTCGCAAGCCCTATTATTCCCAATTGCCATCAGTGTACCACAATCCGAGAAAGATATAACTATAGAAGTTTTAGCCCAACTTCCGGGATTTGAAGTAGATGATTTTGGGGCTAGTGAGATTATAATTAGAGCTGTACCAGCTTTCCTTTCCAAAACTCAAAAGTCTGAAGAACATATAAAAACTCTAATCGCCCAAATTCAAGACCGAGGACAGACTATGGAATTATCTGAGTTGAGAGTAGAGTTATTGAAGACTATAGCTTGTAAATCAGCTATAAAAGCCGGATACAGTATGACACAATCAGAAATAGAAGCATTAATTCAAGCTGCAGCCAAGACGGATTTTGGATTTGCCTGCTGTCATGGGCGGCCAACTATGGTACAATTAGATAGAGACTGGTTTGAAAAACAATTTTCACGATAAATAAAATATATGCAGAATAAAAAAATAATTATAGTAGAGAGTATCACTATAGTTTTACTTTGGGTAACTGTATCAACTATAGCCTTGTCTGTTTTGGGGCATATATCAATTTGGATAGGAGGGATTATTTCTGGTTTTTTAGGCATGCTTTATATTGCGACACTCAGCTGGTATACTTGTATAGATAAAATGCCACCACAAATTACTAAATTTATACTAATTCAAATTTTACCTTTAGCTTTGATAGGAGTGGCTTTTTTTGATACCATCACCGCTCTGATTATAGTATTTACTCTTATCCTAGGCATACAAACTTTATTCAAAGCCATTAAAGATATCAATGAAAGTATGGCAGATCATATCAAATTCCGAGTCAAAACTGTAATACTACCTCATACTAAAGGAATTATAGTCTGGTTAATGTTATTAGCTTCGGTTTTTATTTATGGAAACACTCTTAGAACCAACCCAAATGGTATTTTTCTAGATGAAGCTTTTCTCAATAATCAGTTAGAATCATGGCTTCCAGTAATAAATCAAATAGCTCCAGACTTTGATCCTAATATTTCAGTTGGAAACTATGTCTCAGACCAATTAGAATCTCAACTTCAATCCCAAAATATAGATTCAAGATTGGTTAATAAAGATGTAGCAATACAACAGCAAATCAACAATTTATCAGACAGATTTCAAATCTCTATCAATAGAGATACTCCAATAATTCAAGCTTTTATCACTTATATTAATAAATTTTTAACCCCTTGGATGAGTGGCCCACTTTGGGGTATAGTAGTCTCTCTAATAGTATTTTTGAGCTTTTTGCCATTTATAGGAATTTTTCAATTTGGAATTAGAATTATCACTAATCTTATCAAATATTATAGCTTCAAATCTAATTTAGTAAAATTAAGTATTAAGTCAGCAGACAAAGAAAATTTGAGTTGGTAGGTTATAGAAAATAGCACTCTGTACAGATTAGTGCTAATATTGTATAATATTTTGTATAAAATGATTAAATATTAAGTGCAATGGCAAGAGATTATTATGAAATACTAGGGGTATCCAAAGATGCCAGTGAAGCAGAGATAAAGAAAGCTTATCGTAAATTAGCTCATACTTATCACCCAGATAAAAAAGGTGGCGATGAGGCTAAGTTCAAAGAGGTTAATGAGGCTTATCAGACTCTTAGTGACCCACAAAAGCGCCAACAATATAATCAATTTGGCTCTAATTATCAGCAAGCAACAGGAGGAGCGGGTGGATTCTCTGGCTTCGGTGGAGCTCAAGGATTTTCTTTTGATGATATTTTTGGGCAGACTGGGTTTTCTTTTGGTGGAGGTGGATTTGAGGATGTTTTCTCAGATGTATTCGGAGCTGGAGGTAGCAGAGGTGGTTCTAGGAGACAGACTCGGGGAAGAGACATTGAACTTGCCGTAGATATTAGCCTAGAAGAGGCCTATACTGGAATTTCTAAGTCTATAGATTTGGATCTTAATACCACTTGTGAGGCTTGTGATGGGACTGGAGCTGAAGGTAAAAAGACTAAACAATGCCCGACTTGTAGAGGGAACGGTTATGTAGAGCAACAGGTACGGACTATGCTAGGAACTTTTAATCAACGAGTCACTTGTAGTACTTGTCAGGGTAAGGGTACAATTCCAGAATCTAATTGTAAAAGCTGTCAAGGTACCGGTGTCAAGAGACAAAAGAAATCTATCAAAATCGAGATTCCAAAAGGTATTGCCAATGGTCAGACCTTAGAGATGCGAGGCGAGGGCGAGGCAGCTCCTTATGGTGGTGCTAAGGGAAATATTTACATTCATATCTCTGTCAAACCTAATAAAAAGTTCGAGAGACGAGGTGATGATATATATCTTACCCAAGATATAGTTTATACCACAGCTGTATTAGGTGGAGATGTAGATGTAGAGACTTTAGCTGGAGAATTGAATTTAAAAATTCCAAGACACACCCAATCGGGAGAAGTTTTCAGGCTTCGAGAAAAGGGAATGCCACATTTACAAAGTCGAGGATATGGAGATATGTATGTGACAATCAGAATTACAACCCCAAGACATATTTCTCGCCGAGCCCAACAATTATTAAAAGATTTGCAATCTGAAGGAATGTGATATAATAAAAATATAACTTAAATATAAAAATATGGATGCATTAGAACCTCTATTTGGTAAAGTCACTCCAACCTCCATCTCTGGAGACCTATTGATCAGTATAATATTGATTTTAGGATTATCTTTTTATATCTATAAAAAAGGAGTTAAGGATATTTTTATATTTGCAATTGCCTTATATATAGCTCAAGTGGTCTCAACAGTATATCCTTGGGAAATTACTAAAATTGGAAATCTTCCAGGAGATGCAGTATTATTCTTAGTGATTACTTTAATCATCAATTGGGGGATACAATCTTCAGCTTTGGCTACTAGTCTTACAATTGCTAAAAAACCACTATGGCGAAATATGCTATTTGGGGTCTCAGTAGTCGGTCTACTACTTGTCAATATCTTAAGCGTAATCAAAACTCAAGACAAATCAATTTTAAACATAATTGAGCAGTCACTATTTAGTAATGAATCTTTTCAAGTTTTTTGGACAATATCCCCGCTACTATTTATTCCATTATTAAAATCTCCAGCCAAAAAATCTAGCTCCAAATCCAAATGAAATGCCCACAATGCTCACATATAGACACCCGTATTACCGATTCTAGATTGTCTCGGGATTATATGCTTGTGAGACGAAGGAGAATTTGTGAAAAATGCCATTATCGCTTTACTACAGCTGAAACCAGAGAAGTTTTAGATGTAATGGTGGTCAAAAAATCAGGAATTAAAGAGAGATATAGTACCGAAAAACTTTTGAAAGCAGTCTCAATCTCCCTACACAAAAGACCATTTACCCAAGATAAAATCCGAGACTTTATACTCAAAATTGAAGTAGATTTATTCAAAAAAGACCCTAAAGAAATCTCCACCAAACAAATTGGAGACACGGTTTTGAAGCATTTGAAAATGTTTGATGAAGTAGCCTATATTAGGTTTGCTTCTATTTATCGGGACTTTCGTACCATCAAAGGATTTCGTCACGAAATTGACAAATTATTACAAGATTAGAGCTAAAACAACTCTCAATTACATTTGATTATACAATCTCAAAATAGTATCAGTATTATCATAAGCTACCAATTCACCTTTGTGTAGCAGAATACATTTATTACAATGTTGCTGAATTTCATCCATATTATGGCTGACAATAATAGCAGTTTTGCCCATTTGTTTTAATCTCTGGAGGCGATTATTGACTTTGGCTTGGAAATTAGCATCAGTAGTAGCAGGGATTTCATCAAAAAGGTAAATATCAGCATTGATATTGAGAATTAACCCCAAGATAAGTCTAGTTTTCATCCCTGTAGAGAGGAATTTTATTTTCTGAGAGGTAAAATCATGTAATTCTGAGAAATTGATAATATTATTATAAATTTTATTAATATCTTCGCGAGGCAAACCAACTTGCAAAGCTTTAACTAAAACTGCATCCTCAGCTCTTCCCTCCGGATGTAGCATTTCATCAGGTCCAAAAAAAGGTAATACAGATCCTTCAACCCTAACTTCTCCTTGATCTGGGGCATGAATTCCCGCTAAAAGCTTCAAAAAAGTACTTTTACCACTACCATTTTTACCAACAACTCCAATCCATTCCCCTTGTTCAATATCCAAAGTAATATCTTTTAGCACAGGATTAGTAGTAGTTTTAAAAGATTGAAACCCATCCATCTGCCCACCAGAGCGACTATTATTCTTACTCTGTAAGTTGAAATATTTGGAAACACTATCTACCTGAATTAGTTTTTTTGTAGCCATATTAATTATTGTATAAGATATTAAACTTATTATAAAGAATTTTATCTAAAAAAGCAAGGAGCGGTAGTGGTTTAAAATTCACCTCTCTCCCTACGGGAGATAAATTGAGGGCTTTAAGTCCCTCTCATACTTTAGTTTGAGAGGGGGTGGTAGGCTTGACTGACGGGGTGGAGTGTGTTTTATATCCTCCTATATTTATCCCTTCATAATTTTATACAATAATTTGACTAATATATATATATGCTATAAAGCTACTGTCCACTCGCTCATTTAAAAGTGAATCTACTCTTCAGTCTGTTCGAACTCATACTTCTCTTAGCTATTTTTCTCTTCTTGAAGTCCTTGATTCTATTCAAAAGAGCCCTCAGAAAGTTTTTCCCAACCACTCCAACCACTACAACCACTCCAAAACAAAAATCCCCAGAGATTTTACTGTTGGAGCTAGAGACGGCTTTAATTAAGACTCTCAAAAAAAGAGATGAAAACTGTAATCCTGACTTTATACCCTCATATTCTCTTGTATATGAGAATACAGGGATTTGTTTATGTGCTTTCATTGAGTCAACTGATAATTATAGTTATCAAAGCAGAACTGGAAATTATGGAGCTGAATCTCAAGCATGGGAAAATATAATTATTGCTACTCGTGCAGGGTTTAAATATCTAGGTAGAATAAATTTATATGATAGAAATGCCAAGATGAGAGGTTCTAAAATTGATAAAATTACTATGGAAGGAGAGGAAATTATAATCTATTGGAAGCGAGATTTAGAAGAAATAAGAATTCATACCAGTAAACTTAGTAATACTTATGATTATCCATTTGAAATGCCTCCAAAAAGTCAAATGATTAGAAAATTTTACAGAGGAACAGTAGTTGTGGTTGATGATTATGATGAGGTTGAGAAAGTGGAAAAGTCTGCAGTAAAAGCAGGTATGGCAAAATATTTACAAGTCTGGCAACTAAATTATAGATATGTTAGTTCCTTACAAAGTATTAATGGGAATGATAAAGTACAAGCTATAAATAAAGGACGAATATTCCTAGGATCTGGATATAATTCCAGGGGTGACAAAGTTGAAGTTACAAATAAAGATATAAAATTCAGAGAATCAGTGGGAATAGTTTTGTTAGATGGAAGTATGTTTGTAGATGGAGATTATTGTAATACTCAAGTTTTAATTCCCACTTTGAGTAAAATATATCCAAATGCAATAATCTTTGCTAATAGTGGAAAAGGTCAGAATCACAGAAGCTATAACAGGATACTTATCAAGGCTGGATGTGATCTTGGTCTTCCAGATACAGAATATGACTATAAATCAGATATATCCAGAATAATAGCACTATGTGTTGAGCGAAGACTTCTGGAACTAGAAGAAGAAAGGTTAAATTTGGGTGATGTCTTAGACTTTGGCTATCTGTTCGCCAAGAGATAGTAGATGTAAAATATTAAATAAACTCCACAAACAAGTATATTCTTAGCAAACCCCAGCTCGACTGGGGTTTTTTCTTTCCTAAAAAACAAAAAAGAAGTTATAAAACTTCCTTCTTTCTCCTTAGTGCCGAGGAGAGGACTCGAACCTCCACATCATAAGATACATGCTCCTAAGGCATGCGTGTCTACCAATTCCACCACCTCGGCTTATGAGATATATTGTACTATATATTGACATTTTGTCAATTTTATGATATACTTTTGTCCGTCTCTTGAATATAAGACTATTTTTATCTTAGTCTACGCTGTTTCTGACTGAAGTTTGAGAGAAGTTATTATTTGTCCTATTTAATGGATATATTATATATTATGATGGCTATGATTATTGGTATTACAGGAGTTATTCCTGCCAATGTCGAGCCGGTGGTTGCTAGTTCATTTGATGTTGAGGCTACCACTTCAGTTATCAATGGAGTTAATCCAGTTGAAACTATCATTACCCCTAAACCTGAGTTAGCAAAACCTAAGCAAGTTCAGGCAAAACAAGTGACACCACAGACCAAACAGTCCTTTTATGCTTCAGTAGAAGCCGAGTTAAGCAATATCCCAGCACAAGGTTCATGTTTTGATTATGTGCCTGAGATGGCTGCTAAATACGGTGTTGATGCTGATTTGATGACTAGAATTATCAAGGCCGAGTCTGGAGGTAATGCTCTAGCTAAGAATAAAAACTCTACCGCTTCTGGTTGTGGACAATTTATTCGAGGTACTTGGGCTGGAACATTGAGACAAATGGGTAGAGAGTGGGTAACTCCGTTTGATGCCAAAACTAATGTTGAGGCGATGGCTTTCAAAATCTCTCGTGGAGGTATTGGAGCTTGGAATGCTAGTAAATCTAAGTGGTCTAAATAATCTTTTAGCCACTACCAAAAGCTCTCCTTAGATGGAGGGCTTTTTGGTTTTTTTGGGAAGGTAGATAGAATAAAAACTAAAACTCTATCCACCTCCGGCCTGACTGCCACCCCCTCCTAAATAAATATAGGAGGGACTTAAAGCTCCTCCTAAGGAGGACAGAATACAAGAGACATAAGGTCAACCCTACAAATTCATAATCACCTCAACCTCTTGCAATATAATCCAAGCTATGATATAGTTATTACAACTACTAAGGTAATATATTTTTAATTTATGTTAAATTCAGACTCCAAAGAGCAAATTATAAGTAAATTTCAAACCCACGAAGGAGACAATGGTTCCGCTCCAGTACAAATTGCTTTGATTACTGAGAGAATTACATATTTAACCGAACACTTAAAACAGAATCGCAAAGACTTCCACTCTCGTAAAGGTTTGATTCAATTAGTTTCCCAAAGAAAAAAACTTTTAGCTTATCTCAAAAAAACAGACTTAAATTTATTTGAGAAAACTGTAAAAGAACTTGGGATTAGAGCCTAGACTCACCCTATTTATATGAACTTCAAAACATATCAAACACAAATAGCCGGACAAAATCTAAAAGTAGAGATTGGTAAATTAGCTAAGCAGGCTAATGGGTCAGTTATGGTATCTCTAGGGGAGACCACAGTTTTGGTTACGGCTGTAATGTCGGATAAACCAGTTAGCTCCAATTATCTACCGCTATTTGTAGACTATCAAGAAAAATTTTATGCTAATAATAAAATTAAAGGTAGTCGTTTTGTAAAAAGAGAGGGTAGGCCAAGTGATGAAGCTATTCTAACAGGTAGGCTGGTAGATAGAGCTATAAGACCATTTTTTGATCACTCTCTTCGTAATGAAATTCAAGTAGTAGTTACTACTCTATCGATGGATGATAGTAATGATCCTGATGCAATAGCTTTATTTGGAGCTTCTTTAGCTTTGTCTATATCGGATATTCCTTGGAATGGTCCAGTATCAGCACTTAGGGTAGCCTCTGTTAATGGTCAGATAATTATAAACCCATCTTTTGAACAAAGAGAAGTTGGGGATTTTGATACTATTATTACTCTTAATTCCGAAAATCGGCTGGTAATGATGGAGTTTGGAGGTAAGCAAATTCCAGAGACTGGTGTACTAGAAGCCTTTAATACTGTTAGCTCTGAGATTAATAAAATGATTCAATTCCAAAATACTATTGTCTCTGAAGTTGGAGTTGCTAAGCGAGATTTTATTAAATCAGAATCAAACTCAGAAATTATAGATGGAATCAAAAATATTCTCAATGGTAGATTAGAACCGGCGGTATATGGAGACTCTATTTCTACTAAACAAGCACATTATCAATTATTATCAGAGCTAAACCAAACTTATCCTGAGCATAGAGATTTGGTAGAATATATCTTAGATCAAGAATTAAATCGAGTGTTTAAAGAGGGAATATTAAATCAAGAATTAAGGCCAGATGGTAGATCTCTTAATCAAATTCGTGAATTGAGTGCGGAAATAGATATTTTACCACGAGTACATGGTTCCGCCTTATTTAATAGAGGTGCTACTCAAACTTTGTCTATATTAACTCTAGGTTCGCCAGGAGAGGCTCAGATTATAGATGAAATGAAAGATGAAATCAAAAAAAGATTTATGCATCATTATAATTTTCCTCCATTTTCAGTAGGAGAAGTAGGTCAATTGAGAGGACCTGGGAGAAGAGAGATTGGTCATGGAGCTCTAGCAGAAAAAGCTCTGGAAGGGGTTCTCCCATCGATAGAAGATTTTCCTTATACAATTAGAATAGTAACTGAAGTGTTAGGTTCTAATGGCTCTTCTTCTATGGCTAGTGTATGTTCATCGACATTAGCTTTGCTAGCAGCGGGTGTTCCTATTATAGCCCCAGTGGCAGGAATTGCTATGGGTATTGTAGAGCAAGATGGTAAATATAAAATTTTAACTGATATCCAGGGATTAGAAGATCATTTTGGTGAAATGGACTTCAAAGTAGCAGGAACTAGAAATGGAGTGAATGCAATTCAAATGGACATCAAAGGAAAAGGTATGTCCTCAGAGATGTTTGCTGAAGCCTTAGAAGCCGCTAGAATAGCTAGATTCGCTATTCTTGATACTTTAACACAGACTATCAATGAACCTAGAAAAGAAGTTTCTAAACATGCTCCTAAAATTGAAGCATTTATGATTAACCCTAATAAAATCAGAGACGTAATTGGAGCAGGAGGTAAAACAATTAATGCAATCATAGATGATACAGGTGTCAAGATAGATATAGAAGATAATGGACAAGTTTTTGTAACAGGAGAAGATTTAGTTAAAGTAAAGCAAGCTACAGATAAAATCTTAGAATTAGTCTATGAACCAAAAGAAGGTGATATATTTGATGGAAAAGTAGTCAAAATTATGCCATTTGGAGCCTTTGTAAATATAAAAGGAAATATAGATGGTCTTATTCATATTTCTGAACTTTCAGACAAACATATCAATAATGTCGAAGATGTGATACAATTAAATCAAAGTATAAGGGTTAAAATTAAAAAAGTAGATATAGATGGTAAGATAAGCTTAGTACCCTATCTTGAATAATTACTAAAGATATAAATTATAATAATATGGCAGATCAAAATCAAAACTCACAAAACCAAATTCCAGGACAACTAAGAACACTTAAGACTGACTTGGAAATGACTAAATCTAATCCTCAAGACAGATTGCAACAAGCTGGTAATTTTGTGCAGGCAAGACCAGAACCTATTAATACTCAACCCAATAATGTCTCAACTTCTACAGTCTCAGCACTTAATATTGATTCAGATATAAAGCCTGAAGCTACAAAAAAAGATATCCCAGAAGTGCCTGTTGTTTCAAAATCACAACCTAACTACTCCTGGAGTAATATGAGTACCAGTAATACTCCCGTTAATAAGACCGAATTTAAACCAACCACTCAAACTCCTGTCGAGAGTAAATCAGGATTTTCTGTTTTAGATGATAGCATAGATTTACCATTAGATAATACTAACACTCCTACTAGTAATCAGACTACCGAACTCCCACCTAAAGTAGAGCCTAGCAATCAAGCTCCAGCCTTTGATATCAATAGTTTGAATTTGCAAGATGATGCTCCAGCTCCAAGTACAAAAAAATCAAGTAAAGGATTATTTTCAGCTTTAATAGTTGTAATGTTATTGGGTCTTATTGGTGGAGGTTTGTACTTTTATTTTAATATATCAAGCAATACTACTACAGATGTAGCAGATAATACCGATACTAATACAGATAATAACCCTACAGACACCACTATTGACGCTGGACCTGAGGAGCCAAGTCAAGAGTTTATCTCGCCATTAACTCAAGATTCTGCAGTAGATATAGCTTTTGTGGACTCAGAGCCAATTCGAAGAACTATTGCAACCGTATTGACAGACAAAAAAGATACTTTAATACAGTTAAATCTAACCAAAGATAATACGCCAGTTAATTTGATAGATACTGCTGATGTATTTGGTATTACTATACCTTCCGTAGGAACTATTAGTGATCATAGATTTTACGCCTATAATCAACAGGGAGTGTATAAATTAGTAGCAGTATTAGGTTTGGCAGAAGGGCAAGATGCAAAAGTTTTTGTAGATAATTGGTCTAATTCTATTCCTCGTGATTTAGCTGGATTTTCGATCAATTTGCCTTCCAGAATAGTCAACACTCCAGAAATTAAAAAATCTATTATTACTAATAATTCAGGTAAAGTGTTTGAAAATTATTATTATAATTATACTTCTCCGTCTGATTCTGTGGATGTGTCAAATTATGAAAATTATGTTCTGATAGCTTCTTCTCAGGACTCAATGAAATATGTTTTAAATCAAATTAGGTAATTGTGGATAACTTCTCTAGTATACATTTGTTTACTCTGATAAAATATAAGAGTAAGGTGCTAGAGTAATCATACAATCACAAGTATAAAATTTAAATATAGTTATAAAAGTACTTGTGATTGAATTCTTGCTCTAATCTTTACAATCATAAATATAAACTCACACCAATAATCGTTTAAGTAAAATATAAACAAAGCAACACTCACAAATTTGCACCTTTGGTAAAAATAAAAAGGCGTTAGCCAAAGATTAGATAAGAATATCTACTTTCTGGCAATCTCGAAATATATAAAGAGGTTGTCGGAAATAGAGACAAATAAGATACTCTTACCCCCCTTTACACTAACAGAGTTAAGAAGGAGAAGGAAGGGTATTTTATTTTTGAGTAAAAACTTGTTTCTAAACCAAAGACTTGACAAAATAATCAGAATATAATATAATTAAATGTATATCATTTATATAGAGTTGTATAATTTATGCCCGAAAGTCAAGATTTGAACTCAAAAAACCTCCTAATTCAAGAAGGTACCGTTAGTGAAGTCTTGCCAAATACAACCTTTCGTGTTATATTAGAAAACAATTCTGAGGTTTTGGCACATCTCTCTGGTAAAATGCGAATGCATTACATTAAAGTTTTGCCAGGAGATAGGGTGACGGTTGAGTTAAGTGCTTATAACTTGACACAAGGTAGAATTACTAGGAGAAATTAAGATACTATATGAAAGTTCAAGCTTCAGTCAAGAAAAGATGTATTAAGTGTAAGGTTATTAAGCGAAGGCGAGTAATTCGTGTTATTTGTGAGGCCAATCCTCGCCACAAGCAAAGACAAGGATAATATAAGATTTATTAAATTATGGTAAGAATTGCAGGAGTTGTCATCCCAGATTATAAGAATGTCGAAATAGCTTTGACCTATATTTATGGTGTTGGTCTTACTCGTTCTCAAAAAGTATTAGCTATTACAGGAATTGATCCTTATAAAAAAGCGAAAGAGTTGGATGAAAAAGAAATAGCTTTATTAAAAGAATGTATTGAGAAAAATTATAAAATCGAGGGAGATCTGAGAAGAGAGGTTGCTAATAATATCAAGCGACTCAAAGATATTAATTCATATCGAGGAAGTAGGCATACCAAAAAACTACCAATCAAAGGTAGAACCAAAACTAACTCTAGAACTATTCGTGGTAACGTAGTTCGTACTATGGGTAGTGGACGACGAAAAGTTGAGAAGACATAATCATTAAGTAAGTTTTTATATGGGAAAGAAGCGTGTAGCACAAAAGGGAGATTCGGTATCTTCATTAAAAATGGGAGTAAAAGAAACTTCGTCAAAAAAGAAAGTTTCAAGAGGTACTGCTTATATTGTCTCTACGTATAATAATACAATGGTGTCTTTGGCTGATTTGTCTGGGAATATTCTAGCTTGGTCATCTTCTGGAGCTTTGGGATTCAAAGGAGCTAAAAAGGCCACTCCTTATGCTGCAACTATGGTAGCGAAAACTGTTGTAGAAAAAGTAAAAAAAACTGGTCTACAGGATATTAAGGTGATTGTTAAAGGTGTTGGTCCAGGAAGAGAGGCTTCTATTAGAGGTTTGGCAGGAGCTGGGCTTAATATTATGTCTATCAAAGATTTGACCCCAGTACCTCATAATGGAACTCGTCCTAGTAAACCAAGAAGAGTATAATAGATTTTATAAGAGCATATGTATAGTCGTAAGAAAGTTAAAATTTGTAGAAAATTTGGAGAGAGAATCTTCCCTGAGGTAAAGATTACCGATGAGAGATTAGCTAAAGCTCCGGGAGTGCATGGTGCTAAAAGGCGTAGATCTGCCTCTGAATTTGGAAAACAGCTTCAAGAAAAGCAGAAAGTAAAATATGTATATGGACTTCGTGAAAAACAATTCCGTAGATTTTATGAAAAAGCTCTAGCAGATGCTGAGCCTACACCTACTGCTTTACTAAGAATTTTAGAAACTAGACTAGATAATGTTGTATATAGAGCTAATATGGCATATACTAGAGATCAAGCTAGACAAATGATTTCCCATGGTCATATTTTGGTTAATGGTAAAAAAGTGACTATTCCTAGTTTTATGGTTAAAACAGGAGATCAAATTACTTATTCTGCTACCAAATCTAAGTTGGTTGCTGAATATAAAGATAAGTTAAAAGATTCAGATCTTCCATCTTGGTTGACTTTGGACAAGAAAAATCAAATTGTTGAAGTCGCTCATACCCCAGGAGTGGAGGAATTGAGCCAGAACTTCGATATTGCTCTTGTGATTCAGTATTATTCCCGATAATAATAATCAAATACTCTTATGTCTAATCATATCATTCTTCCAAAAGCACCTGTACTAGTACAAGAAATTAGTTCGTCTCAAGCTATCTATGCTATTGAGCCATTAAACCCAGGTTATGGAGTTACTATAGCTAACTCATTAAGACGAGTTATGTTATCTTCATTAGAAGGAGTTGCAGTAACTAGGTATAGTATTAAAGGAGTAAGTCATGAATTTACAACTATTCCTAATGTTTTAGAAGATATTTTGGATATTACTCTTAATATTAAGGCTTTAAGGTTTGATGCTATTATAGATTCTCCAACTATATTGACACTTAAAGCTCAAGGAGCTAAAGTTGTGACTGGAGCAGATTTAAAATTACCTGGAGGAGTTACTATAGTTAATCCAGAAGCTCCAATTTTGACATTAACTAGTAAAGATGCCAAAATTGAAATGGAATTAATTATTGAGAAAGGGTTTGGATTTAGAAAAGATATAGAACAAGATGTACAGGAAGAGGTAGGGATTATTGCTGTTGATTCAATTTTTACCCCAGTAATTAGAGTTTCTTATGATGTAGAAGATACTCGAGTAGGAGATAAGACCAACTATAATCGAGTTGTATTCAATATCAAGACTGATGGTACAATTAGCCCACTAGAAGTTATCAATAAATCTGCTAGTATTCTAGTAGAACAATTCAATGCTCTAACAGTTGATGGAGCTCAGGTAGAAGAGGTAAAGGAAGAGAAACCTGCTTTAGATATTGAAACCTCTAGTATAAAAATTTCAACTCTAGACTTATCTCAGAGAACTATCAAAGCTCTAGAGACTTCTGGAATTAAAAATATTGCTCAGTTAGCTCAATTCACACAAGAAGATTTGTTAGCTATAAAAGGTGTATCAGCTAGTGCACTCAAAAAATTAGCTGACCAAATAGCTAAATATGATATTACTCTTGCATAAAAACCAAAAATAAGGTACAATGCAAAACATTAACAGGATCACACGATTATGAATAAGGGAAATAAGTTACATAAGATTGGAAGAAATAGAGAGCAAAGGAAAGCACTTTTGCGAAGTCTTTCTAATGATTTGATTACTCGTGGAGCTATCACTACTACAGAGGCTAAAGCTAAAGCTCTAAAGCCGTTTGTAGAGAGAATGGTAACTCATGCTAAAAAAGGATCTCTAGCTTCTAGAAGATATGTTCTTAGATTTTTGACTCAAGGAGCTACCCATAAATTATTTGATGAAATTGCTCCTAGCTATGCAGATCGAGTTGGTGGGTATACTAGAATTATCAAAGCCCCAGTAAGAACAAGTGATGTTAGTAAAATGGCTATCATTGAATTAGTTAAGTAATATAATATGCAGAGAGAAATTATTACCATTGATGCAGATAATAAGAGGTTAGGAGCCTTAGCGACTGAAGTTGCTACCCTTTTGATGGGTAAAAACTCAGCTAATTTTGAATATCATATAGATGGGGGAGCTAAAGTTATAGTATATAATACTAATAAATTATCTATTCATCCTAATAAACTAGCTTCTAAGACATATTATAGACATACTGGATATCCAGGAGGAATCAAATCTATCACCGCAGATAAACAAATGGCTAAAGATTCAAGAGAAGTATTAAGAAAAGCTATATATGGTATGCTTCCAAAAAATAGACTAAGAGCTAAAATGTTAGCTAGATTGGTATTACATAAGAATGATATAACGAAATAATTTATGGCTACAACTACTACAAACAAATCAAGTCATTATTATGAAGGAGTAGGACGAAGAAAAGCTGCTACTGCTAGAGTAAGAGTTACTTTATCTCGTAAAAAAGAGCATAGTATTATAGTTAATGATAAATCTCTTCAAGAATATTTTGACCTATCTGATCATCAGAATAATGTAATCAAACCTTTATCAGTATTAGGAGTTGAGAATTTTGACATCACTGTTAAAGTTACAGGAGGAGGAGTAACTGGACAAGCTGATGCTATTCAATTAGGTTTGGCCAGAGCTCTTGTAAAATATGATGAAAGTCTAAAAAAGCAACTTAAAGATAATAATTATCTAACTCGTGATCCTAGAGGAAAAGAAAGAAAGAAACCAGGACTCAAAAAAGCAAGAAAGTCTCCACAGTGGGCAAAGAGATAAAAAATTATAATATACAAATATTAGCAAAAGAGGGGAAAACCCTCTTTTTGTTTTTGCTAAATTTATATAAAATAGTAATCTCTAAATTATAAATAGATATTTAAGATTTTAATTATTATTAAAATTAATCAAAGGGGTTCGAATAGGGAATTGGAAATATTGAATTTCATCTTCCGGATTGCTAATTAAAGTCCTAGCATCATTTCCAATTCTAATAGAAATAAAGTTTTTGGCATTATCTAATAGAGTATAGCTATTAATATTACCACGAGTATCTGATTCTACTGCTTTAAGAATATTATTCTCTACAAATATTATATATTCAGAATTTGGCTCCCAAAATTCTGACTTGGTAATAGTCTCATTAGAGGTATATAAAGTATCAAAATCTCCTTCAAGTCTAGATTTATAACCCTCTATTGTATCTAGATATAGCTTAGAAATGGTATTTTCGCCCTTTAGGAGAGCTTTTTTGGAATCTAGGCTAAATTGTATATCTTTAATTTTAAGTTCAGAAATTTGGTTGAATTCTGGGGTCTTTAGGCCAAGAGATTTGAGCCAAGCTTGTTGGTTATCATCTAAGAGTATAATATGCCCCTGGCTTGGACTTACAAATAATTTACTTATACTCATATCTGGAGTATTAATGACAGTATTTTGTTTAGTGTCGATATTATAAATACGAATTAAATTCTTGGATATATCTTTGCTAGAGGTATAATAAATAGTATTACTAATAAAGCTATACTGATCCATATCTCCTACAAGTGGTTCAGAGCGATTGCTAAACTGTTGTTTGATTTCATATAATGCCCCGGCTTGGGTGAAGAATAATCTATCTGTATCTAAACTTACAACTTTAACAGGATTTGCAATGACATCAGCAATAGGAATAAGGCTGGTAAAATTAAAGATTATAGGATTAGTATCTACATTGATAACTACAAAATATTGGAAAACATTATTAATAGAGGTTTTAAAAGCTAAAGTAGTCCCAGCAGCATCCCAAACAAAGTCTGAATAGTCCTGATTATCAGTTCCTCCAAGAGCTACGCTATCGGTAATCCTTTTACGAAGTTTGGTATCTAGGTTCAATAACCAAAGCCCAGATTCTTGAGGTGTATAAGAAGTATAAAGCAGAGATGAAGCATCAGGCACACGACTGATATCACGAGCTAGGGATAAATCGGTGAATTTTTCTAAATTAGGCTTCTCTGGGAAAAGAGTAACTTCGCTAATTAATTGTACTAAAGATGGTTTTATAGATATTTTTTTTGCCCATGACTGATAACCAGATAGAGACAAAACTACATCCAAATCTTGCGGGGCTAGCCCTACTTTGAGAAGTGGACTTTTGGATTCAAATTTATCATTAATTGCAATTTCATAAGGAATTCTAGTGTTAATCCTAATTCCTCCTGTACTAGTTAGAATAGAGCCATCGGTATTATCTTTACTGAGACGATATCCCATACTATATAGTACAATAGCAGGAGCTATAATAAGGAATAAGAATATAAGTGTCCAAGCGAAGATTTTTTGTATGGTTCTATTCATAGATTTATTATTTATGTTAATTTTGATCTAGAGCCTTATTGGCTAGGGCATCAGCTTGTTTATTGAGTTCACGGCGAATGTGAATAAAGTCTACTGAGCCAAATTTGATTCTAAGATTCCAAATTTTGATAAAAGCTTTTTGAATAGCTTCATCTTTTAATTCATATATCCCTGTTAATTGTTTTTGAGCAAGTTCGGAGTCAAGATATAATTTTATAGAATATTTTTTGGTATTAGTCTTGCCAACTATAGATTTTACTTTTTCTAAAGCCACTATAATAGCCTGATATTCAGCATAGTTATTAGTAGCAATACCAAGAGCTTGATGATAGGTTTTGATTGTCCCATCTGGTAATTCTATAACTACTCCTATTGAAGCTGGTCCGGGATTGCCTCTAGAGGCTCCATCTGTATGTATTTTGATTATCATATTAAAATATATATTAAAATAATTATAACATATATTTTAGTTTTTGTGTATAGGGTGTACGAGATGAGGTAATCATCGACAAAAGGGATTGTATACATTACTAGACTAATATCATAAATTGGATAGTAATTGTCCTCCTTTGGAGGAGGTGGCACGGAGTGCCGGAGGTGGATAGAGTTCTAGTTTATGTTTTATCCACCCCCGCCTTTCAGGCTTCCCCCTCCTAAGGGAGACAAAATTAAGCACTCTTTTTTATAATTTTTCTTCAGTAATCTAATGCAAAAGTATATGATGTATAAGTAATTATAGAGTAAGATTATGAATTTTTTATAAATGTGGGTGCAGGTGGGCTCGAACCACCGACCAAAGGCTTAAAAGGCCTCTGCTCTACCAACTGAGCTATGCACCCTTAATAATAAGATAAATACCAACATAGTATACACAAAATAAAATATTTTGCAACTATTTTGGTAAATGTTTGGTGGGCAGAGTAGGACTCGCACCTACGTAGCCTGAAAAGGCGTCGGTTTTACAGACCGATGCGTTTGACTGCTCCGCCATCTGCCCAAAAATGTACATACATTATACCATAGAAATATCTATGGAGCCGAAAAGAGGACTTGAACCCCCGACCTACCGCTTACAAGGCGGTTGCTCTACCAGCTGAGCTATTTCGGCTATAAAGTTATAATTGTATAATGCACTTTATCAAATATATCACAATTTTAATTTTTTGTCTATTGTTTGGGTAGTGGGGGATGGGGGAGTTTGTTCTGAAGTCTCCTCTGAATTGGGGGATGAGACGGGTTCTGTGTTTGGGGGGTCTAGGGTGTATTTATGCTTTTCCTCCTCCCAAATTTTTTGTACATAAGATAAATCTGGGGTTCTTAGCTTACTCAAATCTAATAACCCAAAATGAATCATTTCTTTTGCCGTCTCAAGGTTAATTCCAGATACTAAGATAAGATTTTGAAGTTCAGAATATTTGAGAATTTCTTCTACTACCGCTTTTTGCTCTAGATAAACAGTATCTTTAGTAGAAGGAATAGAGCGGTCGTTGTTATTGAAGTTTATTGAGTTACGGAACAATCTTCTAGCACTACTAATAGCGGTTTTTGGTGCCAACTTTCCTTTTTTAGGGTTGACTGATATAGTGTTTTCATAATATGCCTTAACACAAGCTAGATAGTCTCCTCCAGCTTGTTTGACGGCCATAGCTCTAAGATAATGTGGCCCTGGTGGACTGGCAAATCCAAATAATTCTTGAGAAGCTTGATCTTGATAGTACATAGCTCCACCCTCTTGAAATAGATCAGATCTATCCCCTCCCATTTGTTGAGGGTTAGTGTATAAGGGTAGTCCAATTTCAGCAGTATTTTCTCTTTGAAGGATATGAATTATTTCATGAGTAGCACCTTTTGTTAATACATCTATAATAGACCTCTTCTTAATTGGGATAAATAAAGTTTTACTTTTGCTATCAATTTCAAATACGGACTGATTAGGCTTTATATAACATCTCCACTTATTATCAGTAGGTTTAATATTATTATCTACTTGTTCTTGATCAGCAGGATAATCGCTTAACAATCCATATTCTGATAAAATCCTATCCAAGTATATTTTTATTTCCTCAGGTTCAATACTTGCATCTTCCATTTTTTTTTACGTCTAATCCTTGTTCTGCTAGGATAGATGCTTTTTCTTGATTTAACTTAATATGTTCTTCAGCTATTTCATCAGCTTGTTGTAATAATCTGCTGTCTATTTGGTCATAATTACCTTCAGAACTCATCTGACCAACCCCATATCTAAACTTATCTAATTTATACTTTGGTTTGTGAGATGGCAAATCTGCTTCAGCATCCAGAATTGCTCTATCTTCTAAAGTTTCAGCTAATAAAACATTAATTTTTTTGATAAGCTCTCTGATTCTAGATAGTTTGAAATGAATTAATGTGGAACTATTATCGGGGGTACCTACTTCTATCTGGGATAGCTTAAGTCTTTCTTGTTCTAATTTTAACTTTAATTCTCTTAATCCTATAATTTTTTTCTCTAATTCTTCAGGACGGTCAATAAACATTACTTTTTCTGGATTATCCAAACCATCTATATTTAATGCCCCATCTTCTGTAATATGTTTAGATAGAGTCTCCAACATTTTCTTAGTATGATGTTTTAGACTTTTCTCACCTAATATAGCTAAGGATTCAGGGTCTAATTTTCTTAAAATATAAATACTTGCTCTAATGTCAATCGGGGAACTATTATTTTCCAGATTAGAATTTTTATATAATCTATCCAATATAATTTGAGTTTCAGGCAGGCCTTTATTGGCTAAATAGTGTGATAAAATAACTTCTTGTAACTCCTTTTGTCCCATAACGGTATCAAAATATTCAGGGTATAGTGTTTTTTTATCATAACTTATAGAATATAGCTTAGCTAACTCATCTACAAAAGGATTTTCAAAATTTATTGATTCAAGATACTCTTCAGGGGTCAATGGTTCTTGTTGTTTTTCTCCATATTGATATTTTGATATTTCATGAAGAAGCCTTTGAGCTGAGTAAGAGGGGCGTTCAGGATAAAAGATTGGCTGTCTTTCATTATGTTCTATTGGTCTAGTATCGGTTTCTATTGACATAATTTTATGTAAGATTATAATTATTTCTTAACTTCAATTTCTTGTATTATATATTTTGTGATAACTTCAAACAAATTAATACCCGTTGTTGCCATAAAGCCAGTGAATTGGGGGGCTGCATTAACTTCCATAATATAATACTTCTTGGTATTAATATCTTGAATAATATCTACTCCAGCCATATCCAAATCTAGAATTTGAGCTGACTTGATAGCCATATCTAATACATCATCAGGGAGGCTAGCTACTTGAGCAGTTCCACCAAGAGAAATATTAGACCTAAACTCACCCTCTGCATTAGGACTTCTCTTGATTACCCCTATGACCCGCCCCTTTAATATCCAAACTCTATAATCACCGTTATTAAGGATCATAGGCTGAATAATTAGAGGAGTCTCAGATTTATTTACGGCATCCATTGTAGATTCTAAAGAGGAATGTTGAAGTATTTCTCTACCCTTTCTACCATTTACAGGTTTTGTTATAAAAGGATTAGTATATTGGTTTATAAAGTCAGCTATTGTATTTTTATCTCTTGAAATTAAGGAAGGTATAATTGGAATATTATTACTACTCAAATTATATATTTCAAATGATTTAGAGTCAATATGATCAGGTTTATGTCCATAAAATATAAAAGGTATATTTTTATTAATTAGATATTGCTTCAAAATAGGGCTAATATGTTTGTGTTTCTCAGTTAGTCCTACAAATACATAGCTAAACTCTTCAAGTTTTGAGTCATTCACAAGTATCTGATTATTTAGTAAAGATAGCTCAGTAAATTTAATATGATAGAAATTATATCCATGAGATTCTATGTTTTTTTTAAACTCTACTTGGAATGATGTTCGAAAATTAATGAATAATATTTTTTTCATAAATTTAACCTTTAGATGATATCAAGTAATCTAGTAATAAATCTTCAACTTGAATATTAAAGGTCTTATTGAAACCATAGAATTGTGGGCTTGAATTCACTTCAATCACATAAGGATTATGTTTAGAATCAAATAAAATATCTACCCCAGCGTATTCTAATGATAACGTTCTAGATACATCCAAAGCTATTTTTTCTACTTCAGGTGACAATACAAATTTTTCCCCAATACCACCTTTGGATATATTGGTTACAATGGAATCCTCATGAGGCTTATTCCTTTTCATTCCTCCCAATACTTTATTTCCTATTATTAAAACCCTAATATCCCATTCAATCGGAATATACTGTTGAAATATAATATTGTAAGGACGATTTGTTTTATAATATTCATCTAACTTTGACTGAGAGTCTATGATTTGAATTCCATTTCCAAATGATCCCCAGCTAGGTTTAACTAAAAACTTGTTATCTTGAAAATATTTACATATATATTCATAGCTTAAAGTATCAAATGACCATATGGTAGGGATTAAAGGGATACTGTGATTAGTTTGGGATAAATATGAATATTGTATAGCTTTGTCATATTTATTAAATTTCAATAAAAAATCTTTATTTAGTTGCCTCGTTGATGATGGAAGTTGATTTACATAAAAGTTTTGGGATGGAGCACAATCAACGTCTCTATGTATTGCAAAGTCTATATGTTTTAATTTATTATTTTTATGGAGTTTATTTATACTAGATTTAGTATGAATTATTTCTATATTGAGGTCTAATCTTTTGGCAGCTTCGATCAACTTACTAATTGTTTTTGTATTTGGTTCATTACGTGTTGTAAATAGTATTGTCTTCATGTGATATTTTACTTCCTTGGATCTATGATAAATCTTTTGAGGGAGTTTTCTCCTAATATCATTTGGTACTCCAAATCTTGTCTAGTTATAATATTGGCTTTTGTTCCAAAAATATCATCTCTAACTTTAAGTTTGATATAGATTATCGGTCTATAAGAGTAGCCGTGACTACTTTTTACTTTAGAGACTCCCACTATATCGGGGTGCTCTTCTATTTTTTGCCAGACTTTATTTTTAGATAGCTCATTAATTTCATCTAAGGTTAGCACTGGCTTTATTTTAAACTTTTTCATATGCTCTAACACTCCAGCATAACCTAATTCAATAGCTAAATTTTCATCAATAGATGTTTTGCCTGCTCCTGTATCTACCTTAGCTAGAATAGTTTGTTTTTGACTGTCTTTACCAAACAGGGTGATTTCTTCAATCAAACCTATCACTTGTCGTCCGGTGATTTCCTCAATTTCCTCTTCAATTTCTCCTCCGAAGAGATCTTTTGCTAGTCGGATTGCTCTTTTGATAGTTTTGACTTTGAGACCTTTGACTTTTTGGAGTCTTTCTTTTAGGGGGGCGAGATTGGCAATTTGGATGGCTAGTCCCGGTCGTGCATTGGCCTCTAATACTACCGGTCCAGCATCTCGGTCTATGGCTATATCTACTCCAGTGAGCCCTAGATTTGTCACATCAGCAGTGCGAATTGCAATATCCAAAATTGTATTCCAATATGGGATTCTAATCCCAGCTAAATTAATTTTTGTCCCTGGGATAGTATCGATAAATTTCTCTCGCATAATGGCATTGGTAGTAACTCCGGTAGCCATATCTATTCCGACTCCAATTCCTCCAAGATGCAGATTAGCTTTGCCGTCGGATTCTTTGGTCGGGATTCTCATCATTGCCATTACGGGAATGCGATTGAATACGATAACTCTAATATCAGGAATACCTTTGTAGGCTAAATGCTTGAATGATTTGTTGATTTTGATTCTCTCTTCAAAGAAGGCTACATCCGGGCTATTGGTTCGAGAATATGTTCCATCTAGAATATTACTAATATGGTTGTGAATCATAGTCTCACTGAGTTTGACTCCTTTAGTTTTGACCCATTGTCTCTCGCCGTCGGCTGTTCTTTTTTTGTGTTCTCCAAAAATCACTACAATTCCTTCTCCTCCAAAGCCAGATGTTGGTTTTAGAACAAAGCTTTTTGGTAATTTATTATAATCAAAATCATTAAGCTTTTCATAGGAGCGGATAGAAGCTAAGAGTTTTGGGGTCGGGATATTATTTTGTTGTAGGGCTTTTTTGAACTTGATTTTATTGTCTACTAGCTTTACCCATTTGCGGTAATTGTAGGGTTTGATATAAGAAAGATTGCGGGCATTCATCCCGAGTATTTTTTGACTAAATACGAATGCTTCTAGCCAATTCATAGCTTATTGATTGCTAATAATTTTTCTAAAGCGTATATATTCAGAAAGTCTAAGTCCTTCATAGCGTCCTAAGAATATAATTCCAGCAAAGACAATTAGAATAACCCAAGGATTATAGAATACCAAGTCTCGAAGTCTGGTAGTTGTCATAATTAAGTTTCCAAATGAGGCTAGGATTAAAGTTTCTAGAGATAGAATTACCGCCGTACGATAACCTTTTTCCATCTGAGCATTGATGAATTTCTCTACTAAGGTTATAATAATTAAAATCTGGTAAATTGAGGCTTGTACAAACATTGTGCTATCTGAGAATATGCCCCAGATTAGACTAAAGAACATAGACAAGGCTGTAATAGATAGTATCAAAGCCATTTTTGGTAAATACAAAATTCTAATTTTTCTAAGTAGGAATCGTACTATTGAGGCTACCAGAAGGGAGACTATAAAAATACTAACTCCGTATTTGAACCCAATTTCAGTCAGAGCAAATGTGATAATCAGTGGTGTATATATACCAAAAGCCTTAACTCCCACGATTTGTCTGGCTGCTACGATGAAACCAGCCATAATAGGAAACATCAACAAGATGTCTATTGTTTCTCTGGGTACATCATTTCGGATAAGGTAATCAAAGAAGATATCCATAAGCTTATTAAAATTAATTGAGATAATTGTATTATTTTGCTATAGTATAACATAATAATATATTTTGGCTAGAGGCAAATTTATGGATAGATCAGTATACGATAATCATAGCTTACATAAGGGAAAATTTCAGACCAAACCGGGACTTAATCGGGAGGTGGTTGAAGAGATATCCAAACAAAAAAACGAACCCTCTTGGATGTTAGCAAAGAGGCTTAGGGCTTTTGAATTATATAAGCAAACTCCTCTTCCCAATTGGGGTCCAAGTCTAGATGGACTTGATTTAGAGAAAATTATCTATTTTAGTCGCCCAGACGCTGATGAATCTACAACTTGGGAAAATGTACCAGACGATATTCGGGATACTTTTGATAAATTAGGTATCCCTGAGGCCGAAAAACAGGCTCTAGGAGGGGTTGGAGCTCAATATGACTCAGATATGGTATATCATAATCTAAAGCAGGATTTGAAGGATAAAGGGGTGATTTTTGAGAATATGGATACAGCTTTGCAGGAATATCCAGATTTAGTACAGAAATATTTTATGACTCAATGTATCCCAATCAATGATCATAAATTTATTATGTTGCATGCTTCAGTTTGGAGTGGAGGAACATTTATTTATGTTCCAAAAGGGGTGGAAGTCGAATTACCGCTACAAGCATATTTTCGGATGAATATGCAGGCTGGAGGACAATTTGAACATACTTTAATTATTGCCGATGAAGGTTCAAAATTAACTTATATTGAGGGTTGTAGTGCTCCAAGATGGAATGCTTCGGCCTTGCATGCTGGTGGAGTGGAGATATTCGTCCACAAAGGAGCTCAAGTCAAATATATTAGCATAGAAAACTGGAGTAAAAATACCTATAATCTCAATACTAAAAGAGCTTTAGTAGATGCCCACGGTACTATTGAATGGCTAAATGGGAATATGGGTAGCGGGGTGACAATGTTATATCCTTGTAGTATTCTGAGGGGAGAATATGCTCGTTCGGATAGTCTTGGAATAGCCTTTGCAGGAGAGGGACAAGAGCAGGATACAGGCTCCAAAGTAATCCATGTAGCTCCTTATACCAAATCAACCATCAGTGCTAAAAGTATTTCTCAAGATAATGGAATTTCATCCTATCGCGGTTTGGTCAAAATTACACCCAAAGCTATTGGTAGTGAATCACATATTGTCTGTGATGCTCTCCTGATGAATGACGGAGCTAAATCTGATACCTATCCCGTAATGCAGGTAGAGACTAGCGATGCCCAGATTGGACATGAGGCTAGAGTGGGTAAGGTGGGGGAGGAAGAGGTTTTTTATTTGATGAGTAGAGGTATGACTGAGGGAGAGGCTAGGAAAATGATAGTCAATGGTTTTATAGAGCCAGTAGTCAAAGCTCTGCCACTAGAATATGCAATTGAGCTCAATCGTTTGATTGAACTTGAAATTACTGACTCAGCAACTTAGAATATGGCAATATATAATACAACCACTCCATTCGCTGATAATTATCTGATTATAAAATCTAGAAATCAGGAAAAATTAAATTTAGCTGAATTAAAATCTAATAGTCTGA
The DNA here is from genome assembly GCA_937864235.1 of uncultured bacterium. Taxonomy (GTDB): domain Bacteria; phylum Patescibacteriota; class Minisyncoccia; order SW-4-49-11; family SW-4-49-11; genus CALRBF01. The sequence goes on along the minus strand of CALMJI010000006.1, from coordinate 22,554 downwards.
TTCATATAGCCGAACAAGCGACCCTAGAGCTCTCAATCGGAGCAGGGGAGTATAACCATAATATACATTTAGTACTCACCAAAGGAGCAAAATTAGAAATATTAGAACAAGAAGCTTGGAGCGGGACTATAAACTGGACTATTGACCTGATAGAGCCATATTCAAAAATTAAATATATCACTAGACTAGATATACAAGCAGATTCCAAGAATATAATCACAGTCAATCATAAATCTGCCTATACAGAGTCTCAGATTGACTCTAGATATTGTCTTACCACAAGGAATAAATTAACCCAACACACTATAATCCAAATCCCAGAGGCTATAACTCATTGCGAAGCAACTCAATCAGCGGAAGTTTTATTACTCACCGCCCGCCCGCAAATTCAAATCATCCCTGAACTCAGAGTGGCCACTGACAATAGCAATGCCAGCCACGGAGTTTCAATACATCCAGTTCGAGAGACAGACATATTTTATTTAATGACAAGAGGTCTCAGCCAAAGCAAAGCCATCCACCTACTCAAAAATGGTTTTTTGGAAGGGTAGGGGGAGTGTGGTATAATGAGAGGGTATGAGTAATATAGAATCAAAATCATTATTGACTATAAAAGAAGCTTGTGAATGGGCTAGTTTATTGTTGGGTAGAGTAGTTAGTGAGACTAATATTTCTTATTTAATTCAGTACGGGAAGGTCAAAAAATATGGAGACAATGGAAGCACTCAAGTTCATATCAATGATCTTAAGAATTATTATCAATCTTTTAATGGTAAGAGAGAAATTGAATGGAAGAAAAAGCTAGGAGATGATTTGAACTGGAGTCTCTCATTTGATAATTTGAGAGAAAAAGATACTACCAAGCATGTGCATAGATTACATCCATATAAAGGTAAATTTATACCTCAACTGGTGGAGTATTTTATAGATGAACATATAGATAATTTCAAACAAGAGGTGTTTTTCAAGCAGGGAGATATTATATTAGACCCATTTTCTGGCTCTGGTACTACCTTAGTTCAAGCAAATGAATTGGGCATTCATTCTGTAGGAGTAGATATTTCTAGATTTAATACTATGATAACAGATATAAAGTTATTAGATTATGATCTGGAAGATTTGATGCAAGATATTAAAAATATAAACTTAGCTATTACTAAATTTGAAGTAGATGCAAAAATTCAAGAATTTGAAAAAGAGCTATATATAGAATTATCTAAATTTAATAATAAAAATTTTCCATCACCAAATTTCAAAAGAAAAGTCTATAAAAAAGAAATTGATGAAAATAATTATGCTAGCAAAAAAGAGAAAGAATTTTTAGCAATCTATGAGAAATTAGTAGATAAATATGGAATCGAATTAAAGCAAAAAAACAATAAAATATTTTTAGATAAATGGTATATTCAAAATGTTAGAAAAGAAATAGACTTTGCTTTTGAACAGATTAAAAAGGTTCAAGATGGTAAAAATAAAAGAGTGCTATCAGTGATATTAAGTCGGACAATTCGATCTTGTAGAGCTACCACACACTCAGATTTGGCTACATTGAAAGAACCCCAAATTACAACTTATTATTGTTGGAAGCATAAAAAAATTTGTAAACCAATATTTTCTATAAAATATTGGTTTAATCGCTATGCTAAAGATACCATTGCAAGGATTAAAGAATTTCATCAGTTAAAGAGAAAATCATACTGGACAACTATTACAGGAGATTCTAGAACAGTAGATATATATAAAGAAATTAAAATTAGAAATAGAAATCTTGCTACAATTTTTGAGAAGCAGAAAATTAAGGGTATTTTTTCATCTCCACCTTATGTAGGACAAATAGATTATCATGAACAACATGCTTATGCCTATGATCTATTTGGTTTTGAGAGAAAAGATGAGTTAGAAATAGGACCATTATATAAAGGACAAGGGAAAGAAGCCAAAAATTCTTATGTAGAGGGAATCTCAAAAGTTTTATTGAATGCCAAAAAGTATCTCGCTAAAGATTTTGATATTTTCTTGGTAGCTAATGATAAATGGAATTTATATCCCGAAATAGCTGATAAAGCTGGGATGAAAATCGTCAATCAGTACAAAAGACCAGTATTAAATCGTACAGAAAGGGACAAAAATCCATATGCAGAAATTATTTTTCATCTAAAGTCAAAAATATGAGTCTAAATCAGCAACAAATTACAGATATAGAAAATGTTTTAAGAACAGCCCTTAGAAATAAATTTAAAAATTACAAACCAGAGCCAAAAGCAATGCCTTTTCACTCAAGATTATTAGGTAAGGATAGGATGGCTTTGTTTTCTTTTATTCATTCACTAAATACTAACTTTGGAACTAGTATTTTTGAACCAGTAGCTCTATCTTTAGCTAAAAGTAGATTCAAGAGAGCGGAATCTCAGGCAATAGCTGGGCATAAAATTAGCTCACAAGCTCAAATTAAAATTCAGCAAATAATGGATGATCTAATAACTGCTAAGTCATCACCAAATAAAAAACAAGAAATAGAAATTATTCAAAAAATAGCTCAAAAAGGTGAGTTTAGAACAGTTAAACCAACAAAAGTAGATATTTTATTAGAGAGTTATACAGGAGAATTATTTCTATTTGATATTAAAACCGCAAAACCAAATGCGGGAGGGTTCAAGGAATTTAAGCGAACACTCTTAGAATGGGCAGCCATAACTTTAGCTAATAATCCAAATGCAAAAATACATACACTGATTGCTATCCCATATAATCCTTATGATCCTGAGCCATATAATCGCTGGACAATTAGAGGGATGCTAGACCTAGAGCAAGAATTAAAAGTAGCTAATGAGTTTTGGGATTTTATAGGGGGAGAAGGAGCTTATAATGATTTGCTTGATTGTTTTGAAAGAGTAGGAATTGAGCTTAGAAATGAAATTGATGATTACTTTGCCAAATATAATAAAATTTAGGGTCTATCACAGAATATGAACTATATAGGCTCCAAAAAATCTCTTTTAGAATTTTTAGAACAATCAATTTACAAAGTAGTTGGTAAAAGGGATTTTATTTTTTTAGATTTATTTGCAGGAACTGGAGTTGTAGGACAGCATTTTAAGAGCAAAGGACATAAAATTATAGCTAATGATTTGCAATATTATAGCTTTGTATTAAATAAAAACTACATTGAAAATCACAAAATTTTAAAATTTTTAGGATTGGAGGATGAGTTATCTGAATTAAAATCTTATAGCTATAAAGAAAGAGCAAGTTTTATATGCAAATTTTTAGATAATTTAGAGCTGACAGAAGGTTTCATATACAATAATTATTGTCTTGGGGGTACAAAGAGTAAAAAAAATCAAAGACAATACTTTTCTGATAAAAATGGTAAAAAAGTTGATACAATAAGAAAAAAAATTGAAAATTGGAAAGAAGAAAGTAAAATCAATGATAATGAATATTATTTTTTACTTACAACTCTGATTGAAAATATAGATAAAGTGGCAAATACAGCATCAGTTTATGGAGCATTTCTAAAACAACTAAAAAAATCAGCTCAAAAAGATTTTGTAATGCAACCAGCAAATTTTATACTTAATGACAAAGAACATAGTGTTTTTAATGAAGATATTGAAGAATTAGTCTCGACAGTCAAGGGAGATGTTTTGTATCTTGATCCTCCTTACAATCAAAGACAATATGCTCCAAATTATCATCTACTAGAAACTATTGCTAAGTATGATAATCCCAAAATCAAGGGCAAAACTGGTCTTAGAGACTATTCAAATCAGAAGTCAAAATTTTCACAAAAAAAAGAAGTTTTACAATCTTTTGAAAATATTATACAAAAAGCAAATGTAAAGTATATATTTTTAAGTTATAATAATGAGGGTTTAATGACAGAGGAGGAGGTAAGGACAATTATGTCAAAAAGAGGTGAATATGGAGTTTTCAAAAAAAAGTATAATAGATTTAAGGCTGACAAATCTGATAATAGAAATCATAAAGCAAGCTCAGTAATAGAATATTTACACTATGTTAAATGTGAATAAATAAATCAAAGAATTGATAAAGGATTCTATTAGAGATTTTTTGTATGTGTAAGTACAAAGACCTCCACCTCCTCAAAACCGGCTTTTTGGAAGGGTAAGGGGGAGTGTGGTATAATGAGAGGGTAAAAAGATAGTAAAAAATTATGATTACATTTGAAGATTTTGAAAAAGTAGATATAAGAGTTGGTAAAATTATAGAAGTTGAGAATTTCCCAAAGGCAAGAAAACCTACATATAAATTAAAAATAGACTTAGGTGATGAAATTGGTATCAAAAAGTCATGCTCTCAGTTAGTACAAAACTACTCAATAGAAGATCTGAAGGGCAAAATGGTTTTATGTGTAGTTAATTTCCCACCGAGACAAATTGGAGAGGCTATATCTGAGGTTTTGACTTTAGGATTACCAAATGATAAAGGAGAGGTAATATTAGTAATTCCAGATAAAGATGTTCCTATTGGAGGTAAATTACATTAAGTATTAAGAGTGATAGTGGTTTAGTTTTTTGATTATCTTAAAAATTCTTTTTGAAATTTAGAGATAGCTTCTTTAAAGTTTTGTAAATCATCTATAAGCTGACTTTTTAGCTTATCCTTATGTCCAATTCCAAATGAATAAGATGAGATACATCGTAGACATAGAGGATAGTGGGAGATAGTAATACATAGTTAATGTAAATCAATTAAAATATGGATACTTTAGATAAAATGCAACAAGAAGTGGTGGAGATTTTCAAAAAATATGATGCTCAGGGTACAAAGACTTGGTCTTATGATGTAGCTTCGCATGATCTGCAATATCAGGTGGGGAATTTGTCTAAATGTGTTCTGCAATTACAAAATTATAGATATAGAGAAGGTTTGGATGAGTCTCAAATCAAAGCTAAATTATCTGATGAATTGGCAGATATTATGGCAGAAGTTTTGTTTATAGCTCATGAATTGGATATTGATCTACACTCCGCTTGGGATAATATGTTAGCTAGTGACCAAAAAAAGATTAGCGAGCGGTCATAGGTGTTAAGTCTATATTTTAAGCTAAATCTAATCCTAAGGCTTGCTGAGCTGATAGTTGGAACATAGCTTGATTAAATGGAGTATATGTAAGACCGTTTTCTCCTTGAGTAGTATAAGAATTAGTTAAAGTAGGTATATTATTATTATCCTCTAGACTTTGAGAAGGTCTTACCATAGCCATAGCATGATCAGTATATTCTTTTTTTATATTTAAAGTCTGTTGATCTTTTGGCAACTTTTATTGTATGTAATTGGAATATTTGAGAAGGATCTAATTCAGACTCAGGTTTATTATCTTCTGTAAAATCGGCTAGAGGTTTCCCATCACTATATATCTCTATATTACTAGGATCTAATATATTGGCTTCTATCAAACCTTGTTTTGAATTAGCAGAGTTTTGGATTTGGGAATATAATAATTTGAGAGCTATATTTATTTCCTCAGGGGATAGATTATTATTATCTGGCTTAAGTGTGATGGCTATAATATCAAAATTCTTAGATCCTTCAACTTCTCCAGCCATAGGGATAACTCCCAAAACTCCTGGAGTTTGACTAAGTTCTTGTGTAATATTTTTTCTGGCCTCTGCAATATTTCTTTGATGAGATTTTTGTTCATTTGTTAAATCATTAGGTTCTATAAATTCATATACAATTTCCCCTATATCAATTCTTAAAGGCTGAGATGTTCCTATGGAGTATTTTTCTGGGCTTTGCTCGAATTCTTGCTTAATATATTTGGCATAAATATTAAGCACTCGCCTTATATCTTCTTGCTCTGGAGAGTCTTCTGATAAACCTTCAAGTTTAGACTTAAATCTTCTGTATTGGTCCAGAGCATTTTGTATAGGTGTGCCTTCTAAGTCTAAACCATTATCTAACTGAGACTCTAATTGTTGTCTTAGCATTGAGTATTCAAGCTGTAATTTTGAGAGCTTAGCTTTGGCTTCTTCAAAGTTTTTTATCGATCTTTTAACTTTTTCATCAATGTCCTCAAGTTGAGTTAATCTTAATTTATTTTCTACCATTTTTTTATCAATGTCCTTTAAGGCTACATTAACTAAAGCTGAATTTTCTAAGTCAGGATATCTTTGTTTTTGGTTCTCTAATATAAGATATATACTATTAGGATCAAATATAATATCTAATCTGATATCTGAACTCAATGCTTTTAGAATTTCAGATTCAATATTGGGTGGGAGCTCTGTTTCGGATGTTTGATGTGATTCTGTAGCAAGTATTTCCATACAATTTTATATTAACTATACACATATTATAACATATCTAGTATACTTTATCTATATGGAGGATAAAGTATTTACAATTAGAGAGCAATTCCCGATTTTAGGTCAGGATTTGGTTTATTTAGATTCGGGGGCTTCTAGCTTGACTCCGGAGGTGGTTTTGGAGGCTATGAATATCTATTATAGGAGCTATAGGGCTAATATTCATAGGGGTATTTATCATCTCTCAGAGCTGGCTACGGTTGAGTATGAGGGGGCGAGAGTAAAAGTTGCTGAATTCATAGGAGCGAATCGGGCTGAGGAAATTATTTTCACTAGAGGAGCCACAGATGGGCTAAATATGTTGGCTGAGATGTTGGGGTCTCGTGTAAGTACTGGGCAGAATATTATAATACCAGTGACCGAACATCATAGCAATATGCTATCTTGGCGTGAATTGGCACGAAAATGTAATCTAGAAATAAAATATATTTACCTCAAAGACGGGATATTAGATGAACAGGCTTTGCTGGATGCTATTGATGATAATACCTCTATTGTGGTAATTGGGCATATTTCTAATGTGCTCGGGACAATTCATAATATAAAGCAAGTTGCTCAGAAGGCTCATACAAAAGGAGCTCTATGTATAGTAGATGGGGCTCAAGCAGTATCTCATATCCCGATATCCGTTTCAAATTTTGGTGTGGATGCTTATGTTTTTTCAGGACATAAATTATATGCTCCGACTGGAGTGGGGGTTTTGTGGGTTAAATATAATCTTTTAGAGCAATTGACACCTTCTCGTAATGGTGGAGATATGGTGGATTATGTAAATTTAGAAAATATAGAATATGCTCCTATCCCGCAAAGATTCGAGGCTGGAACTCCACCGATTGCTGAAGTGATAGGACTTGCGAGAGCCATTAATTGGCTTCAAGAGATAGGTTGGAACTATGTTCAATTTCATGAGCAAGATTTGGTACAGTATATTTGGGAGCAAGTTTCACTCAGGCCTTGGCTACAAGTTTTAGGTGGTGGGAGAGAGCAGTTGAGAATTGCTTGTTTTGCCTTTATAATAGATAATATTCATACTCATGATGTGGCTTATTTACTCGCCAAAGAGAATATTTGTGTGCGGGCAGGACAGCATTGTGCTAGTGGCATTGCTCAGGTTCTTGGTATTTCTGGTAGCACTAGGGCTACTTTTGGGATATATAATACTAGGCAAGATATAGATAGACTAATGCAGGCTTTGGATAAGATTTATGCTAAATTTCAATAATTATGGATGATATTTATCGGGAATACATTTTAGACTTATACCGTAGTCCTTTGAATAAAGGTGTTTTAGAGCATTATACTCATAAATTACATGGGCATAATGCTAATTGTGGAGATGATATTTGGATATATCTTGAGATTACAGATAATCAGGTGCGGGAGGTGAGTTTTGAGGGAGTGGGGTGCGCACTTTGTATAGCTGGGGCCTCTCTTACTACAGAAAAATTAAAAGGCCTTACAGTAGATAAATTGTTAAAGATTACAATAGAGGAATTATATCAATGGTTGGGTCTTGAAATGGAGGGAACTAGAGTTAAATGTGTGTCTTTAGCTTTACGAACAGCTCAGGAAGTGTTAAAATAACATAAATTTGCACTAATATCTATGCTAAAATTACAAAATATTACAATTACTAAGGACGACAAAACTATAATCTCTGATATCAGTCTTGAGATTAAAAATGGTAATATGCATTATCTAATGGGTCCTAATGGAAGCGGTAAAAGCACTTTGGCTCTGGCTATAATGGGTTATCCAGAATATGAAGTTGAGGGTGAGATTATTTTTGAGGGACAAGATATTACGAGACTCTCCCCAGACAAAAGAGCTAAACTTGGGTTATTTTTATCTATGCAATATCCGCCAGCTATCAAGGGAGTGACAATTTTGAGCTTACTCAAAAACTCCTATCAGGCTATTTATGGCAAGGTAAATGTGTTGGAGTTTAGAAAAAAGGTTTTGGATGAGGCTACAAAATTGGGGCTAGGAGCTGATACTTTATCTCGTTATGTCAATGATGGCTTCTCAGGTGGAGAAAGAAAGAGATTAGAATTATTGCAACTTATAATCCTAAAGCCCAAATTAGCTATACTTGATGAGCCAGATTCTGGCTTAGATATTGACGCAACTAAGCTAATGTCAACTGAACTAGAAAAGTTATCCAAAGAAGGTATGACATTCTTAATCATTACTCATTTAGCTCAATTATCTAGTAAGCCAGATAGAGTGAGTATTATCAAAAACGGAAAAATTGTAGAAGAAGGTGGTGTAAAAATTTTAGCTAGATTACAAGAAAGAGGATTTAATAATTAAATTATAATGGTTACTAAAGACGATGTAATAGCAGTTTGTCAGACTATTCTAGATCCAGAAGTGAATCTGGATATTTATACTTTAGGGTTGATTTATAATATAGAAATCACGCAAAAGCAGGATATCAATATCTTGATGACTTATACTACTCCTTTATGTCCTTTTGGGGGAAAAATGCAAGAAGAATTAAAAACTGCCTTATCAGTTTTGAATCCAAAATCTATAAATATTGAACTTACTTTTAATCCACCGTGGAAAGTGAGTGATGAATTAAGAGAGGCTCTTGGAATATAATTATATTTGACAAAATTATTAGTAGTGATATAATTAACACATAATTATAAAATAATATTAATATGAATAAATTATCTAAAATTGCTATTGTCTCAAGCCTCTCAATCATAGGTGGAGTGATTTCTGTTAGTGGCATAGTTTTGGCACAAGATGACACCAATAATCAAACTCAAGAAACCCCAGTTGAAGGTAGAGATAGAAGAGCCCCTATGAGAAATAGAGAAGACTCTAGCAATCAGAGACAAGATAGTCAAAGACTTTCCCCCCAATCACAGAGTGCAAATAGAGAAACTATAGAGTCAGTTCCTGCTCAAAGAATAACTAACCAAGAAAATAGGACTTCTCCACAGTCTACTTTGACTTCAGAGCAAAGAGAACAGAAAATTAAAGAGAGATGTGAAGCTGTGGGTATGAGAATTTTAAATCATCAAAGAAATTTCACATCTAAATCTCAAGTGAGAATAGCTAAATATAATAAATTCACTACGAGGTTAGAGAAGGTTTCCAACAAATTAGTTGAAAGAGGAGTAGATGTAACTACTTATAACTCTTATATTTCTGAGCTAAAAAACAAAATCACTACTATGAATGTTGCTAACCAGGAATATATTCAACTATTTGGAACTAAGGTCAACACAGGTGAATTTTGTAATAACCAAACACAATTAGCTACTGAAGTTGATATTAGAAAATCAAAATTACAATCAGTAATAGTTAAGGATAGAGAAATTAGAATATACATCAAAGATACAATCATTCCATATTTAAGAAGTATACGGCCTCAAGAAACTACATCTCCAGAGCCAGCTACTAATCCAAGTGGTACTATTCCTCAAGTAATCCCTCAATAATATTAATATATATTTATAAATATGGAAGATAATATCAATAATAATCAAAGCTCACAGCAAATTAATTCTAATTCTGGTTTGACATCTTTTCCTCCAGAACAAGCTACTCCTTCTAGCCCATCAAGTCAGTATACTGATCGTTCCAGTAACAATGTATCTAATATAGTAAATAAAGATATTGTCACTAGACCATTATTATGGGGAATTGTTGTGTTTTTAGTATTTTTCTCCCTAGTCATTGTGGCTGTGAGTGTATATCGTATGTATCAGACAGAAGATATGGTTGAGGAAGTTATAGTTGATACACTTAATACAAGTGAGCCATCCGTAGTTACACCTGATATATTAGAAACCATTCCAGTAAGTGATAACACTAATATGGAAGCTGATTTAATAGAATCTGAAATACAGGCTATAGATTCAGATTTAGAAGAAGATATTTATTCAGATGAATCTCTAGGTTTATAAGTTTTATTTGACAATAGAATTTGTTTGAAGTAGTCTATTGATATAATATCTAAAATTGAATTAGGATGAAGTATTTTATTATTACAGGAGCTACTGGAGATTTAGCTACTACCAAATTATACCCAGCTTTAGCAGAAATATTTAATTATAATTATTATTTGCCAGATATAAAATTTATAGGTGCTGGTAGAAAAGAATATAATCAAGAAGAATATAGGGAGTTAGTACAAAATAGTCTATCTAAATTTACAGGTAAATTAGATTTTATTGAAAGATTAGAATATAATCAAATAGATTTTGGACAAATTGATACAATACATAAGTTTTTTACTCAACATAATATTCAATCAGGGGATGAGGTGATTTGGTATATGGCAATACCTCCTCAAGCTTTTAATGATGTAGTAGACACTTTAGCGGAAGTCAAAAATATTCATCAAAATATAAAATATAAATTAGTTTTTGAGAAGCCTTTTGGGTCAGATTTAAGTTCAGCTCAAGCCCTGAATCACAAATTGGCTGAAAATTTTAATGAGGATGAAATTTATCGGGTGGATCACTATTTAGGTAAAGAAACGGTGCAGAATATATTGGCATTGAGATTTGGGAATAGTATGTTTGAGCCATTATTGAATAATCACTATGTAGAGTCAATTGCAATTGAGGTCTGGGAAGAGCGAGGCATAGATAAGCGAGCTGATTATTTTGATAAAACAGGAATAATCAAAGATATTCTACAAAATCATATTTTGCAGACTTTAGCTTTGATAGCAATGGAAGCTCCTGTAGCAATGGAAGCAGAATATATCAGAGATGAAAAGCATAAATTAATCAAGTCCTTAAGACCAATTAACCCACAAAATGTTATATTAGGACAGTATATCTCAGCGGAGGGAAGTAGAGGATATTTGGAAGAAGAAGGAGTTAACCCAAACTCTAAAACCGAGACATATGTAAAACTTACAACATATATAGACAATCCTCGTTGGGAAGATGTACCTATCTATATCTCTACAGGCAAAAGATTATCAGAAAATAAAGCAGAAATAAAAATATCGTTCAAGCCTAGATTTAAGTATTTTAGCCATATTGATGAGGGGTGTAATCCACAACAAAATGAATTAGTGATTAGTATACAACCTAATGAAGAGGTCTATTATACAGTTAATGCCAAATTTCCAGGTAAAGGAATGTGTATTCAACCTGTAAAATTACATTTTACCTATGAGGAGTCTTTTGGGCAAAAAAGCCAATCTGCTTATGCAAGATTAATTCAAGATATTTTGGATTCAGATCAGTCATTATTCATCCGAGCAGATGAGATTGAAGCTGCTTGGAATTATGTTAATCCCTTGATAAAACCTGAAATTATAGAAAAAAGAGAATTGATTTTATATAAAGCAGGAGCCAATATTTCAGAAATTGTGGATAACATTTATTAAAATTCTAAAAATTATGATATAATAAATTTGAATTATTAATTAATATTCTAAAATATGTCAAAATTAACAAAAAAAATAGGAAACCAAAAATATAAATTGCTTTTAGATTTAATTGGAATAATTGCAGTATCTACATTTGCTTATACAACTTCTATGATTGTAGTTGCTTATCAAATGGGATATTAAAATCTCTAAGTTTTAAGTAAATAACCAAGACTAGATTGACAACATAAAGCTACAGCGAGGCCATCCGCAGCGTCGTCTGGTTTTGGGATAGATTTTAGACCTAGAATTGTAGCTACCATTTGTTGCATTTGAGACTTTGGAGCCTTACCATAACCGGTAATGGCTTGTTTTATTTGTAGTGGAGTGAATTCAAATAATTGTAAATTATGTAATTCAGCATTTAGTAATACTACTCCCCGAGCTTGAGCCACCGTGATAATAGTAGTGGTATTACGGAAGAAAAACAACTTCTCAACAGCAATAATATTGGGCTTATAAGTAGCGATGAGTTGCTTGAGGCTCTCATCAATAATGGCTAGTCTCTTTGCATCTATTAGGGTTGGCTCAGTGGTAATAACTCCATAATCAACCACTCCAGAAACTTTAGAAATACTAGTATCAATAATACCAAATCCAGTCGTAGCAGTCCCAGGATCAATGCCTAAAATTCTATATGGAGAATTATTATCCATATTTTAGATAGTAGCACTAGTCCAGATTTCTTCTACATCATCCAATTCCTCTAGAATTTCTACTAAATTCTCTAATTTTTCTTGAGCCTCTTCAGTAATCTCGTTCGGAATATTGACTTTATATTCTTGTTCTCTAGTAATCTCTTCAAACATCCAAATTACAGAACCACTAGCCCCTAGAGTACCTCCATTTTTGGATAACATATGCCTCAAATCAGCTACAGTTCGATTTGGATTGTCAGTATATGTCTTGATGAGCAAACCAACCCCCTCAGGTCCAAAACCCTCATACATAATCACTTGCCCACTGGTATTAGAGGCTTTTTCCAAAATACGATTAATATTATCTTTAGGCATATTGACCTCTTTAGCCTTCTCTAAAGCTAATCTTAACTCGGGATTCATAGCAGGATCAATAGAACCTTTACGGGCTGCAATTTGAATCATCTTGACCACCTTAGAAAAATTCTGAGCCTTCAACTTATCTGTAGCAGCTTTTTTATGCTTGATTTTTGAGAATTTATTATGCCCAGCCATAATTTTATAATTACTTTATTAGTAATAATTATAACATAAAATTAGCTTATTTTCAAGGATGGGGGAGTTAATTTGTCCCCCTTCGGAGGGGGGTGCCTGAAAGGCGGGGGTGGATTCGTTGCCCCTCTCGTAGGGTCGACCCCTCAGTCACCCGTTATATTGTTTGATTGGGGAAGGGTATTTTTGAGTAAATAAAAGACTCTGCAGTGATGCAGAGTCGATAGAAATTCAAAATATTGTATTATACAATGCGTACAAAGCAATAATTGGCCCCCCTAGGGCAAGGGGTTTATTACCGCAATATCGTATAAACTTTCCAAACTTTCTAGTAAACATGGTCATGGTCTAGCATATATAGAACAATAACCTTATATCATATTTTAATAATTTTGTCTATATTAAATAACTAAAATTGAGTATATCACTGGACGGGCAACTGAAAGGTCTCCTCTACGAAAATCTATGTCGGCGGGGTCGCCGACTCTACATAAAATGGAGGGACTTAAAGCCTCCGCTACGAAAGTCCATATTTTTCCTAAAATATGCTATAATAAAAATATATAATAATCAGAAACATGACTGAGCAAAACAATTTTATATTATATACAGATTCCAATGGAGCGGTAAAATTGAATGTTTTTATAGAGGATGAGACGATTTGGTTATCTCAAAAATTAATGGCAGAACTTTTTGAAGTTGATGTCAGAACTATTAGTGAACATATACAAAATATGTATAAAACTCAGGAATTAAGTAAAAATCAAGTATTCCGGAATTTCCGGATAACTGCTAGAGACGGTAAAAAGTATAATACAGGTTATTATAATCTAGATATGATTATCGCTGTAGGATATAGAGTTAATAGTAAAATAGCCACTCAATTTAGAATTTGGGCAACTCAAAGGTTAAAAGAATATATACTCAAAGGCTTCACGATGGATGATGAGAGGCTCAAAAATTTAGGCGGAGGTAATTATTGGAAAGAATTGCTAACCCGTATACGAGATATTCGAGCTAGTGAGAAAGTTTTTTATAGACAGATATTAGATATCTATGCAACAAGTATAGATTATGATGCTAATAATAAAACTTCAATTGAATTTTTCAAAAAAGTCCAGAATAAAATACATTATGCAGTACATAAACAAACTGCAGCTGAAGTGATTTATAATCGAGCTGATGCTGAAAAAGAATTTATGGGACTTACTACCTTTACTGGTAATAAACCACAATTACAAGATATCTCAATAGCTAAAAATTATCTAGATGAAAAAGAATTAAGAGCATTGGGTCAAATAGTCTCAGGATATCTAGACTTTGCTGAAAGACAAGCAGAAAGACAAGTCCCAATGAAGATGCAAGATTGGGCAGACCATTTAGATAGTATTTTGTTGGCTACAGGGGAAGAAATCTTGCAAAATTCAGGTAAAATTAGTAATCAAGAAGCAATTCAAAAAGCTCAAGATGAATATAAAAAATATCAGCAAAAAACCCTCAGCCCAGTGGAACAATCTTATCTAGATACTATAAATCAACTAGAAAGTAAATTTAAGAAAAAGTAAGTATATATAAAATTAAATTTCTGAGAGTATTTTTGAGTAAAGAAAAGACTCTGCAGTGATACAGAGTCTGGAGATATGGGGGCTGTGGTCAATGGGTTGGGGGTAATGGATTGTATATATAGTACCCATCAAGGGTTATTTTTAGATTGTAGGGGTTTACATTCAAAAGCTCATAGAGATTTTGAATGTAAACCGGCTTTGTTGTCCCTGCAGGGATATAATTTTGATGGCTTAAAGTACATATTCGACTACAATCCTCCAAAAATTTCTCTTTGGAGCCAGTAAAAAAAGCTTCTTTTTTGGTGGGGTCAGGTGTCAATCCTTTCCCTGCATGCCATGGGAAGTATATGAAGCGGTCATATTCAACTGGAAGGTATGTTTTTTCTTCCTTGAATATTTCTGTAATTCCATATATAGTGCCACCAATTAATGTTGAAGCGATTATTAGGCAGAAAATGTTGAAAGGGTTTTTCACGGAAGTTCTCCGTATAGGACAATAACCTTATATCATATTTTAAGAATTTTGTCTATATTTCTCCCAAAATATGCTATAATGAAAAAGTATGAAGAAAAAAATTGTAATTCTAGATAGTAATGCGGTGATTCACAGGGCTTATCATGCTTTGCCTCCTTTTACTACTGCTGATGGGGTGATGGTTAATGCAGTGTATGGTTATGCTAAGCTTTTGTTAAAAGTTATTAAGGATATTAAGCCGGATATTGTATTAGCGGCTTTTGATGTGGCGGGGGATACTTTTCGGCATAATCAATTTGAGGCTTATAAGGCTAATCGAGTGGCGGCGGACCAGGATTTGTATGACCAGATACCTTTGGTCAAAGAAATGTTGGAAGTTATTGAAATCCCGATTTTGGAATTAGCTGGCTATGAGGCTGATGATATTATTGGTACTATTGCTGAGCAGACTAGTAAGACCAGCAATGAGCTGATTATTGTGACGGGTGATATGGATACTATGCAATTAGTAAAACCTCAGATTTCAGTTTATACATTGAGAAAAAGCATTAATGACACTGTAATTTTTGATACTGAAGCGGTTATTGCCAAATATCAAATTCGTCCAGATCAAGTCTGTGATTTTAAGGGGTTAAAGGGGGATCCTTCAGATAATATTCCTGGGGTTCCTGGTATTGGAGATTTGCGAGCGGTGAATTTATTGCATCGTTTTGAAACTCTGGAGAATATTTATAAATTTGTAGATCAATATGCTAAGTTTGAGGATATTGCCAAAGAGGATAGAGATGCTCTGACTAAATCTATATTTGAGAATCTCAAGAATAATAAAGAACAAGCTTTCTTTAGTCGGGAATTAGCTACTATTATCACGGATGCTCCAATTGGGGAGGTGGTCAATGATTCTATCGACTATACTTTCCCAGTTGAGAAGGCAAAGGAGATCTTTAAGCATTTTGAATTTTATTCCCTGGTCAAAGAGCTTAATACTCAATTAGAAAAAGCTAATAATCATAAGTCCCAGACTAGTTTTTGGGGGCAACAGCCTGCTACTCCTGCTGTAGAGACACAGGCTATTGAGGAGAGTAAATTGTATAATTTATCTCAATTAACTAATTTCCCTCTAGCTATTTGGGCTGGGGTAGATGAGGATTATATAGCCATTGATGCAAAGGGTCAGAGGTCTAAAGTTAGCGAGAAGGAATTAAGAGCATTGCTAGGCTCCGAGCAGACTATAATCTGTGCTGATATTAAGCCAATTATACGGAAATTATATCCCTTTGAGCTCAGGGCTAATTTGCAAGATGTGATTCTGATGGCTTATCTGATTAACCCTGGAGAGAGGCAATTATCTCTGGAGGCGGTCTGTGGAGCCTATGGAGTGGGTTATAATTCTGCTCAGCCAGAATTGGTTCTGCATCAATTATATCAGTTGATTCTGTCTAAAATGCAGGCTTTGCATATTGAGGAGGTTTATAATTTAATCGAGAAGCCTCTTTTGCCAGTTTTAGCCAAAATGGAAGCTATGGGAGTGCTATTCGATGAGTCAAAATTACAAGCTACTAAAACTTTTGTAGAGGATAAAATTACTACCTTGACTAGAGATATTTATGCTATTGCGGGAGAGGAATTCAATCTCAATTCCCCGAAGCAATTGGCCGATATTTTATTCAATAAACTTAATCTTTCTGTCAAAGGAGTCAAGAAAACCAATGGAGGTCAAGTCTCTACTTCAGCTCAGGCTCTAGAATCTATGAGAGGTGAATTCGAAATTGTAGACTTGATTTTACAATACCGAGAAGTGGCTAAGCTCAAATCTACCTATATAGATAGCCTGCCGAATCTGATGGATGAGCAGGGGAGAATACACACCACTTATCAGCAAAATATTGCCGCCACCGGTAGATTATCCTCAGTGGATCCTAATTTACAGAATATTCCTGCTAGAGGTGAATTGGGTAGGCAAATCAAAAATTGTTTTGTAGCACGGGAGGACTGGACATTGTTAATTTGTGATTATTCTCAGATTGAGTTGAGGCTAGCGGCTCACTTATCTCAAGATCAGGCTATGCTAGAGATTTTTAGACAAAATATAGACTTTCATACCGCTACAGCCCAGCGAGTATATGGAGTAAGCCCCGAAGAAGTGACCAAAGAAATGCGAAGCTTTGCTAAGACAATAAATTTTGGAATTCTTTATGGGATGGGTGCTACTAGCCTAGCCCAAAATCTCAAAATTAAAAGAGCCGAAGCTCAAGTTTTCTTAGATAAATATCGTCAAGCCTATCCAGAGCTAAATGATTATATGGAATCTCTCAAGCAATTCGCTCGCAAGCATGGTTATGCTCAGACAGAATATGGACGAATTAGAGACCTTTCAAACATAGATATTAGAAACCCTCGCAACCAGGCCTTATTGGACAGAATAGCTGTCAATATGCCAATTCAAGGCTTGCAAGCCGATATTATAAAATTAGCGATGATTAAAATCGATGAATATCTAGGAGAAAAACAAGATATTTATATGATTTTACAAGTTCACGATGAATTAGTTTTTGAGGTCAAAACCACACAAGCTGAGCAATATAAAGATAAAATTCTAGAAATTATGGAATCGGTTTATAAAGCCACCATCCCGATTAAGGTAGAAGCAGCGATCAAAGACTATTGGGGCTAATTTGTCACTTTTTCCTCATAAATACCAGTCTCAGTATTGATACGGATTTTATCACCCTGATTAATAAACATAGGGACTTTAACTTCAATTCCAGTCTCAACTTTTACAGTTTTCATCGCTGCATCGACGGTATTACCTTTGATAGTAGGGGCGGCCTCAGTCACTTCTAAGACCACTTTAGGTGGTAAATTTATAGTAATCGGCTCCCCATTATAAGTGACAATTTTGACTTTAGCTCCCTCTTGCAAATAGCCAACTGTATTCTCACCTAAGGTCTCAAGGTCAAAAGCATATTGCTCAAAAGTTCTCTCATCCATAAAATGGTATTGCTCCCCGTCACTGTATAGATACTCAGCATAGGCTTCCGCAATATCCGCCTCAGGGAACATATCTGATTGTTTGAAATTTCGCTCCTGAGTATTGTTGGTGATGAGATTTTTCATCTTGACCGTCAGTACTGACCCTGCTCGGCCTTTTTTGGATAATTGACTAAATAAAACTAAAAATGGACTATCATCCACTACGATAATTTTACCTTTTTTAATATCTGAAATTGAAAGCATAATATAATATTTATATAATTTTCATATTATATGCCAAGTAGGGTCAAAATGCAATAAGGGGAGGGCTCTGCTTTATGTCTCCATTTGCCTACCTAAGGCAGGTAGGAGCATTGTATTTTGTCCTCCCTTGGGGGAGGTGCCCCACAGGGGCGGAGGAGGACAGAAGTTCAAGTTTAAAAACACTCCACCCCGTCAGGAAACCTGCCACCCCTCAAGAGGGGAATTTTAGTCCAAAGGATGACAATCGGGCGACTGAAAGGGCGCCCCTACGAATGCCCACACCCATCTACTCTAAAATAAATTTATATAGAATGACTTATTTCCCCTTAGAAATAGCAATAGTCTCGTCTATAGAATTTACATCCCAAGTATCAGCTTTACCTTTTGTCTCGATTTTGGCTACACCCATTGTTGGGACATCAGCTGGTCTCCAAATTGTTCCACAAAAAGTACAAAAATGACTACGATGATCTGGATTAGTCCACCCAATATCTAGATTTGGTTCATCTATATGCTGTTTTCCACAATTTGGACAAAATAATAACATAGGGATAGGCTTTAGATTTAAATTTGACATAAATTAGAATTATTGAATTATTTATATATATAATTATACCATAAATTTATATAATTCACTTCCCCCAGCTCTTCATCACAAATCTATAATATTTATATATCCAAGTTCCATATAATATTGTCAGTATTATATAAAATAATCTGAGATAAATCCAATATTGGGGGTCAAAGTTTTCGCGGAATACTAAGCCATAAGGGTACCAATATTCACGACCTAGATAATTGACAGCAAAGTAATTCTGAATAGAGGTAATCAGACAGCCTCCAAATAAGCTCTGAGATAGGGCTATACTAAAGGTAAAAAATAAAATTAAAAATTTAGTATGAATTATAATTTTAGTAGATTTATTATCTGAAAGTGTGTTTTTATTTGAAAAAAGTTTAGGCTCTAATAAAATATATAAGGCAATAAACCAAAAAATAATCCAATAGTTAGGATTATGAATTATATCTATCCATTGATTAATTTGTAGGGCAGTTTGGCTATCCATACAGAGATAATTAATTCATCTTAGACGGTAATATTATAGCATAATTTGATTATTTGTGTAGAAGGAGGGTAAAAATACTCCACCCCGTCCCCTCCCAAACTGAAGTATAGGAGGTGGAATTTTAGTACAGCTGGCGACTTAAAGGTCGCCTCTACGAAATGTACTCTAGTACAGGGAGGTAAAGAAAAAAGACCAGCTCGAGGGAGGTGGCCTTGTGTGAGTATTTTGATTGGGGTTATCCCTCATCGGGACGACCTTGTTCAAGTGTCTTGAGGTATTGTTGGGTACCCCTACCACATCTCGTGGGGAGGGTGTCTGGTAGAGGTATGTTTTCCGTAGGGCATACTCTGGGCTCTTTGTTTCTTGTTGACCTGCCAGACAATGTTTCCAAAAGATTGTCTTTTGCCATCTATTTAGGTTTCCTGAAAAACAACTAAAAAATTTTACCATATCCTGAAATTCAAATCAAGATATGTTATAATAAAAATAATAGTTAATAAATTCAAAATTGATGAAACATTATAATTACATTATCATTGGGGCGGGGATTGCAGGGACTAATGGGGCGATATCTATTCGCAAAGAGGCTCCAGAGGCTAGTATTGTCTTGATTGGGGAGGAGCAATATCCGGTTTATTCTAGGGTTAATATTGGTAAGGTAGCTTCTGATGCTAAGTCTCCAGAGGATTTGTTATTAAAGACTGAAGAGCAATTTCAGGCACAGAATATTGAGCGAATTATTACTAGAGTTGAGAATTTAAATTCTCAGAATAAGACTATTACTCTAGATAATGGAGAGATTCTAGCTTATGATAAGGTTTTGGTGGCTACAGGTGGTAGAGCTAGAAGATTATCTCAAGTGGGGTCAGATTTGAAAGGTGTATTTGCTTTTCAGACTTTGGATGATGCTATTGGAGTGAGGGATTATATAAGGGATAAGAATAAAATTACTATTGTCGGTGGAGGGTTTATTGGAATTGAATTTGTAGAATTATTGTCTAATTTGGGTAAGGAGGTGACTCTGATTATCCGAGATGAATGGTATTGGCAGGGTATGATTGACCAAATTGGAGGTAATATTATTAATGAATACTTAGCTAAGAGAGCTAAAATTTATTATGAAAGTGAGATTAAAGAAATTAGAGGCAATCAAATAGGAGAGATTAGTGAAATTGAACTCAATTCAGGAGAAATTATCCCAACTGAGGCTATGTGTGTGGGAATTGGATTGGAGCTGAATAAAGATTTCTTGCCTTCTGAACTTTGTAATAGATGTTTGAAAGTAAATCAGTATTTACAAAGTGGAGATGAGAACATCTTTGGGGCTGGAGATATTGTAGAGTATTATGATATTTTACAAGAGCAATATATAGGTTCTGGGACTTGGGCTCAGGCCTCACTGCAAGGTATGATAGCTGGGTATAATATGGTGCATACAGAGGCGATGAAAGAATTTAGCCTAATTCCTGCTTATTGTCCAAAGACTAGTTTGGCCATTGCTTTTGTGGGGCAATGTCGGCTAAATCCTGAGACTATGCAATCTATAGTGATAGAGCAAGGGGACAGATATGTACAGGTTAATACCAATGCTGATGGTAAGATTATAGGTGGAGTAGTAATCGGCGACTCAGCTTATATGGGAACAATTAGAAAATGGATAGTAGAGAAATTAAAATTGGATGAGATTATAACTCAAGCATAACTTTTGTTAAAAATTAACAAAAGTTAATAGGACTTGACAAAATTTGAGGAAAGGTGTAAGTTAATTTGGTAGTCCATGGATTTGATCCATGTCCAAAAGTCCACGCAGGAATCAATTCGGTGAGGCACATGCTTCGCTTGAGGGACTGATTGCCAAAGCTACAAGCTCTGGTAGTTTCCGTAAATATCCTGTGACACGGAAAAAGAAAAAGAAAGATAAGAAATAATCCTATCTAACAACCAAATACCCATACCCCCCCCTCAGCTCCCAGCTTTGGGAGCTCACCACATCAGAACACAAGAAGCGGCCTCACAGCTGCTTTCTTTTTTATATGCTATAATAAATATATAAATTCAATAATTATAAAATTTGTGACGGGCAAGCAATTAGACACTTATTTTCAGGATATTATCAGAGAGCGTGGGGAGCGGGCTTTGTATAGTATTCAGGTTTTTTTGGCTCATACTAAGCCATCTTATAGGCAGGCATCTCTGAGAGCCCTGATTAGTTTTGAATGGGGGCGAGTATCTGATTTGATTATCCCTTTATTGCAGGATTCATCTATATTGGTCAAAAAAGAGGCTATTCGTACTCTTACTCATTTTGCCGAAGGTAAGCAATATCTAGAGTCCAACCAACAATATATTCCGGAGTCTTTAACTCAATATGCTGATCTGAAGCTCAAAACTCCAGCTATTAGCTCAGAAGTTCTGAGTGTGTCGGCTTTTATCCAGCAAATCAATACTATTATTGGGGAGCAAACGGTACAAATTGAGGGCGAGGTGTCGGCTTTTCAGATGTCTAGTTTTGCTAATAATCAATGGGTTTTCTTTGATCTAAAAGATGAACAGAAGGAAGCAAAAATTAGATGTTTTACTACGGTTGCTAATTTGAGAAAATCTAGAATCTCCCCAGTAGATGGGATGCGAATTATTATTACTGGTAAGCCAAGACTTTCTCCTAAATCTGGTATTTTTAGTGTGATGGTAGAGACTTTGGCGGTATCTGGGGAGGGAGAGTTGGCTAAGGCTTTTGAGCTTTTAAGACAAAAATTAGAGGCTGAAGGCTTATTTAGTGAGGCTCGTAAGAGAGCAATTCCTTATATGCCAAAATCTATTGGGATTATTACTTCGCAAGATGCGGCGGCTTATAAGGATTTTATGAAGGTTCTAGGAGCTAGGATGGGTGGATTGAATTTGTATTTTCATCATGCTCAAGTGCAGGGGGAGCGGGCGGTGGATAGTATTATTGAGGCAATTGATAATCTTAATACATATCCAGAGGTGGAGGTGATTGTATTGACTCGAGGTGGAGGTGCGATGGATGATCTTCATGCTTTTAATGATGAGTCGGTAGCCAGAGCCATTTATACTTCTATTAAGCCCATTATCTCAGCTGTTGGGCATGAAAGAGATTTTACTATTGCTGATTTTGTAGCTGATATGAGGGCTTCCACTCCGTCTAATGCGGCTGAGTTATTGACTCCACATAGAGATGAGTTAAAGATTAGTGTAGAGCAAAAAGAGAGAATTTTACAAGCTAGTATACAGTATAAGGTGCAAAATTTAGAGTC
>CALMJI010000005.1 GCA_937864235.1 uncultured bacterium | reverse complement strand
AGGCAAATTTGAGGAATTTCCTCATGAGTTCTTTAAAAAAGATCTTAGCCGGCACCGTGCTGGCTGCAACAACTACTCTGTTGCTTATTGCTCCAGAGGCTAAGGCCACTCCCTCTCCCGGAGAGGATTGGGACTATGTGCCCCACGTGGAACCTTGCTTACCCCAGTTTTCGGTTGACTTCCAATTGCCAGAACGGGTGATTGTGGTTGATCAGAGAGATTCTTGTCCAGTTTCTAGCCAAGTGTATGTACATTTGGCTGATGATAAGCGAGAGTTCCGGCTCATCGCTCATCAATCCCAAAATTTTTCTGGACGCTGGGTGACACAGGTTGATCCTGTCGCCAAAGGAGGCCTTTATCGAGTAATGGGAGTGGAGTACCTCAATGGTAGCTTTTCATCACCGCTTGATCAACGGATCACTATAGTCGTTCCAAGGCTATCCCAAGTCTCAAGCCAGCAACCTCAACACCCCGTAGCTCCTCCACCTCCGGTAGAGGCAGCGCCACCTCAGCAGGTTATCACAACTCTGGACTCAGAGTCCAAACAGCTTCTGAGAACATTCGACCAGTGGATGCGCTGGTTTCAGGTCAACATCTGGCCTCAACTGCAGCCTTTGATCCGAGCTATCGAGGGCATCAAGACCAGCTGACCCCTTCCTCCCAAGCCCTCGCTTGCGGGGGTTTTTTCTTTTTACCCCCCCTCTTTTGGCAATCCGCCTACCTACGGCAGGTAAACCTTGGGCGGAGAGGGGTGGATGTAGTATGTCTCTCGTAGGGGCGACCTTTCAGTCGCCTGTTCTTAGGTTTTTCTATCCTCCTTTCTACATACGGCTGATAAATGGCGGAGGAGGAGTGTATTATTGTCCATGCCTACCGTAGGTATGGCCTTACCGGCGAGGATGGCGACGAAGTCGACGGGTGTGGACGGGCGACTGAAAGGTCGCCCCTACAATTACCCGCTCACAATTCATAATTCAAAATTTATATTTTTTACCCAAAACTTATAACCGAGCGAAAGGGAATAGGTAGGATAAGTGTGTAAGTGTACGAAAAAATCGTACAACTGAAATTTAAGGCTTCTGATGGAAAAAGTGTTATATTTACCTCAAAATATAATAATTGTCATATTCTACTAATTCCCGGCCTGTATTTTGGCTTATATTTTGGAATAGGGGTTGATAATCTTTGGTGGTGATATATAGACTATTTTTATCTAGATTATAGTTGTTTAGATTTTGTTCTAGTTCTAGATTGAATTTTCTGGAGATTTCAATGTCATATCTGGATAAATATCCCGCATTGATTGGAATATTATTTTGAGCTGCCCAAAATGCAAATATAATATAATCATCAGCTTTATTATAGCTTCTCTGTCCTCCTGGGTATATATTCACTTCCTTATAATCTTTGATAGTATTTTGCCAAAATATACTAGATTCTGATTTTATGGATACAAATTCTTGGTCCCTAAATAGGCGTTCTTTTATGAGTGGAGTTATATCAATTATTTGAATTAGTGCAAGTATGGTTAGTATATAAAGCGTATGTTTATTGAAGATTTTTTGTATACTATATAAGGTTATAATAATAACTATATACATAAGTGGCCATATAAATCTACCATTCGCTCTGATTACTCCAGATTTTTCTAAAAACATATCAATAATTGGGATATAAGTATATTGTTCTAAATATGTCACATTATCTTTGTGCATAATAGAGTATAGTGAAATAAGTATAATACAGATGATAAAAACTATTTTTCTTTCCTTTAATAATGATTCGGAGACAGTTTTGATAGTTAAGAGTGATTCTTTGGTATTAATAAGGGCTTTTATTAATAAGATTACTATTGTTAGAATTATTCCAGATAATACTCCTAATCCAAGATATGCAAATCCTTCATATTGAGATGGATATCTTATTTCTCTTGAATCTAGCCACAATGAGGCATCTTTTAGATGATTATCCCATATTGCATATTCTGGATTAAAAAAAGATTGTAAGCTTGTAGAATAATAACCTAAATTCTGAGGATCTCCAATAGAATAATCTACAAAATAACCAATTCCAGCCCATAGTATTATAGGTGTTACTAACCCTATAATTGTCAAAATTATAATTTTTGGCCAAGATTGGAATCTCCACAAATTAGCTAAACTCAAAGGAATAATCATAATAGCCAAATAGGGATGTATCAAACTACTCAATATAATAGACAAAAAATTAAGATAAATATCTTTTTTCTTACCCTCAAAACTCAGATAATTATAAATTGTGAGCAAAATTAGCCAATGAGCTGTCAGAGCTGGATGATTAAATCTAGCAATTAGGGCAGGAGTTAATTGTAAAAATATTCCAGCTATAATAGCATAATTAGTCGGTAATTTTAATTTACGAAAGATCAAAAAAGCAAGATATCCTTGTAAAACTAGATTTAAGAATAACCATAATCCAATATATTGGAAAAAATCTGGTAAAACTAGATTGAATAATTTGAAGCTAATTGCCAAAAGCGGAATACTATCTGTAAATCCAATATTAGTATCTACCGGATATAATAAATTGCTAAATTCTCCCAGAGGCCAATTCCATGGAGTTCTTCTAAAAAACTCCCAACCAAGTTGATGTTGAGGCCAGTCAGAGGCTTGTAATAACCACTCTACATTGGTCGGAATTACATTCATAATACCTATTTTGTAATGAAAAATAATAATCCCAACTACAATAAAACAGTAAATAGGTTTAATCTGGAGCTTCATAAGAGGGCTTTAGAATATAATGGATAAAGTATAGCATATTAGAGACTTGAACTCAAAGTTATGAGGTGATATATTAAATTTATAATTGAATTAAAAATAAAATATCTATGAAACTTAAAAATTTCTTGCAAATATCTAATATATTCAGAGGATTTACTATAATAATATTATTATGGTGGAGTATTAAATTTTTAGCTGTTAGAAGTGATTATATTACGGCTATGAATTTGTGGGAATTTAGTTTTCTACATGCTATAAATTTGGTTTTACATGAAGCGGGGCATATTATTTTTTTCTGGGCTCCTAGACAAGTTATGGTTATTATGGGAACTGGATTGCAAATTATAATACCATTTTGTTTTATGATTGCCTTTATAAGGCAAAAAGATTGGTTCGCATCTTGTGTGATATCTTGGTGGGGATTTCAAAGTATTGTAGATAGTGCTTATTATGTATCTGATGCTAAAGATAGATCAATGCCCTTAATTACAGGAGATCCAGATTCTCATGATTGGTGGTATTTATTGGGGCAATGGGGAATATTAGATTATTCAGAATTTATAGGAAATATAATTATGTATTTAGGTTTTTTTGGGATGCTTTCATCTATTATGTTTATGTGTATGACTTTGTTTTTGAAAAAAGAATATATTAATTGGATATAGATTTTTATATTCCCATACTTAATTATTGCGTCCATTAAGTAGATTAAAATTAAGTACATCAATTTTCCTCCCAAAAACCCTTGACACCTCTTCAGATTTGATGTATTATAAATATCGTACTCGCAACTTCACACTCAGCTCACCTTACAGAGCAATATGGCGACAGAGATGACCTCTTAAAGTTCAACCTTTGAGATATTATCATCTGTTTCTATAAGAGGGTTCCTTCACAAGTAAATTTAGGTAAATGCAATTTTACTACTTTCACCAATAAAGTATGAATCAGAATTTAAAAAGATGAGTTGGTAAGCGTAAATGGGGGATGCCTTGACATTAAGAAGCGAAGAAGGACGTCGACTGGCTGCGATAAGCTTCGGGGAGCCGCCAATCAGGCTTTGATCCGGAGATGTCCGAATGGGGAAACCCACTTAGGGTAATGCCTAAGTATCCTATTTAATAGGGAGCGAACTCGGGGAAGTGAAACATCTCAGTACCCGGAGGAAAAGAAAACGAATGTGATTTCCTTAGTAGCGGCGAGCGAAACGGAAGAAGCCCAAACCTCAGACTTCGGTCTAGAGGGGTTGTAGGGTAGAACATTCCGTAAGGAGGATGTATATATATTGTTAGATGAGTAAGCTGGAAAGCTTAGCCATAGATCGTGATAGCCGAGTAATCGAAAATAATGTATATATATCGGTTCTATACCTGAGTAGGACGGGAAAAGAAAGCCCTGTCTGAATCCACCAGAACTAACCTGGTAAGGCTAAATATTACTTAATGTCGATAGTGAACTAGTACCGTGAGGGAAAGGTGAAAAGCAGTCCGAGAGGACAATGAAATAGACCTGAAACCATTTACGTACAAGGAGTCGGAGCCCGCAAGGGTGACGGCGTGCCTATTGAAGAATGATCCAACGAGTTACTTCTCATCAGCAGCTTAAGTCTCAAAAGGACGAAGGCACAGAGAAATCGAGTCTTAACGGGCGAATTGTTGATGGGAGTAGACCCGAAACCAGGCGAGCTATTTATGGCCAGGGTGAACTTTGGGTAACACCAAAGGGAGGCCCGAACACACTAGTCGTGCAACTCTAGGTGATGAGCTGTGAATAGAGGAGAAATTCCAATCGAGCTTGGTAATAGCTGGTTCTCTCCGAAATAGCTCTTAGGCTAGCGTTAATTGATCCCTACTGGGGGTAGAGCACTGAATGGATCTGGGGCCTTCGGGTACCCAATCTAACCAAACTCCGAATACCAGTAGATTATAGATTAGCAGTTAGAATGTGGGGGCTAAGCTCCATGTTCAAAAGGGAAACAGCCCAGACCGTCAATTAAGGTCCCTAAACTACACTAAGTGGGAAAAGTTGTGTATTTTCTGAGACAGGTAGGAAGTTGGCTTAGAAGCAGCCATCTTTTAAAGAGTGCGTAATAGCTCACTACTCTATTCCCTCCTCAGTTCTGGTATAATGAATCTATATGTATATAGTATATCTTATTCAAAACTCTACAGATTATACTCTCTATATAGGGAGTACTAAAGATCTCAAAAAAAGACTAGAAGAACATAATTCTAGGCAGAGTAAGTATACGAAAAAACATAAAGGTCAATGGACACTCATATACTTTGAAGTGTATCGAATCAAAAAAGATGCATTGATAAGAGAAAAGAGACTAAAATCTCATGGGAGTGCCAAATATCAGTTGATGGAGCGAGTTAAAAATAGCTTGCTCGATCCCAGAACTGAGGAGGGATAGGAAAATATGCGCTGAAAATGTAACGGGGCTCAAGTGTAGTACCGAAATTACGGATTATATATTAATTTATTAGTATTATAATGGTAGGAGAGCGTTCCTTGTGCACTGAAGCTGGACCCGTGAGGGCTGGTGGAGCGCAAGGAAGTGAGAATGTTGGAATAAGTAACCGCAAGTTCAGTTAAATTCTGAGCCACCGAAATCCTAAGGATTCCTCCGCAATG
Source organism: uncultured bacterium (assembly GCA_937864235.1). Lineage (GTDB taxonomy): Bacteria > Patescibacteriota > Minisyncoccia > SW-4-49-11 > SW-4-49-11 > CALRBF01. Next base: position 11,719 of record CALMJI010000005.1, on the reverse strand, counting down.
ATAATCATCGGGGGGTTAGTCGGGCCTAAGGTTAACTTCGGAAACGGAGGTAGCCGATGGACAACAGGTTAATATTCCTGTACCGGCAATGGCTTGTAAATGTGGGGACGCATCATGGTATTTTATGTGTCTTAATGGATTGAGGCATATGTGTTTCTGTAGAGCTGACTCTGAGGCAAATCTTTGGAGTCATTAAAGCCCGAAAAACGCATAAAGAAGACTCGCGAGAGAATTCAATATAAGAGACCCAAGGTGACAAGAAAAGCCACTATGTCCCTCCCTAGTTTTGTTTAGATATGAAGTTGTTTTAATATACACTTTATTGTAGATAAAACTAGGGAGGGAATCCATTGTCGACCGTACCGAAAACCGACACAGGTGGGTAGGTCGAGAAGACCAAGGTGAACGGGTGAAAGTTGGTTAAGGAACTCGGCAAAACAGCGACCGTAACTTCGGGATAAGGTCTTCCCTCTCCAGTTTTGTTTATATTAAGTATAGAAATATGTGCTAAATGTAGATAAAACTGGGGAGGGACGCAGCTAAAGATTCCCAGCGACTGTTTATCAAAAACACAGCTCTCTGCTAACTTCACAAGAAGGAAGTATAGGGGGTGACTCCTGACCAGTGCTGGAACGTTAACGATGGCAGTGAAAGCTGACTGTCCGAAGCGCCAGTGAACGTCGGCGATAACTATAATCGTCCTAAGGTAGCGAAATTCCTTGTCTGGTAAATTCAGACCCGCTTGAATGGAGTAACGACTGGGAAACTGTCTCAACCAACTGCCCGGTGAAATTGCAATAACGGTAAAGATGCCGTTTACCTACAGAAAGACGAGAAGACCCCGTGGAGCTTTACTATAGCTTGGTATTGTATTTTTGTTTATTTTGTTCAGAATAGGTGGGAGACTATGATAGTGTGTCGCAAGACATAAAGGAGTCGCCAGTGAGATACCACCCTTGATTTATGAGAATACTAACCTCATACTAATACTATGAGAGACAGTGCCTGGTGGGTAGTTTGAGTGGGGCGCTCACCTCCTAAAAAGTAACGGAGGTGTTTATAAGGTTAGCTATCCCGATATGGAAATTCGGGAGATAGTGCAAAGGCATAAGCTAGCTTTACTGCAAGACGTGTATGTCGCGCTGTAATGGTTTTCATTACACCTCTATTGTATGTGTTTCTTTTAGAAATGGGTACTTTAGTTGAGTCACGAAAGTGGAACTTAGTGAACCGACCATCCTTTGTAGAAAGGTGGAAGATCAGCAGATAAAAGTTACCCCGGGGATAACAGGCTAGTCTGGCCCAAGCGTCCATAGCGACGGCCAGGTTCGGCACCTCGATGTCGGCTCGTCCCATCCTGGGGCTGGAGAAGGTCCCAAGGGTTTGGCTGTTCGCCAATTAAAGGGGCACGCGAGCTGGGTTCAAACCGTCGTGAGACAGGTTGGTCTCTATCTTCTGTAGGCGTTGCTACTTGAGAGAATTTGTCCCTAGTACGAGAGGACCGGGATGAACAAACCTCTGGTGTACCAGCTGTCATACCAATGGCACTGTTGGGTAGCTAAGTTTGGTCTGGATAACCGCTGAAAGCATCTAAGCGGGAAGCCGTACTCAAGATTAGGTAGCTCATGCGACCGTGGAAGACTACCACGTTGATAGGTCACAGATGTAAGCATAGTAATGTGTTCAGTCGAGTGATACTAATGTCGCTAAAACTCATCTTTTTAACTTTTGATTGATACTCAAGGTTATGTAGTGTTGCTTTACCTAAATTTACACCAATTCTGGAGCATGAGATTATCTTTTTTAGATAATCTTGTGTTCGAGAACAAAAATGTCCTTGTGATTTATCACAGAGAGGTACACCTAGTTACATTCCGAACCTAGAAGTTAAGCCTCTGTGAGTCGATGATACTCCTCGTGGGGAAAGTAGATCATTGCAAGGACTTTTTTGTTTTATGTTAAATATATCTAAAAATATTCTAAAAACTTAGAAATAGCTTGTATATAGGTCTTTTGAGTACTTTTAGAATACCTTTTAAATTCTAATAGGTTTAAAAACTTCGTAATCATATACTTATGCATAAGTTATACACACACTAGTATAACATATTTAAATATGTTATTATATAAATACGGTTAATTTGCGATTAATAGTCGAACTTCGCAAAAATTTGTGTTGTACGAAATTCTGAAAACCAAAAAATATGAGCGATATCTACATTGGTAAAGGTAATTTAGCCGGCAAAGGTGCTTACGCAAACCGCAACTTTAAAAAAGGCGAGGTTGTTATTAAGTACAATCTAAAACCAATCACACAAGAAGAATATGAAGTGTTGCCGGAAAATGAAAAAGAATTCACGCACTCACACTACGGCCAAATGTACCTTTACCCAGAACCTGAAAGGTATGTAAATCACTCCAACACACCGAATACCTATCAAGATCATGAGCTACAAGCCGATATCGCTTTAAGAGATATTAAAAAAGATGAACTTATAACTTGCGATGACACCAAAGATGATATTCTGTGATGGTTTTCAGAACATCGTACAACACGGCATATACGTCTACGCTCCCGATGGTCGCTTCGCCCATATTTGGCAGGGCTACCGCTTCGCGATATTATAGCCCTACCAAACATCGTATATGCCGAAACGTTAGCCAACATCGCTTTGCTCGTTGGCTAATGGACTGCTACTCCGTCACTGTTAGACTCCTCGCTATGCGACATCGTCTAACAGCAACTATCCGAAAATATTCTGTCTAAGATGAAACAGATAGTGTAAATAGGAGATAGGTAGTAATAGATAAGGGTCTCCCACAGAATATGGTATAATTATACATAATAACTATAATAATTATGCAAGAAGTAGGAAATATTGGGAAATATATAATTTATAAATTTTATGGAAATCGATTATTCAGAATTTAATAATCCTAGATTAGCAAAAATATATGATTCATTCAATCCTTTAACAGATGATGAAACTTTTTGGGTAAAAAAAATAGAAAGTTTGCATGTTACTAATATTTCTGATTTAGGCTGTGGAACAGGTCTTCTTACATGTAAATTAGCAAGTTTTGGTTATAATATTACTGGAATAGATCCAGCTTCATCTATGCTAGAAGTTGCTAAAAATAAATTGTATGCAGATAAAGTAAAGTGGAGGAAAGGGAGTTCGGAGCAATTGGAAAAAAATAGTAATGATCTCGTTGTTATGACAAGTCATGTTGCACAATTTTTTGTAAAAAATTATGAGTGGAATAAATCATTAAAAGATATTTATAACTCTCTTAAACCAGGAGCTTATCTTTTATTTGATAGTAAAAACCCTTTATTAGAACCATGGAAAAAATGGAATAAAGAAGATTCATGTAGAATTCTAGAATCTTCAGAAGGAAAAGTAGAATCCTGGATAGAATTAATTTCTATTAAGGGAAATAAAGTACAATTTAAAATTCACTATTTATTTGTTGATACTCAAGAAAAAATGGTTGCTAATATGGAACTAGTTTATCGTTCTAAAAATCAGTTAATAAAAGACTTAGAACAAAATGGGTTTGAGTTACAAAAAACTTATGGTAATTGGGATGGAAGTAATCTTGATGAAAACAGTCCAGAGATGATATTTTTAGCAAAGAAAAAATACTAGATTTAAACTTTACAGATGGGTATCCCACAAAATATGTTATAATATTAAATATAGTAATATACAAAGTTTAGTCGAATTTCGTATATGCTTGTGTTGATACAAAATATACTTCGTAAATCAGTGCTGCTAATAAAAGTTCGGAAAAAAAAAGATTATTTTTTGGATTCAATTTTTGTAAATGTGTAGCTTATAGATATTAAAAATGGCAAAAAGTAGAATTCTACAAGTACAACAATCAACTATAAATGTAATTACTCAAGATGAGAGTGATTTTATTAGTCTTACTGACATAGCAAGACATAAAGATGCTGGACACACAGATAGTATCATTCAAAATTGGATGAGAAATCGAAACACTATCGAATTATTGGGGTTTTGGGAAACGATTTACAATCCAAATTTTAAACCCCTCGAATTCGAGGGGTTTAGAAAACAAGCAGGTCTAAACAGTTTTGTGATGACTCCCAAACGATGGATAGAAACTACCAATGCAGTAGGAATAGTTTCAAAGTCAGGAAGATATGGAGGAACTTTTGCTCACAAAGACATCGCATTAGAATTTGCCTCGTGGATTTCAATAGAATTCAAACTCTATGTTATCAAAGAATTCCAGCGATTAAAAGATGATGAAAACAACAGACTGAAATTAGAGTGGAATTTACAGCGAACTTTAGCAAAAGTTAATTATCTTATCCATACTGACGCAATTAAAGAGAATTTAATACCCGTTGAAATAACTAAACAACAAGCAAATTTTGTTTATGCAAATGAAGCTGATTTATTTAATGTTGCTCTTTTTGGAATGACCGCCAAAGAATGGAGAGATAAAAATAAAGATAAAGCTGGTAATATCAGAGATAATGCAACATTGGAACAATTGGTTGTATTGAGTAATATGGAAAGTATTAACGCTTTACTTATTCGACAAGGACTACAACAAAATAAACGACTTATAGAATTAAACAAAGTTGCTATAACACAAATGAAATCTTTACTTGAAAGTCAGTCAATGAAAAAACTAAAATAGATCGAGAAGAAAACAATGAATCAAAAACAGCGAGTTTGCGCAATGGCGGGGCTTGGGAGTTATTTGAAAAGAATTTTTCTTAATCAAAATTAATTATATAGGGTCTACCACAGAATATGCTATAATTATACATATAACTATAATAATTATGCAATCAAATCATACAAACCCTCATAAATTCTACATTGAGCTGGAGAATACATCTAAAAAGGAATTTGATAAATTATTATCTCAATCTTGGCAAGCGGTTGGGGTGGCTTTGCCTATATCTACACCTAAGCCTAGAGAATTATATTCTACAGTAGATAGTCCGAATCGTGAGCGAGATAGGTCAAGAATACAAAAACAGCATAACTTACCAGAACAAGGATCACAAGATTATATTTTTTATGATCATAATGGGCAAGTTTTGGCTACAGGATATGAGAGAGTAGTGTATGGAGATCATTCACCCTATATAGAATTTATAACAGAGCAAATTAATTGGGAGAACTTTATACATCATAAAATCAAAGGTCCAGCTAGTTATTATCACGAACATTATAATCAGGATAAAACAGTAATGTTGTATCATCAATTCAAGACAGTTGAGAGTTTACCCAACCCACCAGAAGGTAAATATGCAGTCAATAACAATAGACCCGAAGGCTATGCTGATTATAGAATCGGTAGACTATACCTAGACCCTGATAATATTATAGTAAAGAAAGTTTGATTATGGAGGTTGACAATTCCCCTCTTGAGGGGTGGCTTTGTGAAACAAAGACGGGGTGGATATATAATTACTCAAAATTACCAAAGAATCCCAGACTCAAACCCAAAGCAAAAGAGTTAAGAAAAGCAGGTGTATTGTCGGAGGTATTATTTTGGCTTGCATTTAAGGACAAAAAGCTATTAGGTTATGATATAGATAGACAAGTGATAATAGGCAATTATATAGTAGATTTCTTGATCCCAGAGTTGGGTATGGTATTTGAGATAGATGGAGAAAGTCATAATTATAAAGGGGAATACGATTTAAGAAGAGATGATTTTTTGAAAAGTTTATATTTAGAAATAGTACATTTTGAGGATATAGCAATCAAAAAATCAATGGATAGTGTTGTTTCAGGAGTGATATTGGCTATACAAAATAGAGAGAAATATATAGCTAGTTTGGTGAGATAAAGCTACTCCACCCCAGCCAGCAAAGCAGTCCACCCCCTCCCAAACTAAAGTATGGGAGGGACTGAAAGCCCTCAATTTATCTCCCGTAGGGATGAGAGGGGAATAAAATTGTGGATAATTATATATAGTATTATATAGTATTATATGTAATTATATGATATTATTATGATAATAACTGATAGATTTTAAAATAAGATATGAAATATAGTAAATATATACTTAATATACGATTATTTGTTTTTATTGCTTTTATTGTAATGGGGGTACCTGTTACATTTGCACAGATTAATACACAATTTAATCAAACTATTAATCCTGGAGTGTTATCAATTGGAATTGTAGATTCTCTTTATGCTACAGTTGCCTCTCCATCTGTTACATTTGGGGCTGTTAATTTTTCGGTTGCTTGCCAAACTACTAATGGTACACTTGGAACAAGCTCACAACAATTATATATTCAGAATCCAGATGCTGCTGATAATGGATGGACGATAAGTATTGCCGCTAACTCAGTGACATCTTTTTGGGATGGAACTCCGGCTGGTTATGACTTTAATGACCCTTCTGGTTCAGGATGTGCTGATGGAGATGACGCTGATTCACTAAAGGGTCAAATGACGGTAAATCCATCTGTTGGTACTTTAGCAGTAGGTCGATGTTTGTCTTGTACTGTTTCTAATATCTCACTTGGAAGTCAAGCTTCTTTTAATGAGGGAACTCTTGATAGTATTACTTTACTCAATGCAGCTGCAGCTTCAAATGATGTTGGAGATTGGATATTCCGTGGTATAGCACTTTCTCAGACTATTCCCTCTGAGCAAGCTGTAGCATCAGATTATTATATTCCAATGGTGGTATCAATTGTTGCAAATTAAATTAGTATATTTATGAAAACACAAAAAAAATTAAATATTATCATAGTATTAATAATATTCACAAGTATTTTTACTCCTCATATTAAAGCAATTGAATATGGTGGAGTTGGTTTAATTCCTGCTAATCCTGACCCAAGTAATACTCGTACACAATCAATTTTTGTTGAGACAATTAAACCCCTTGAATCTAAAACAAATGATGTTTTAGTAGTAAATAACTCAGAAGTACCTAAAACTATACTTGTATATTCAGTAGATTCACAAAAATCTTCTGATGGAGCTTTTGCTTGTGCACAATATGCAGACCCTAAAAAGGGGGTGGGAAATTGGATTAAATTATCTAAATCAGAAGTTACTTTACAGCCTAATACTAATGAAAAAATCTCCTTTAGTATTACAGCACCTGAAAATATTGATGTAGGTGAAGAAAATGGATGTATTATTGTGCAGGAAAAAGACAGTAATATAGTACAGTCTGCTGGGGCAACTCTATCATTCCGTACGGGAGTGAGAGTAGCTGTTATTATTCCGGGAGAACAAATCCGTAATATTACTCTTGAAAAATTTGATATTGATATCAAAGGAGTACAACCTAAATTACTTGCTAAAATTGAAGTGAAAAACTCAGGTAATACCTCAGTTGACACAGACATAAGCCTTTATCAGGGAGATAAAGAACTGGCTAAAAACACTTATCCAGTCTTGAGAGGAGATAATGCTACTTATAATATTGAACTCGATAAGCCTTATTGGGGAGGATTAGTTGAATATACTGCTGCAATATCTTATGATAAATCAGCTAAAACTCTTGGGGTTGATTCAGGACAAAAGAAAGAAATCATAAAGAAAACTATTAAAGTCTTTGTTTTACCACAGCCCACAGCTATTTTTGCTATAGCAGGAAGCTTTGCACTATTTGTAATAGCACTATTCTTGATTACCAGACTATTCTTACGCTATAGATATCGTAAACTTTGGACAGAAGAATATATTGTAGGTGAAGATGAAGACTTAGAAAGTATATCTGAAAAATTAGGACTTCCATGGAAAGTTATGGCTAGAGTGAACAGAATTAAAGCTCCTTATGCTGTAGAGCCAGGACAAAAAATTAAAGTATTCCCAGGACATCTTACTCATCCTAGTTCACTTGTTGAGCCAAGGATAAAAATAATTCCAGTTCCATTATCTAAAACACAGAATATAGTATCATTACAAAATATAACTCCATCACAGCAGCCAGAAATATCTCTAACTACTAATTCTAAATCTTCTATAGAATCTATTGCGCTTGATTTAAATCTTAATTTAGATAATAATACTCATACTACCCCTAAACCAGCATATACCGTATTAGAAGGTGATAGCATTGATATTATCGCAAAACAATTAGGAATAGATTGGAAAGCATTAGCCAAAGCTAATAATATACCTGCTCCATATAGTCTAGTAGCAGGTCAAGTATTACATATTCCTGTTGTAGAAAATGTAGGAGATGAATATACCGTCAAAGCAGGAGATACTATTGCAACAGTAGCTGAAATATTAGGAGTAGATTGGAAAGAATTAGCTAATGCTAATGATATAGAACCTCCGTATACATTAAGTATTGGCCAGACTATAAGTAAAACTAAAAAAGTGAAGTCAAAAAGTAAAACTAAATCTAAAAGTGCTACAAAATCTAAGTTTAAAATTAAGACTACTAAAAAAAGTAAATAATATATTATATTTTTAACAATCTCTAATATTATCTTATGATAAAATTACTATATAGATTAATTCCCGTTATAGGATTTCTGGTATGTATGTTTGGAAATCCTATTTCTGCTGATGCTGCAAATTTTCAGATGAAAACAGGATATTATATGGGAAGTGGTGTGACAGGACTTACTATATCTAATATAGGATTTCAACCACAATTATTGATTATCAAATCTAATGTTAGTGGAGCAGCTGTATTCAAGACTAGTGAAATGCCGGAGAATACTACAGCCTATATGACGAATATATTGAATAATACACAGACACAGATAACCTTTACCTCTACTGGTTTTAGCGTAGGTACTATTAGTAGTGTTAATACAGTAAATGTGATATATTCTTATATTGCATTTGCTGGCTCAGACTGTACAGTAACAGGTACCTTTTGTGTAGGACAATATATAGGAAATAGAACTGATACTAGGGATATTAATACTGGATTTCAGCCAAGTCTTGTTATGGTACAAAGATCTAGTACTGCTACGTTGACTTTCCGTACTGCTTCTATGCCAGTAAATCATAATAATTTTTTCGGCCCTTTTTTTGCTGATACAAGTGGAAATTATATTAAGGACTTTACAAATACATCATTTATAGTGGGAAGAAATAATAATTTTACAGACATATATTATTATATAGCTTTTTCCACCACGGCAGGAATTATGGCAGAAGGAACTTATACTGGTGATGGATTAGATAATAGAAATATAGTAACAAACCTTGGTTTTGAGCCAAATATGGTATTAGTCAAGAATAGTAATAGTAATTCCACTAATTTCAATAGTCTTCGTCCCGTGATGAATATTACGCAAAATTATGGAGATAATAGTAGTTATATTGACGGGAGTTCTAATTCAGTTAATTTGATACAAGAGTTACAATCTAATGGATTTCAAATAGGGTCGGGAGAGAATGTTAATGAGAACACTAGGACATTTTATTGGTTTGCTTTTGGAGGAGCTGCTGATCCCCCAGCGGGTAGTGGAACATTTACTATGAAAACAGGCACTTATATAGGAACGGGGGCTAATCAATCTATTACTGGATTAGGTTTTAAGCCTGATTTAGTGATTATTAAGGATAATACTACGCAAGTAGCGGTATTTAGAACTAGTATGATGTTTGGTGATATTACGGCACATATGAGTAATTTTGCTACAATAGATTTTACTTCAGGTATTACAAGCTTTACAGACACTGGATTTAATTTAGGGACTAGTAGTTTTACCAATAGAAATGGACTTACTTATCAATATCAAGCTTTTGGGAATGCTTATAATCCTTATACTAATAGTGGAGCAAATGATTTTGCCATAGGTGTATATTATGGTAATGGTATAGATAATAGGGATATAAAAGAATTACCATTTAATCCAGGTCTCATTGCGATTAAGGGAACCTCCTCTACAGCAGCAACTTTTCGAGTATCTGCTAATACGGGAGATCAAAGTAATTATTTTGGAGCGACTGCTCAAGCTGCAAATCTTATACAATCATTTACAGGGAATAATTTTCAAGTAGGAACAGGAGGAGAAGTTAATAGAGAAGGATCTAATTATAGATTTTTTGCCTTTGCTGAAGGGACAAATTTTGATGTAGGTACTTATACCGGAAATGGATTAGATAATAGGGATATTACCTTACCTACTTTTGATGTAGCTTTGCTTTGGATTAAGCGTAGTACGGCAATAGCAGCAGTATTTAGACCTAATACTTTAGTAGGCGATTTAACTCAGTATTTTACTGCTACTGCTAATGCAGCGGGTAGAATTAAATCTTTTATCACGAATGGATTTAGACTTGGAACACAAACTGAAGTAAATGCTAATACAGGAGTATATTATTATGCTGCCTGGCGAGATAGAAATCCAGGAGCTCTTAGTATTAATATTGTTGATACAGGAGGGACTACTATTGCTTCTCCTACAGTAAGTTTTCCTTCTATAGATCGTAAAATTAGTTGTCAAAATAATAGCTCTGTCTTGGGAGTAAGTAATGCAAAAATTCGAGTTACCAATGGGACTATCAACCCCCAATGGAATTTGACCATAGCTGCTACCAGAGGGGCTACTGCTAATTGGAATAATGGGGCAGGAGCTAATTATGACTTTAATGATCCAAATAATTCTGGCTGTGGAGATGGGGCAGATGCTGATTCATTTGCAGGACAATTGTCTATTAATCCAAGTATAGGGACCAGTACTCCGAGTTTTGGATGTAATAATAATGGATTAAGTTTTGGATCAAGTTCAGCTTTTAATCAAGGTATTGTAGATAGTATTACTATTTTGACAGCAGGATCAACAGCAGGAGTAAGCGGATGTTATTGGGATATTACAGGAATTGGTATGGATCAAACTATACCACAAGAACAAAGTAATGGAACCTATAGTATAGATTTTACTATATCAGCTATAGCATTTTGAGATGAAATATTTTATATTATTAGTATTAAGTATATTAATATGTCCATATATAATAAATGCGGCTAATACAGATTTTAAACAGCAAATTAGAACTATTACACAGTGTAATGATAGTGTTGATAATGATGGTGATGGATTGATTGATTTTGCTAGTGATACTGACTGCATATCTTGGGAAGATAATAATGAGTCAAAAGAAATTCAACATACTGCTCAAGATTATATTATATCTGAGTCAATACAATATATTATTTTAGAGGGCAATACTTTTAAGCAGGCAGATACTTATGAAAATCGAGTGAGATTAGATAATATATTATCGCTTATTATAATAGGATTATTAAGTTGTATAGTCTGGGCTTGGGATTTTTTCTTGAATACTTATGACATATAAGGTATAATAAAAAATGTAAATCGAATGTCGTCTAACGGTAGGACACTGGTTTCTGGCACCAGCAATTGGGGTTCGAGTCCCTGCATTCGAACAACGAAGTGAGAGAATAAGAAAGCCAATTGCTTGGCTTTCGTCAGGACGAGAAAGTCGGAGCGATGCGTGAGTTTGTGCAAAGTACAAGGCGAACGCCGCGAGACGGGGTCGCGAGAATTTCCCGTCAGGGAAATTACTTGTGACCGAGTACCTGCATTCGAACAATTAACTTTCTTTGAAAATGCAGGGACAGGAAGGGGTCGGGAAACGAAAGTTTCCCGTGGCGGAAATACCAAAACCGAGGGGTTTTGGGGAGAGTTGAAAACTCGACGTCCCTGCATTCGAACAACGAAGTGAGAGAATAAGAAAGCCAATTGCTTGGCTTT
>CALMJI010000004.1 GCA_937864235.1 uncultured bacterium | reverse complement strand
ACCCTCCCCCTGCGGGGACTCCCTCCAAAGGGAGACAGAATAACCCAGAGGAGGATAGGTTATTTTACCAATTCACCGGCGAAGGCTTTTTGGAGTAGGGATTTTTGGAGTTCTTCCAAATCATTGAGTTTCTGAGTATATATCGCTTCTAATTTTTGAGTCTCAGCTCGCAAAGTATCAAGTTGGTGGACGATAGCTTGTTGTTCGGGGAGAGGAGGGAGAGGAAGAACAAAATTATTTATTTGCTCAGTACTTAAATTTGGTTGTGCAGACCCAGCCGCAATCTTTAAACTCTCCTCAACTTTTGTTGTAAGAAAGTAATATAGAAACTTTTTATTCAAATCCTTTTTAGGAATAAACTTTCCTACCCGTTGATTTAAATAAAAAATACTTTCACTATCACTTATACCTAATTTGCCGGTTGTTCCACCTGACATTGCAATTAACAAATCTCCTTTAAAAATTCGAAACTTATCTAAATTAATCTTATAATCTCGTTTATCAAAATAGACAAGATCTTTTATATCAATTCTATCATTCTGAATATTTGTAATACGTAAAATAGGTAATCCACTTTCTTTATATGTTTTACTTTGAAAAGCAAATCCATTTTGAAAATCACAAACCTCTCCCAACTTCTTCTCTTCCCACTTCGACAAGCTCAGTGCATCGCTCTTAGACGAACTCAATGCATCACCTTTATTGGTTGGTGAGCTTGCCGAACCACCAAATACATCGCTCTTCGACAAGCTCAGTGCATCGCCTTGAGGTGGAGTCATTGCAAGTTGTAAATAGCTTTCAAAAATCTCTTTGGCATTTTTGAGATTTTGTTTGGTATTTTGGCGACTTTGCTCTATCCCAGCAAAAGCCTGATCCAAAACCTCCACTATCTTTTTTTGCTCGGAGAGAGGGGGGAGTGGGATATCTATATCTCTCATTTTTTCTTGATTTAGCTTAGGCACTGTCACTCCTGTAATAAAAGAAGTTAGATCAGAAAAATTAAGATAATATACAATCCAATCATCCAAAATTATTTTACGATCAGGACGAATAACGTGAGCATGATTATTAACCCAATATTTACCATCCACAATAAAGGCTGTATTATCTCCAGATTGCCATTTTGCTCCGTCTTCACCGATTAAAACTAGTTTCTCTGAGAAGATATAATTATCAACATAACTCAAAATCCCAGTTGCCCCATAATAAGGATAATCTCCCTCAATACGATCTTTCTTTGTGATTGGTTTTCGCAATCTATCTAGAATCTCACACACCTCTCCCAACTTCTTCTCTTCCCACTTCGACAAGCTCAGTGCATCGCTCTTCGACAAGCTCAGTGCATCGCCTGCTAAGGGATTTTGATCTTCTTTTTGGGACTTGAGCTTGTCGAAAGTCATACTAATACCTTAACTCTACTTAATAAATCTTGTACTGAGCTTGTGTCTAATAGGCTGAAGGCGAATAGTTTTTTACCTAAATCTTTGAGTGATGCTCCTAGATGATAGATTTCTTTTTGGTCTATGATTAGGAATCTATCATGGCTTTTGTTGAATTTCTTTAGTTTGAAGTTTCCATATTGCTGATTGACTTTCTGTATGTCTAGCTCTAATTCTTGATTTATTGGATGGGTTAATATGAGAGCTTGTACTTTTGGGTTCTTTTTGGATAGATGTATAAGGGTGGTCTCGTCTATATAATTGTCTATTAGGATTATATGTGTTTTGGCTTTGCGAATTATTTTGGAGAATAGCTCATAGGCATCGAATACTTGTCCTTCGAAGAATATTCCTTGGGTGGGGATTGTATCTTTGGTTTCTAATGCACGGAATACTTTTTCAAATTTTTGGTCAGTTTGACTTTGCTTAGTTTCTATAATATCTAATCTATGGCTGATCAATGAGTTGTCTAATATTATATGTCTCATTTTTACAAAAGCATTCATTATCTGAATACTAGCACTTATTGCTGTCTGACTATTCAAAACTCCAGATAACATAGCTACTCCTTGCTCGGTGAATACAAAAGGTAATGTACGTCTCTTTGCAAATAGTGCTTGATATGCCAATCTAGCTTGCTCTCTTTGCTGTAGCCAAACATCATTATTCTGTGTTGCGGTCACAATTTGTGACCGCAAATATTCCCATTCAGATTGAGTTAATTGAAATCTAAAGGTATCAGGAAATCTTAAAATATTTCTCTTGACTGCTTGATTTAACACTTTTGTCTCTACATTATATAATTTTGCTAAATCATAGTCTGTCATAACTTGCATTCCTCTGATTGTAAAGATTTGACTTTCAATTTGATTAGATATTATATTTGTACTTTTACTCATAACAACTCCTTTATACCTTGTAAAATCTCTTGGCTTTGGCTATCTAATGACTGTATTTCGATGAGTATATCTTGAGGGTCGCGGAGGGTGGTTTCGGTTTTTTTGTTGGGGTTTTTGACAGAGAGGTCGAAGGTATTGGGGTCTATATCTGCTATATCAACACTCCAAGAATTATCACTATCGGCAGCCCCTTCGACTCCACTCAGGGCAAGTTTCTGTAATTCTACAAATTCGGCAAGGTCTTGCTCATTGAGTGGATTGGTCTTGCCTAGATTACGATTGAGATTGAGCTGATAATACCAAACTTTTTGAGTTGGCTCACCTTTGGTGAAGAATAAGACTACGGTCTTGACTCCAGCGGTGAATACTCCTGCTGGTAAATCTAGTATGGTGTGAAGATTATTATTCTCTAGGAGTTGTTGGCGTAATCGAGCATCGGCACTTCCTGCTCCTCCATTACTCAAGAAGGTATTCTTGATAACTATTCCTGCTTTTCCTCTGGCTTTGAGGATTTTGATAAAATGTTGGAGGAATAGTGAGGCGGTTTCTCCTGTTTTGATGGGGAAATTGTGTTGTACTTCGGTTCTTTCTTTACCTCCAAAGGGTGGATTAGCTAGTACTATGTCATAGCGGTCTTTTTCTTGTATATCTGCTATATTTTCGGTGAGTGTATTGGTGTGTATGATATTAGGAGCTTCGATTCCGTGTAATATCATATTCATTATGGCGATGATATAAGCTAGTGAACCTTTTTCTTTCCCGTAAAAGGTATGTTTCTGAAGAGTTTCTGATTCGGTAGTGGTAAGTTCTTTATCTTTGATTAGATATTCGAAGGCTTCGACAAGGAATCCCGCTGACCCTACTGCTCCATCATAAATAGTCTGCCCAATTTTGGGGTCTACGACTTTGATAATAGTGGTGATAAGTGGTCTTGGGGTATAATATTCTCCCCCATTTCTCCCTGCATTGCCCATATTCTTGATTTTGGCTTCATACAGATGACTCATTTCATGTTTTTCGGCATGAGTTCTAAAGCGTAATTTACCAATGAGTTCTATAATTTCCCTGAGTCCATATCCGCTGGCGATTTTATTTTTGAGTTCACTGAATATTTCTCCTATTTTATATTCGATGGTATCGGAGCTTTGGGCTATTGTCTTGAAATTTTTGAGATATGGGAATAATTTTAAGTTTACAAATTCATTCAAATCATCTCCCGTAAGGGCTTTATTATAATCTAATTTACCATTGACATCTAATGGCATTGCCCAATTACTCCATTGATATTCTGGGGCTATAATGGGAGTGTATTCTTCTCCTCTTAGTTTGGCTGCTACTGCTTTGTCTTTTTCTAAATCATCAAGATATTTGAGAAACAAAATCCAAGATGTCTGCTCTACATAATCAAGTTCAGTCTGCGAACCTCCCGCTTTACGGAGTATATCGTCTATATTTTTGAATGTTTGTTCGAACATATAATGTTGATTGTTGTTATATGTCTTATATTATACCATATTTTAGCACTTTTGGGTAGGAGTGGTGTTAAATTTTGAATTGTGTCCACACCCATCGTGCTATCCTCCTCCGTCACCTACGGTGACACCTCCTCCAAAGGAGGATAGATTATGTTTGCTGCCCTATGAGCATTTTGTCTCCCTTTGGAGGGAGCCCCCCGTTAGGGGGGAGGGTGGATAGAATCTAATCTATAAATCTTATACAATAATTTTAATTTAAAAAGTATTGTAATATCTATCCACCCCCGCCTTTCAGGCTTCCCCCTCCAAAGGGAGACAAGAGCTCATAGTACAAAAACCCTAAACTAAGTCATCTATAATTTGAAATTTATATAATTACCTTGAAATCTAGAATACATCCTCCTTTTGGGTAGACTATAATTGGATTGACATCTAATTCTTGAATTGAGGGTACGGAATAGACTAATAGATTGAGTTGGAAAATTGTATCTACTAGCCAATTTATATCGTATTCTATACCTCTGGCTCCGTTTAGTATTTTATAAATTTTAGTTTTCTTGAGAGTTTTGATGATATATGGTTTTGTAATTGGCATACTAGCAAAGGCTATATCACCTAAAATTTCGGCATATATTCCTCCTGAACCTAATAAAAGAACTGTTCCTAATTGAGGGTCTCGCTTGACTCCTACGAATACCTCTATCCCCTTTTTGGCCTGTTCTTGTGCTATAATTTGACCATCTTTATGTTTTTTATAAAATTCTTTGATTTCATCTTTGGACTGAATTCCAACTTTTACTAATCCAGCATCTGTGCGATGTAAGATATTTGGGTTTATATCTTTGAGTACTAGGGGGTATTGTAATTTTTTGTCTACTTTATTTATATCTGAGCTGGACTGTATATCTAAAGTTTTAGGTAGTTCCAATGCTAATTCTTTAGCTATTAGATTAACTGTATTCCAAGAGGCACTTAATAATTCTTGTGCTTTGTCTTGCTCTAATGCTTGATTTATATCTTGTATAGATGATTTTTTGACATAGGTGGTAGGTTCATCCCATAGCTTGGCATTTGGAGTTTGATAGCTCCAATTATAAAGACAAGTTAAGGCTCGAACGGCTCTTTCTGGAGTCTCAAAATATGGTAAATCTTTTAATTCATTATTTAATTTTTCTACAATTTCTCCACCTACTGCTACTGTAATAATTGGTTTATGTGGGTTTTTGGTGGCTATTTCTTGAATTACTCTACCTATTTCTGCTAGAGGTGTCATAACTTGTGGGCTAATCAAGACAATTATCGAGCTAACTGACTTTTCTTTGATAAGTATTTGTAAAGTTTCACGATATCTAATGGCATCAGCATCTCCTAATATGTCTACGGGGTTTTGAGTGCTAGCAGCTGATGGTAAAACTTTTTCTAATTGTTGTATTGCTTTTGGCTCGATTTTAGCTAATTTGAGAGAAGACTCAACACTAGCATCTACCGATAAGACTCCCAAACCTCCAGCATTGGTCACAATGGCTGTACCAAATCTCGCAACATTTTGGAACTTGGAAAATATCTGTACAGTATCAAAGAGCTGTTCTAAGGAATATACTATAATAGCTCCTGCTTCTTCTAACAGAGTGTCTATAATAACTTCATTCCCTGCCATAGAACCTGTATGGGATTGAATTGTTTTTTTTGACCTTTCTGATCTACCAGATTTGAGTATAATAATCGGTTTTTGAGACTTTTTAATAGCCTTGATAAATTCAACTGGTCTGGATATTCCTTCTAGATAAAGGCTAATTACTTTAGTTTTGGTATCTTTCTCAAAATATTCAATAGCATCTACTTCATCTAAGTCTAATTTATTCCCCAGACTAATAATTTTATTGAAACCTATATTTAATTTGTCTGCTTTATTGATAAATGCTGAGATCAAAGCTCCTGATTGTGAAATCAAAGAAACATTCCCAGTACGATTGGATAATAGTCCAAAGGAACCATTATAGGCATATTTATTGGAGTCATTGTTAATAATTCCAAGACAGTTTGGTCCGACAATTCTAATTCCGTATAATTTTGCTAATTTAGCTAAATTTTGTTCTCTTTTTCTACCTTCTGCCCCTGATTCTTTGAATCCTGCTGAGATTATTACTGCATATTTGACTCTTTTTTTGCCTAAATCTTCTATAGCCTGTAGGACGAATTGAGCTGGAATAACTATAATAGCTAATTTTATACCTTGAGGTAATTGATTAATATCCTTATAAACTGGATAACCTTCAATTTTCCTTGCTGATGGATTTACTAAGAATAAATCTCCCTTATAATTAGTCTTCAGGATATTATGAAAAATTATAGATCCAATTTTAGACTGATTACGGGATGCTCCGATAATGGCTATACTGTCTGGATAAAATAATTCTTGCATAAATTTTAGCTTAATATAACTATTTCATTTTCAGTAGGGACTTGTGCTTGAATATGTAAATTGCTTTTGATAGCATCTGCCAAAGCTTGTGAGGCTTCTTGTTCCCCTTGTACTACGAATACATTTTGAGAATTTCTGATCTTAGACAACCAGTCTAATAACATTTCCTGATCCGCATGAGCGGAATACCCCTCAACTCTTCTTACTTCTATTCTATTTTCTATTGGGTGATTATGTATATAGACTGGACTCTCACCCTCCAAAATTCTTCTACCCAAAGTGTATGGAGCCTGATAACCTACAAAGAGTAGAATATTCTTCGGATTAGACAAATATCTCTCCTCATGATACAGAACTCTCCCTCCTGTAGACATCCCAGATCCTGCCATAATCATTTTAGGTTGAGGTTGGCTATTGATCCTCATAGAATCTTCTCTACTCTCAGTGAAAGTTAAGAATGGAAAATCGAAAATATCATCAGTTTTGGCTAGCTGTTTGGCTTCTTGATTATAATATTGAGTATATTTGGAATGTATATTAGTAGCTTTAATAGCGAGAGGAGAGTCAAGATATACATCAATTTTACCGACTCTACCTCTTTGTAAACCATTTCCAGAGTGATTCTCTATAATATCATTGAGTTCATACAGAATATCCTGTGTTCTCTCAATAGAAAAAGCAGGCATAAGTAAAACCGACTTTCGCTCTATAGTGTCTTTGATAGCTTGTTTTAAGATTTCTTTTCTCTCGGCTAATTTTTGATGAATTCTATCTCCATAACAGGACTCTACTATCACATAGTCGGCTTCGGCTATATAGTCGTATTTTCTTAGCAGTACTGACGGGACATTACCCAAATCACCTGAGAATACTAATTTGATTCTTTTACCTTTTTCTGGATCCAACACCCAAATTTCAGTAATAGCAGAACCCAAGATATGTCCGGCATCTTGAAATCTAAATGAAATATTCTCATTAATTTCGTATATTTCATGATACTCTCTACCTCTCCACTGTGAAACAGCTTGATCTACATCTTCATCATTAAACAGAGGTACTTGTGTTTTATCATGCTCCATAATAGATACCGTATCCCTAAGAGATATCTCAGCAAATTCCTCAGTAGGATAAGTAGAATATATCTCCCCTCTAAAACCTTCTTTGACTAATTTTGGTATTCTTCCAATATGGTCAATATGAGTATGGGTAGCTATCATAAAATCAATAGCCTTGGGATCATATGCAAAAGGTACATAGTTTAACTCATCAGCTTCACGACCACCCTGAATAAGACCACAATCTACAACAAATCTAATTTTACCATTATCTATGACATAATTAGCCCCTGTTACTGAACCTGCTCCTCCACAAAATTGAATACTTACCATTGTTTATGTTTATATTATTTTACTATAATCATATTATATCATAAATTTAGATTTTAGGCAAATTTTGGTAATGGGGATATGTTTTAATTGTGAGTGATGAATTGTAGGGGCGACCTTTCAGTCCCTTAAATTCCCCTCTTGAGGGGTGCCCGTAGGGCGGGGTGGA
>CALMJI010000003.1 GCA_937864235.1 uncultured bacterium | reverse complement strand
TTTATCCCCCTTCTCTTTTCTTTCCAATCTTTCCACGATGTATTCGTCCTATACAATATATTGTAAAAACACAAGTTTTATGCTATAATCAAATATAGATTATTGTGCCTTCATTTTATCATTATGAAATGTATCATAATATATCATATTATTAACTAACTTTGGATACTTTATCAATATGGCAAAAGATATTAATATAATGGAGTCTTTACTCCAAAACAACCCTCTAGATTTACCTGTAATCGGAGAAGATATAAAAGGAAAAGTTTTAGATATTGGAACTAATGCAATGTATGTAGACCTAGGACCTATTGGAACTGGAGTTGTATTAGGAGAGGAGTTACATGATGGCTTTGGAACTATCAAAACTCTAAAAAAAGGAGATGAAGTTACTGCTACTGTAATTACTACAAATACTGCAGATGGATATATTGAGTTATCTCTAAGACAAGCATCTGAGGATAAAGTTTGGGATGATTTATTTGCAAAACAAGCTTCAGAGGAACCTGTAGATGTAAAGATTATAGATGCTAATAAAGGAGGGCTCTTGATCAGTATCAATGGAATTAGCGGATTCTTGCCAGTATCACAACTAGCTTATGACCATTATCCACGAGTTGACGGTGGGGATAAGACCAAAATTCTAGGTAGATTAAAAGAATATACTGGAGATACCTTCCGTGTAGCTATTATCAATGTTAATCGAGAGGAAAATAAATTGATAGTATCTGAGAAAGCAGCTCGTAAGAGCGAAGAGATGAATCTTGTAAATAGCTATCAAAAAGGAGATACCATTGAAGGAGAAGTAACTGGAGTTGTAGACTTTGGAGTATTCGTAAAATTTGGAAAAAATGGACAAAAACTAGAAGGTTTGGTACATATTTCTGAGTTATCATGGCAATTAGTAGAAAATCCTAGAGACTTATACAAAGAAGGAGATAAAGTAAAAGCTCAAGTTATTGAAATTGTAAATGGAAAAGTATCTCTATCTATAAAAGCATTAACCGAAGACCCTTGGAATAAAATCGCTGAAAAATTCTCAGTAGACCAAGTTGTAGAAGGGCAAGTAGCTAGAATGAATCACTTTGGGATATTCGTACAATTAGACCCTGAAGTAAGAGGACTTGTACATAATTCTGAAATTGAAAAAGACCGCCCTAAATACACTGAGTTAAAAGAAGGTAGCACCGCTCAATTCAAAATTTTATCTATAGACCCTCAAGAACATAGAATTAGCCTAGCTTTAATCTAAATAAGTTTAACCTAAAAACTGCTATATGAAAAAATTCACCAAAAACATTCTCTCTGGACTGTTGTCAATTTTGGCTATTATAGTAATATTTGGATATTTGGTTACACAAAATAATAACAATGTTAGTAAAGTAGCCCTATCTGATATAGTACAGGATATTCAAAATGATAATATCGCCTCCATAGTAGTTTCTAATAATAATATTAAAGCTACTCTAAAGGATGATAGTATCAAAGAAGCCCAAAAAGAGCCTTCTGGAACATTTATAGAATCTCTACAGGCTTATGGAGTGTCGGAAGAAAAGATCAATAGTCTAAAAATTGAAGTCAAAAATAATGAAGGAAGTAGTTTAGCTTTATCTATATTCTTAAATCTACTATTCCCTATTATTTTGATTGGTGGATTATTATGGTTTTCTCTAAGACAAGCTCAAAAAGGTAATGCTCAAGCAATGATGTTTGGTCGCTCAATGGCAAAAGTGATTATGCCAGACAAAGACCGTAAAAAAATGATTACCTTTGCTGATGTCGCAGGACTCAAAGAAGCTAAGGAAGAATTAGAGGAAATTGTAGAATTTCTAAAAAATCCTCAAAAATATACAGATATTGGGGCTAAAATTCCAAAAGGAGTCTTATTGGTAGGACCTCCCGGAACTGGTAAAACTCTTCTAGCAAGAGCCGTAGCTAATGAAGCTGAAGTACCATTCTTCTTCACATCTGGATCAGAATTCGTAGAAATGTTTGTCGGAGTTGGAGCCAGTCGTATTCGAGATTTATTCAAAACTGCTGAGAAGAACTCTCCTGCCCTTATCTTTATTGATGAGCTAGATGCAGTCGGAAGATCTCGAGGAACTGGAGTTGGCGGAGGTAATGATGAGAGGGAACAAACCTTAAATCAAATTCTAGTAGAAATGGATGGATTTGAAGCTAATAAGGGACTTATTGTACTTGCTGCTACAAACCGCCCAGATGTATTAGATTCAGCCTTAATGCGACCAGGAAGATTTGATAGAAGAGTAACTCTTGATTTGCCAGATATCAAGGAGCGAGAGCAAATCTTGAAGGTTCATGCCAAAGGGAAACCTTTAGAAAAATCTGTAAACTTGAGAACTATTGCTGAGAGAACTCCTGGATTCTCTGGAGCTGACTTATCTAATCTATTAAATGAAGCTGCTATTGTAAGTGCTAGAAAGAATAAAAAAACTGTATCTGAGGATAATATCTTAATGTCAATAGATAAAGTTTTGATGGGGCCAGAGAGAAAAAGCCGAGTTATCAGTGAGAAAGAAAAGAAAATTGTAGCCTATCATGAAGCAGGCCACGCCGTCACCGGACATTTCTTGGAACAATCAGACCCTATTCAAAAAGTAACTATTATCCCTCGTGGACGAGCTGGAGGTTATACTCTCAAGATGCCAACTGAAGATAGAAGATTCATAGCTAGGTCTCACTTTGAAGCTGATATGGCAGTGGCTCTGGGGGGATATGTGGCTGAGGAGATGATATTCGGGGAGATGACAACAGGAGCTTCCAATGATATACAACAATTAACTCAAATTGCTGAGCAATATGTCAGATACTATGGAATGAGTAAATTAGGCCCTATACATTATTCTGATTATAGAAATAATCGAACTGGAGAAATTACCAATCATAGTGAAAAGACTTTACAAGAAATTGACGATGCCGTCAAAGCTATAATAGACAAAGCCTATAAAACTTGTAAAAAAACTCTTACTGATAACAGAGACAAGCTAGAACTATTAGCCCAGGCTTTAATAGAGCACGAAACAATTGAAAGAGCTGAATTCGAAGCTCTGATGAATGGAGAAAAACTTCAATCTGAAGCTACTGAAATAGAGCCAGAGGAGAAAAGTTAAGAAAAAAATACTAGTATTTTCATATAACTTTATGATATACTAGTATATATGGATGTGTAGCTCAGCTGGTTAGAGCAGTCGTCTTATAAGCGACAGGTCGGTGGTTCAAGTCCACCCATATCCACACTAGAGTAATATATTGACAATCGTAGGGGCAACCTCTCAGTCGCCTTAAATTCACCTCTCTCCCTACGGGAGAGAGGTGAATTAGATCAGTACAAACCCGGCTACCCCCGCCCTGCTAGTACCTTCTCCAGCGAGGGACAGTTTCACTGTCCTCCTTCGGAGGAGGTGGCACAGAGTGCCGGAGGTGGATAATTAGTAAACTATGATTGCAAATACTATATTAGTATAAACCTTAATTCTGTTTTGGTTCTGTCCACACTCACCCTTCGGGTACTACCTCCAAAGGGAGATAAAAAGAATAAGAGCAAGCTAATTCCACACCCATCACTTTGTACCCCCTCGACAGCGAGGGACAAAAAACAACCCAGACGACTAAAATATAGCCCCTACTACAAAAACATAAGTGGAAGGATAAAACCTAATCTACAAAATTATAAGTTTAGATAAAATTTTTGCCCGATGACCACACATAATATATATTTACAAGACATATTAGAAATAAATCAAAAATCCTTAGCGCACAACACAACGAAAGCCAACAGCATTACTCAAAGATGTAGGTCCTGTAGACAAAATCAAAGTAAAGACTCCTCTTTCTAATGTTGTACTAGTTGCTCCCCCCCCAGGATCCTCCACGGAACAAAGCAAAGGGGCCTCCTATTAAGGTATGTGCCCAATATTGACCTATATTCTGACTACTATTCCAAGTATTGTTACTTGGTCTAGTCAAATCATAACTTAAACTTCCAAAGTTACTAATTTCCGTCCATTCTTGATAAAAAGCTCCTGAACTATTATTGGGCTTATTTACACCCATTATTGTATCACTTAGACGTTCTGCAACATTTCCACCTAAGTCCCAAATTACTTCTCCATTACTCAAAGTATGAGTTCTTTTTTCTGCCCATTCATTATTTATATCATTATTTGTTCCTATATAACCCTGATTGTCATCTGTACTAGCTGCAAGAGCATTTGGGGGATTATTATCGGTATGTCCTCTCCATAACCCTCCACTTCCTACTTGATTTTCTGGAGGATTTGTATTTGGATTATACCAATTACTATGTTGTGCTTCTATATTTCTGGCTATGGTCATCCATTCAGCATTGCTGATTAGACTTGCCCCGGCATCAGTACAGTAACTATCGGCTGTTATTTGACTTATTCTGGCAATAGGAAATCCACTAGATACACTAGCTATGCCTCTTGGGGGATTACTAACACTTGTTGTAGCTACGACATCATTAGCTATTGTATTAAACCCTGTATTTGGTTCTGTT
Organism: uncultured bacterium; assembly: GCA_937864235.1. GTDB lineage: Bacteria > Patescibacteriota > Minisyncoccia > SW-4-49-11 > SW-4-49-11 > CALRBF01. The sequence continues at coordinate 20,953 of CALMJI010000003.1, read as the reverse complement.
AATCCTACGGTTGGATTACTTAACTCTACTGCTTTGGCTTCATATTTCATTACACAGAAGTCTTTGGTCTGATACAGGCTATTTCCGGGTACTCGGATATATCCTGTTGGACAGGTAAAGTTGGCTGCTGTCTCTGTGGTATTGACATATACTCTCCCATCATTACTTGTATTCACTGTATAGGTTGTACTGCTTGGTATCTCTGCTACATAGTCTGGGATTAGTCCACTAAGATTTACACAATCTGTTGTGATTGTATTACTACATATTCTCCTTTGTACTCCATCTAATCCTACTGGATACTGTCCTGTATCTATTAGTCTCTGTTGTAATGCTTTCTCTATTGTATTCTTATCGCTATTGATGGCTGCTTGTCTTGCTTGATTTATTTGTCTTGTTGGATTTATTGCGACTAGTACTATTGCTGCTAGTATCCCTATTGCTGCTATTACTAATAGTATCTCTAAGAGGGTAAAGCCTTTGTTTTGTTTACTTATTCTCATACTTTAGTTTTTTTTATCTATTAAATATTATATATCTATTTTTTATTGTATCATAGTGTATTCTATTTGTAAATATTTGGATTGTGGATAAGTCTTTTTTGAATTGTGAATTGGGAATTTTGTACACAGTCTACTGGTCTACTCTACCAGTTACCATAGTCAGCGAGGGACAGAATAAATTTATCTCAGATTATAAGAATACAAAACCTATTTAGGAGTTTTTTGTTGTGTGACTATCTCATAGGCCATAATGGCGGTGGCAGTGGCTACATTGAGGGATTGAATTTGTCCATACATTGGTATATATCCAAGCATATCACAGCTAGAGGCTATACTTGGTCTCAAGCCTTTACCTTCACTACCCATTACTAAGACAGTTGGTAAATTATGAAAATCATATTGATAAAATGGTGTAGCTTCTGGATTACATTCACTACCAATAATCCAAAATCCAGCTTGTTTGAGAGTATTGAGAGCTGTATTCATATTCCCGACTTGTACTAATGGCACATATTTGTCTGCTCCTGAGGCAACTTTAGAGGCTACTGGGGAAATAATTCCTCCTCGATGTTTTGGGAATAAAACTCCCAGAGCTCCCATAGTCTCAGCTACTCGGATAATGGCTCCTATATTATGCTGATCCGTAATCTCATCTAGGGCTATGACTAAACCTCCAGAATTTTGGTCTACTTGAGACTTGATACTTTTGATCCAGTCTTCTAACCCAAGTAATGGCTCGGCGGTGATGAGTGCTACTATACCTTGGTGGATATAATCTCCTGCTTCGGCAATTTCTTTTTCTAATAAGCCGGTTATTTTTTGAATTGGGACATATTGGACGAGAGCTAGAGATTCTTTAGCTAGTTCCAGAATTTGCTCTAATCTCTTGTCTCTGACTTGATTCTCTCTGGTGATATAGATTTTCTGAACTCTCTTTGGGGATTTTTTCAAGACTTCTAGGACTGAGTTTTTACCATAAATATATTGACTACTGTCTTTATCTATCAAAACCTTACCTTTACTAGGCTTGGCTATTTGATTAGCTGGATTTCGTCGATGTTTGGTAGTAGGAAGAGCTGACTTTGGGACAATATCTCTCTTGACTGGTCTATGATTTGACTTAGACTTCTTTTTGGTAGGATATGGCATAGAATAAAATATAAATAATTAAGGCTATACTAGCATAAAATATGGGTTTTGTATAGGTGGGTAAATAGGTTATAAATTGTTAATTATGAATTATTGTCCTCCTTTGGAGGAGGTGGTACGGAGTGCAGGAGGTGGATTGAGTTCTAGTTCGTGTTTTATCCACCCCCGTCGCAAATACGATTTGCTCCTGTGAAACTTCACGGTTTCCCACCCTTCCTCCACGGGAAAACTCCCGTTTTCCCGACCCCTTTCCCAGACTTACAGTCTACCTTTCAGGCTTCCCCCTCCGAAGGGGGACAAAATTAAGGGCTATTTTTTATAACTATATAAACTACTTTCATGTATCACTTACAAAAGTCACAACTTGTCTACGATGCATCTCATCTTATTCAGGTGGAGGAATAATTGTAAATTATAAAAATACTTCACCTAGCCTCCTCATAAATAAGGAAAAGCTAAGTACTCCTCCGCCCCTACAAAGTGAAAGTGTATTTTATATTATACGCTAGGTTGAGTGCTTGATGTAGGAGCGGTGATGGCTTTGGTTTCTGATATTTCAGATTCTATAGCTTGAATTTGTGATCTTTTTTCGGCTATTTCGGGTGGGGTTTGATAATTTTGTATGGATTCGACACCTATATTAATTGTTTGAGTTATAGTCTCAAAATTAGGGTTTTCTAGAGAGGTAAGACTGTTTTGGATAGACTGAGGTAACTTTTGATAAGATTCTTTTAATTTACTAATAGATTGATTGTTATTCTCAAATTGCTCTGCATTTTTCCGCTTCTCAGCTTGTAATTGATTGTATTTTGATATAGTTTTATCTACTTCTTCTAATAATTTAACAAGAGCCTGAGCTTGTTTTTTACCAAGTCCCAAGGGTTTATTATCAGCCTTCTGCTTATCGTTCTCAATATTACTTACAATATTAGGTAAAGATTCTAAAGATTGTAAAGTATATCCTGCAGTTTCTAGTAATGGTTGAATTGTATTAAATAAAGCTTCTAACTGTTTATTAATTTCTTGTTGTTTTGATAGAATATCTTCTAAACTAGAAAACTGACCTTGTTCAAATTTGATTTGACCAGATTCTAGAGCTGTCTTTAATTCTGTCCTGAATTTATCTATATCAGCTGGTCTTAATTGCTCCTGTTCTGATAACATAGCCCTATCTTGAGTATCGTAATCTATACCATTTTCGTCAAAATTTAAACTAGATAACTCTCCTTGTAATTCTTCAATTTTAGTACTTCTAAAAATTTCAAGCTGAGCTGATATTCTATTATCAATTTCTACTCTTCTGGCATTATCCATTTTACTACCCAAATATTGTTGACCATCTATTCTACCTGATTCGATTTCCTGTTGCTGTTGATTATATCTTTCATCAGTTTCTTTGGTTAAATATTGTGTAAATTGAGGATGCTCCGCAATAACTTGATCTATATTAGCATCTCTATCATACCAAAAAGCTAATCCTTGCAATTGAAGGTCTCCTGAGTTTACTAGATAATCCAGTCTATCTGCTCCTTCTACTGATAAAGCTCTTTTTATAGTGTCTGATTCTGAATTAGATTGTTGTAATGCTTCTAATTTAGTCTGTATATCTGTACTCAATGCTTCAGCTAATTCTGGTATTTGGTTATACCAGTCTACACGAGACATAATATCTTTTCTAATTTCATCACGGGCAGCTTGTTCTCGAGCTTGATCACTTTCTTGTTTCAGTTCTTCTAATTTATCTAATCCTTCTTTTATACCATAAGTGGCAAAGATTTGGTCAATGTTTTGTGAGCTAAATAATTGATTTGGGTCCGTAAGCTGTTCTTCTAATCCTAACTCTAATAAAACTTTCTTATCGTTAGCTTCAGCTCCACTTTCTATATAACCAGCTTGAGCTTCGGTTAATTGTCCTTGTAATTCAGTTTTTTTATCTTGTATGGCTTGGTCTAATTGAGTTCTAGTTTCAGAGTCAAAGTCATTCAAAGCCTCTTCACCTTTTTGAATCTCTTGATCTAATTCTGCAACTTTAGCTTGTAGTTCTTCGTTACCTGATATAAAATCTTCAATGGATCGATTGAGTTGATTAGATTTATTAATTGCTGCTTGAATTTTGGTATTAATACCTTCTTTAATATCTTTATACTTCTCTAATCTAGTATTTAATACTGACCTATCCTGAGCTCTCTTAGCTTCAATTTCAGCTGATAAGCTCAATTTGGTTGACTCATCATTTTCTAAGGCTTCTAACTGAGTCCTTAAATCTTCAATTTGTTTACCTTGTATTGACAAGCCTGTCTCTGGATCTAATTCATAAGGAGGCTTCTCGGTTACTTCTAAATTGCTTGCTGTATTGGCTATTAAAGTATCAAGGTTTTCTAAATCAAATTTTATATACCCATCTCCCACCTCAACATCTGGTTGTCCTTCAGATTTCAATCCCTCCTGTCCTTCTAGCACCTCTCCACTTAACTCAGTCTCGGCTTGATTAGTCTGACCATTAATCCCGCCAGTTCCTGCTTCTGGGGTCTCTGGACTACTTAATATATGTGGATTTTGGTTTGTATTAAAATTATTCATAATATTGATCTATTTAATCTGGGAATATTCTCTGTAATAGTCCTTTGATTGGGTTGAATATTTTAGATGATCCTTGCTTGATTACATTCGAGATATCTCGTGGTTCTGGACTGTCTTCTATATGCTCGAATTCTGATTTGATAAGTCCTACCAAATTAGCATAAATTGGGTTATCTACATCAGCTATACTGCCTTCTACTCCTTGTGGGGAGCCTATTTTGATTGGTAATTTTAACTCTTGTTTAGCAAGATCAGCAATGGCTTTGAGATTAGCTCCTCCTCCAACTAAGATTACTCCAGCTGGGAGTAATCCATTTCTATCTATTTTTTTTAGCTCTTGTGTTATAAGTTCAAAAATTTCTTTTAATCTTGCTTCTACAATACTGGCTATATATGGTATTGGGAATATTCCTTCTTCTGCTGTATCAATTTTTGCTAAGTCGATTTTGAGTTTAGCTGTATCTCCCAGAGATTTTTCTAAAGCCACTCCGTATTTTAATTTTACTTTTTCAGCTACTTCAATAGAAGTTCTAAGCCCAATCGCAAGATCATTGGTAATATGATTAGCTCCTATTGGGATAACTCCTATATGAATTAAATGTCCCTCTTCATACACTGCCATCGAGGTAGTCCCTGCCCCCATATCAATGACAGCTACTCCTAAATCTTTCTGTTTTTTGGTTAATACTGATTGAGCTGCTGCTATAATTCCAATTTCTTGGTCTTCTATAGCTAGCCCCAGATTATAAATACATTTTTCTAGATTCTTCATTGATGAAGAGTTATTTTCTATAATTAGAGCTTCTACTTCTAATCTAATACCATTCATTCCTACTGGATTCTTTATACCAGTTTCTTCATCTAAGGTATAGGTTTTGGGTATTACTCCGATAACTTCTTTATTTTGTCCACTGGGTCCCGGATTAGCATTGACCATCACTCTATCTTTATCCTCTTCTGTGACTTCTCCATCTCCTCTGGATATTGCTATTTTACCTGAAGTCAAATGGCTTTTGATATATGCTCCATTAATCGAGATATTAACTGATTTTATATCTTCTTCTATCATCTTAGAGGCAATGTCTAAGGCTTCATTAATACTACGAGTAACATCCTGAATATCTATTACAACTCCTCGCCTAACACCTTCACTAGGAGCTACGCCAAGTGCAATAATAGAAGGAGTCTTATCTTCTCTTAGGCGTTTACCTATAGCCATCTTTGTAAATGATGTCCCTATATCTAATCCAACTATTATTTCATTTTTGGTCATAGTTTATATATATTGTTTTTATATTTAATATTATAACATATAGTTTTAAGAAAATGAATAGTGTTGCTTGATTAATTTCATTAATTCACGCTCTTTTGCTTTCATTGTCTGATAATCTTCATCTGTTTGATGATCATATCCTATTAGATGACAAAGTCCATGTATACATAAAGTGGCTATTTCATACTCTATGCTATGTCCTAATTCTTTTGCTTGTGACATAACTTTATTATAACAAATCAATATTTCTCCCAGAGTCATATCCTCACTAGAATAGTCAGACATTAGATTGAAAGACAATACATCAGTAACCTTATCTTTATTCCGATACTGTGCATTCAAACTTTGAATAGTATTTTCTGAGACAATAGCAACACTGACCGTAGAGTTTTGAAACTTACGGTCAGTGTTTTGACTAAATACATCTACACATAAGGCTATAAGATTATTATAATCTGGAATATTTAGAACTTGTGATTCAAATTCTAATATCATAGCCTAAGCTAATTTAGTTTGAACTAAATCTTTAATCTGATTCCCATCAGCATTACCTTGAGCCTTAGCCACAACTGATTTCATAACAGACCCAAAATTAGCATTATCTCCTAATTCAGCTATACTTTCGTTTACTAATTGGGTCAACTCTTCTTCAGTTAGTTTGGCTGGCAAATACTTTTGTATAATTACAAGCTCAGCTTCCTCGGCAGCTACCAAATCTTCTCTGCCACCATCTTTATAAGCCTGAATAGAGTCTTTTCTTTGCTTTTCTAATTTAGATAACACCTTAATAACATCAGCGTCTTCTAATGGTCCACCTTTATCTATCTCGGCGTTTTTAAACTCTGAGTTTAAAGTTCTAAGTACAGTTTTTGTAAGATCATCTCTATCTTTCATTGCCTGCACCATATCTTTTTTAATTGTAAGAGCAATATTAGACATAAATCAATTTATTATTTGATACTGGCCTTAATTTTAAGCTTATACTTATTAGGTAATTTTTCTGTGGACTTAACTTTACCCATTTTAACTAGCTTATCTTTTTCAGTTAAGAACTGAACTTTTTTGATTGCAGCTTGTCGCTGTTTAGTTTTAGACTTACCTTTGGTCAAAAATCTAGAGGCTCTAGCTTGAGATAAAACTTCACTTTTTTGAATACGTCGAGTGAAGCGTCGAATCATAGACTCTACACTTTCTCTTTCTCGTTTTCTTACTTCTACCATATATTACAACCTCCTTTCATTATGTTGACAGACTAAAAATTATCTTTTGCAAGACTATGAACATAATCATATCACAATACAATACTTTTTGCAATAGTATATATTAACATTTATTTAGATAGCTTCTTGCTCAGAATAGAAATTAATTTATCTATCGGGACAATTTCTTGATTCTCACTCTCTTTGTCCCTCAAAATAACAGTCCCATCTACTGCCTCCTTACGGCCAATAATTAAAGTTATTTCGGCATCTGATTTTTTGGCCTTTAATAACTGATTTTTTAGACTTTTAATTCCAAAGTTCTCTTTGACCTCTAGCCCATGCTTTTGAATTAAAGATAATATTTTTAATGCACTTTTTTGTCCCTCAAGTCCAATAGAGGCTACGAATATATCTGGCTTTATAGTTGGAGCTATTTTTTGAGGTTCTAACTTTTGAATTAATTGTAGCAGTAAATCAACATAAATTTCTATCCCAGCGGCTCCAGCATTTTTATCTCCTCCTAATAATTCAAATAATTCATTATGCCTTCCTCCTCTTACTAATACCATTTCTGGATAGTCAGCACTCATAATCTCAAAATAAACTCCTTCATTAAATCCAATAGATCCTGAAAGACTGGAATCTAGATTATATTGTATATCAAGGGTATCCAAAAACTCTAGCACAGCCTTTAGATATTGAGTTTCTTCTAAACTAAGGTAGTCTACAATTTGAGGAATTTTGATATTAATATCTGTGTCTAGACTCATCAATTCATTATAAAGTTGAATTGGATTATATGACAAGGCATTAGAGAGATTTTTGAATCTTTTTGGAGTCTTTGAGACTAATTTTTTGTAATATTGATCCCTAGAATCCGCTCCTCCCAGAGCATTGATATTGACTACTAGATTTTCTATACCTTGAGCCTCCAACATCCTATAAGCTGTCAAAATCATTTCTGCATCTCTAACGGGATTTGTATCTCCTATACATTCTGCTTTAAAGACATGAAATTGTTTAGGAGTAGTAGACATATCATTATCATCATCTACTAGAGATATACCATAGTCGAATAACTTTAATGGCTCTTCTTGATATTCCATATTGTTATCAATTACAGTCTTTAGTATACCAACTGGTCCCGGTGCTCCTAACACTATGGTATTTTTAGCTTTATATTTAACAGTAAATAGTGACTCTTTTGCGCTGATATTGAGTTTATTTAATATTTTGGTACTAAAAACAGAGGCTTCTTGAGTAAAAGCAAATCCACTGTTCTGATAGCCAGCACTTTTCAGTGTATCCCTAATATCTGAAACCACACCATCCCAAATATTTGAAAACTCTGAGTTAATGATAGGTTGGTCTCCTGAATTATTATTTCTTACACCTCTTCTTCTACGCATAATCTATTCATTATTATTGGAAAATACTTTAATTGCATTAAATGGGAACAATCTAATTAATGGCTTACCAACTATATATGACTTGTCTACGGGCCCCCAAAATCTTGAGTCTGAACTATTTCCTCTATTATCTCCTAGCACAAAGTATTGATTATCTTTTAAAATTACATCTATAGGATCTTGTGAAAGTGTTTTTAGACCATCTAATATATATTCTTCATCTAAAGTGGTAGGAGTATCAGCGTTATTCTTATACAAAATAACTTTACCTTCTTTGATAACAACTCTATCTCCTGGTATTCCAATAACTCTTTTGATATAATACTCTCCTCCACTACCTCCTGGAATAAATTCAGTATGAAATACAACCACCTCAAATCTTTTTGGGTCAGTAAAGTTATATGTAAGTTGATCTACAATTAGATAATCACCATCTGAAAAAGTCTGCTCCATAGACCTACCTTTGACTAAAAATGGTTGAGCTATATAACCTTTGGTTACAAAATATATAGTACACAAAATAATTAATGTTTTTATTATATCCCACAACTCATTCTTAAAGGTATTTGATTTTTGTTGCTTTATCTGCTGATACTGTTCTTGTTGTTGATCCATGTGATAGACTTGTTAATTAGCAACATTATACATCATTTTTTGCATTTAGTAAAGACCTAAATACATCAAATTTAAGCTATTTTTATTATATGTTATAAATTAACAGATTATCATCTAAATACTCCTGTATCCTGACCTTGTGACTATAATATGGTCGAGTACTGAGATAGACAATAATTCGCCTGCTGCTTTAATTCTCTCCGTTAGAGTTATATCAGCTTGGCTAGGCGTGTCATCACCTGAAGGATGATTATGAACTATAATCATAGCCGCAGCATGATATTTGATAGCTGGCACAAAAATATCCCTTGGATGTGCTATACTCTGATCAATTGTCCCAATTGAGATTATCTCATCGTGAATAACCTGATTTTTTATATTCAAATACAATCCTCTCAAATATTCTTTTTTTAGATTATGCATATCACTAACAAGTTCCCATACATCCTGTGGAGAGCGAATAGTTGGTATATCTATACTTTTATCACCAAATATTCTTCTGCCAATTTCAAAACAAGCTAAAACCTGACAAGCTTTGACTTTTGGTAAATTAAAATCTTCCATCACATCAGTAACTCTACTATAGCCAGTGATGGTTTTGGAGCCATAATCTTTAAAAATTCTTTTAGACAGCTCCAAAACATTCTCTTTTTTGTATCCAGTTCCTAGAATAATGGCTAATAACTCCTCTAAACCCAATGCCTGAGGACCTAGATCAATCAACCTCTCTCTTGGCTGTTGGTCTGCTGGTAATAACTTAATATTATACATATTTATTTTAATATTTCTGTAGCCTTTTCTGGAGACACTACACAAATATCTGTATCGGTACCTATTTCATAGCCTCCAACGAAGTTAATTCTAGGAGTTAATCGAATAAACCATCTAAAACCCTTATACAAATTACCATCTACTGGAGCTGTTATAATTGTCATATTATAATCTATATCTCCAATTTTAGTATAATAAGCTTGGAGTATAGCTTTATATATTTTGGCTAAATTATAGAGTTCAGTTTGATTGGTATAAGCAAAGTGAGTCTGTGGATATTTGGGATAAATCTCCACTTCATAAGCAACTCTGGATGCATACGGAGATAAAGCTATGAAATATTCATTTTCTAAAATAACTCTTTGCTTCACATTTTGTTCATAGTCAATAATCACTTGAGCTAAATCTCTATTATTAGAGCGATAGTATTTCTCTACTCCTTCTACAATTCTCTCAATCCCATCTGGTACAATGGGAGTAGCTATGATTTGTGAATGGGGATGGGCGATACTAGCTCCTGCTTGATAGCCGTGATTATGAATAACCGCTATATATCTAATATTTTTATTATTCATAAGGGATAAACTCCTAGCCTGAAAAGCTTTGAACATTAAAGCCAATTTTTTGATAGAAAAGTCTCTAATCTGAGTGTCCTCATCACGATAAATTACAATCTGATGCTCTCCTTCTCCTTCTACAAAATGGTATGGACCTTCTGTCTGATATTTAGGAGATTCAGTAGATTTTAATAGTGGATAAATATTTTTTACAACAAATACTTGAGATTCTTGTTTTTCATCTTTGATTTCTAGTATAATATTTTCTTTAGATTTACCAGCTATAATATCTGCAAAAGGATTGATCAAATTAGATAAATTACTAATTTTAATCTCATTATTTATCAAAGTATGTGGTCTGTGATTACGATTAGTAGATACCAAAACCCATTCTCCAGTAAAAATATCTTGACGGAATTCTTGAGTTGTTTTTGTTTTTCTTTTCATATTAATTTATTTTTTATAATATTTCGTTAATAATCTATATTTTATTATAACTGTATCTAATAATACATGTATATAATCTTTTAACTTTACATGAGAGCTGTCATCATTATACCATACAACTGGCATTTCTTTAATATTATATCCAAAGTATCGAGCCAAAGCCAGGAGTTCAATATCAAATGACCAGCCTTTCATAGTTAATTGCCTAAAAATATGGCGAGCCGATTTTCCCTCAAAAACCTTAAAACCACATTGAGTATCTTTAATTCCTCCAACCAATAATATCTGTATCCATAAATTCCCTAAATCACCCAAAAGCTCTTTATATCGTGCCTGCCTTACCTCAATTTTACTATCCTTCATATCCCTAGAGCCTACCACTACGTCTACTCCCTGCCTCATTACTGGTAAAATTTTATCCAATTCATCTATATGAGTAGAGTTATCTGCATCCATAAACAATACATACTCCCCCTTGGATTCCAAAATGCCTTGCTTTACTACCGCCCCCTTACCACGATTGATTTTATTATTTATAATTTTAATTTTTTTGTATTTTTTAGATAATTTGGTAACCACTTCTAAGGTTTTGTCTTTAGATCCATCTAGGACAATTATAATTTCATAGTCTTGAATCTCGGATTTATCAAAATAATCAACCACACTATGAATTGTAGGAGTAATTCTTTTTTCTTCATTATAGGCAGGTATTATAACACTAACTTCCATAGTCTTTTATCTTTTATCTAACCACTCTTCTAATAAAATTCTAGCTGATTCTATATCTATACTCTTCCCCTTGGGTATATATCTTTTAGCCAATGAACTTGTTAGTCTCTCATCATATTCCTCTACTGTGATTGGAAATTTTGATTTTAATTCTTGAATAAATTTTCTTACCTTTAGAGTTTGCTGGGTGTCAGTGGATTTAAAATTAAGCGGTAATCCTACTAAAATATGATCTATTTCATATTCTCTTATTACTTGCTCTAATTCATTCCAAAGTGCTTGATTATTTTTTATTACTTTTAGAGGTAATGCTATCTTATGGTCTATAGAGCTATGAGCTAAACCTATTCTGACATCTCCATAATCTATACTAAGAACATTCATATCTGATTATTGAGATAATTTTTTATATAAATTCTCTATTTCTGACTCTTCAAAAAAATTCAATGTCACTATATATCTTTTGCCTTTTTTTCGAACTTCTACTTTATTATGTATAGTCTCTGACAGTTGAGAAACCCATTGTTTGACTTCTGAACTAACTTGATTTTGCACACTATTGGGGGCTTTTTTGACAACTTTAGCGGTCTGTCTTACATTGAGGGCATTATTGATAATATTATCTAGGACATGCTCTTGTAACTCTACAGTTTCGAGTCCAGCAATAATTTTAGCATGGCCCTCGGTGATATCTCCGGCCGCTAGAGCATTTTGTACTTTTTCTGGTAATTGTAAATACCTAAGAGTATTAGCTACTGCTGAACGACTAATATCTAATTGTTTAGCAATAGCTTCTTGGGTAATGTTAAATTTATGTTGTAATTCGGCAAACCCTTTAGCTCTTTCGATTGGATTTAAGTTTTGTCTTTGAATATTTTCAATCAAAGCTAATTCTGCTTTATCTTGATCATTAATTCCATTTTTGATAACTACAGATACAGCAGATAATCCAGCTAACTTAGCTGCTCTTAGTCTTCTCTCTCCTGCTATTAATTGATATTTATCCTTACCAATTTTTGTCACCACTAGTGGCTGTAATATACCTTTATCCCTAATAGATTGAGCTAAATTTTCTATTTCCTCTTGCAAAAACTCAGTTCGTGGTTGATATGGATTAGCCTCTATTAGATTAATATCTACTTCTAAAAGTTTATCTTTTGTACTCAAAGTTTCCTCAGCTTTTATACTCTGAGCTGGAACAGGCTTTCCTGTAGGCTTATTGGGGATCAAAGATGATAAACCTCTACCTAGTGGACTTTTACTCATAGACATATTTTATATTGAGTTTATTATATCACAATTCTAAAAATTTGATAATCTTAATTTTGCTTAGTTAACTTAATTAGCTCTTGAGCTAGTTGACGGTAGGCAAACGAACCTTTGGACAATGGCGCATAATCATGAATAGCTTTACCAAAACTTGGAGCTTCAGATAGACTTACATTTCTCGGGATTACCGTATCAAATACATAACCTGGGAAAAACTTACTAACTTCTTTGGCTACCATTGCTGAGAGTCTATTTCTTCTATCATACATAGTCAAAATTGCTCCAAGTACTGATAAATCGGGATTCAAATTATCTGATATTAACTGAATAGTCTCTAATAACTGACCCAAACCTTCCAAAGCATAATATTCACATTGCACTGGAATAATAATCTTATCAGCAGCTACTAAACCATTGATTGTAAGTAGACCCAAGCTAGGTGGTGAGTCAATAATAATATAATCATATAGATGTACAAGACTTTGCAATTGGTCATATAGCACGAACTCCCTACGATTCATATTAACTAGCTCTACTCCTATTCCGGCTACATCTTGAGTTCCAGCAATAATATCCAATTTTGGATATCTGGTGGTATGTATACTATTCTGGAGGGGAGTATTCTCATCCATCATTAACTCATATAAACCCGCTTTATCTCCTAATTCAAAGCCCAGTCCACTAGTAGCATTACTCTGTGGGTCCAAATCTATAAGTACAACTTTTTTACCAAATTTGGCTAAATAAGAGGCTAAGTTTATACTGGTTGTGGTCTTACCTGTACCACCTTTTTGATTCGTAACTGTTATAATCATATCTCGTAGTTATCCTCTATCCATTTTATCAAATTTCTAGTATCTTGGAAACGATAACCACCAATTCCAGATTTCAGAACCACAATCCCCACTATTCTATTTTTGATTGAGACTACTGAGGATAAAGTCTCTCCAGCCTCATCAGTAAGACCGGTTTTACCCACTATCATTTGAATATCTTTATCTAGCATTTCATTGGTATTACCCAGTCTGATAGTTTGTCCTGACTTGGAGTTGATGATAGTTTCTCTTTGCTTCAATACTTCTATTAAATCTGGATAATTATCATATAAATCTTGAGTTAATTTCATAATATCACTAGCTGTACTATAATTACTAGTTGGCTTTTGGTCTAATCCATGGGCATTAAAAAACTCACTGCCTTGCATACCCAAATCCTGAGCTTTTTTATTCATTTTAGTATTAAAAACTTCCACCCCCCCAAAACTTTCAGCTAATAACTGAGCCGCATCATTACTAGACACCATCAAAGATGCTCTTAAAATATCCTCAACTTTAAATTGTTCATCTACTTTGAGCGAATTGCCACCATAAGTATCAAAAGCTGTTTGAGTCATTGAGATATACTTATCATCTCCCCATTTATACTCATCCATTACCACCATAGAGCTTAATAACTTAGTTATACTAGCTAATTGATGTCGGTTTAAAGCATTTTTATTATAAAGTATATCACCAGTCTCAAAATCTACTACAAGAGCTGACTCAGCGGTAATATTAGGCTCAGCTACTTCATTATTTATTTTACGAAATTTCACAATTGGAGCCGGCTCTAGTGCATTAATATTAGCTACAACCTGAGTGTCAGGCATATTGAGGATTTTGATATGATGCAAAACTCCTAAGTTATTAAGCCCTTCCGTACTATCAGGAGTAAAACCTAAAACCACATTACCAATACTAATAATGGCTATAAAAATACTAATATACCAATATAATTTTTTGAACTTCATAAATTATTTATATTTTGTATATTATATCATAATTATAAAATAATTTACAATTTTTGTAGTTAAGGGTTTATTAGTCCAGTTTTTTCGTATAGTCAGCGACCCCGCCGACATAGTTTTTCGGAGGGACGAACTTGTGAATAAATGTCCTCCTTAGGAGGATAGGAGCTCAAGAATAAAAACAAAAAACCTTGGGCGACTGAAAGGTCTCCCCTACGAAAGTGACATGGATTACAAAAAAGTGGCCTTAGCTCAGTCCACCCTCCCCCTACGGGGACTCCCTCCGAGGGAAGACAAAATAACCACAGGGCACCACTACGAATACAAAAATAATTTTCAATTGTAGGAGTCCTTTCACTATAGACAAACTATTTTGTGCTCTCACCAAGACTCGAACTTGGATTAGAGGCTTAGGAGTCCCCTGTTCTATCCCGTTGAACTATGAGAGCAATGGTCTTATTATACTGAAAAATTTAATTTTTGTATATAAGACAATATTATTTGTTTTAGTATGGAAAAACTAAATATCTAAATTCTGCACTGATCGAGCTCGGGATTGAATGAATTTTCGTCTTGGCAAAACTTCTTCTCCCATTAACATATCGAAGACTCTATCGGCTTTCTCTGCTTCCTCAATGGTAACTGATTTCATCACTCTGGTCTCTGGATCCATAGTTGTACTCCATAGTTGTTCTGGATTCATCTCTCCCAATCCCTTATACCTTTGAATATTAATCTTAGATTGTGGATTTTCTGCTTCCCATTTGGCTACTAATTGCTGTTTTTGGTCATCAGAGTATACATATTGAAATTCCTTACCTCTAGAAATACGATATAATGGCGGTTTAGCAATGAATACATTCCCGGCTTCAATTAATTCTTTGAAATATCTAAAGAAAAGTGTCAAAATCAAAGTCATAATATGAGCTCCATCGACATCGGCATCGGTCATAATTATAATTTTGTGATAGCGAAGACGATTTATATCAAAGGTCTCTCCAATAGAAGTTCCCAAAGCAATTACCAATGATTTGATTTCCTTAGAAGCCAACATTCTGTCTAATCTTGCTTTTTCTACATTAAGAATTTTACCTCTTAATGGCAATATAGCTTGAAAGGCTCTGTTTCGACCTTGTTTAGCTGAACCACCAGCAGAATCTCCCTCTACTATGAATAATTCACTTTCCTCTGGTCTACGGCTAGAACAATCGGCTAGTTTTCCTGGTAATGTCATACCTTCTAGGGCTCCTTTACGAATCACGGTGTCTCTAGCGGCTTTAGCAGCTCTTCTTGCCTTAGCAGCTAGCAATGAGTTTTCTATAATAGCTTTGGCATCACTAGGATTTTTATCTAAATAATCAGCTAATTGCTCTCCAAAAATCTGGTCTACCACACTACGAGCTTCTACAGTTCCTAATTTTTCTTTGGTCTGACCTTCAAATTGTGGGGATAGTGGAGCTTTTAATTTGATTGAGATTACGGCTACCAAACCTTCTCTTACATCATCTCCTGTTAGATTCTCATCTTTTTCCTTGAGTATTCCTTTCTTTTTAGCATAATCATTCAATACTCTTGTCAAAGCAGTTCTAAATCCTGTAACATGGGTTCCTCCCCCAGGAGTAATAATATTATTAACGAATGACAGTTCAGTAGACTGCAAATCTCTAGAGTATTGGAAAGCTACTTCTACTAAAATATTATCTTTTTCTTGATTACAATAAAAAGGTGTAGAATGTCTTGGTTCTTCACCATGGAATAAATATCCTAAATATGAGACAATTCCGCTATCAAAGAAAAAGGTGTAATCTAGAATATTAGCCTCATCTCTAAAGTCATTGACTTTGATTTGAGTTCCTTTGGTAAGATAGGCTTGAGACCTAAGATAGGTATAAATTTTTTCTCGATTAAATTTTGTTTCTGAGAAAATTGATGCATCAGGCTTGAATATAACTTCAGTTCCATTAGGATGATTGGTTTTCCCTATTTTTTTGATTGGTCCTTGTGGGAATCCAATAGAAAAACTCTGAGTATATTCATATCCATCTTTCCAAACTGTAACCTTGGTATCTGTGGAGAGAGCATTGACTACTGAGATTCCAACTCCATGTAAACCCCCTGACACCTGATAACCCCCTTTACCAAATTTACCCCCAGCATGAAGCTTGGTCATAATAGTCTCAAGAGTTGATACTCCTGTTTTAGGGTGAATATCTACTGGAATTCCTCGTCCATTATCCTCTACCCTAATCTTATCGTCTGGCAACAGGTCTACTGTGATAGTATCACAATACCCACCCATAGCCTCATCAATAGAGTTGTTAACTATTTCCCAAACTAAATGATGTAGTCCTTCTGTACCTGTTGACCCAATATACATCCCTGGTCTTACTCTGACAGGCTCTAATCCTTCTAAAACATCAATTTGTGCTGCTGAATATTCTTGAACGGGTTGCTGTTTTTTTGCCATATATGTTACTATTCTGTTATACTTCATTATATCATATTTTGCTTAATAAGTCTATATGCAACCTATTATTACTATTCTAGGTCCTACTGCTATTGGAAAATCCAAACTTGCTATTGAGCTTGCCAAGAGATTTGATGGTATTATAATTTCTGCTGATTCTAGGCAAATTTATAAAAACTTTGATATCGGTAGTGGCAAGATTACCTCTGATGAAATGCAGGGAATTCAGCATTATATGCTAGATATTAGAGAATTATGGCAAGATTATAATGTCGCAGAATTTCAAAAAGATGTACGACAGATTATAAAAGAATTGAAAGACAAAAAGACTTTGCCATTCTTGGTGGGTGGAACTGGTCTATATATAGAGTCTATTCTTTATAATTATAATTTACCAAGTATAGCTGTGAATTCTAGTTTAAGAACTGAATTATCCAAATTAAATAAAGTAGAATTACAAAATAAATTATTAGCATTCAATCCTAATCATAATCTCAATCACTCTGATTGGAATAACCCTGTCAGATTAATAAGATCTATTGAAATTGCTCAATCTAAAACTATTCCTCCGATATCTAATCAAGCTAATTCATATAAGCCCCTCTTAATTGGACTCACGACATCTCTTGAGAATATCAAAAAAAATATTACTAAAAGGGTTGATGCTAGACTAGAGCAAGGTGCTATTGAAGAAGTTGCGGATATTAAGAAAATTTTAGAGAACAAATTAAGCCCTGATTTAGCTTTTCAAAAGCTAGCCCAATTTGGCTTGGGCACAATGACTATCAATCAATATTTGGAGGATAAAATTGATTATGAGGAAATGAGAAAACAATATATTCATTCAGAATATCAGTATGCTAGAAGACAACTAACCTGGTTCCGTCGAATGAATGATATTAATTGGTTTGAAGCTGATGATGAAAATTTAATAGAAAAAGCTAGTCTTTTGATTGCCGACTTTCTGAGACTAAAGTCTTAATAGTAGCATATCCTAAGGCAAAAGTATCATATATAAAAACATAAAATCTAAAAGCTAATACAAATAATCCAAAACTAAATAAAATCAAAGATAATGGAGGAAATATTATATCGGAGTCGATATATTCTTGCCAAACTGGTAATTTTGCTAAATATATGTGCATAGTTGCTAAAATAAAAGCACTATAACTTATATATCTAATTAACCTTCTCCATTTTTTTGCTCCCAATGTTTTGATAACTATAATTTCAGAAATGGCATAACAGATATAAAATAAATATAAAGCTAATATCCCCAAAGCCACTGCCCAATAATTATTAACTATAATATCTGGATTGGGAAATACATATATTATTGTGCCGACAACTCCATGGATTAAGGCATACATAAATCCAATTATACCTAGTTGTTTGCGATAGGTTAAAAACTGGTCAAAATAATTCCAAAACTTTCCTAAAGGACCCAATATTAATGAGAATCCTATTAATAAGTATCCTGTATTTGTAAACCCCTTTAGCACCATCTCTACTATTGAGACAGATTCATAAACTGTCCCTACATAATAAACTGAAAAAAATGGAATAGTGGTGAGACTAAAAAAAATAATATTTTTCCAAGGATTTCTTTTTTTGATTATATTGGGCATATTTATTTGATGATAATATTTTTAGTTCTTTCTATTGTATCTTTGAAATCAAATTTTTGAGTATATTCTTGACGAGCTCGTATATCTGATTTGGTTTGATCTTTTTGTAGAGATAATATCATAGCTTTAGCCCAAGCTTTTATATTATCTACTTCTATATATTCTATCATAGAATCCCCTACTTCTCTAGAACTTGGTATATCCGAGGCAATAACGGATACTCCATGCTGTAAAGCTTCTAAAATTGGGAATCCAAATCCCTCATAAAATGATGGGTATAGAACTGCTTTGGCATGCTGATATAGTGTTAGTTTCTCCAAATTATTGACTCGACTTAGATCAATAATATCTTTTTTATATTCAGATTTTTTAATAGCTTTTGCAATATCTTGATAACCATATCCTGGACTACCTGCTAGAACTAGTTTCAAATCTGGTTGGCTTAATTTGACCAAATCAAAGGCTTCTATTACAGTAAGTAAATTTTTTCTTAATTCTTTGCGACCAATGAATAAAAAGTATTCTGAGGACTTGAGGTCTTGAATTGTTGATTTAATTGTATCTTGTTTATCTATTGCGGAATTCGGAATTCCTGATGGGATAACTTTGATTTTATCTGGATTGATTTCATATTCACTGGACAAATCGTCTTTGGTAGCTTGACTTGGGGTAATAATAGTAGATGCCCATATTGCTGACAACTTTGTAAAAATAGCTAGATGCCAAAATCTAAATAAAGAATAGGCTTGAGGGAAGGCTTCATATTCTAGACCATGTATTACAATAATACTCTTCTTGGGGTGAATTGGAGGGATAATGCTAGCAGGAGTATAGAATCTATCTGGTTTATCTCTAAGTAGTGCCAAGGACAAGCCCCATAATGTCCATAAAAACTTATTTTTGATAATATGGTTCTGCGTATTAGGATGCAGACTTAAAACTGATTGGTCTAAAGGTTTATGGGAATATAAAATAATTTGGTAGTTGTCTGGAATTGATTGTAATAAACCTAAAATTAAATCTTGAGCATAATATTCTGTACCTGTTTTGTTTTTTACTTCTAATTTGGAAGCATCGATGGCTATTTTCATATTTTAGAATTTGTTATTTTTATCTCTGATAGCCCAATACTCGCTTGTATTTATCTAGACTATCTAACATTATACCTGTCCCTTTGGCTACACAATATAGTGGGTCCTCAGCGATAGAACAAGGAACTCCAGTGGATTTAGAAATTAACTCGGCTATATTTTTGAGCAAGGCTCCTCCACCTGTAATTACAATACCCTTTTCGATGATATCACTAGCTAGTTCCGGAGGGGTTTCTTGTAACACATTTTTGACTGTCTGAATAATTTCTCTTAACTCTGCCTGCATTGCAATTGTCACCTCTTCTGAAGTAATTGTTACATTTTTAGGAAGTCCAGTCAAGACATCTCTCCCCCTAATATCCATAGTATCGGTTTCAATGGGAAGAGCAGAGCCTAATTGTTTTTTTATATCCTCGGCGGTTTGCTCTCCAATGGCGAGACTATATTTTTTCTTAATATGAGTCACAATTGCCTCGGTTAATTTATCTCCTGCCACTCTGGCTGAGGCAAAAGCTACAATACCCCCAAGAGAAATTACTCCTACTTCGGTAGTCCCCCCTCCGATATCAATTACCATACTACCTGATGGTATGTCAATTGGAATTCCAGCCCCTAAAGCGGCTAAAATAGGTTCTTTGACCACATAAGCATTCTTGGCTCCGACATTGAGAGCCACTTCTATTACGGCTCTTTTTTCGGTAGAAGTAATAGAGGCTGGTACTGAAATAATACAATCTGGGCGAAAAATTCTAATTCTACTACTCACCTTTTGAATCAAGTAAGCAATCAATGCCTCAGTCATACGATAATCTGCAATCACTCCATCTCGAATTGGGCGGACTGCTCTGATACCGTCTGGGGTTCTGCCAATCATTTCTTTAGCTGGATTTCCAACTGCTAAAATAGAGTTAGTGTATAAATCTACGGCTACTACAGAAGGTTCATCAACTACAATTCCTTTATTTGGTAAAAATACCAATACATTTGCTGTTCCTAAATCTATACCTATTCTTTTTGCCATATCAAATCTTAACTACCTTTGTCTTATTATATCATATTTTATCCTAATTTGACTCCTTGTTTTCGTAAATCATTCCTTATGGCTCTAGCAGCTGAACCAGTTCTTACCATATTAAGCCAATCTCGATGTGGTTTTTGTTTTTTATCTGTTATAATCTCAACTACATCTCCATTATTAAGACTCTCAGATAATTTGACTGGACTACCATTAACTTTGGCCAGTACCGCATGCTTTCCAATAGCTTGATGTATTCTAAAAGCAAAATCAAGAGCGGTGGAGCCTTGTAAAAGTCTAATTGCATCACCTTTTGGTGTCATTACAAAAATTTGGTCTTGGAATAAATCCAATTTTACATGTTGCAAATATTCTTCTTCTGTCAAAGGTTCTTTACCCAAATTCACCAAGTCCTGAATCCATTTGAAACGGTCAGTATCAATAAAAGAATGCTTATCTATA
>CALMJI010000002.1 GCA_937864235.1 uncultured bacterium | reverse complement strand
TATAGTTTTGGAAATATCTCCAAAGAACTATGTGGAGGTCCACATATTAAGAATACAAGCGAGATTGGACAGTTCAAGATTAAAAAGGAAGAAGCAGTGGCTCGCGGTGTACGGAGAATTCGTGGTATAATAATATAATATGAAAATAAAGCATAAAATTTTACTTAGAAAATCCCTTCATCTTAGCTTGATTATACCTTTTGGAATCTTTCTATATTTATCTCTTCAGACTTTTGCTTATGCTCAGGAATATGCTAGATGGTTTTTGATTGCTTTTGTTGGTATATTTTTGATTTATGAATATTTGAGATTAGATACAAAAATTTGGGTTCCTTTTGCTACTTTAGTCAAACCAAAGGAGTCTGAAACTAGTGTGGATGGGTTTAATTTGGTATTAGCCTCGATTGTGGCTATTCATTTATTCTCAGCACCAATTGCATTGGTAGCTATTCTAATTGCAATCATTGGAGATACATTCTCTACAATTGGTGGAATTTATGGTACAATGAAAGTATTCCCAAAAACAAATAATAAAACTACTTGGGAAGGTGTGTTCTTAACACTTTTAGCTAATTTCTTCATTGCTAGCAGTATTCTCGGGTTTGGACTATTGCCTTTAATACTGGCTGTATCAGGAGTTGTGATAGAAATTTATGCTACTAGGCTCGATGATAATTTAGCAATTCCTCTTGGAGTTGGATTAATTGGGGAACTTATCTTACTGATAACAACATAAACTAATTTATATGTTTGGAAAAAAAGAAATATTACAACCTTTAATCATAGATATCTCAGAAAATAGAGTATCAGTGATTGATTACACTATAGACAATAAAACTGGCAATACTATTATCCAAGCTTTGGGTGAGACCAAATTACCATTCGGAGTGGTTAGTACTGATTTTGTGGAGCAGGAGGATGTCTTGAATAGAGCTATTGAAGAGGCTATTACTCAAGTTAGACCAGATAACTCTAATGCCAAGGAACAGTCTAGTGTGGTATTCGGGGTTTCAGGGCCAATGGTTGAAGTTATTCCTAGAGTGATTGAATTGCAAAGAGAAAACCCGAATCAAAAAATTCGTTCTAAAGAGTGGGTTAATTCCATTGACAATGTATATGATAAATTTGACTCAGAAGTTTACAATAGTGTACAAGGTCATAATTTACCCTTGTCTTTAGTGCAGATCTCACTAAATAATATTATATTAGATGGGCAAGAGGTTTTATCTCCAATTGACCAATCGGCTCAACAAATTACTCTAGATACTATTAATACCTATATTCCTACTAATTATAAACAATCATTAATCAATATAGCTAAAGCTAATGACTTACAAGTAGAGGAAGTGTATCATTATGACTATGGAGTGGGTCAATTAATATTGGACTATAATACCAATAAAGAAATATCTATAATTTTAATAGATATTAGATTTGGACATACTAGTATCAGTTTAATTCAGGATCAAAAGATTCAATATGCTCATTCATTTAGTGTTGGTAGTCATAGCTTTACTCAGGCTATTGCTAATACATTCCAAATTACTATTGATGAAGCTGAAACCGTCAGACAAGAGTACAGTATGTTACAACTTCCAAGAGATATGTCAAGAAAAATTACTGATGCTCTGGAGGCAGAAATTTCACTTTGGTTGCAAGGTATAGTATATTCTCTCAAATCTCTTGATATATCTAATAGCCCAACTCACATTTTCTTATATGGAGAAGGAGCTCCATTATTAGGAGTCAAAGAATCCCTAGAATATAGTACTTGGTATAAATCTCTTAATTTAACTCAAAAGCCTTCTATTTCTATTTTAACCCCAAAGCAATTTGCACATATTGTAGATATGACTAGCCATATTGAGGGTTCAAAATTTGTAGATATGCTAGGTTTGGTTCATCTATCAAGTATTCCTCTGGACATTCATTTACCATATCGTATAAGCGAATAAATATGAAATCCCATACATCCAAAAAATCCATAATTCTAAATCCAAAAGATAGTTTGGCTGATATAATTTATCAGATTAAAACTTATTCTAATCAAAATAAATCCACTAAGATATATATACCAGAAGCTATGTATATATTGTATAACTCTGTCAATAGAGAGTTATTTACCAATAGTATAAAGCAATTATCTGATAAATATGATATCGATTTATATAGTACGGATAGTAGTCTTATTAATTTACTAATAGATAATGATATTAAGGTTAAATATTTAGATACTATACAAAATATAGAAAATGATAGTAACTCTCTAGAAGATGAGACTTATACAGATTTTCTATCATATAAACAAGCCATTCAAGATAATCCTATACAACACTCTATTCAATCCGAGCCAGTCTTTCAAGCATCAGCTAATAATAATATTCCTAATACATCTCCTCAGAAAAACATTAATAATAGCTCCAAGCCTATTTCTAAAGGTTTATTATATTTTAGTATTGTTCTAGGTATAGTTTTTGCTTCTTTATTGTCTTTGATTTTGATTCCAAAAGCAGAGATTACTATTAATACTAAAACAGAGGAGTTGTCGAAAGATTTTGAGGTTACTTTTGACCCTAATATTACGGATATTAGTCTTGAAAATAGAGTTATTCCATCAGTTGTAGACACCATTTCAGCATCCGTGGATGGTACATATGAAGCTACTGGTTCACAAACTGGTGGTACTAGAGCTGAAGGTAAAATTACCATTGTTAATAAAACCTCTACCCCACAACAATTAGTTTCTAATACCAGATTTCGTTCAGAACAAGGCAAACAATTTAGATTAACAGAATCGGTAATAGTTCCAGCTAATGGAAGTATAGATGGTAATATTCGAGCTGAAGCTGTAGGTACAGACTATAATATTCCTGCTGGTAAACTAACTATTCCAGGATTAGAAGATACTCCTACTAAATTCTCATCTATATATGGTGAGTTAAAAGAGGATTTGAAAAATGGAGCTACTGAAGATGGAACTGTTGTTACAGCTGAAGATATAGATAAAGCCAGAGTAGATTTACAAAAGAAACTAACTGAAGTAGTCAACACTCAAGTAACCGAAAAAGAAGGTATGAAGGCTTTAGCTATTCAAAGTAAATTAAATGATATAAAATACGAAGGGCTACCAAATGCAGGAGATGGAGTTAGGAGCTTTAATGTAAAAGCTAATAGTAGTCTAGATGGAGTATTTTATAAAGAGGAGGATCTTGATAAATTAATTAAATCATTATTAGAAACTCAAGTTTTAGAAACCCAAGAGTTGGGAGAAATTAATATTAGATTTGATAAACAGCAAGAATTTCCAAATAAACAAGCGGTAAAATCAAGAGTATATGTTGATTATAAAATTCAACCAAAATTTGAACAAGATAAGTTGGCTAATAATATTAGACTCAAGACAGCCAGTCAGTCTAAAGCCTATTTAGAGAACTTAGATAATGTTGATACGGTAGATCTCAAAATAACACCTAGCTTTAGTCCTATTTTACCTATTTTGAAATCTAGAATTAGTATAGTAATCAAATAATATGGATATTATTTGGCCTTGGTTATTACCATTAATACCACTAACTTGGGCTCTTATTGATGTGGTTAGGTTAAAAAATTTTTTGGAGGATAGAGGTTGGCTGAAACTAGGTTTAGAGAGAAGTGAGTTAGAAAGATTGAATATAATCAGAGGAATTATATTAGCTTTGATTATATTTTTTACGATTTTAGCTTCAGGGAGAACACAATTAATTGTTGGCATGATAGGTATGATAATGGGAGGATTAATTATGTATTACTCTGAATCAATTCACCGAACTTTTGGTATTGGGGGTGGGGTGAATTCAAAATTGAGAGGAGATACTCAAGTCAAATTAGTGGGTTTGATTATGTGTATATTATCAGCTCTTTGGATGTCAGGCCTCACACAAAAGCTGCTGATTTGGTTCCTACAGACAGCCAATTTATTACCATCACCAGATTTATAATATTTGACGAAAATAGTTTAATTAGAGTATAGTAAAGGTATAAATTATATTTTATTTATGTCAAAGACTGTATTTGTAGGAATGTCTGGAGGAGTAGATTCCTCAGT
>CALMJI010000001.1 GCA_937864235.1 uncultured bacterium | reverse complement strand
TTAAATATGTATATTTATCCTGACCCTAAAACTACTGATCCTAAGCAAAGGTTTTGGCAAAGATTTTTTGAAATGTTGCCTGCTATTTTGGCTTGGGGAACTTTTATAGGTTTGATTGGATTGTCTTTTGTACTACCTTTTCAGGTGGCTTTGTTTGTATTGATATTTGATTTATATTGGTTATTCAAGGCTATTTATTTGAGTGCTCATCTGATAGTAGCTTACAGACAGATGAAAAAAGATGTTAAAATTAACTGGTTAGATAAAGCTAAAGCTATTGATGGATTTGATTCTATTAATCATATTATAATGTTTTTGACTTATGATGAGTCTCCACAAGTTTTAGCTCAAAGTATAAAATCTCTGACTAAAATGGATTATCCTTTGGATAGGGTGATTGTGGTGGTGGCTACCGAAGAAAGAGAAGGAGAAGCTCGTCATACAAAAGAAAAGTATTTGAAGCAAAAATTCAAGGGTGTTTTCCGAGACTTTATCATTACAACTCATCCAGATGGCATTGAAGGTGAGATGAAGGCTAAAGGAGCTAACGCTACCTATGCTGCTAAGAAGATGAAAGAATATTTGGAGCAAAAAAACATTGCTATAGATAAGACTATTATCTCAGTATTTGATAGTGATACTGTTAGTCATCCAAAGTATTTTGCAGCTTTGACTTATGAGTTCTTGGCTTCAGATAATCCTCATAAACATAGTTATCAGCCCTTACCAATGTATCATAATAATATTTGGGATGCTCCTGCTTTTACTAGAGTGGTAGCTATTAGTTCTAGTTTTTGGCATATGATGGAATCGGTGAGATTTGATCGTATGGTTACTTTTTCTAGCCACTCTATGAGTTTTAAGACCTTGTTAAAGGTTAATTATTGGCCAGTCAATATGGTGTCTGATGATTCGGTTATTTATTGGAAATGTGTGAATTATTATAATGGAGACTATAGTGTTATTCCAATTCATATTCCTGTGTCTTTGGATGCTGTACAAGCTCACAATCCTATACAAGCATTCAAGAATCAATACTTACAAATGAGACGATGGGCTTGGGGTATTGAGAATTTAGCTACTACTATGAGATCTTATGCTATTAATTCCAAAGCTCCATTAAGGGATAGAATTCGTAGAATTGGGAATATGATAGAAGGACATTATACTTGGGCTACTTCAGCTTTTATCTTGGCTATTTTCCCTTTAGTGCCTATTTGGTTTGGGGGAGATGCTTTTCGAAACACTGTATTTGCTAATACTTTGCCTATCAATGCGAGTATTATTATGAATATTACTCTCTTGGGATTAATAATTACAGCTTATATTAATATTCTGCTATTACCTCCAAGACCAAAGAGATATTCTTGGTGGCGAGTAGCTATGATGTATTTACAATGGATTTTTATTCCATTTGTGGCTATATTTTTAGGAGCTTTGCCAGCTATAGAAGCTCAGACTAGGCTTTTATTTGGTAAATATTTAGGATTTTGGGTAACTCCTAAGGTTCGTACTAATAATAACTCTAAGAAATAGACTATGAATGAAATTAGAATCAAAGGGGCTAGAGTACATAATCTCAAGAATATAGATATTAGTATTCCTCGAGATAAATTAGTAGTAATTACGGGTTTGTCTGGTTCTGGTAAATCCTCACTGGCTTTTGATACTATTTATGCCGAGGGGCAGCGAAGATATGTAGAGAGTTTATCAGCTTATGCCAGGCAATTTTTGGGTATGATGGATAAGCCAGATGTAGATGTAATAGAAGGTTTGTCTCCAGCTATCTCGATTGACCAAAAAAGTGTCTCCAGAAACCCAAGATCTACAGTGGGTACAGTGACTGAAATTTATGACTATTTGAGGTTATTATATGCTAGAGTCGGAATTCCATTTAACCCAGAGACAGGTGAGTTAATCCGAATGCAAGATGCTAAGCAAATGGCTGAGAATATTACTAAATACAAAGATAGGCAAATTATGATTTTATCTCCAATTATTAGGGATAAAAAAGGAGAGCATAAAGGAATTATTCAAAAAGCTTTTCAAGATGGATTTATGCGATTGAGAGTTGATGGAATTATTTATTTAACTGAGGAGGCTCTAGAATTAAACTTAGATAAGCAAAAAAAACACTCTATTGAATTAGTGATAGATAGATTATTAGAGCCATCAGGATTTGAGGGAGCTAGAGTTTTAGATTCTGTAGAAATTGCTCTTAGACTGGGTGAAGGTATGTTAATTGTGTCTGAGATTCTAGATAAGAATAAAAATATTTATCGTGATGAATTGATGAGCGAAAAATATATTATGGATTCAGGAGAGAGTTTTGGTGAATTAGAGACTAGAAACTTTTCTTTTAATAGTCCGCATGGAGCTTGTAGCACTTGTGATGGGCTGGGATATACTCCAGAGATTTCACCAGATTTAGTTATACCTAATCCAAGACTTACTATCAATCAAGGAGCTATCAAACCTTGGGGAGTAGGTAAGCAAAAAGGAGCCTTTGGTTGGTATATGAAGGTTTTGGAAACTGTAGCCGAGATGAAAGGCATTAGTCTCACAACTCCAGTACAGAATTTAAGTGCAGAGGATTTACATTTTGTTTTATACGGTTCTGCTACCCCGATAAAAGTTCCAATTCGTTCTGGCTCACATACTGTAGAGGCTACTTATGAAGGAGTTATTCCTAATTTGTTACGACGACATCAAGAGACTGATTCAGAATTTATTCGAGCTGAGATTGAAAAGTATATGCTCAATACAATTTGCCCAGACTGTAATGGAAAAAGACTCAAAAAACAATTTTTAGCTGTACAAGTAGCTCATAAAACTATTGATCAAATAGTTAATATGAGTATAGATGAGCTGTCAGCTTATGTAGAGAAAGTACAAAATAACAAAGAATATTTTAATGACAGAGATATAGCCATCAGTACTCCTATTTTCAAAGAAATACAATCTAGACTAAAATTTTTACTCAATGTTGGACTAGATTATCTAACATTAGATAGATCTAGCAATACTCTCTCAGGAGGAGAAGCTCAGCGAATTCGTCTAGCTACCCAAATTGGATCAGGTTTGATGGGAGTTTTGTATATATTAGATGAGCCATCTATTGGATTACATCAGCGGGACAATAATCGCTTGATTCAGACTTTGAAACATTTACGAGATTTAGGCAATACTGTAATTGTAGTGGAGCATGATGAGGATACAATTAGGGCTTCAGATTATGTAATTGATGTCGGTCCAGGAGCTGGAGCGGCTGGAGGTAGAATTATTGCTCAAGGTCATCCAAAAGACTTTATCACCCAAGAGGGTCTGACTGCTGAATATCTATCTGGTAGAAGAGCTATAGAATCACCGAAAAAATACCGTAAAGGTAATGAACAAAATATATCTATCAAGGGAGCCGCTGAGAATAATCTCAAAAATATAGATGTGAATATTCCGCTTGGGAAAATGGTTTGTATTACAGGTGTCTCTGGTTCCGGAAAGAGTACTTTGATACAAGATATTCTGTATAAACATATAGCTCACACCAGATATGGGGCTAAAGATTTACCAGGGAAATTCAAAGATATCACTGGTCTGGAGAATATAGATAAAATGGTAAATATAGACCAATCTCCAATTGGCCGAACTCCAAGGTCTAACCCAGCCACTTATACTGGGTTATTTACGGTAGTCAGAGACTTGTTTGCTAAAACCCCTGAGGCACAGTTAAAAGGTTATCAGACTGGTAGATTTAGTTTTAATGTAAAGGGGGGAAGATGTGAAACTTGTCGGGGAGATGGAGTACTCAAAATAGAGATGAATTTCTTACCAGATATTTATGTAGATTGTGAAGATTGTCATGGTAAGAGATATAACAAAGAAGTTCTGCAAATTCTATACAAAGGTAAAAGCATAGCCGATGTATTGGATATGGATGTAGAAACGGCTTTGGAATTTTTCAAATCTATACCAAGTTTGAAAGATAAATTAGCCACACTGTATGATGTAGGGCTTGGTTATATGAAGTTAGGACAACCAGCTCCGCATTTATCAGGAGGAGAAGCTCAGAGAATCAAATTAGCTACTGAATTATCCAAGCGAGCTACAGGTAAGACTTTGTATATTTTAGATGAGCCGACTACGGGACTGCATTTTGAGGATGTAGCCAAATTATTAAGAGTTTTGAATCAATTAGCAGATAAAGGTAATACAATTTTAATAATTGAACATAATCTAGACATTATTAAGAGTTCAGATCATATTATAGATATTGGACCCGAAGGAGGAGCTAAAGGAGGAACTGTTGTAGCTGAAGGAACTCCAAAGCAAATCGCTAATAATGCAAAAAGTCATACAGGACAATACCTTAAGCCACTTTTGTAAGATAATATTACTCAAAATGAATCCTTTATTATATACCTTGGCCTATGCCTATTCCCAAAAGAGACTATTTACTCTAGAGGAAATACATAGATATCAGATTGGTAGTAATTATAGTCTGTCAGAGATAGCCTCAGAAATTGCCAAAATACCTCAAATTAGAGCTCATCAGGGGCTATATGGTATAGAAGAGGACTTTGAGCAACTCTTATCTCTAAGACAGGAAAAAGGGCGTGAGAGCATCAGAAGATATAGGCGAGTGCTCAAATATGCCAGACTACTGATTAGTATTCCATATATTAAGGGTATATTTTTAGCAGGATCCTCCAGTTTTAGTACAGGAAACGCTAAAAAAAGTAGTGATATAGATATATTCATAGTCACAGACCCTAATCGGATGTGGTTTGCTAGATTTTGGTTAACTATAATTACCCAAATTTTAGGTATTAGACGAGCCGGAGAGCTAGAGGAAAATAGATTTTGCCTGAATCATTATATCACCGCTAATAATTTAACAAGATTAGATCATACTCTCTATGCCTCACAGCTATATTCAGATTATATAGCTATTGGAGCTAACTCTCAAGAGTTATTACAACAATTTTGGCAAGCTAACCCTTGGCGAAAAGATTATCTCTCTCAGGCAAGTCCCAGAGAATATACGACACTAAGTCAGCTCAAACCATATCCAATCAAGATTTGGCTAGAATGGTTTTTTAATCATTTTTCAATAGATATTTGGAATAAGTTAGCCAAATTAATTCAAAGACAAAAAATCAAATCCAATAGCATACAATCTAATTCCTATAATAGAATTCAAATAGATGATACAGAATTAGAATTTCACCCTGAGCCCAATAGCATAAAGGCTGAAAAAATAATGCAAAATATATTACAAAATTTATGATAGGATTTTATGATACTGGACTTGGAGGGCAGCGAATTGCCGATATGTTTGGACAAATTTCAGACATACCTTATATCTGTTATCAGGACAGAGAGGCTCTGCCCTTGGGAGATAAAACTCAAGAGCAAATCAGAAATATAGTCATAGCAGGAGTAGAAAAACTATTCCAACAAAGCTGTAATCTAGTAGTATTAGCCTGCAATACCGCCTCAGTGAGCACCATTAGATATATACAATCAAATTGGCTAACACAAAATTATCCAACCAAACAAGTATTAGGAGTGACTGTGCCATTGAGAGAATATTTAGATGAATTTAGTCAGCTCAAGTCTCAAAAAGGCTTGCTTTTAGCCACTCAAGCTACTATACAGACAGGATTTTATCAAGAATATTTAGACCAGTTTAACTATAACTTAGATTATCTGGCTTGTCCTAATTTAGCAGATAGTATAGAGAAAGATGTATATAATCAAGATATAGAATATACCCAGTCAATCAAAATATTGCAGAATCTGTCCCAACAAATTAAAACTAAACCCGATTATATCATACTCGCCTGCACTCACTATGGCTATGTATCAAGACACATTCAATATATATTCCAAACCCCTCAAGTCCTAGACCCCAGCCAATATACAGCCAAGAGATTAGTAGAGTATTTAGAGAGACATAAGGAGTATAGGTAGGATGGTGAATTGAGCTAAATTCCCCTCAAGAGGGGTGCCCGCAGGGTGGGGTGGTATATATAAAAATATGCCCCCAAGCTTTCGTCTCGGGGGCTAAAAATCTAGGGGGGTGAACGGGGCATGGGTTTCTCCGTGGTGAGTGGCGGGAGACATGCGATGTCTACCACGCCTTGTATGGGCATCAGCTAAGCAGAGTGGTCTCAGTTATTATCTTTCAGATACAATCTGATAAGATGATAAGAAAAAAAGACATTTCTGCTTAGCTGAAGCTTGAAAAGAATATATCATATTTTCTTAAATTTGTCAAGGGTTTTTGAAATAATAATTATAAAATGGCTTAAAAGTTTGATTATATGCTATATAAAAGTGTTATATTTATTTGTATGATTGACCTTTTGGTCGCCCGCTGTAATTTTTTGTCCCCCTTTGGAGGGGGAAGCCTGCAAGGCTGGGGTGGAGTATTTGGTATTTATAAGTTTAAGGGTTGTTCCACCCCGTCAGGCAAGCCTGCCACCCCTCAAGAGGGGAATTTATCTCAGTACAGTTTTAATTATTCAAATATATATAAACAGGCGACTGAAAGGTCTGCTCTATAAGAAAATGCAATATGATCTTTCGTAACTGAGGCTTTTTGTCCTTTGATATAAAATTTATAACCCCACCTCCAAAAGTCGGGGGTGGGGTTAGTATTGATTCAAAATACTCAGTAAGGTATTTAATTTTTCATCTAACTGATTTATTTTGTTAATCTCATCTTGCTCTGTATATTTTTCTCTCAATTCCTGTATGATATTTTGTAAATTGTTAATTTTATTATCTAAATCTTCTGCATCTAATTCATCTAAATTATCTAAAACATTATTTAGACTTGTTAAAAAACTATTTATTTTTATTTCTAAAGTGTTCATATAAAAGACCCATAAAGACCAAACTACAATACCTAAAATGTTAGCTTTTGTCAAATAAAAAGCTGTACAAAAATATCAAAATATGTTAATAATATTAAGGTTTATACAAATTTTTATGCCAACTAGAAAAAGAACTAGGGTTTTACATATTATAATATTTACATTGGTAAGTGCTGTAACAGTATATCTTCCTCCATCAGGGTGTGAGCTGTATATTAACTTCAATCCCAAATGTCAGGAATAAAAACAACCCCCGTAGGCGAACTGCGGGGGGTTTTCATATATACTATTGACAAAAATTTTAGTTATGATAATATTATTTTTGCCTATGATTGGAACAATAGTGGAAAATCAAAATTCAGATTATCGCTTTTTAAATGATGCAATATTTAATCTGCATTTAGCTATAATACAGTTAAAAGCAAGAGTAAAAAAATTAAAGACAAAGAAGAGAAGTTTTCTTCATCATCAATTACGCCATTTTGAAAATAGGTTAAAAAAACTTATGAAATTAAGGACAGATATAATATCAAGAAAGTCATAACTCTTTCTCATCCCCCAAGCAGTACCGTGTACTGCTATTTTTTTATTTCAAATTTGTAAATCTGAATAAACTATGGTATAAAAAATATATCCCTTGCTTTGGAGGTTTTATGGCTAATCCTGAAAATAAATATTCAATTATAAAGGTTATTATCGGGTTTGTAGGACTTTTTTTGGCAGTAGTTGGATTGATATTTTATATATCAGTGGAGTCTAGTAGAGATAATAATCCCAGAGAAAGGGTGGAAAGGTCGTAATTCTTCGTAGGGGCGACCTTTCAGTAGACTGTATTTGGTACTAAAATTCCCCTCTTGAGGGGTGCCCGCAGGGCGGGGTGGAGTATTTTTATGGTATTTATAAGTTTAAGTGCTGTTCCACCCCGTCAGGCAAGCCTGCCACCCCTCAAGAGGGGAATTTAACTCAATACACCACTTCTCGCTGAAGGTGGTGTTTTTCTTTATAGTTTAAGACCCGGACAGATTGCTCCGTCCGGGTTTAGATTGCGATGATATTGTTGTTTTCGTCTAGAGACAGAATTGTCTCTTCAGGAATATGAATGGTCATTAACATTAAACAGGTGTTATAGTAACTCCTTAGTTCATAGCATCCATGAAAGTATATCGTTCGTCTAAAAAACTCTATTAATTGTCTTTTAGTTATATGTCCATTATGATTTCTTATAATTATAACTACTAATTTTATTGTAAATTCAGACACATTAATTCCAGACAATGGCCTTAAAATCATAGTAGTGCCTCCAAAAAGAGCATAAAATGTAAACTCAATATATCACAAAAAATTTAATTTTTCAAATTTTGTTTTTTCTTACTCCAACTTTGATAAAATCCCATAATAATCGTAATTACAAATAATCCAGTCATATTCCAGAAAACTGTATTGATAATTTGTTCAATTGAAGTTGGTTTATAGGCTAACATTGCAATCAAAGCTAGGCTAGCTAATAAAGGGAGTACACT
Source organism: uncultured bacterium (assembly GCA_937864235.1). Lineage (GTDB taxonomy): Bacteria > Patescibacteriota > Minisyncoccia > SW-4-49-11 > SW-4-49-11 > CALRBF01. The sequence continues at coordinate 7,301 of CALMJI010000001.1, read as the reverse complement.
CAATGTATATTTTTGAATAGATAGATAATAATTAACCACTACATTGACTAGAGAATACATCCCCATAATCAGAGCAAATTGTCCTAAGAATGGAGCGATGGTAAGGAATTTTTCTCCAATTAACTTTATAATCAATTCTGGGAAAAACTGATAAAATCCAAAAGCCACCAAACTCATTATAGCCACAGATCCTAAAGAGGCGAATAACATCTTGCGATGGGGCTCATTGGCAGCGTGTCGAGCTGAGACAATAGGGAACATAGCCATAGGAATAGCTGAAGTAGCAAAGAATATGATTTTACCCAAAGTAGCCAAAGCCGCATAATCTCCAGAGGCCTCGGGAGATAAATAATTACGAGCTAGAATCACATCTACTGAATTTAACATAGTAATTCCTAATACAGCTATGGTCGCAGGAATGCTATAAACTAGAATATCTTTCCATTTAAAATGGGGGAGTTGCTTGAGTTTAGGATTATATTGAGCTAATATGCCCCTCAGGAAAAATAAATCCAAACTTATCATCATAATTGCCGAAATAGGTACAGATAACATAGCCCCAGTGACGGCCGACATCGGCCAAAATGGTAAAGTAAATACAATCAAAGCCACGATTTTCATAATAGCTCCAAATAGACTAGAGGTTGATGATTGAGTAAAATGCTGAATACCTCTCAAGACACTGCCACCGATAGCTCCAATTAAAGCCAAAGCAATAGCCAAAGCTAATATAACTAAAGGTCCAAAAGACTCTAATTTTAAAAATTCATAAATAAAAGGACTGACTAGCCCAAAAATTATTATGAGACCTAGAGATAGTATGCCAAGATAATAGAATAATAGTCGGATAAAAGACGCAAGAGCTGGATAGTCTTTTTTGGCATATAATATAGCTGAGAATTTTATAATCACCAAGCTCAAGCCTCCTCCGATAATAATCAAAATACTCAAAATAGAAAATAAACTAGCAAAAGCTCCTAATTGATCTTTATCTAGAATTCTAGCTACTATAATATTAAATACATAATTCAAAGCCCCTACTCCAAAAGAGCCTATAAATACAATTAACCCCCCTCTAAATAGGGAGCTATTATATTGTTTTTGTATGAATTTTCTAACCATGTATTGTAATTACCTAATATGATTATAGCATTAATATTTAATTTTGACCATGAATACAATATGTGATACCATATTAAATGTAAAATATTAATATATTAAATCATCAATATGAAAATATTCCAAACTAAAATTAGTAACCCAATTGCCTATTTACTTATTATCTTTACCGTAGCATCAGTTTCATTGACATTCTATGGTCAATTTTCAAATTTAGAATTTGAAAGCACTAACAATACCATAGTTAATAATACTCAAGCCTCTCCTGTAGATATTATGCCCAATACAGATAGCAATATTATGTCATCCGATAACTCTACAGAAGTAGCCCCAATGGCCAATAATTAATTATTTGTAGATTATTTTTTAAAGAAAAAGCCCCCGAGCTAGAAGTTAGTCAGGGGGAGTGCAGTATTACCCAAACCAAAAGTGATCTTGGTGAGCAGCTTCGATGGCTTTTTTGTTTGTATTTTTAAGAGAAGATAAGTTCTCTTTATGATTAGGATCTTGTGTAGAAAGACCCCAAGTATTTAGTTGTTGAGGCAGGAAGTTGGGAATTAAGGTTTCCCTACGATCTTGATTTGACAAAGTAACACTCCAATCAGAACTCAATCTTTATACCATATCTCAAAAAAAAGTGCAAATAAATTTATGATATATAGAATTGACAGAAAAGGCAATATATGATATAATTCATTTTACAATTGCCTGATAGAGTGTAGAGTAGTTTTCGTATTAGTCTATAGTCTGCCGGGCAAATTGTCTCAACCCGGTTCTTTTAGTAAGATGGCAATTGCAATGAGTGTGACAATCGTTGATAATGGACGCCCTACCTATTGGGTAGTTTCACCTGCTGCTACGGGTAACGGTTTTGAGTTGACGCCATGGCCTCCAACTCCAGATCGTACATTCCCTACAAGATCTCCTTTCATCGGCAGAATGATAAACTGGCTCAAGAATAACTTCCCGGATGCCAAATTTTCAATGAGAAGGGTTTAATTTTTTATCAACACTTTAAATCTTATTTCTCCGTAGCTGGGCTCACCCACAGAGCTCAGCTTTTTATTTTACCAAAAAATTAGCCTCGTGAGTGCTTAACACGAGGCTTGGGTGATTGATTATATATCAAATAAATAAAGTATATAAGCTTTAAATAGTACCGCCATAGCTACCAAGAGCATAAAACTAAATGGGTGAATTATTCCTTTACTTCTTTTTTTCTCAGGGGTCTTTAGGTGAAATATAAAGCTTATAATAGCAAATCCAAAAACTACTATAGCCCAGAGTAACAAAAGTTGCCAGTTAGCCATGGTAATTTACAGAGTAAACTATAACTATTATAACATACTCTTACCTTTAAATTTATGTTATAATATAAGTAGAATTAGTTAAATTATTAATAATATGCAAAAAGTCATCATTATTGGTGGAGGAATTGGGGGACTCGCTACTGCTTGTATCTTGGCCAAAAAAGGTTATGAAGTGAGCCTATATGAAAAAAACTCTAATCTAGGAGGGCGAGCTAATATCTTTGAGGCTGAGGGATTTCGGTTTGATATGGGGCCGTCTTGGTATCTAATGCCGGATGTATTTGAGAACTTTTTTGAATTTATGGGGGAGAAGGTGGAGGATCACTTGGATTTGATTCGCTTGAAGCCATCTTATCGGATATTTTTCAAAGATGATAACAAAATTATCGATATGTTCTCCGATCTAGAGCGAGATATCCCAGTTTTAGAAGATTTAGAACCCGGAGCAGGAGACAGACTTAGGGAATATTTAGACAAAGCTCGCCAGCAATATGAGATTGCCAAAGATGGATTTATGTATAAGAATTATGACTCTATCTTTGATTTTATAAATTTCAGAACTATGATAGAAGGCTCCAAATTATCTGTCTTCAGTGATATGGATGCTTATGTGAGTAAATATTTCAAAAATGACTTAGTCAAAAAAATTCTCCAATATCCGCTAGTTTTCCTGGGTAGCTCCCCCTATAATACCCCAGCTCTATACAGTATTATGAATCATATTGACTTTAATATGGGAGTTTTTTATCCGCAAGGTGGTATGTATACAATTACTGAGGCTTTAGTCAAAATTGCTAAGAAAAACGGAGTAAATTTGGTCAGTGGCAATGGAGTGAGACAAATTATTGTGGAAAATGGTAAGGCTGTTGGTGTAGAGCTTGAGTCACGAGAGATTGTGAATGCAGATATTGTGGTATCCAATGCCGATATGACTCATACCGAATTAAATCTACTCCCAGCTCAGCATCGACAATATGATGAGAAATATTGGGATAAAAAAGTGCTAGCTCCTTCAGCCCTGATTATGTATCTTGGGGTCAAAGGTAAAGTAGATAGTTTGGTACACCACAATCTATTATTCTCTCAGGATTGGAGGAAGAATTTTAAGCAAATTTTTGATGATCCGATGTGGCCGGAAGATCCTTCTCTATATGTCTGTGCTCCATCCAAGACCGACCTAAATGTCGCCCCAGCTGAGGATGAGAATTTATTTGTATTAGTACCAATTGCCTCTGGATTAGAGTATACCGAGGAGCAATTAGAAGCCTATGCTGACAAAGTACTCACTATTATGCAAGAAGAGATGAATATCCCAGATTTACAAAATAGAATTATCTATAAAAGATTATATAGTGTCAAAGATTTCAAACAAGACTATAATGCCTATCAGGGGACGGCTCTCGGGCTTGCTCATACTATTAACCAAACTGCAATCTTCAGACCCAATAATTATTCCAAAAAAGTCAAAAATTTATATTATGTCGGAGCAGGAACCAATCCAGGAATTGGAGTACCAATCCAACTTATTAGTGCAGAGATGGTCTATAAAAGAATAGCCAAAATAAAACAAGACAGTCCATTGAGAGGAGAGGGGAATTTTTAGAACAAAGATCGGCCACCTCCCAAACAATGTATAGCGGGGACAAAAGCCATATGAGAGATTTATAATATAATATAATTTGGCAAAAAAAAGACCCCGGCCTTAGCCGGGGGGGGGAATTTAAGGTGGCTTGAAATTATTATAAGGTGGCTTGGTTGTGTATTGGTTTAGGAAGACCATTTGATGAACATTGAGGTAATGTTCTATCTAGGTGTGTGATCTTTAAACTCAATGCTTAATATATATACCACATTTCTTAAAATTTGTCAAGTCTTTTGACAAATTACCTATACCAAATCACAATGCTCCAGAATAAAATCAGGCCAATTATTGTGTTTAAGACTGGAAAATAGGTATATAATCTGAATATTTTAGCAGTATTGTGAGACCAACTAAAGCCAATCATAAATCCATATACAATAGCAATCATAATCCCAAGCGGGGTGCTAAATTGAGCTAACAAAATTCCAGCTAGAGTATAGTAGATAAAACAATACACTAAGGTCAGCTTAGCTCCCAGTACAGTTGCAATAGTGGGGGTGTGGCTCGCCCTATCAGCTTCAATATCTGGGATAGCTGAATAAGTATGCATAGCCATAGTCCATAAACCAGAACTTAATAATAATTTCCAGTCTAGATTAAATTTACTTGCCAAGAGAGTGTATCCAATCACTCCAGGGAAAATATATAGAATATTAAAAATAGAATCCAAGAATGGCTTAGCCTTAGCCCGAATTGGCCAAGCTGAATATTGCACTCCCAATATTATAAACCCCAGCCACCCGAATAAAGTCAAGGGGTTTAGCCAATATAGAGCTAGAATAAAAGGAATATTAGTGAGCAAAATTACAGTCCAAAGTGAAGTATGCTCAGCCGGAGTGACTAGAGCTTCATAATTTTGTTTTTTGGGATTAAGTTTATCTGTTTCATAATCAAAAATATCATTGACTCCATAAATCAAAAGATTAGCCGGTAGGGTAAAATATACAAATCCAAGCCAAAATTGCCATTGCCAGATAATTTGCATCGGCTCAAAGGCAAGAATACTACCAATTAAATAAGGTCCCAAGAGATAAATCCAAAATCGGGGTCTAGAAATTCGTAATAGTTTAGCAATACTCATTGTGATATAATTATATAATCTAAGTATATCATATATGCAGAAAAAATTATTGCTAATTATCCCAGCCATTATCTTGATTTTGAGTGGGTTTTTTGTGGTCTATTTTAGCTTGAGGCCAACAGCCTTACCTTTTCCTTTCTGGATATTTCAAGCTATCTCGCAATTGACCAATGTTTTGATTGCCTTACCTATATTTTATGGACTCTCAAAATGGTGTAATTGGAGACAAGATTGGTGGAAAATACTAATCATATTTAGCTATCCACTTTTGATAGAATCCTTTGCTATTGCTACGGGTTGGCCATATAGTAGTTTTGTATATGGTGAGGTGCTTGGCAATCTTAAAGTCTTCGGGTTAGTACCTTGGACAGTGAGTTTATCTTGGGTGCCAATTTTTTTCTTTAGTTTGGTGTTGGTAAGTAGGTTTCAAATCAAGAAAGTGTGGCTCAAGATTATAATTGGCGCCGTTTTGATGACGGCTTTTGATTTGATTCTTGATCCTGGAGCCACAGCTTTAGGATTTTGGGTTTGGAAAATACAGGGTTGGTATTATGGAGTGCCATTGATGAATTTCTTTGGTTGGATGGTGACCAGTATTATAGCCTTTGCTGGATTCTATCTGCTATTCCCACATCATAAAAAGATAGATAATAATATTAGCTACTGGATTAGTCTTTCTGGACTCTGGAGCTTGAGCTTTTGGATTGGTATCTCAGCTTGGCTTGGACTCTGGTGGCTGGTAGTAGCTGGAGTGGGGTATTGGGTGTGGGGGTATAGATTGTACTCCTTTGGAAACGAAAAGTAGGTTTGAGGTTTATTGTCTCCCTTGACTTACCTGCGGCGAAAATAAAAACTTAGCTAAATTCCCCTCTTGAGGGGTGGTCACTCCTATAATTTTGTTTAGGAGTGGACGGTGTGGAATAATTGATCTGTAGTTATACATTATAGATTTTGAATTGTAAATTCTGTCCACACCCACCGCAAGCGGTTCCCCCTCTCCAAAGAGGGACAAAATGCATCCACCCCGCCCTATGGGCACCCCTCAAGAGGGGAATTTTAGTACCAAACACAGGAGACTGAAAGGTCTCCCCTACGAAATACAAGTGCAAATTCATACCTCATATACTTGCATATATTAAGATTATGGTGTATAAAGTATGTGTTCTAAACTCAGAGGTGGTGTTATGCCAACCCCAAAACTTTTAGAGATTCGAATCTCAGCTGAACGCTGGGATTTGGTGCTGACGGAAGCCCAAGCAAGACAAGGTATATCTGAAACTGAAGATGAAGCTCAAATTTGGATAAAGATATATGACATTATTATTGATGATAAATCAATACTTGATACTCTTCTGAGGGATTATAATAATGGGAGTTATAGAGAATGTCCACTGCATACAATAAAGTTTCCAATTGAACTTATTGATGATGTAAATAAATTACTTCCCAAATAGCTCAAAATCATTTTCTTCTCCTCCCGGCCGTTTACGGTTAGGGAGTTTTTCTTTTAATAAAGTGTAATTATCCCCCCAACTCTTGACAAATTTATAAAAATAAGTATAATTGTACATGGTTCACGGTGGAGTAACTCAGAGGTAGAGTGCCTGCATGACAAGCAGGAAGTCAGGGGTTCGAATCCCTTCTCCATCGTTTCATCGGGGCGTAGCGCAGCTTGGTAGCGCGCTGGATACTCAAAATTTATGTTCCCATCATAGGTTTTGAGTATCCAGAGGTCGCAGGTTCAAATCCTGCCGCTCCCGATTCTGAGGGATCCGTCCCTCTACAATTCATTTATTTTGGCGCTGGTCTATGAGATCAGTGCCTTTTTCGTTTGTTGGTAATATACTTGAATTTGGTTGAGCTAAATTCCCCTCTTGAGGGGTGGTCACTCCTATACTTTTGTTTAGGAGTGGACGGGGTGGAATAGTTGATCTGTAGTTATAAATTATAGATTTTGAATTGTAAATTCTATCCACACCCACCGCAAGCGGTTCCCCCTCTCCAAAGAGGGACAAAATGCATCCAACCCACCCTATGGGCACCCCTCAAGAGGGGAATTTTAGTACCAAAAACAGGCGACTGAAATGTTGAGTACATCCGCCTCGGGCGTGACGCCCCTACGTAATTCCTATTTCACCAACTTCTCGAC